>NAUB01000015.1 GCA_003676145.1 gamma proteobacterium symbiont of Stewartia floridana | reverse complement strand
TGCTTGGAAAGGGCATGCCATTCCCGGCGCAGTACGCCTTGCCTTGGCTCATCAGATGGCCTCTGATCGTTACATTATTTACCGCGTGGCCCACTAGCAACAGATTTTAAGAACCTTTCCCTATGAGATTCACCATCCAGACCAAGCTGTTTCTAAGTCACTTCGCTGCCATTATTCTGGTTTCAGGAAGTGTCGGCAGCTACTTCTATCACAGTGCCATCGAAAACCTGATGCATGCCCTGCAGTCGCGCCTGATGAATAGTGCTTCCCTGATCAGCAGCGGTTTGCGGGATGCACAACTGGATCAGATCAGGGAAGAGAAGGATATGGCCTCGCCCAACTATCAGTTGTACGTCAATCAACTGCGCAGTTATGTGAAAACCAATCCGGATATCGCCTTTATCTACGTCATGAGAAAGGTGGGTGACAAGGCGGCCTTCGTGGTTGATTCGGATATGCAGGAGCCGGCCTTACCGGGGGAAATCTATGAGCCTGATATCGATACCCTGATGGAAGGTTTTCTTCGCCCCTCGGTTGACCAGGAGCTGGTAGAGGATCGTTGGGGGGTCTTTCTATCCGGCTACTCTCCGATAGAGGCGGGTAACGATGACTATCTGATCGGCATCGATATGCGTGCGGATGAGGTTAAGAAGAAATTCGAACAGATTCGACTCGCCGGCTTTTTATCACTGGCACTGTCAGTGATATTGGCGATGATATTCAGCCGGCTCTTGTCACAAAACTTCACCCGTCGTATCAGCCATCTGACCACCCGTTTCGCCAGGATAGCCCCCGATAATCAGGCAAAGGGTAATCAGGCCAATGGCGATGAAATCGATCAGCTGGCGCGCGCTTTTGACTTGATGTCGGCAAGACTGGAGGTCAAACAACAGCAGATCGAGGCCAACCAGATAGCACTTCGCAGCGCCCATGATGATCTGGAGGAGCGGGTCGAGAACCGCACTATGGAACTGGTGCAGACCAATCAGAAGCTGTTGAAGGAGATCGCTGAAAGAAAGCACGTCGAACAGATGCTGGAAGAGACTTCGCGCATCGATTATTTGACCAACTCGCTCAATCGCCGCGCCATGACCCGGCGTCTGGATCAAGTGGTCTCCCAGACCGAACGGGGTTCAGAGAGCTTCTGCATCATCCTGCTGGATGTGGATCACTTCAAGCAGATCAACGACAACTACGGTCATGATATCGGCGATCAGGTATTGACGTATATCGTTAAACTACTGAAGAGCCGGATTCGTGAAGCGGATGAGCTGGGTCGCTGGGGTGGTGAGGAGTTTATGATTCTCTGCCCTGAAACCCAACTGGCGGAAGCCAGACTGCTGGCGCAACGACTGTGTGATGACCTGTCTGCCAGCCCGATGACAATGATTGATAAACAGTTGCAGGTAACCGCCAGTTTCGGTGTCTCCCTCTATCAACCCGGTGAGGTGCTGGGCAACTGTCTGAAGCGCACTGACTACGCACTCTACGAGGCCAAGGCGAAAGGGCGAAACTGCGTTGTGGTGGCTGATCAGTAACAACTGAGCATAGGCGTCATCAGGATTGATCCTTATCCAGACGTTTGGCGATGCTTGCCTCCTGCTCCTTGATGCGTTTCCGCAGTGCTGGAAATCTCCTCAGCAGACGCATGATCCAGCGTCTACCGGTTGGGGAGTGGCGCATGATGATCGGTGTGCCGATCAACAGCAGTGGCACACCGATGGGTAGCGGTAGCAGAAAGGTGATCAGACCACTCACGATGGAGAGTGAGCCGATGGATAAGTAGAGCCATTTCATAATCGTTCAAACGGGTTGGTGAAGTCTCTCTACCTGTCGTAAATCTTCGGCTGGAGTTGAATTCTAACCTGTGGAATGTGAAGCTTTGATGAAGGCACCGGCCAACAGCCGGTGTCATGGATTAGTGTTAACAGGCCCTAGAAAAAAGGATCGGTTGAAACAACCCTTGCATAACTTAAGGTGACTGAATCATGTCGATTGACTGGCAGAAGATCAATGCCGCTGTCTGGCGTCCACGCAAAGGCTATCTGCGAGGGATTGAGCGTATCGATCCGATCATGCTCTCCCAACTGGTTGGTATCAATGAGCAGAAACGCCAGTTGATTGATAATACCGAACGGTTTCTCAACGCTGCAGGGGCCAACAACGCTCTGCTCTGGGGCGCTCGCGGTACCGGTAAATCCTCACTGATCAAAGCGCTGCTGAACAACTATTGGCGCCAGGGATTGCGGTTGATTCAAGTGGATCGAAACGATCTGGTGGAGCTGCCGGAGATCGTCGATGAGATCAGGGATCTGCCACAGAAGTTCATCGTGTTTTGTGATGATATGACATTTGAGCAGGGTGAAGCCTCCTACCGGGCGTTGAAGAGCGTGCTCGAAGGTTCGATTGAGGCGCCGCCGGACAATATATTGATCTATGCCACCTCGAATCGCCGCCATCTGTTGCCGGAATCGATGCAGGACAACCAGGATGCGGTGTTGGTGGGGCGGGATCTCCACCTGGGCGATACGGTGGAGGAGAAGCTGGCTCTTTCCGATCGGTTCGGTTTATGGCTCTCTTTCTATCCAGTCAATTGGCAGGGTTACCTGGCGATTGTCGATCACTATTTCAAGGATTACAGCGGCGATCGAGAGAGGCTTCATGAAGCGGCCAAACATTTTGCCATGGCGAGAGGAGGCTCCAAGAGCGGGCGGGCTGCCTTGCAGTTTTACAAAGCCTATGTCGGTAGCGAACAGTTGAAAGATTGCTGAATGTTCAGCAAGGGCCTGTCAGCACGAATCCAATAGCCCTTAGATAAGCACAAAAACTCATTGCATCGAGTTTTATCCAAGGGTTTTGGTGGGGCCATGCCCCACCAAACACAACGTTTAAGCATGTACCATTTGGAGCTGGGACTGTTTTTGCGCCCAGCAGGGCGTATTGGATTCCTCTTAACAGGCCCTAGGACCTGCTGATTCTGGCGCGTATATCCAAATAGATGTACAGCGACAGCAACAGCAGATAGCCTGACATGATGACGATCATCCACTGTGCCATGCTCAGGCCGATGAACTGCCACTGGACGTCATCACAGAAACCCGAAGGCTGGAAGATGGCGGGAAACCATTCGTCAAGTTTCAGCCACTCCGGGAATTTGGCATTCACATCACAGCTCATGGATGGTGGAATGATACCCAGCTGAAGCCCGGATTGCTTAAATGCCAGATAGAGACCCCAGAGTGCCCCCGCAGACCAGATCAGATAGCTGAACCAGCGCAGAATTGAAATATGGGGAGCAATGGCGCCGAACAGAAAAGCAGTGAAGAGTATGCCAACGGCGACTCGCTGATAGATGCATAAAACACAGGGTTCAAGTGACATGACATGCTGGAAATAGAGTGCCGCGAGTTCCAGCGTCAGCGTGGTAGCCGCGAGGACTAGCCAGCTCAGTGTGCGATGGTGCGTCATGACAGCTTCTGATTTATGCATGGTCTCAGAGGTTGAGTATTCACTATTTGCTGAATCCGATCTGTTAATTTTTGTCATTGGGTAGTGCAGTTGGTTAGGGTTTGTTAACCCTGCCATGTTGATAATGGCAACTTTTTAAAGGCTCTGCCGTCATTTGTCACACATTTCTTGCGGTTGTTCCATAACAATGCTTTATAAAGTGTGGCTTAAGGATTACAAGTAAACAAAGTCGCTGACTATGATATAGGGATGCTTAGATTGATTCTCCAGGAGGGTAATTCGTGGATTCATCAAAGCAACTGATTTTGAACCTCAAATAATAACGGGAGCTTTGCCAATGCGCTGTCACGAAGTTGACTATGAGATTCTGGGTTCGGAGATGCAACTGGTCGAGGTGGAACTCGATCCGGGAGAGACGGTGATTGCTGAAGCGGGTGCGATGACCTATCTGGAGGAGGGTGTCGATTTCGAGACCAAAATGGGTGATGGCTCCAACCCGGATGAGGGCTTTATGGGTAAGCTGTTTTCTGCGGGCAAGCGGGTGTTCACCGGTGAATCCATATTCACCACCCACTTTACCAACCGGGGATCTGGCAAGCAGCGGGTGGCTTTTTCGGCGCCCTATCCAGGCAATATCGTTCCGCTGGATATGGCTAAGCTGGGTGAGAAGGTGACCTGCCAGAAAGATGCGTTTCTCTGCGCCGCTCTGGGCACCAAGGTGGACATCGCTTTCAACCGGCGGATTGGCACCGGCCTGTTTGGTGGCGAGGGTTTCATTCTGCAGACCCTGGAGGGTGACGGCATGGCGTTCATTCAGGCAGGGGGAACGATCGTTGAGAAACAACTCAATGGCGAGACCTTGCGGGTGGATACAGGCTGTCTGGTGGGATTCACCGATGGCATCGACTATGACATCCAGCGTGCCGGTAATCTGAAGTCGATGGTATTCGGTGGGGAAGGGCTGTTTCTTGCGACCCTCAAGGGGCATGGCAGAGTCTGGTTGCAGAGCCTGCCCTTCTCGCGCATGGCGGATCGTATATTGGCCAACGCGCCTTCTTCCGGAGGTTCCGACAAGGGTGAAGGCTCCGTGCTTGGTGGGATCGGCCGGGTTCTTGATGGGAATTGAGTCGCTAATCCGGACCTGTCTATTGATATTACGACCGGCTCAAGCTTGGGGGAATCAGAGATTTTGGTGGGGCCATGCCCCACCGAATGATGCTAAAACTCGACCCCCTGTTCCGCTGTGATTCCCTGCTCGAAGGCGTGTTTGACCAGCTTCATCTCGGTCACTGTGTCAGCAATTTCAATCAACTCATCCGGTGCTTGCCGACCGGTCAGTACCAGATGCATCCAATCGGGTTTTGACTGTTTGATGAAATCGGCGACCTCCTTGCCTGTCAGCCAACCATAACTGCAGCAGTAGTTGATCTCATCCAGCACCACCAGGTCATAGCCTTCAGAGAGGATCTTCTGTTGGCAGAACGACCAGATCGACCGGCTCGTCTGCTGGTCCTGTTCGGGATTGTTGGTATCCCAGGTAAAGCCGTCACCCAGGGCGTGCCACTCGATATTGTCAAACCGGGAGGCGGCCTGCTGTTCACCGGTCTTCCACTTGCCCTTGATGAATTGAACCACCAGGACCTTCATGTCCCAACCGGCTGCGCGAAACACCATACCGAAGGCACTGGATGATTTACCTTTTCCGTTCCCGGTGTGAACCAGGGTCAGGCCGTTGCGTTTTTCTCGCTTTTTCATGCTTCTCTGCCGATCCTCAACGCCGTTATGCGGTGATTGTCTTATTTAGGGTGTTGCGAACTAAAATGAAAATCGTTATCATTTGCAAATATCATTCAAATCTACTCTGAAAGGAGACATTATCGTGTCAATTCTATCCAAATTCATACTCGCTCCTCTGGTGCTGAGTCTGCTGCTGCCTGTGGTGGCCAACGCAGATGAGGTTAACCTCTACTCTGCACGTAAAGAGAAACTTATCAAACCACTATTAGACAGGTTTACTCAAGAGACAGGCATCGAGGTCAACCTGGTGACCGGCAAGGCGGATGCTCTGCTGCAGCGGCTGCAGAGTGAGGGACGCAATACCCCGGCCGATCTGCTGATCACCACCGACGCCGGTCGTCTGCATCGGGCCAAAGCGGCCGGTGTGACTCAGGCCGTTGAATCTGAGCTGTTGAACAAACTCGTACCCAGTAACTATCGGGATCCAGACGGCCACTGGTTTGGTCTCTCCTTGCGTGCAAGACCGATACTCTACGTCAAAGGCAAGGTGGATCCGTCAACACTCTCCTCCTATGAGGCGCTGATCGATCCCCAGTGGAAGGGTCGGATCTGCATCCGCTCCTCAGGTAATATCTATAACCAATCTCTGGTCGCCTCGATGATCGAGGCAAACGGTGTTGAAGCGACCGAGACCTGGGCCAAATCATTCGTCAAACAATTTGCCCGTCCCCCCAAAGGTGGCGACCGGGATCAGATCAAAGCGGCCGCTGCAGGCCTGTGTGATATTGCGGTGGCCAACACCTACTATCTGGCGGGAATGTTGAAGTCGAAGGATCAGGCGCAACGTCAGGCTGCTGAGAAGATGGGTGTCTTCTGGCCCAACCAGGCTGGACGCGGGGCGCATGTGAATATCAGTGGTGCGGCCCTGATCAAAACCGCCAAACACAAACAGGCAGCGATCAAACTGCTCGAGTTTCTGGTCGGAGAGTCCGCTCAGGCATGGTATGCAGAGACCAATGGTGAGTATCCGGTTCGCAGTGATGTGGCAGCGGGAGAGACCTTGCAGGCCTGGGGCAAGTTCAGCATGGATGGCATCAATCTGAGTCGTCTGGGTGAGCTGAATCCTGAAGCGCTGAAACTGATGGATCGCGCCGGTTGGAAATAACTGGCATGATTAGCCGATCTTTGGTTGGTTTTTCGTGGGGTAGGTAGTTGGGTGTTGAGAAGGTCAACAGGGTGTCACCGGTCGGCTTGAGTGGCTCTGCCGGTGGTCACTCCCTGGCTGTTGGTCAGGCAGGTTGTTATGCAGCTGGTTTCTGACAAGCGGCTGCTGTCACGTCTGCCGTTCCGCACCAATGGCTGGAGCCTGGGCGTGATCAGCATTGCGCTGCTGCTGGCGGTGCCGGTGTTGGTGGTGCTCGGCTATCTGTTCGAGCCGGCGGGCGAGGTCTGGGAGCATCTGGCGGCCACAGTGCTTCAGGACTATGTGATCAACTCCCTGCTGTTGATGGTTGGTGTTGCGATCGGTGTATTGCTGCTCGGCGTCAGTACCGCCTGGCTTACCAGTATGTGCCAGTTTCCCGGTCGCTGGCTGTTCGAGTGGGCGCTGCTGCTGCCAATGGCCATACCGGCCTATATCATCGCCTATACCTATACCGGGTTGTTCGATTTTGCCGGCCCGGTACAGACCCTGCTCAGAGAGCTCACTGGCTGGGGCTATGGAGACTACTGGTTTCCAGAGATCCGCTCCATAGAGGGTGCCGCACTGATGCTGGCGCTGGTGCTCTATCCCTATGTCTATCTGCTCTCCAGGGCGGCCTTCATGGGGCAGTCGATCTGTGTGCTGGATGTCAGCAGAACCCTCGGCAATGGTCCCTGGCGGACCTTTTTCATGGTCGCCCTGCCACTGGCGAGACCCGCCATAGTGGCCGGTCTCTCGCTGGCGTTGATGGAGACCTTGGCCGATTACGGCACCGTGCAGTACTTTGGTGTGTCGACCTTTACCACCGGGATATTTCGTACCTGGTACGGATTGAACAACGCGGCGGCAGCGGCCCAGCTCTCTGCCATGTTGCTGCTGGTGGTATTCACCCTGATCCTGATTGAGAAGGGCTCCCGCAGGCAGGCCCGCTACCACCACACCACCCAACGACACCAGTCATTGACGCGTTTTCAATTGACCCGCCTGCAATCCTTTATGGCCTTCATGATCTGCTTCGGCGCCCTGTTTTTCGGCTTTTTGCTGCCTGCAGGCCAACTGCTCTGGTGGGCATTGACCACCGCCGAGGAGAGCCTGGATGGACGGTTTCTGAGTCTGATCACTCACAGTCTGGCACTCGCCGCGTCGGCTTCGGGCCTGGCCCTGCTGCTGGCGCTGTTTCTCAGTTACGGTAAACGCCAATACGGCAGTTGGCCGGTGGTGCTGGCAGTACGAACCGCCGGTATGGGCTACGCCATACCCGGTACCGTCATTGCCATCGGCGTGATGATCCCGTTTGCCGCCTTCGACAATGCGCTGGATGATTGGATGCGGGCCCAGTTTGGCTGGTCCACGGGCCTGCTGCTCAGTGGTACCCTGGTGGCTTTGATTTTTGCTTATCTGGTGCGCTTTCTCGCCGTCTCGCTGCAGACAGTGGAGGCGGGGCTGGGCAAGATCCGGCCGACCATGGATGAAGTTGCCCTCTCCATGGGTGTGGGTTCCAGGGAGATCATTCACCGGGTGCATATGCCGATGCTGAAAGGCAGTCTGATGACCGCCCTGCTACTGGTCTTCGTCGATGTATTGAAAGAGTTGCCGGCTACCCTGATACTAAGGCCCTTCAACTACAACACCCTAGCGGTCAGAGCTTATGAGCTGGCTTCAGATGAACGGCTGGCGGATGCTTCCTACGCCTCTCTGACCATTGTGGCGGTTGGTATACTGCCTGTAATTTTATTGAGCCGATCCATTACCCGGTCCCGTCATGCCGAACCAACTTAACGTCAAACATGCAAGCGTCAAATATGGTCGTCAGACTGTAGTTGATGATGTCAGTTTCGAACTGGAACGTGGGGTTATCGGCTGTCTGCTCGGCCCCAGCGGTTGCGGCAAGACCAGCCTGCTGCGGGCAATTGCAGGTTTCGAGCCGCTGGCCAAGGGGGAGATCCTGCTGCATGGTCGCTGTGTCTCCCGCCCCGGTGAGACCCTGGCGCCGGAGAAGCGGCGGGTGGGCATGGTGTTTCAGGATTTTGCCCTCTATCCACATCTGAATATCGAAGACAATATCGCCTTCGGACTGCGTGGGCAGAGTCAGGCGCAACGAAGAGAGCGGGTCAAATCCCTGCTGACACTGGTGGGTCTCTCCGGTACCCAGAAGAAGTATCCCCATCAGCTATCCGGTGGTCAGCAACAGCGGGTGGCACTGGTACGGGCGATGGCACCACAACCCGATATCCTGTTACTCGACGAGCCTTTCTCCGGGCTGGATGTGGAGTTACGGGAACAGCTTGCCCGCGAAGTCAGGGATATCCTGAAGCGTGAAGAGGTTACCGCCATTCTGGTGACGCACGATCAGCTGGAGGCCTTTGCCTTGGCCGATGCCATCGGTGTGCTTGGCGATGGGCGGTTACGCCAGTGGGATAACGGTTACTCCCTCTACCATCGTCCCAACGATCGCTTCGTTGCGGATTTTATCGGGCAGGGTGCGATGATCCCCGGGGAGGTGACTCAGGATGGTGATATCAAGTCAGCGCTGGGTAAGATCCATGGGGAGTTTGTTAAACAACCTGCTGCCGGTGAGAAGGTTGAGTTACTGATACGCCCCGATGACGTGGTGCATGACGATGAGAGCGATTTCAAGCTCAGAATCGTCGACAAGGTATTCCAGGGAGCGGAATATCTCTACACCCTGGCGCTTGAGGATGGTACCGAGTTGCTCTGTCTGGTGCAGAGCCACCATGATCACGATGTGGGAGAGATGATCGGTGTACGTCTCTATGTGGACCATCTGGTGGCCTTTCCAGTCGTCGCCGATTAGGGATTGTTTGCAGTCGTCCGGTGGCTGCTCATGTATGCAATAAATCATCGAATGATGGCCAATGCATTCATTCAGAATGCCTATCCCATCAGAGTCGGGTGTGATGCCGAGAATCTGCCAATAGAATCTCAAGAGCAAGAATCAATGTTGGATGAGACTGTCTCTGTAATTGATCTTTGTGCAGAGAGAATCAAGGGCTGAAAAACACACCACTTCAATCAATGAAGGGCTGTGGCCGTTGGCAAATACGACTCCATTCTAGAAAGTAAGCGCACCTTGCAGATGGACTGGTTAAGCATCATTCGTCTGTAGTTCTGATCATCTCAGCAGCTTTGCTGGCGTATGAGTCCTCAAACTACCTAAACGAAAATGAACAGTTACTATTAGGGAAAATTGGATTTCTGGATTCTATTGAGTGGTTACTTGAGATTAACGTGATAAAGATATTTTGATTCTCGTATCTTAAGGTTGAAGACAATAAACGATGAGCTAGCTCTTGCTCTATTGAGGCTGAAACCAAAATGATTTGTAAGATATGGTTGTAACTTAACAGCAGGTTTGGGATGGCTAATGGTGGTTGCGTGTGCGGAAGACTTTCGCGCAATACAAGCTTTTTTAAGTTTCTGAAATACAAGGTTATTTACAAGCCAGGTCATTTTTTTTAACTTTTTTGGACCTATTTCCACTCTGATTGCGTCTCTATTTTCAACACCGGCGGTTAGCTAACAAGACACAGCTAGTCACGGTGCAATCAGAATGAATATTGATACCAATGTGAGGATAGAGAAAATGAACGAACAAAAGCAGCTTGTAGTGATTGTGACTCGTGGTTGTGATGACGAACGTGCCTCCGTTGCTTGGAGTGTGGCGAACGGTGGAATCGCCTCAGGCTACCAAGTAACAATGTTTTTGGTGAGTGCCGGTGCTGATTGGGCCAGGAAGGGTGCTGCAGAACATGCCCGCCCGAATCCATTGGATCCACCGGTTACAGATATGATGCAAAATGTAATCGACAGTGGTGGCTCCATACTGGTCTGTCCACCCTGTGCAAAGGTACGCGGATATGAGCCGGATAACCTGATTTCGGGTGCGCAATTGGCAGGTTCCACAGCCATGTTGGGGGTCGTTAGTGAAGGAGCGTCAACATTAACGTTTTAAGCCTATTCGTGCTAACAGGCACTAGGCCCCAGTGTCATGCAGGATCTGGCGCTGGGTGCTTATAGTGCCGCAATAGAGCGTTCCGGATTCCCGTCGGCAGAGAGACGATTAATTAAAATACACTATAACTCAAGTATGAGTTCGGCCATTTTTTTGAACGATCAATGAACAATGATGCGGAAAAAGAACAACTGAAGGCCTGGTTCAGTCTGTGTATAGAGGAGTGTATGTCTTCCTTATATTCCATGGCGGTCCGTCTGACCAAGAACGCCAGTGACGCGGAAGATCTAGTTGCTGAGGCGGTAGCCAAAGCATGGAAGTCTCTTCATCTTCTGCAAGATCGTGAACGTTTCAGGCCATGGATATTTTGTATTCAGAGGAACCTGTTCATCAGCCAGTATCGAAAAACCAAGTCCAGCCCGGAAATGCCAAGTTATGATGCCATTGCAGAGGGTTGCAATGGGGGAGAGGTTGCTGCACTGCTGGTCGAGCAGCCGGATGAGTTTTTAACTTGGTGGGCCAGTCCGGAAAAGGAGTTTGTCAATGGGCTGCTTGGTGATGAAATCATACGGGCTTTGCAAGCGCTGCCAGATGCATTTCAGGAGACTGTGATACTGGTTAACCTGGAAGGGTTCACATACGATGAAGCGGCAGAGATACTCGGTGTCTCTCCTGGTACAATCCGCTCACGCATGAACCGAGGCCGTACCCTGCTACAAAAACAACTATGGCTGCATGCGATCGAGGCAGGATTAGTCAGCCAAGACTCATTTATGGAGTCCAATCGATGAGTACACATGACCATTCCAAGAAGAGCCACGAGATAATCGACAGTGACTGTCTGGAGGCATTTGATCATGTCTATGCCTACATCAATGGAGAAATAGAGGATCAACAGACGCTGGCAAAGATTGAACACCACCTGAGTCACTGCAAGAGCTGTTTTACTCGGGCTGAGATGGAACGCAAGATCAATCAACGTCTGAAGACGGCAAAAGAGTCATCGCCGCCTGAGGTATTAAAGAAACGGCTTAAGCATTTGATTGATGATTTGTGAATGCGGTGTTAATGCGGGATAAAACTTATCATGGGGATGAGGCCAAATAATACAGAAGATGGTTCTCATAGCGTGTATCAACGCAGAAGTTCAAGATGACCTAAATACTCGTCTGAATCCGGTTTTTCAGGACGCTTGCCTGCATCCATATCGCTAGGAAGTATCATGTAGAACCAACACTCTTAAGGCATTTGATATTTGTCCTGTTAGGGGGGCTTTCGCCATTCCTTTCGTATTCCTTACGAAGACTGATCGACCTGCGCTGACTGATGGTTGCTCATGCATACGAACTACTTTGAATATGCCTATTCCAAGGTTGATTTCCAGATGATTTCTCAACTTGTGAGCGTTTAATCCTTTACGAGTTAGTCAAACCAATCAGAGGAGTAAAATAATAATAGGAAATAACAATTATAATTAGAGTAATAAACGATTTTATCAATTAAATGATCAGGCATAGAGTTAATGCAGGTGATCCCACTCCGGGTGATACAAACCTGAATAACGAATATGGAGATGACTATGTCTGAGAATAGATGCCCCTTTCATCATACCGCGGGCGGCGGTACCACCAATCGTGACTGGTGGCCCAATCAACTGCGCCTTGAGATCCTTCGTCAGCACTCATCTGATTCTGATCCGTTGGGCGAAGAGTTCAATTATGCGGAAGCCTTCAAAAGCCTGGATCTGCAGGCTGTAAAGGCGGACCTGCGCGAGCTGATGACCAACTCTCAGGATTGGTGGCCGGCAGACTTCGGTCACTATGGCCCGCTCTTTATCCGTATGGCCTGGCACAGTGCCGGAACCTATCGCACCAGCGATGGCCGCGGCGGTGGCGGAACCGGCAATCAGCGGTTTGCCCCGGTCAACAGCTGGCCCGACAACGGCAACCTGGATAAGGCGCGGCGGCTGATCTGGCCGGTGAAACAGAAGTATGGACGCAAGATATCCTGGGCTGACCTGATGATCCTGGCAGGCAATGTTGCCCTGGAAAGTATGGGCTTCAAGACTTTCGGCTTTGCCGGTGGTCGGGAGGATATCTGGGAGCCGGAGAAGGATATCTACTGGGGCACGGAGCAGGAGTGGCTGGAGGACAAGCGTTACGCCGGTGATCATGAAGCCCTTGAAAACCCCCTGGCCGCGGTGCAGATGGGATTGATCTATGTAAATCCGGAAGGTCCAAACGGTAATCCCGATCCGCTGGCGGCGGCCAAGGACATTCGTGAGACCTTCGCCCGTATGGCGATGAATGATGAAGAGACCGTGGCGCTGATTGCCGGTGGACACACATTCGGCAAAACCCACGGTGCCGGTGACGCAGCGCTGGTCGGGCCGGAGCCGGAAGCGGCACCGATCGAAGCTCAGGGGTTCGGTTGGCAGAGCAGTCATGGTTCGGGAAAGGCGGGAGATGCCATCACTAGTGGCCTGGAAGTCACCTGGACCTCCACACCGACCCAGTGGAGTAACAATTTTTTCTGGAACCTGTTCGGCTATGAGTGGGAACTGAGTAAGAGTCCGGCCGGTGCTCATCAGTGGATACCCAAACATGGTGCGGGGCAGGGCTCAGTGCCGGATGCCCATGATCCGGAGCGTCGTCATGTTCCGAAGATGCTGACCACGGATCTGGCGCTCAGATTTGATCCCGACTATGAGAAGATCTCGCGTCGCTTCTACGAGCATCCTGATGAGTTTGCCGATGCCTTCGCCCGTGCCTGGTTCAAATTGACCCACCGGGATATGGGGCCGAGAAGCCGTTATCTCGGAGCGGAGGTGCCCTCTGAGGAGCTGATCTGGCAGGATCCGATACCCGCAGTCGATCATGAGTTGATCGATGAGCAGGATATTGACCGGCTCAAGGCCGCGATTCTGGAAACGGAGTGTTCCATTTCCGAGTTGGTGACAACCGCCTGGGCATCAGCCTCCACCTTCCGTGGTTCCGACATGCGCGGTGGCGCCAATGGGGCGCGGATCCGATTGGCGCCACAGAAGGATTGGCCGGTCAATCAGCCGGATCAGTTGAGTCGGGTATTGGGTGTGCTGGAAGAGGTTCGCAGTAAGTTTGATAAAACGGTGTCGATGGCCGACATGATCGTGCTGGCCGGTTGTGCCGCCGTTGAAGAGGCCGCCAGGCGGGCTGGGCATGAGGTCACCGTACCGTTCACCCCAGGGCGGATGGATGCCTCCCAGGAGCAGACCGATGTGGCGTCGATGGCCGTGCTTGAGCCGGAGGCGGATGGTTTCCGTAACTACCGCAAAGCCAGATACACGGTTTCACCTGAAGAGATGTTGCTGGACAAAGCCCAGTTATTGACCCTGACGCCGCCTGAGATGACGGTACTGGTCGGTGGCATGCGGGCCCTCAACAGCAACTACGAGCAGAGTAGCCAGGGTCTGTTGACCGATCGCCCGGAAGTTCTGTCCAATGACTTCTTTGTCAATCTGCTGGATATGCAGACTGAATGGCAGCCGGTCAGCGGAGAGGATAATCTGTTTGAAGGCCGGGATCGTGTCAGCGGGGAGGTTAGATGGAGCGCCACCCGGGTCGACCTGGTGTTCGGTTCAAACTCTGAGCTGCGGGCGTTGGCGGAAGTCTATGCGGCAGACGACTCAGCGAAGAAGTTTGTGGATGACTTCGTTTCCGCCTGGAACAAAGTCATGAACCTGGATCGATTCGATCTGAATTAAAACCAAACACACCCAGGCCTGGGTGAACCGGCCTGGGTGTTACCCGTCAACTGTTCAGCCGCCCAATAAGGCAGCGGTCTCTTTTTTCCGTTTTACCGGAGAATGGCGACGGGGTTTTGCGGCCTGATCGGACGCTTTAAACCGGTTGTGTTTACGCTGGCTCTTACCCTTCTGCTGATCCTTGTTGCTATCTCGTGTCGCTGATTGATGAGATTTTCCGTTTGATGCTTTTTTGCCATCTCTCGAGCGATTGTTACTGCCAGCTGCTTTTCTACTGGTATTGCGAGGATTGTTGTTTCTCTGTTTCTGAATGGGTTCCGCTTTAATGCTGGGATCCGGTTCATAACCTTCAACGATTACCTGTGGAATCCTGCCTTTCACAAGACGCTCGATATCCTTCAGCAGTTTGTGCTCATCGACGCAGACCAGGGAGATGGCTTCACCTTCGTTACCGGCACGACCGGTACGACCGATACGATGCACATAATCCTCAGGCACGTTGGGTAGCTCGTAGTTCACTACGTGGGGGAGCTGGTCGATGTCCAGGCCGCGGGCCGCAATGTCGGTTGCCACCAACACCCGAACCTTGCCTTCCTTGAAACCGGCCAATGCACGGGTTCGTGCACCCTGGCTTTTGTTGCCATGGATCGCCGCGGCGCTAAGGCCGTCTCTTTCCAGCTGCTGAGCGAGACGATTCGCCCCATGCTTGGTGCGGGTGAAGACCAGTACCTGTCGCCAGTTGCCGGAGCCGATCATGTGGCTGAGCATCTCCCGTTTACGGCGTTTGTCGACAGGGTGAACCACCTGTTTGATGCGCTCAGCGGTGGTATTTCGCCGCGCGACCTCGATCAGTTCGGGATGATCCAGCAGCTGTCCGGCCAGTTTCTTGATCTCATTGGAGAAGGTTGCTGAGAAGAGCAGGTTCTGTCTGGTGCCATTCACGGGCAGCAGTGCGAGCACCTTGCGTATGTCATGGATAAAGCCCATGTCCAGCATCCGGTCCGCTTCATCCAGCACCAGTATCTCGACCCGGGAAAGATCGACTGTACCTTGTGAGGCGTGATCGAGAAGCCGGCCTGGTGTGGCGATCAGGATATCGACACCCTGGCGCAATTTGGCGATCTGAGGATTGATCTTGACCCCGCCAAAGATCACGGTGGAGCGCAGTGATGTATGCCGGCCGTAGGTATCCACACTCTCCCCGACCTGGGCGGCCAGCTCACGGGTGGGCGTCAATACCAGAGCACGTACCGGACGTTTGCCTTTGCTGGCCGGTCTATCCGCCAGCCTTTGCAGGAGCGGAAGGGTGAAACCGGCGGTTTTTCCCGTACCGGTCTGTGCGCCGGCCATGACATCTTTACCTGACAGGATAAGCGGAATTGCCTTACGTTGAATTGGGGTGGGTTCTGTATAACCCTGCTCACCAACGGCGCGCAGGAGATCGGCCGACAGACCGAGACTATCGAATGACATAAAAATTCTACTCCGTAACCGCCTGACCATTGATGCTACGCATGTGGGTCAAGTGGCCACATTCAATAAATTTGGGTATTCCAGAGAGGAGTCTTCCTTCCCGGCGACAGCAATGCTGGCGGGAGCCGGTCGGCTGGAAAAGTATCTGATAACTAAGCGGGAGGCTCTGTTCCCGAAAGGGGAGAAGCGAACGGCTGTAGGTAATCCAAGCGATCCTAATAGTCGCTATGAGCGCTCACCGGTCAAGCGCAATCCGTGCACTATATCATGTTTTGAGCGAGAAAGCAGTTTGCAGTAAGTCCATCTGCCGGATGGTTGTTTTTTTTCATATTCCGGGTTCACAGTTTCGACCTTAACGTATGTCGTTTAATTAACCGCAACTGGACCTGGGTAAAAACTCTGTTTATGCTTTTGCCCTGAGCTGTAACGCTTCAATGGAATGTTGTATTAGGCAGGGAGCGCTCGATAGATCCGCCACCTTCCCTTGAACCTGAATCCTTTCTATAACCGATACGTCTCGGATGGACGTGCTTGCGATTGTTTGAGGAATACCTTCCACTGTTTAATCCGCCCTGATCGAGGCAGGGGCGTGGGTATCTGTAGTTGCTGATAGTTGTTGGAGTAGTAAATGAATGGACTCTTTCGTCGGGCTGCACTGGTCGCCGGCCTGGTTCTGTTGTTTGCCGGGTTACTGCATGCCGAGCCGTCGGCGCCACTTAAAGATTATGTCTATCAGGATGATCCGGCCTACGCCTATCGGTTGATCGAAGAGCATCCGGGTGAGGCCTATGATGTCTACTCTCTGCAATTGATTTCGCAGAATTGGCGCTCCGAAGAGGAGGTGACACCGACACTTTGGCAGCATTGGCTGACGGTCATCGTGCCTCATCAATTAAGCAGTACCACAGTGAATCTGACCATACTCGGCGGTGGGGCCACCGATTCACCACCTTCTGTTGAAAGCTTTGATCAGCTATTACCTTTGGCGACAGCAACTGGCACTATTCAGGTCATCATCAGTCAGGTGCTTGGCCGTCCATTGAAGTTCAAGGAGCTGGATCAGCCACTCGAGGAGGATGCGCTGGTCGCCTACAGCTGGCGAAAAAGTATGCAGACCGGTGACCCCTCCTGGTCGGCGTTTCTGCCGATGACCAAGGCCAGTGTTCGTGCCATGGATGCGACACAGGCGTTTGTTGCCGACTCCCTCGGGCTGGCGGTGGATGATTTCATCGTCAACGGTTTTTCCAAGTATGGCGCCATCGCCTGGCTGACGGCGGCGATCGATCCCCGGGTGGTTGCTGTGGCGCCTGGAGTGTTCAATGTGCTGCGTCTGGCCGATCAGTTCGAGCGCCACTACAACAGCTACGGATTCTACTCCGATACCCTGGCAGTTTATGAACAGAACGGCATCCTGAAGAATATCCGCTCCCCGGAAGGCAAACTGCTGCAGCAACTGGTCGACCCGATCAGCTACAAACAGGCCCTGACCATGCCCCATCTGTTGCTCAGTGCCACCGGTGACGAGTATTTTCTACCGGATGCCTCGGAAGCCTATATCCATGACATACCGGGTGAGACGCTGCAGCGTATCGTGCCGAACACCAACCACTCGGTTGAGAATAAACTGGAGGAGATGATCCAGGGACTGGTTGCCTGGAATCAGATGCATCTCAACGGGGTTGCAAGACCGGTCATCGAGTGGCAGCTGAGCACAACCGGCGAGTTGATCGTAAGCAGCGACCAGACCCCGCTGGTGGCTAAACTCTGGCAGGCGAATAATCCCGATGGCCGGGACTTTCGCCAGCAGACTCTGGGTGACCAGGCGTGGCGTGAAAGCATCATCGACGCCACGCAGGATGGGGATTACCGTGTCAGCGTCGCCAAACCGGAAACCGGATGGACGGCCTATCTGGTGGAATTGACCTATCCGGGCATTGCCGGCATTCCCCAGGTCTATACCACCTCGGTGTTTGTCACACCGGACGAACACCCCTTCGAAGTGGAGGATCCCCTGGACAGTCCGAAAGCGATTTACTACTGGCAGGAACAACTCAACCAGGCCATGGTTGGCACCCCCCTGGAGTACGATCTGGCCGCACTGCAGTCGATGTTGCCGTTTCGGGTGTTCGGCGAATACATCCGGGATATACAGACCCTGAGTGGTTATCTCAACACACCTGGACCTGAGCGTAACTGTATCGCCGCCAGGTTGAGTGTCGAAGCGGATCAGCAGGGTTGGTATACCACCCTCTATGCCTATGAGGATCAAAACTTCAAATTCTGGCAGATCTATGACTTGGCCGAGCACCTGTATGCGACGGAGCAGCCACGCCTCGCCGGAGGCGTCTGTCAGTTGCTGACTCGACACTGAAATGACACTTCGACAACCCTAAGCTTGCTGCTTGCAGGATTTATCAAACCAGCCCTAAACAAGCTCCTCAAGATTGTTTTGGATGTGTGCTCTGGTGATCTTCTCCAGGGCATCCAGTGGGGCAGGTGTGGTTTGAGGATTCCGGTAGACCGCCAGTTCCACCGGTTGCAGTTTCGGCAGACCCGTGGCAGGGGCTCTATGTCTGTTGGAGAGACGTGCGGTAACTCCCAAACCGGCATCCACGGCAGCCAGAAGTCCAGGCAGACTTGGGCTTGTGTAGACGACTCTCCAGCTCATCGATGCTTTCTCCAGCGCGTTGATTACCCGATCACGAAACACACAGGGGGGTTCGAACAGGACCAGCTTCAAAGGTTGATCATCGGGCTCACTGTACGATTCAGGGACAATCCAGGAGAGCTGGAGTTTTCCCAGTGAGTCACCCCGATCACCACGCTCCTGAAAAGCCACGGCAAGATCGAGTTTGCCCTTGGCGATCTGCTGTTTCAGTTCACAACTCGGATTGACCCGAACGTCGAGCCGTACCCCCGGGTGATGATCGGCAAACCGGGCCAGTACAGCAGCCAGCCCACGATCGGCAAAATCCTGGGTTACCCCAAAGCGGATCTGCCCCTGTAAGGGAATCGGTCTCAGTGCGGCGGCGGCCTCATCGTTGAGTGAAAGAATCCGCCGTGCATAGTTGAGCAGTAACTCACCGGGTTCGGTGAGCAGCTGTCGCCGGCCGGCCTTGCGAAACAGTTTCGAGCCACTCTGCGCCTCCAGGCGCTTCATCTGCAGGCTGATGGCCGACTGGGTCTTGTGCAGATGCCGTCCGGCTTTGGCAAATCCGCCCAGGTCCGCAATGGCGACGAAGGTTCTCAGCAGGTCGATATCGAGGTTGTTGAGCATAATAAATAGATTAGCATCCTAAATGAATAATATAAAAAAGATTCAATTTATTTATCTATTTGAGCGGGCTATCTTGACTGGTAAATGGACAGAAGGAGAAACAACATGCCAGTGATCAAGATTCAATACAGCGGTGAGCCCCTATCCAACGATACCTGCGCCATGCTTCAGAGGCAGGTGACCGGGCTGATCAATCGGGTGTTGGGAAAAGCGCTGCCGGTAACAGCGGTCCTGATCAGCTCACTGCCGGCACAGCAGTGGTCGGTGGGAGGTGACGCCATCACTCAGCAGAGATCGGCATTGATGGAGATCTTCATCACTTCAGGCACCAACAGCGCGGATGAAAAGCAGCAGATGATCAGAGAGGCCTATTCACTCCTGGATGCAACGCTCGGTGCTCTGCTGGAGGCAAGCTATGTGGTCATACAGGAGATAGAGCCAACCGACTGGGGATATGCTGGGCTGACCCAGGACCAACGTCGGCGCACAAAGGCCCAATCATGATTGGCCATCCATATCCGTTACCACGGCGTCTGGAAGATGGTTCGATTGATCTGGCGTTCTATAAAAATCGGGCACTCGAGCTACGCTCGAATGATCTCTTCGATCTGCTTGGAAGCGTGGTGAATCTTTTCAGAGGATTGGTCAGCAGTTGAACAACCGGTTGATCGCATCCAATCCCTCCTGTACCACCTCATCCAGCTCTTCCGGGTCGTCGTCATGCTCATAGGCCAGCATCGAGTAGACCGATAGGGATTTCAGCGCCAGGGCGATTTTTTCAACGTCGGGTAGATTGAGTTCAGCCCCGTCTCTCAGTCGGCAATCCTCACTCATGATCAAAACCCTCTTGCTGACATGGATTTATAATCTGGGATGGTCAGGCAGGAGCGGTAAGCTGTCAAAAAAGAAGTGCGATTGTTTGATCTGAATCAATATCCCCCTGGTCACTTTTGCCAAGGGTTATTGGTCAATCCGCATCGGCTTCAGCCCGGCTTACAGGGTCTGTTCGGTGACATCCACGTAGAGCTTGATCCGCTGACCAGGCTGCAGATATTTACCCTTTATGGTGTTCCAGCGCTTCAGGTCCGCAACCGAGACCTTGAATCTTTGAGCGATTCTGGAGAGGGAGTCTCCCCGTCTGACTTTGTAGTGCAGTCGGCTTTGGGTGCCGCTGGGTTGCAGATCCAGCAGGGAGGTGCTGGCGCTGGTCTGGCTGCGGGCGGTCCAGATGACCAGGGTCTGACCCGTTTTAAGCGGGTCACCAGGGGCCATGCCGTTCCAGGCGGCGAGCTTTTTGTAACTCACATTGTGCGCTCTGGCGATGGTCCAGAGGCTGTCCCCGGATTGAACCCGATAGTGTTTCTTGAGCCCTTTTCTGGAGCGGTTTTGAATCGCCGCCTTGCGCTGGTCCTGGGCATAGACATAGTGATCGATCTTTTTGCTCGAGACCGGAATCAGCAGGTGTTTGCCGGCGCGAATCTTATTGCCTCGCAGCTTGTTGACCTGTCTGATGAGTTTGGCGGTGGTGCCATGTCGGCTGGCGATCACACTCAGAGAGTCGCCCGACTTGATTTTATAGCGTTTCCAGGTAAGCCGCTTCTCCTGGGGCAGGGCGGCGAGCTTCTGTTTGAACGGTTCTACCCGGTCGAGGGGCAGGGTCAGCTTATGCGGGCCGTCCGGATCGGTGGCCCAGCGGTTGAAGCCCGCATTCAGCAGATAGAGCTCCTGAATGGGTAGATCCGCCATCTCGGCGGCCAGCGCCAGATCGAGCTGGGATTTGATATCCACGGTGGCGAAGTAGGCCTCATCGGCGATCGGGTCCAGAGGCATGCCGTAGGCTTCCGCGTCCTTGAAGATCTTTGCCAGGGCGAGCAGGCGGGGTACATAGGCACTGGTCTCATCCGGCAGCTTCAGCGACCAGTAGTCGGTCGGTTTACCCTTTTTACGGTTGCGCTTGATGGCGCTGCGTACGGTGCCGGCACCCGAGTTATAGGCAGCCAGGGCCAGTTCCCAGTCACCGTCGAACTGTTTGTTGAGGCGCTGCAGGTAGTCGAGTGCGGCGTTGGTCGAGCTGACCACATCCCGGCGTCCGTCGTACCACCAGTTCTGTTTCAGGCCGAAATAGCGTCCGGTGGAGGGGATGAACTGCCAGATGCCGGCTGCCCGGCCTGGGGAGTAGGCAAACGGTTGAAAGGCGCTCTCAACGGCCGGTAACAGGGCGATCTCTGCTGGAATATCCCGTCTGTCGATCTCTTCAAGGATGAAGAACAGAAACGGCGCGGCCCGCTCCTGGATACGTTGCAGATATTTCGGATGTTTCTGGTACCAGCTCAATTCCTTGCCGACGCGGCTGTTGCTGGGGATGGTGAGGGCGAAATTCTGCCGCATTCTGTCCCAGGCATGCGCAGGGGTCGGGTCGGGCAGAGAGGCAACCACTTCGGAGAGCTGTTCCGCCACCTCCGGCATCGATTCCGCTTTTACCTGTTCACTGCCGGCCAGGGGTTGGGTCTGCACGGTCTCTGTGGAGAGGTTGTCCAGAGGGACCTCGCTCAGTGACGTCTCCTGATTGCCACTCGGCAGAGACTGACAGGCCGCCAACAGACAGGTGAATATCAGATTCATTGCGAGCAGGTAGGGCTTGCTGAGAAGTGTTGCCGATCTGTTACGTGACTTTGACATACCGAATACTGTAAGAAAATGTAACCAAAGCCGTGTATGATTTCCATGTAGTGAACTCCTGATAGACGGCCGCATATTGCAATCTGTGATCGTTTCGGCCTCGTTTCGCGTGGCAACACATATCACTGGGCGGGGCTGCTTGGTTGCACGGCAAATCCTTGATTTGCCAAATAAAGGTCCGCTGGCCCACTGTCTCAATCCAGGCCCAGCCATGAACTCTATTGTACCTGGCAGCCACCGGGACATCGGTTAGCAATATGAGACGCTACACCTGAATCCTGCACAAACCAGGGCCGCTTATTCGCCTCGTTGTGGTGTCATACTGATAGACAATCGGATCGGATGCCACCACGCCAGGTTTAAGAGCGGCGCTCAAAAAGAAACACAGATTACCTGACAGTAGTGTCGGTAGCAAAGCCGATAGCTTGACAGATGAGAGAATACAGGCGGCTAAAACTGCGATCTTGCCAACAGAATCACATTCAGGAGTGGTTCGATACCCAGCTTGGAGCGAATCTTGTCGCCCAGGAGCGGCCCCCGCTTGAGCGCCATCTCTCCGCCATGTTCGGCTACCATCTGGTGCAGATCGGTCATCTGGGGATGGCTGATGAACTGTTGCAGGCGAGCCCGGCCCGCAACCGGCTGGTGATGGGGATCGGCAACGCCGGGCAGCCGGGCCAATTACTGGCTGATCCCAGTCATCTGCCCTTTGCCACCGACAGTGTGGATGGGATGCTGCTGCCACACACCCTCGATTTTTCCCTCGATCCGCATCAGGTGTTGCGCGAGGTTGAGCGGGTTCTGATACCTGAGGGGAAGCTGTTACTGAGTGGTTTCAATCCCTGGAGTCTGTGGGGTGGGGTGAGGCTGCTCAAGATGCGCTCCTCCACGCCTCCCTGGTGTGGCCACTTTTTCAGCAGCCGGCGGGTACTCGATTGGTTGGCGCTGCTGGGCTTCGATCTGCTGCAGATCCAGTATCTCAACTACCGACCTCCAATCCAGCGCCAGGGCGTGATGCAGAAGTTGCAGTTTATGGAACAGATCGGTGACAAGGTCTATCCGAATTTTGGTGGTGTGTATATCATACTGGCGGTGAAGCGAGTGGTGACGATCACCCCGATCCGACCGAAATGGACGGTCAAGAAGCGGGTCATTCCCACTGCAGCCGAACCCACCATCAGAAACGGTACCTGAATTACCCCTACCATGGATTGCAGCAGAATTCGATGACACAGCTTGTAGAACTCTTTACGGACGGCGCCTGCAAGGGAAACCCTGGGCCTGGCGGTTGGGGCGTGGTGTTGCGCTATGGCGATCATGAGAAGCATCTCTATGGGGGAGAGGCCACCACCACCAATAACCGTATGGAACTGCTGGCGGTCATCAAGGGGTTGCAGCAGCTGAAACGATCCAGTCGCGTCGCGGTGACCACCGACTCCCAATATGTCAAAAACGGCATTACCCAGTGGATTCACAACTGGAAAAAGAATGGCTGGAAGACGGCCGCCAGGAAGGCGGTGAAAAATGCCGATCTGTGGCAGGCTCTCGACAGCGAGGTTAAAAAACACCAGGTGGATTGGCACTGGGTGAAGGGGCATGCGGGGCATCCCGGCAATGAGCTGGCGGACCAGTTGGCCAACAAGGGCATTCAGGAGCTGTAGTCATGATGCGTCAGATCGTACTCGATACTGAAACCACCGGTCTGGAACCTGAACAGGGCCACAGGATCATTGAGATCGGCTGTGTCGAACTGGTGGACAGGCGGCTGACCGGTAACAATTTTCATCAGTTTCTGCAGCCGGAGCGGGAGATCGATGCCGGGGCCATCGAGGTGCATGGCATCACCAACGAGTTTCTTGCCGATAAACCGAAATTTTGTGATGTGGCCCAGGATTTCGTGGCGTATGTGCGCGGTGCCGAGCTGATCATCCACAACGCCCCGTTTGATGTGGGATTCCTCGATCATGAGTTGAAACTGATGCAGGATCCCCAACGTATCGACACCCTTTGCGCGGTTACCGATACCCTGGTGATGGCCAAGAAGATGCATCCCGGGCAGCGCAACAGCCTCGATGCCCTGTGTAAACGCTACGATATCGACAACTCCCATCGTGAGCTCCATGGAGCGCTACTCGATGCGGAGATTCTTGCGGATGTCTATCTGATGATGACCGGCGGCCAGGGGGCGCTGGTGTTGGATGATGAGCTTGGTCGGCAGGGTGGTGAGGAGAGTGCGGCTGACAACATCCGTCGTCTGGCCGCCGATCGTCCGCCTCTCAAAGTGATCCAGGCGGTTGAGTCCGAGTTGGAAGCCCATCAGCGGCAGCTTGAAGCGATGGGCGAAGCCTGTATCTGGCACAAACAGCCGTAACGGCTGTTCGTGATAATGGATCAGCCCCTGGATTGACTCGATTTGGCGCTGTCGCAGCCCTGCACGATATCGTAGAGTCTGGGGATGTCGAGCAGCTGAACATGTTTGCGCTCAACCCTCAGCAGATTTTCATCCTGAAAACGGGTAAACAGCCGGCTGACTGTTTCAACGGCCAGGCCAAGATAGTTGCCGATTTCATGGCGGGACATACTGAGAAAGAAGTCGCTGGCTGAAAATCCCCGTTGCTTGAATCGCTCCGAGAAACTGAGCAGAAAGGTGGCCAGGCGCTCTTCGGCACTCTTTTTACCCAGCAAGGTCAGCATTTCCGTATCCTGGCCGATCTCCCGGCTCAGCAGGCGGTACATCTGATGCTGCAGGCTGGGCATGATGGCGCTCAGGGACTCCAGCTGGGAGAAGGGGATCTCGCACACTGCGGTGGTCTCAAGGGCAATCGCCGAGCAGGTGTGGCAATCATCCTGAATGGCATCCAGGCCGATCAGCTCACCGGGAAGGTGGAAGCCCAGGACCTGTTCTCCACCATCTTCATTGGGGCTGTAGGTTTTTACCGAGCCGCTGGTGATCACCCGCAGGCTGTGGAACTTGTCACCGCCACGGTAGAGATGATCCCCACGATGATAGGGTCGCCCACGTTTGATGATGCTGTCGAGACGCTCCACGTCGTCCGGTGTCAGTCCCATCGGTAGACAGAGGGTGGCCAGACTGCAGTTCTTGCAGGCTACCTTGATATTTTCAAATGAGACAACTTTTCTGCTAGTCAAGTAATCGCTCCAGCATGCAGGGTGCTTTGATGTCAATGCTTGGTAAAGACGGTTTACGCGTAAGGGGTATCATTTCCTTTCCAAGATGACCTCATTTTCCTCGATGGCGTTACAGCTCCCAGAGGTTGATGTTTTAACCGCCGGGCCCACTTCTACCGCTCATCCCGACATACAGCCTGTCGGAGCGGATAGCTTGTCTCCCCATCCTACGACCACATCCGTGTCTCTCTATTTTTTGTGAACCAGCACCCGGCCTATTTTTCCAGAAATTCTTGATGTTGATCAAGTCGTTTTAGTTTTTTTATTACTTTGGGTCATTGCAGGAACCCTATCCCGGGCCCTTGTGAGAAAAAAAAAGCCGGCCAAAAGGCCGGCTTTTCTGCACATGGGTAGGCTTATTGAGCCGGTGCAGCTGGTGCAGGTGCTGCAGCTGGAGGCGCAGGATAGCCATATGGAGCGCCGTAAGGAGCACCATAAGGAGCACCGTAGCCGTAAGGAGCGCCATAGCCATAAGGACCGTAGCCATAGTAGTCACGGTAGTAGTTGTTACCACGGCCATAGCCGGAACCACGGGCGTTACCGCTCATGCCGAAGCTGAAATCACCGGAGCCATCACCCCAACCATCGCCCCAACCGTCATTGTTCCAGCCGCGGTTACCATAGCCAGGACCGCCCCACCAGGCAGAGGCGCTGGTAGACGCAGCTACAAGAGCAGCGATGCTCAGAACTTTAGCAAATTTAGTCATGCTTTCTTCCTCTCAAATGATTGTTTTGATACTACCATCGGTGATGTATAAAAGTGGCTTCGTAAGCCTCCATCATACGATGCTTGAGGACTTCACAACGAGGTCAGCCAAAAAATGGCTTGGACTTTCGGGTAAAGTACTACTTGCCTCAGTAGTTGTTATTTGCGAAACACGCCAATCGATTATAGACCTAGAGCGGTGATATGCAAACGAATTCTTCCCCCCTCGGGGGTTATGACGAATCTATCACCGACAGGCCCTTCGAGATTGAGTGAAGAGGGCCAATCTGGTACTGTTTACCCCCGTCCTATATCCCATTCCCAGCACTCTAACCCTGGTAAGTAGAATTTCATGACCAGTTTTATTTTCATTACGGGCGGTGTGGTTTCCTCGCTTGGTAAAGGTATCGCCTCAGCTTCTCTGGCCGCACTCCTCGAGGCTCGCGGCCTGGATGTCACCATGATCAAGCTGGATCCCTATATCAATGTGGATCCCGGCACCATGAGCCCTTTTCAGCATGGTGAGGTGTTCGTCACCGAGGATGGATCGGAAACCGATCTGGATCTCGGCCACTACGAAAGATTCATCGACAGCACCATGGGGTGCAATAACAATTTCACTACCGGCCAGATCTACGAACAGGTGATCCGCAAGGAGCGCAAGGGAGAGTATCTGGGCGGTACGGTTCAGGTAATCCCACACATAACGAATCAGATTAAGGAGAGCGTACTGCTCGGCGCCGGGGATAAGGATATCTGCCTGGTGGAGATCGGCGGCACCGTGGGTGATATCGAGTCCCTGCCTTTCCTCGAGGCGATTCGTCAGATGGGCGTGGAGATGGGGCATCAGCGGGCCATGTTCATGCATTTGACCCTGGTTCCCTACATCAAGGCCTCCGGTGAGATCAAAACCAAGCCGACCCAGCACTCGGTGAAAGAGTTGCGCTCGATCGGTATTCAGCCGGATATCCTGGTGTGCCGTTCAGAGCAGCCCCTGCCGGAGTCGGAGCGCAAAAAGATCGCTCTGTTCACCAATGTGCCCGAAGAAGCGGTTATCTCTGCGGTGGATGCGGACTCCATTTATCGGATTCCAGTGCTGTTGCACGCTCAGGGTATGGATGAGCTGGTAAACCAGCGATTCGGTCTGAATCTTCCCCCTGCCAACCTCTCGGAGTGGGAGGCCTTTCTGGAAGGGCTGGATAACCTCAAAGGTGAGGTCAAGGTGGCCATGGTGGGTAAATATGTCCACCTTACCGAAGCCTATAAATCCCTCTCCGAGGCCCTGGTGCATGCGGGTGTGCATACCGGCAACCGGGTGGTGATTCACTATGTGGATTCCGAGCAGATTGAAAAGAGCGGCACGGAGAGCCTGCAGGATATGGATGCCATCCTGGTACCCGGCGGTTTCGGAAACCGGGGTGTGGAGGGCAAGATCGAGGCGGTGCGCTACGCCCGGGAGAAGCGTATCCCCTACCTGGGTATCTGCCTGGGTATGCAGGTGGCGGTGATTGAATTCGCCCGTCATGTGGCGGGCTTGGAAGGCGCCCACAGTACCGAATTCGATCGTTCGACACCCAATCCCGTGATTGGCTTGATCGTTGAGTGGTTGAACGCCGACGGGCAGTTGGAAAAGCGCAACGAAAACTCCGACCTGGGTGGCACCATGCGGCTCGGCGGTCAGGAGTGCAACCTGCAGTCCGGTAGCCTCACCCATCAGCTCTATGGCAAGGATGTGATTGTGGAGCGTCATCGCCATCGCTATGAGTTCAACAACAGCTATCTGGATGACATTGTCACAGCCGGTATGAAAGTATCCGGTCGCTCGGTGGATGGCCGCTTGGTCGAGATCGTCGAAATACCGGATCACCCCTGGTTTGTTGCCTGCCAGTTCCATCCGGAGTTCACCTCCACGCCGCGCCATGGTCATCCACTCTTTTCCGGTTTCATTGAAGCGGCCCGTAAGCACAGGGATGGCGGACAGTGAAACTGTGTGACTTTGAGATCGGGCTGAATCGTCCGCTGTTTCTGATCGCCGGTCCCTGCGTGATCGAGAGTGAGCAGCTCGCCATGGACAGCGCCGGTGAGTTGAAGGCGCTCTGCGAGGGGTTGCAGATACCCTTCATCTACAAATCCTCCTTCGACAAAGCCAACCGTTCCTCGGCTGAGAGTTACCGTGGCCCAGGCATGGAGCAGGGCATGCAGATTCTGCAGAAAGTAAGGCAGGAGCTGGCTCTGCCGGTGCTTACCGATGTACACGAGGATACCCCCCTGGAGGAGTTGTCCGAGTGCGTGGATGTGCTGCAGACACCGGCGTTTCTCTGCCGACAGACCAATTTCATTCAGCGGGTGGCCCGGCAGGGGCTACCGGTGAATATCAAGAAGGGTCAATTTCTCGCCCCCTGGGATATGGTGCATGTGGTTGAAAAGGCCAGAGCGGCCGGCAATCAACAGCTGATGGTGTGTGAGCGGGGTGTCTCGTTTGGCTACAACAACCTGGTCTCGGATATGCGTTCACTGGCAGCGATGCGTGAGACCGGCTGCCCGGTGGTATTCGATGCCACCCATTCGGTGCAGCTGCCAGGCGGGCAGGGTAAAAGCTCCGGCGGGCAACGTGAATTCGTGCCGGTGCTGGCCAGAGCCGCCGTGGCGGCCGGTGTCTCCGGCCTGTTCATGGAGACCCATCCCGATCCTGACAAGGCACTGAGTGATGGCCCCAACGCCTGGCCACTAGCAAAAATGGCTCAACTGCTTGAAACCCTGGTGGCGCTTGACCAGCAGGTCAAGCAGAGCGGGCTGATCGAACTTGAACTATAAGCCTGCCCTGTCATCTTCATGTAAAATGCAGCGATGACAATAGCGCTTATACAAACAAACGACAGAATTAGATGGAGACGAAATGTCTGAAATTGTTGATGTACGTGGACGAGAGATTCTCGATTCACGGGGTAACCCAACCATAGAGGCCGATGTTTTTACCGCAGATGGTGCGATTGGACGGGCGATGGTCCCTTCCGGTGCCTCCACTGGATCACGGGAAGCTCTGGAACTCAGGGATGGCGATAAATCGCGCTATCTGGGTAAGGGGGTACTGCAGGCTGTCGCCAACATAAACGGCCCGATCAAAGAGGCATTGATGGGCATGGAGGTTACCGAACAGGCGGCACTCGATCAGTGCATGCTGGATCTGGACGGTACCGAGAACAAAGCCAAACTGGGCGCCAACGCGCTGCTGGGGGTCTCCCTGGCCGCCGCGCATGGAGCCGCTCAGGAGCGTGCCCTGCCACTCTATCGCTCGCTCTCCTCCGGTCCCTACCGGCTGCCGGTGCCGATGATGAACATCATCAACGGTGGCGCCCATGCGGACAACAGTGTCGATCTGCAGGAGTTCATGATCCTGCCGGTTGGAGCAGGTTCGATTCGTGAAGCGGTGCGTTACGGCGCCGAGGTCTTTCACGCCCTGCAGAGCGTACTCAAGGGCCGTGGCATGGCCACTGCCGTCGGTGATGAAGGGGGCTTCGCACCCAATCTGCCATCCAACGAATCCGCCATCGAGGTGATTCTGGAGGCGATTGACAAGGCCGGCTTCAAGGCCGGCAGCGACATCTACCTGGGACTCGATGTGGCGAGTTCCGAATTCTATCAGGATGGGGTCTACAATCTGGCCTCCGAAGGGCGCAAATTCAGTGCCGAAGAGTTTGCCGACTACCTCGCTGCCTGGGTCGATCAATACCCGATCATTACTATCGAAGACGGTATGGATGAGGGTGACTGGGCCGGTTGGAAACTGCTGACCGAAAAACTGGGTCAGCGGGTACAGCTGGTCGGCGATGACCTGTTTGTCACCAACACCAAGATTCTGAAACGGGGTATCGATGAGAGTATCGCCAACTCGATTCTCATTAAGGTGAATCAGATCGGTACCTTGAGCGAGACCATGGCAGCCATCGAAATGGCCCGGGATGCGGGCTATAGCGCGGTGATCTCCCATCGTTCGGGTGAAACCGAGGACACCACCATCGCCGACCTGGTGGTGGCTACCGGTACCGGGCAGATCAAAACCGGATCCCTCTCCCGCTCTGACCGGGTTGCCAAATACAACCAGTTGATGCGCATCGAGGATCAACTGGGTGATGACGCAGTCTACGCAGGCAAAGATGCCTTCCCGGTAACCATCGCATGATCTGACGCACATCCCATCCTCCCTGGTTGGGCAAGGCGTCACTGGGTATGCTATAGGTTGTGCTCAGGGCGCCGGGAGCGATCCCGGACCGGGGAGGGAGGGTTGGCCCTCCGTCACTCTGAATCGATTTCGATTCAGGGCTGCCCTGATTCCATACACTTTCACATCCTTGATTGATCGATGCGCATCATAATTGCCATTTTGGTTGCCTTGCTGCTGTTTCTCCAATATCGCCTCTGGGTGGGCGAGGGGAGTCTTGCCGAGGTGAACAATCTGAAAGATGAAATTGCTACGCTGCAGCAGGAGTTGATCGGATTGCGTAAACGCAACCATGCCCTGCAGGCCGAGGTGGAGGATTTGCGTAGTGGCCAGGCTGCCATCGAGGAGCGGGCCCGCAGTGAGCTCGGGATGATCAAAGAGGGGGAGACCTTCTATCAGGTCATCACACCCTCAGGGACTGACAACAATGAGCGATAGATGCTGGGCGATCGTGCCGGCCGCCGGTGTCGGCCGACGAATGGGCGGGGCGGTACCGAAACAGTATCTGGATCTGTGTGGTCGCAGAATTATCGACCACACCCTGGAGAGATTGTTGAATCACCCGCGCATCTGCGGGGTCTGTGTGGCCCTGTCGGCCGAGGATGGCTACTGGGATAGCTGCGAATATCACAATCACCCGAGTGTGATTCGGGCCGCCGGTGGGGCGGAGCGCTACCACTCGGTGCGAAATGCTCTGGTAACGCTTGCTGAATCGGCCGACCAGGATGATTGGGTGCTGGTGCATGACGCCGCCCGTCCCTGTCTCTCCAGCGTCGATCTGGACCGCTTGATCGAGACACTGCAGAGCCATCCGGTCGGCGGGTTGCTGGGTATCCCGGTCGCCGACACCCTGAAACGGGTCGATGCTGCGAACCAGGTCGACGCCACGGTCTCCCGGGAGCGTCTGTGGCGCGCCTTTACCCCTCAGATGTTTCGTCTTGGGCTGTTGCAGCGCTGTCTGGAGCAGGCGATCGAGAAGGGTGCGGCGGTTACCGATGAGGCGAGTGCCGTGGAGTTGTCAGGCCATCGGCCCTTGATGGTGGAGGGTGACGGCATGAACATTAAAATCACCCATCAGCACGATCTGCTGCTGGCCGAGCACTATCTCAAGCTGCTCAGTTCGCAGGAGTGAGCTGCTTACAGTGCCAGCAGATCACGCAGTTCACGGATCTGCTCCCGGGCATTTTCCAGGATACCGATCGAGTGTCTTGGGGTGAGTTTGCCCAGCGCCAGTTTATGAAACGCAGGTACCAGGTCGAGACGGGGTAATCTGGCCATCGCCGGCGTACCGACAAAGGCGTGCAGCTGGGCTACCACCACCAGATCCACATAGTCCGGTTCGTGACTGATATCCTCCATCCAATCCTCTGCATGCAGCGCGGACTGGACGAAGTAGTCCGGAAACTCCCATTTCCTCAATACCATCGCACCGACTTCGCCTTTCAGATTGCTCAATACCCGATCGAGCACTTCCGGATTCTCAGCAAGTTCCGGTTTGCTGCGTGCGGCGCCGATGATGGCGAGTGCACCGATGTCGTGGAGCAGTCCACACAGCAGCGCCTGGTCAGGGGCGAGCCCCGGCGTGACATTGGCCAGTTCATGGCAGATCGGTGCCACATAGCTGACATGTTTCCAGAGTCTCAGCATCCGTTGCCTGAGCACCTTTGAGCGGCTTTGAAACAGTTTCCCCAGGGCAAAACTGATTACCAGGTTATGGGTCACCGATCTTCCCAGTCGGGTAACCGCATCGGGTAGGCTGTCGATCGGTTGCTTACCCCGATAGGCAGCGCTGTTGACCACGCTGATCACCCGGGCGGCCACGGTGGGATCCGCCTGTACCACATGGCCGATATCTTCGCTGTCGGAGTTGCTGTCGTTGATCACCTTGGCGATGCGCATGGTGATATCGGGCATGCTCGGCAGTTCCAGGGAGTTGTTCTGCACCGCTTCATGGAACTCCCAGTAGAGTTCATCTTCCGGCCCTTCACTGTCCTGCAACTCGATGGTGTTGTTCGAGCGTTGATTGACCACCGGCGGCAGCCGTTTGATCGCATCGTAGAGCTCTCGTGGAATACTCAACAGGTCAACCGCAGTCAGGCTGTCTATGGAGACTTCACTCGGGTTCTTTTCCGCCAGTGCAACCAGGCTGCAGGGTTGCTCCGCCTTGCAGACGATCTGCTTGCCGTCATCGAAACTGACCCTGACATCTCCCGCCATCAGGTAGAAGACCTGTTCGCTGGCCTCACCGGCAACCGCAATCCGGCTATCGGCATTACAATGTTCGATATGGGTTTCGGAGAGCACATAGTTGCGCACCCGTTTCGGCAGGTGCCTCAGGATCTCGATCTTCTTGACCCTGTTCTGAGTCACGGCGGTTACACGTTGAATCATCTGCTGGTTGCTCGATCTATTTGAACTTTATCCCTAGCGGTTGGCTTTAACCGCAGATTCGATATTGACCCGAAAGGCTGGGAATCCTACCGGCTTCAGGCCGATATTTTCAGTCGCCGAGTTTAATCTTGCGACAAAGCGTACAATGCTGTTTATTTAGCGACCTGATCGGGCAACTCTTAAGCAACCAGGGTGAAATATTTATGCGTATTGGACAGGGCTATGATGCTCACTGTTTCGAGTTCGGCTCCCCGTTGATACTTGGCGGTGTCGAGGTGCCGCATGATCAGGGCCTGAAGGCCCATTCCGATGGGGATGTGCTGATTCATGCGCTTTGCGATGCACTGCTTGGCGCTGCTGCCCTGGGTGACATCGGACATCACTTTCCCGATAACGACCCGGCCTATGCGGGCATTGACAGTCGGGAACTGCTTCGTCAGGTCATGCAGCAGCTGCAGGAGTTGGGCCTCAAGCTTGCCAATGCAGATATGACGATTATCGCCCAGAAACCCAAGCTGGCTCCCTATATCGATGAGATGAGATCCCTGTTGGCCGGGGATCTGCAAACCAATTTTGATCGGGTCAATATCAAGGCCACCACCACCGAGGGTATGGGCTTTACCGGTCGGGGGGAGGGCATAGCCGCACTGGCTATCGTGCTGCTGGTGGATAAAGCCAGTGAGTGATCAGCCCTGGGTTACCCTGGCGCAGATGCCCTACGCCCATGGCACGCCTGTAGGCCGTGGTGTGATCCGATCCTGCGTGGATGATTTTCAGGTGGATGAAGAGCTCGGTTTCCTGCCGGATGAGGAGGGGGAACACCTGCTGGTCCAGATCAGAAAAAGAGAGACCAATACCCAGTGGCTTGCCGGGCAGCTGGCGCGTCTCGCCGGGATCGACCGGAAGGATGTGGGTTTCGCCGGTTTGAAAGACCGCCACGCGGTGACCACTCAATGGTTCTCTCTTGGTATGGCGGGTCGACCTGAGCCGGACTGGCAGGCCCTGGATGAGGATCTGATCGAGGTGCTGGCGGTCCACCGGCACAAAAAGAAGCTGCGTCGGGGTACCCTGCGGGGTAACCATTTCGTGCTCAGAGTCCGACAGCTCGACGCACAGCAACAGGCTATTGAAACGCGTCTCCAGCAGTTGCAGGAAGCCGGCATGCCCAACTACTTTGGTGAGCAGCGCTTTGGCCATGATTACAGCAACCTGGATCAGGCGGATCGACTCTTCTCCCCATCCAGGCCGCGACTCAATCGGTCCTTGCGGGGATTGATTATCTCAGCCGCCAGATCCCAGTTGTTCAATCAGGTTCTGGCCGCCCGAATCGAACAGGGAAACTGGAACCGTCCGCTAGCCGGTGACTATTTTCAGCTGGATGGCAGTCGGGGCTGTTTTGCAGACCATGAAGAGCAGCCCGAGCGGCTGCTCAGTCGCTGCGCATCACTGGACATTCATCCTACCGGTCCACTCTGGGGGCGTGGCCGGAGCCTGGTCAAAGAGGCTACAGAGAGTCTGGAGAGGCAGCTGCTAAGCCCCTTTGAACTGTGGCGCAATGGGCTGGAACATGTGGGATTGCAACAGGAGCGCAGAGCCTTGAGGGTTGCCCTGAAAGGGCTGCAGTGGCAGTTTCTCGAGGAGGGGGATCTGCAGCTGAGGTTTTTTCTGCCAGCCGGTTGTTATGCCACTGCCATGTTGCGGGAGCTGCTTGTCTATGAACTTCCGGCAGTGCAGGAGTAGTTTCTTTTTTTATATATAAAAACAATTGGTTACAGTTATTCTGCAAGTCTGTATTACCCTGAATAATTGGGGTTGGTAAAAGAGATTCTAAAATATAGGATTGTTAACAGGCCCTAAGAAGGTGACTCGATGAAAGGTACACTCAGGCAACTCTGTTGCACGGTACAACGCAATTGCCATATCTCGGATGCCCGTCATGGCACCGATTATGGTCTTTGTACCTACCTTTTAAAGATGCGGGAGTACTACCGCTGGGAGAATGGTCTCGACTACGAGGCCTCCCTGACCAATGAGTCGGTCGGTGATTGGCTGACCGCCCGGGAAGCGCTGTGGGAATCCCTGGTGGATGACAACTTCGACTCCCTGCCGATCGATGGCCAGAACTATGATCCCTTCGATGTGGAAGCCATCAACCAATCACTGGAACCCTTAGGGCTGGTCTATAGCGCCGGCTATGGTGCGAAAAACAAACCACTGTTCTTTCTAGGTCACCTGGAACGTCGTGAGGAACCGGAGGGTATCTCGGTATGGGTTGCCGGACGTGAACTCGCCAGAGACCTCTCCGCACCAGCAGCGATGAATCAGGGTGGACGCATCTATATACGGCGGGAGTCCTTTCGCCGGTTGTTGTGGGAGAAGTTTGAGAACTGGCGATGGCAACGGGCCGATAATGCCCTGGGGCGAGCCTTTTCTCACTATGATTTCGATAATCAGCTGCAAGACTCCCTCGATCTGATGGTGGAGAAAGAGCTGGCAGCGGTTCTGCTGCATGAGAAGGGAGAGTATCAGGCGGGACGGATACTCGGAGATCAATGGAATCAGATGGTTCTGGAGCTCGGCCATTCCGCTGCCGAGCTGATGGTTCGTGCAGTCAGGGATCATTGGGCTGATTGTCAGGTGACACTGCCTCAGTTACTGGAAGATGAGGATGAAGCCTCTCTGCATTTCTACATCGGTGGCTTGAGCGGGATGCGTAAATCCCTCTTCCCGGCGCTGATCTCAGCCTATGAAGCCTGGTATCGGGACAAAGACTGGCAACGGTTTTCCAAACTGGTATCTGATGGCGAGGCCCACTGGTCCGGATTGGCGACCCGGCTGCTCGACTGTTACCGGAATCGGCCAGTCGATAGCCGCTCGGCAATCAAGCAGATGGTGGAAGCGAGTACCTTCTAATCTGGAGCTGTTAACACTAATCCAATAGATGGTGCTGGTTGAGGTGTTAAATTCCCAAGTCGAAGCGATTTTTATTGTATATAACGGTACTGCCTGGAGAGTAACCCTCTATTGACCATTTTGTTTCAATCATTGATGGCCATATTGGATGAGTGTTCACAGGGCTTTAATTAAGCAGGCTAGTGTTAAAAGGGAGCAGCATGAGTCAGGTCAATCCAAAACTACTGATCGTATTGGCAGTCGTCGTTCTGTTTGCGATCTATCTTAAAATCTCCAATCCACATCGAAAATTCAGTACCCAGGAGTACTGGACCGATGCAACGCTTCAGTCCGTTGCCGAGGTGCCCGATGAGGCCTTGCAGCCGGGTAACAAGAATGGTGGTGTCCTGATGTGGGCGGCAATGGCTGTGAAGGATCCGCTGATCATCGAGGCTTTGGTGGCGCGGGGTGCTGAGATCAATGAGGCCGATACAATTTTTAAAGGGACTCCATTGACCGGTGCGGCGGGTTTCAGCTCGAATCCGGCGGTCATCGACAAACTGATCGAACTGGGTGCGGATATCAATCAGCTGGTGAACAACGCTGAGGATGCGCTGATGATTGCGGCGCAATATAACCATCACGGGCCTGTCGTTGAACGGTTGATCCACCATGGCGCTGACACCGAGAGGAAAAACAGTCGTGGCATGAGTGCTGAGGATCTGGCGAGAAAAAACAACAATCAACCGGCCATCAAGGTATTTCAGGCCCATTCCGAGAAAATGGCGCAGGGTGGTTAGCGGTATGGTTTGCAGCTGGTCATTGAGTGCGTAGATAGCAGTGATCACGCAAAAAGGTTTTCATTTATGATCACGGTTGCTTCAGGGGAAGCGTTGATCAAACCCGGCAACTGGCGGGAAGAGGCTGAGCCGGTTTGGCCGATACGACGCTTAACGACACTAAGGTTTTATCCACTGGGCATCTGCAAATTGGTGCGGTGAACCCGGTGGGAAAATGTATCAACGGTCAATTCGGCAGTTGTCCCGGATCGGGAGTTTCAAGGATTACTGAAATGAGGTCTCTTCCGGCTCACCGGTGTTATCGATAACCACCTGTTTGACGCCCTGCATTCGGGAGACGATATAACCGCCCATCATCAATGCCAACTGTTCATTGTCGGTCTCCAGGGCGGTCAGCAGTTTACCTGCAACCAATTGGCAGCGCTGCATTTTATCTGGGTTTTTCACCCATCTCTGGCCGATTTGCCAGCCCTTGTTCATATCCTGATCCATTTTCTCGAAAGACTCATTCATGGCATCGATATAGCCATCCGGTATTTCAAGGTTCATTGACCAGTCATCGATAATAAGATTTAGTTGCATGGTACTGACTGAATTTAAGACTCAAATAAATAAGCTCGGTTTCAGGCTCTGTTAACAGGCCCTGGAATTTCCGAGGGATTATGATCGGGTCTCCTAAAGGTAAAATCAAGCGTATGGAAGATCAGGAATTACTCGCGGTGGTTGAATTGGGTGGTTACCCAAATTTCATACCCCTCTATCAGCGTCTCAATTTCAAGGTGGAGATGGTCAATTCGGTGCGCAAGGCCCAGTCCTGGCTGAAGAAGCATCGTCCTCAGGTGGTTGTTGCGGAGTTCTACTCCGATCCCCAGTTCCGGGATCGTATGAGTAATCTGGAATCCCTGTTGGCAACTCTGCAACGCTACGATATCGAAGCCGGGATCGTTGTGCTGATCGACGCGAAATACCTGCAGCGTCTGGAAGAGGTAAAATCCCGTTACGCCGTGCATGCGGTGGTGACATTTCCGGTTGACGAACAAGCGATGCAATCTGCCCTGGAATCAATATAGGAGTTTCTGATGTTGTTGGAAATTGATGGTCTACTCGATTCGGCTCTGCTACAGAAGATCGATCAGATACTGGCCGATGCAGAGTTTGTCGATGGCAAGCTGACGGCCGGCATGGCCGCACAGAAAGTCAAAAACAATCAGGAGCTGAAAGGTTCGCCGAAACAGACGGAGTTGTTGATTCGGATTCTGACCAGCGCCATGGGGCAGAATGGTAGCTTTCGTTCAGCGGTTCTGCCTTATCGTATGGCCGATCCGATCTTTGCCCGATACCATTCGGGGATGACCTATGGCGACCATGTGGATGATCCCATCATGGGGCTGAGCGGTCAGCGCTTTCGCAGTGATATCTCGATGACCATTTTCCTCAGGGAACCGGATACATATGAAGGGGGCGAACTGGTGATTCGTACTACCTTCGGCGAAAAGAGGGTCAAGCTGGCGGCGGGCAGTGCAGTGATCTATCCCTCGTCGAGCCTGCACCATGTTGCCGAGGTGACCCGGGGTGAAAGGTTGGTGGCTTTGGCCTGGATACAGAGCTATGTACGTGATCCGGCACGGCGAGAGCTGCTCTACGAACTTGATCAGGCGAGGGAGGATCTGTTGATGAATCGGCCTGATGAATCGACTACCGGATTGGTGGATAAGTCCTATGCCAATCTGCTGCGGATGTGGAGTGATGTCTAATACTGGCCGGGAGTAGGGGTGGAAAAGGCTTGTCCGCAAATGAACGCGAATTAACGCAAATGATTCGATAGCTTAGGCCCAGCTTGGAACTCAAATTTCGGATTTCAAATGACGATCCGGAAAGCCGGGTCCACGCAAGCGGCCCTAACTGGGCCCTGAGTTGCGAAAGTCGAGTCGGAGGATGAGCAATGGTGGGAATAGGGGGGTGTGAGAGGTCCCACACCCCATCGCTTTTCAACTCGGACCGAGCGGCTTAGTAACCACCTTTGCGTTTGGTTTCAGGCAGGCCGGCAATCTTACTTGCCTGCTTGGCCGGGCCTTTGGGGAAGTGGATGTAGAGTGCTTTCGCATCCACTTTGCCCTCATCGGTCCAGACACCTTTGAAGTGCTTGACCATATTACGCTCGTTAGGCTGATTGCCGCCATTGTTAATATACTCATCGCGCAGAAAGTTGATGATTTCCCATGCCTTTTCAGACAGGTTTACACCTTCCTGCTCAGCAATGGCCTTGGCCACATCTTCACTCCAATCGGTCAAATTGACCAGATAGCCGTTTGCATCAGCTTCGATTGTATTACCGTTTACTTCATATGACATTGATCTCTCCTAACTAAATCACGAGACACTCTATCCCGTTAAACTCAAATTTTAATTTTGGAATTCTCTGTTCCGCTCAGCACCAGGATTTTCTCTCCCTCTGTTGGAGACAAATCCGGCCAAGCGGTGAATTTGCAGCCTGTAATCTTAAACAGTCTTGTGTGGATTAAACAAGCCAAAGCCGCGAGTTCGTAATGGCCCCAATCCCTCCTCCTGGAGTGTGACGGCATCATCCAGGGGTAGGCCTGCCACCATCAGGCTTTGCGTAATCAGCGGCCCCTCCGGCGTCTCAAACTGTTCCCCTTTGCCGCAAAGCACCTTTTTGAAACTCAGATTAAGGGCTTTCAGCTGATTCACCGATTGCTGCAGAAATTCATCTTCCGACTGATTCTCCGAGGCAAGCAGATGGCGGCAATAGAGGGTCGTGGTCATACCAAGCAGACGGGTATGGGATTTACCGATCTCCAAGGTGTGGCCATCGATATCCAGGGTCTGTCCGCTGAGTACCTGCGCATCCTCGATGCGACTGTTGGGCAGGCGCAGTGTCAGTGGCGTGCGTCTCGACAGATAGAGCAGTTGGTCGCCGCCGGATGGACGCTCCCAGCCGTTACCCGAATCCGCCCCGTAGATCAGATGCAGACCCGCATTCGGTTCATCGGCAAACCAGGGCAGGGCCTGCTGGATTGCCTGTGACAGCGCCCAGGCGTGATCGATGGGAAGGGTGGGGCAGTTGATCTTGAACAGCAGATCCAGGACATTGTCCGGGACCACAAACCGCTCCTCATCCTGCTCTTCCTGCCAGAACATATTCAACTCCAATCAGGCTTCTGCCGGTATTTTACTGCGCAATTCATCCCGGTCATACCACCAGTCTCCATCGATGATCACATCCAGCACAGTGGCCAGCCGGGGGAGAAATTTGGCCGGATCGTCCAGTTCCATGCGCTCCACCCAGAAATCGAAGATCTCCTGTTCTTCCACCTGGCTGTGGCGTCTGGCAACCTGGCCCATCAGCTGGTTGGTGAAAAACCTGAGGTCTTCCTGGGTCTGCCCCTCGGCACGCAGATCGACGATGTAGCAGGCGGTTGCCGCCGCCACCGCAGCACCATCCGATTTATCCGGTGTTTCGTCGATCAGATGCTGCAACATGGCAACGCTGAGTTCAGGATCGATGGGAAAGGTGACCCCCAGCCAGATACCGTGAGCCAGCGCTTTGGGACCGTCTTCCTTCTCCGCCTGGTAGAGCACGTCACACGCCTCCACCGCAGCCAGCCACAGTTCAGATGCGAGCGCTCTCTCAAACACGCGCTTGGCGATCTGCCAGGCTTCATCGTTGCGATCCAGATCGAGCAGGATATAGCAGCTCTCAATCTCCAGTGAGAGGCGTTGTGCAGAGACGCTGTCTGTATCGAGCGCCTCCAGTTGTTGGCGGATCTCCTGCAGCTTAACCTCGAGAAGCTTGCTTGATTTGACAGCATCTTCAGCGCTTTCGCTGTCTCCGAGAAAGGTTTCTGATTCCAAATACTTCACAGATCTCTGCCCTTAAATAATATTTTTTGTCTTGCCCTTGTTTATCCTGGAGCCTAGGTAAAGGCCGCTTCCAGGCGGTCTTCCCAATTCTCAGGGGTATCCGCAAAGGGTGGTTTGACGTCGATACGGAAGAATACCTCCGTTTTCGATCGTTCTTTTACGACATTCAGAAGTTGCTCAAAATTCTCAACCTCTGGATGTTGCATCATGATCTCGCTCAGGTACAGCATACTTTTATCCGTTTAAATACTTAGTAAAACGCTAGGATATTACTATTGAACAATATGCTTAAGTTGGGTTCAAGTCCTATCTGCCGTTAAAGCTTACAATTCTCTCCCCTAAAGAAAAAAGGGATATTCACTTAATTGAATAAGTTGGGAATGATTTATAACTCGCTGTGATTGCAGTGGTTATGTAGGTAATGGTGTTTAAAACATGGCAATTGAACATCGATTTTCTATCCCATTTGGGATAGATGTTTCTATCCCTGTCTCTCCCATCGGAAGGATATGGGTGAGCATTAGGAAACTCTAAACTTGTCGGCCAGTAGAAACAGGCCCTGCCTGTGAGGTTAAGATTGCGGGTCGGTGGCCAGATTCTACAACTTGGTTCTCAGCCAAGAAAAATTAGGATGTAGAAAATGCTGACGACCTCGATAAACGACCATTGGGAGAAACAGTGATGGCAAAACAGATGCATGATACCCCCATGCTTGATCAGCTGGAGAGTGGCCCTTGGCCCTCATTCGTTACCGGCCTCAAGCGCCTCGCCAAAGACAACGATATGATGGTTGACCTGCTTGGTCAGCTGGAGACTTCTTACGAAACCCGCAAAGGCTACTGGAAAGGTGGTACTGTGGGCGTTATCGGCTACGGCGGTGGTATCATTCCCCGTTTTACCGAATTGAAAGGTGATGACGGCCAGGCTCTGTTCCCTGCCGCTGCAGAATTCCACACCCTGCGTGTCATGCCGCCTCCAGGTATGCACTACGACACCGACACCATTCGCAAATTCTGCGATATCTGGGAAAAGTACGGTTCCGGTTTGATTGCGTTCCATGGTCAGTCTGGCGACATCATGTTCCAGGGTTGTACCACTGACAACGTTCAGCCTGCATTCGATGAGATCAACGAAATGGGTTTTGATCTCGGTGGTGCCGGTCCTGCGGTACGTACCGGAATGTCCTGTGTTGGTGCAGCACGCTGCGAAAACTCATGCTTCGACGAGGGTCGTACCATGCGCATGCTGGTCAACAACGCCCTTGACGATATGCACCGCCCAGCACTGCCTTACAAGTTCAAATATAAAGTCTCCGGTTGCCCGAATGACTGCATGAACTCTGTACAGCGTGCTGACCTGGCTACCATTGGTACCTGGCGCGATGACATGAAAGTCGATCAGGACGAAGTGAAAAAATTCGTCGGCGAGAAAGGTCGCAAATATGTCATCGACAATGTGATCACCCGTTGCCCAACCCAGGCCCTGTCATTGAATGATGACGATACCCTGGCAGTGGACAACCCCTCCTGCGTCCGTTGCATGCACTGCATCAACGTGATGAACAAAGCGCTCTCTCCCGGCGACGACAAAGGCGTTACCCTGCTGTGCGGCGGTAAGCGTACTCTGAAGATCGGCGACCTGATGGGTACGGTTATCGTGCCTTTCATGAAGCTTGAGTCTGATGAGGACTTTGAAACCCTGGAAGAGCTGGCCACCGAGATCCTCGACTTCTTCGCAGAGAATGCGCTGGAGCATGAGCGTACCGGTGAGATGATCGAGCGTATCGGCTTGGTCAACTTCCTCGAAGGCGTCGGCCTGGAGATCGATCCTAATATGATCGAACGTCCGCGTATGAATCCTTATGTCCGCATGGATGGTTGGGATGAAGAAGCGGGCAAATGGGCTGAGCGTAAAGCTCAATAAATTTGTCTTCTGCTGACTGACAGCAGCAGTTTTCAATGGGGGCACCGGGATAGCCCGGATGCCCCTAAAAACGAATCAATTACCCTATTTTTTTGGAGGTAGGTATGTCGGAACCTCGTATGCCGATCGAGAGTGGCGTCCCGGAGATGGAGCCCTACTTGCACCCCGTCCTGAAGAAAAACTATGGCGAATGGGCCTGGCATGAGCGCCTGCGTCCTGGTGTTCTGCGTCACGTTGCCAAGAGTGGCGACAGCATCTGGACAGTGCGTGCCGGTACTCAGCGTCAGATGGATCTCTACACCATTCGTAAGCTGATGGATATTGCAGATGAGTATGCGGAAGGCTACGTTCGCTTCACCATCCGTTCCAACATCGAGTACATGGTCGGTGATGAATCCAAGGTTCAGCCGCTGATCGACAAGCTGAACGCGGAAGGCTTCCCGATCGGTGGTACCGGTCCTTCGGTCTCCATGATCTCTCACACCCAGGGTTGGTTGCACTGCGACATCCCGGGTACCGACGCATCCGGTGCTGTTAAAGCGCTGATGGATGACCTCTACGACGATTTCGTAAAGGAAGAGATGCCCAACCGCGTACGTATCACCACCTCTTGCTGCCAGATCAACTGTGGTGGCCAGGGTGATATCGCGATCAACATCCAGCACACCAAGCCGCCGAAGATTGACCACAGCCAGGTGGCCAATGTTTGTGAGCGTCCTTCGGTAGTTGCCCGTTGTCCGGTTGCTGCTATCCGTCCTGCGATGGTTAACGGTAAGCCTTCTCTGGAAGTCGACGAAAAGAAATGTATCTGCTGCGGCGCCTGCTTTCCGCCTTGTCCGCCGATGCAGATCAACGATCCAGAGCACTCCAAGTTCGCAATCTGGGTGGGTGGTAAAAACTCCAATGCCCGTTCCAAGCCGACCTTCCACAAACTGGTCGCTGCCGGCGTACCGAACAACCCACCACGTTGGCCTGAAGTTTCCACCATCGTCAAGCAGATCCTCAGCGCTTATAAAGAAGACGCCAAGGATTGGGAGCGCATCGGTGAGTGGGCTGATCGTATCGGTTGGCCGAAATTCTTCGAGAAGACCGGTCTGCCTTTCACCAAGTATCACATCGATAACTGGCGTGGCGGTCGTAGCAACCTGAATGCCTCTGCTCACATCCGTTTCTAATAGCGGTTAGTAGTCGTATAGGCAATTAACAGGAAGGTCATACTGATGAAATTTGCGATTCAGGTTAACGAAGGTCCGTACCAACACCAGGCAACGGACTCAGCATACCAGTTCACCAAGGCCGCACTGGAAGCGGGACACGAAGTGATGCGTGTCTTCTTCTATCACGACGGTGTGAACAACGGTACCAAACTCACAACCCCGCCACAGGACGATCGTAATATCGTCAATCGGTGGACGGAGCTGGCGAAGAAATACGACCTCGATATGGTGGTCTGCGTGGCTGCAGCCCAGCGTCGCGGCATCGTGGATGAAGGCGAGATGCAGCGCAACGGAAAAGACGCTGAAAACATCGCTGACAACTTTCGCATCTCCGGTCTCGGTCAGTTGATCGAAGCGGGCATCCAGTCTGAGCGACTGGTGGTTTTCGGTGACTAAACGATAGAGGTTGATATGTCTGAACAGATAAAAAAATTCATGTATCTCAACCGCCGTGCACCCTATGGCACCATCTATGCCTGGGAGTCACTGGAAGTTGTATTGATTGGGGCAGCGTTTGACCAGGACGTAAGTCTGGCTTTCCTGGATGACGGTGTATATCAGTTGGTAAAGGGGCAGGACACCGCTGAGGTGGACATGAAGAACTTCTCCCCAACATACCAGGCACTGGGTGATTACGATGTGACCAAGCTGTTCGTCGAGAAAGAGTCTCTCGAAGAGCGTGGTCTGACGCTTGATGACCTGATGCCGCTCACCTATGAAGACGAAGACGATGATTGGGCCGAGAAGGATTCAATCAAAGTTGTGAGTCGTGCTGAATTGGCAGACATCATGGAAGAACAAGATGTCATGTTTAGCTTCTAATTTGGGGTATTGATAATGAGCACGCTACACACAGTCAATAAATCACCTTTCGAGAAGTCTTCTATGGACAGCTGTCTGGCCTATGCCAAACAGGGCAGTGCCGTGCTGATGTATGAAGATGGTATCTATGGTGCGATCAAAGGCACAGCGATTGCTGACAAGATTGCCGCAGCCAGCGGTGTCAGCTTCTATGTACTGGGCCCCGACCTGAAAGCGCGCGGTGTCGCTGAAGATAAGGTCGTTGATGGTATCGAAATCGTGGACTATGCCAAGTTTGTCGCCCTCGCTGCTGAGAACGACAAAGTACAGGCTTGGGTCTGATTAGTTTACTGAACAACTCTGTAACGTAATTTGGAGAGAAAATATGGCTATCGAAGCAAATGGTAAAACCTTCGAAACTGATGAAGAGGGTTACCTGACCAACCTGGGTGAATGGGAACCTGCTGTTGCTGAAGTTATGGCGGCAGAGGATGACCTCGAGCTGACCGACGAGCACTGGGAGATCATCAACTTCCTGCGTGAGTACTATGAAGAGTACCAGATTGCTCCAGCCGTACGCGTTCTGACCAAAGCTGTTGGTAAGAAGCTGGGTAAAGAGAAAGGCAACTCTAAATATCTGTATGCCCTTTTCCCATACGGTCCTGGTAAGCAGGCTTGCCGTTTCGCCGGTCTGCCTAAGCCTACTGGCTGTATCTAAGAGACCCATACACTGGGCGGGTGAATGCTGACATTCACCCGCCGGTGAATCAGACCAACACTTGAGGAACGCAGGAACATGTCATCTGTCTACGCGTTGCTGTTTATCGTAGCGACCATCGTTCTGGTAATTGGCTTGGCGAGAAAAATCGTCCAGTATGCCAAGACACCTGCACCACTAAAGATTCCCACGACTCCGGCGCCTGTGACTCAGACCGGGGTTGTTTTCAGACTGTTTCGCGAAGTTGTACTCTTTGAAAGTCTGTTCAAGAGTACCAAGTGGACCTGGATCTTTTCCTGGTTGTTCCACATGGGGCTTTTCCTGGTCCTGTTGAGACATGTGCGCTACTTCATCGATCCTGTGTGGCTGCCTATCCAGTTGATACAGCCCTTCGGTAAGTATGCTGCCTTTGCCATGGTTGCGGGTCTGGCGGGTCTGTTGGTTCGACGTATTTTCGTCGACCGGGTCCGTTATATCTCTGCACCATCCGATTACCTCTGGCTGCTGATTCTGCTGATGATCGGCATGAGCGGCGCCATGATGACCTTTGTCATTCACACCGATGTGGTGGCAGTGAAGCAGTTTTTTACCGGATTCTGGACCTTAAGCGGTGGCGAGCTACCGATGGATCCGATCCTGTTGATACACCTGACTCTGGTCGCTGTGCTGATGATTTTGCTGCCATTCAGCAAACTGCTGCACATCCCCGGGGTCTTCTTCAGCCCAACCCGTAATCAAGTGGACAATCCGCGTGAGCGTCGTCACTTGGTCGATTGGGCCAGAAAGTTTGAAGAGTCTTAAGTCCACGCTTGGCCGATGAGGGTTACAAATGGCTGGAGCTGAATTCGAAACACCGGAACTGAGTGAACACATCGAAGTTCCTGAGTTGGTTGAAGGTACCATGGAGCATATCACTTGCTTTGTGGCTAAACCCAATCATCAGGAAGATTTGGGATTTCCCGGTGAGAAAGTAGAGAACTGGAAAGAGGTCGCGATCGACAAGATGGGCGATCTGCTGAGCCGCTATCGCTCATTCCAGGTTTTCATGGATGCCTGTGTGAAATGTGGTTCCTGCACGGATAAATGCCACTATTTTCTCGGTACCCAGGATCCCAAGAATATGCCTGTGGGTCGTCAGGACCTGCTGCGTAAAGTCTATCGTCGCTATTTCACTTTCGCCGGAAAATACTTTCCGAAACTGGTCGGCGCGGTCGATCTGAGTGAAGAGATCATTGACGACTGGTACAGCTATTTTCACCAGTGTTCACAATGCCGACGCTGCTCTGTGTTCTGCCCATACGGCATCGATACCGCAGAGATCTCCATGGCAGCCAGAGAGATTCTTGACTCCATCGGTGTCGGCCAGAAGTACTGTAACGAGATCATCGGCAAGGTCCACAAGATCGGAAACAATCTGGGTCTGCCTGGTCCTGCCATCGCTGATACCCTTGAGGGTCTGGAAGAAGATGTTTGGGACGAAGATGAAGTCGCCGTCAAATATCCTCTCGATGTAAAAGGGGCTGACATTCTGCTGGTTACCCCTTCAGCGGATTTCTTTGCCGAGCCTCACGTGGATGGCTTGATCGGTTATGGCAAGGTCTTTCATGAAGCCGGTGTCAGCTGGACATTGAGCACCACCGCCTCGGAAGCCGGTAACTTCGGCATGTTCATCGGCAGCTATGAAAATATGCGCCGGGTATCATTGAGAATCCGTCAAGCGGCCTTGGAGCTTGGTGTTAAACGCATTGTCTTTGGTGAGTGTGGACACGCCTGGCGTATTGCCTACAGTTTCCTCAACACCCTGGCCGGTCCTTTCGATTTCCTCGATCCGGACTATCCGGTACCGCAGCATATCTGCGAGTTCACCTTGAACGAGATCGAGAAGGGCACTCTGGAGTTCGACAAGTCGGAAAATGACGATATGTCGATCACCTTCCACGACTCATGCAACGTGGCCCGCGCCTCCCGCATGGGTGATACCCCGGGTGGCCAGTTTGAGATTCCCCGTAAAGTCATCAAGGCAGTCGTCAACAACTACCACGACATGGAGTGGGACACCATCCATGAGCGCACCTTCTGCTGTGGCGGTGGTGGTGGTCTGCTGACCGATGATTTGATGGAAGTGCGCGTCAAAGGGGCGAAGCCTCGGATGAGCGCCTTCAAGAATGTCATGGAAGAGAAAGGTGTTACCCATTTAGCTGCGATCTGCGCCATCTGCAAGAGTCAGTTCACCAAGGTATTACCTTACTACGGTATGGATATGTTCCAGATCGTCAGTGTTCACCAATTGGTCAGCAATGCCATTGTGTTGAACAGAAAAACGCCACCCGAGGAAGCCCCGGACTATGGCGATGATGATTAGAGATACGATTAACTAGCGCAACATAGATTCCTACCCTGTGTAGGGCACGACCAAGATAAGTTCTATAAGGAGACTGAATATGGCAACTCCTAGCGAAGAGATGAAAAAAGACGTTACTTGGCGTCGTTTTGAAGACGGCGACAATGAGTGGGATGATTGGGGTGATAAGATCTTCCAGGAAGATACATCCTACAAGTGCCCTACCTATATCAACCGTACACCTCCCTGTCAGGGTGGCTGTCCGTCCGGTCACGATATCCGTGGCTGGCTGGCGATCGTACGTGAGCAGGAAAAACCTTCCGAAGGTATGGAGTGGGAGCAGTATGCCTTCGAGCGTGCTGTCGAGGCTAACCCTTTCCCTTCCATGATGGGCCGTGTCTGCCCGGCACCTTGTCAGGATGGCTGTAACCGTAACGAGGTTGAAGACTTCGTCGGCATCAACTCAGTTGAGCAGTACATCGGTGATACCGCCATCGAGAAAGGTTTCAAATTCACCCCTGGCGCCGATACCGGTAAAAAAGTCGCGGTAATCGGTGGTGGACCGGCTGGTATGGCGGCTGCCTTCCAACTGCGTAAACTGGGTCACGGGGTTACCGTATTCGAAAAGGATCCTGAGCTCGGCGGTATGATGCGTTACGGCATCCCCAACTATCGTATTCCTCGCGATAAACTGCAGGCCGAGATTCAGCGTATTCTGGATATGGGCGTTGAGACCCGTACCGGTGTCAAGGTCGGTTCCGATGTGCCGGTTGCCGATCTCGAAAAAGAGTACGATGCCATTCTCTGGGCACTGGGTTGCCAGAATGGTCGCGATCTGCCGGTTGACGGCTGGGTAGGCACACCTAACTGTGTCTCCGGTGTCGCCTTCCTCAAGGCCTTCAACGAGGGCCGCATGAAGGTCACCGCGAAGAACGTGGTCTGCATCGGTGGTGGTGATACCTCCATCGACGTGATTTCAGTCGCCCGTCGTCTCGGTACCAATGATGCCGCTGGCAATCCTGAAGATGTGGTACTGGATATCAACATGAATCAGGATGATGCGCTGGCCGACGGTGCTGCACCTGCCGCTGCGACTCTGACTTCCTTGTTCACCAAGGACAAGATGTTTGCCGCACAGCACGAGATTCACGATGCACTGCACGAAGGTTGCGAGATTCTGGACGGCGTAATGCCACTGGAAGTGATTATCGGTGACGACGGTCGTGCAACCGGATTGAAAGTTTGTGATTGTACAATGGACGGCATGACTCCGATTCCAACCGAAGGTACCGAGCGTGTACTGGAAGCTGATCTGATCGTCTCCGCGATTGGTCAGAGCGCAGATATGGACGGCCTGGAGGATATGGCCAACGATCGCAACCTGATCGATGCGGACAAGTTCTATCAGGTACCCGGTAAAGAGGGTCACTTCGTCGCTGGTGATATCGTTCGGCCTCATCTGCTGACCACCGCGATTGGTCAGGCATCCATTGCCTGCGAAAGCATCGATGCCTACATCAATAAGAAAACGATGGCCAAGCGTCCCAAGGTGGATGTACATCACTTCGACCTGCTGGATAAGCTGAAAGAGGCCGATATGGAGCCCGAAGCCTTCGATAAGAATGAAGGTGATCTGCGTGGTACCAACTCTGCCAAATACGCTGTCCACAACTATGAGGACCGTTCCCGTCAGGAGGTTATTCCTGCCAACGATCTGTTCCTCGGCCACTTCGAATTCACACCGCGTCTGCTGCGTTCAGAAGATGTTCCCACCGCTGATGAAGTATTACACCACTTCAAAGAGCGTATGAGTGGTCTGAACCAGGAACAGGTGCAGGAAGAGGCCAAACGCTGCATGAGCTGCGGCATGTGTTTCGAGTGTGACAACTGTGTGGTCTTCTGTCCTCAGGATGCGGTCTTCCGCGTCAAGCGCAATGAGACCACCACTGGCCGCTATGTGGACACAGACTACAACAAGTGTATCGGTTGTCATGTTTGTACCGATGTCTGCCCAACTGGTTATATCCAAATGGGGTTAGGTGAATAGGAGCTGAGATGCGTAGTTCTCTCATCAGCAACAGTACTCTCTTGATCCTGCTGGCGGCGCTGTTGGCGCCTGCCATGCAGGTGTTCGCTGAGAGTCGCTTTGTGACCGAAAATTCGAAAGCCGCTTCGCTTAAGAGTTGCGTGGCACCGACGGATCAGATGCGCAGGAACCATATGGACTACCTGCAGCATGGCAGAGATGACACTGTAATCGATGGTATTCGTGGTATCGATTACAGTCTGTCGGAATGTATCGACTGCCATGCCTCGAAGGATCAACAAGGTCAGGCGGTCTCTGTAACCGATGAGGGTCAGTTTTGTCAGGCTTGTCACGAGTATGTTGCGGTGAGCCCTGCCTGTTTTCAGTGCCACAGAACAACGCCCGACACACAGGCCGGAGCTGCCAAATTAGGACATCATAGTGGTGACTCCGATCCGCATGAAGGCCTTGATATTCAACTGCCAGCTGGGATTCAGAGAGACTGAAGATGAGTAATAAGAGTGACCAGCCGAATATGGATCGCCGCAAGATGATTGGCGGTGCCATTGCTGCAACCGGTGCCATGACCATCGCACCCGGCGTGATTCTGCATGCTGCTTCTGTCAGTGATGAGGCTTCTGCTGGAGCCGATGCAAAACATCGTTGGGGTATGCTGATCGACAGTAACAAATGTGCTGACGGTTGTAGTGCCTGTGTTGACGCCTGTAATACGGAACATGGTCTGAAAGGCCATGGCAGACCGGCAACCGACGCTGTCTGGATTCGTCCGGTAAAACTGAAAGACAAGCAGACTGGCCGCGAAAACCGTCTGGTCATGATGTGTCAGCATTGTGAGCATCCGCCCTGTGTCGATGTCTGTCCGACCAATGCCTCATTCAAGCGAGTAGACGGCATAGTATTGGTGGATCGCCACCGCTGCATCGGTTGCCGTTACTGCATGATGGCCTGTCCCTATAAAGCCAGATCCTTCATCCATGAAGCACTGACTGAACAGTCGGTCAATGCACCACGTGGTAAAGGTTGCGTTGAGTCCTGCACACTCTGTGTGCATCGTGTCGACGATGGGGTTATGCAGACGGCCTGCCAGGAAGCCTGCAGCAAAGAGGGCCATGACGCCATCCTTTTCGGTGACTTGAATGATCCGAACAGTGAGATCAGCAAGACACTTAAATCCACCAACTCAGTACAGATCCGGGCCGACCTTGAGTTGAATACCGGCGTGCGCTATCTCAACCTGTAATCTGAGGGGAGCTAGGATTCAAAATGAGTAAGATGTATTACCGCGAACTCTACTGTGGCACGCCGGCAAGATACTGGTCCGGGCTGGCCCTGTTGGGTGTGATCATCGCGATCGGTCTGGGTGCCGCCTACTACATGGAGCACAATGGCCACTGGGTTACCGGCATGACCAACCAGATTGTCTGGGGGCTGCCTCATGTATTCGCCATCTTTCTGATTGTCGCTGCTTCCGGGGCGCTGAATGTCGCTTCCATTGGTTCAGTCTTCGGTGGGCCGCTGTATAAACCTCTGGGCCGCTACTCCGGCTTGCTGGCTATCGGTCTGCTGGCCGGTGGTCTGATGGTATTGGTTCTCGATCTGGGACGTCCCGACCGTCTGATCGTCGCCATGACGGAATATAACTTCAAGTCAATCTTCGCCTGGAACGTCATACTCTACACCGGATTCTTCGCGATCGTTGGTATCTATCTTTGGACCATGATCGACCGTAGCGTAAACAAATATAATCGCACCGTCGGTTTTGCCGCTTTCTTCTGGCGTATTGCGCTGACCACCGGTACCGGTTCCATCTTCGGTTTTCTGGTCGCCCGGGAAGCTTACGATGCAGCGGTGATGGCGCCGATGTTCGTTATCATGTCGTTCAGTTATGGGCTGGCTTTCTTCATCATCACCCTGATTGCCGCCTACATCTGGGGTGATCGTGAGTTGGGCGATTTCCGTCTGACCAAGCTGAAAAACCTGTTGGGGGTTTTCGTTGGTGCGGTGTTCTACTTCACCCTGGCTTATCATCTGACCAATCTCTACATTACCCAGCATCATGGTATCGAGCGCTTCATCCTGCTCGATGGTGGTGTCTATACCCAGATGTTCTGGATCGGTCAGATCTTCATCGGCAGCATCATTCCGCTGTTTTTGATCTACTCCCCGGCATTTGAAAAGTCCCGCTGGGCGATTGCCGCGGCATCCGTTGCGGTGCTGATCGGTGGCTTCTTCCAGATCTATGTGATTGTCATCGGTGGTCAGGCCTACCCAATGAATCTGTTCCCGGGTAAAGAGGTTGTGGAGAGTGGTTTCTACGACGGACAGGTGATGAATTATGTGCCTACCCTGCCTGAAGCGGCGCTTGGTGTAGCTGGCATCGCTGTCGCACTGACCATGGTTGCGGTTGGCGCCAGGGTATTCAAGGTCTTCCCGGAGACTCTGGAAGATTAATCGATCTTCTGTCCTCGACAGTCGAACAAACCCTAAGATCCATCACCGCTTTGCGGTGGTGGATTTTTTGTTTACAGCGTAGGATGTAGTCAGTTTACTTAATAAACCAACCCCACCAGCCGTGCCATCAATCTACATATCAGCCGCCCATAAATCCTCCGGCAAGACCACGCTCTCGATTGGACTTGTGCGCGCACTGGTGGAGCGGGGTGTACGGGTGCAACCCTTCAAAAAGGGACCGGACTATATCGATCCCCTCTGGTTGAGCGCTGCGGCAGGCAGAGCTTGCTACAACCTGGATTTCTACACTCAGAGCCGGGATGAGATCAGTCAGCGCTATATCAATCAGCAGCAGGATAGCGATCTGGCGCTGATCGAGGGAAACAAGGGATTGTATGACGGCATCGATGTGGCCGGTTCAAACAGTAATGCGGCGATGGCCGTTCATCTCGGGACTCCGGTCGTACTGGTCATCAACTGTCGGGGTATGACCCGGGGCATTGCGCCCCTGTTGCTTGGCTATCAGGCATTCGACCCGGATATCCGGATCAATGGGGTGATTCTCAATCAGGTTGGCGGCAGTCGCCATCAGTCGAAGTTGATTCAGGTGGTTGAGCACTACACGGACATTCCGGTATTGGGCGCCGTACAGGCGGATCCGGAACTGCAGATCGTCGAACGCCATCTGGGTCTGATTCCGAGCAATGAGGAGCAGAGCTCTGAAAAGCTCATCAACAAGTTGGCGGAAACCGCCAAAACCAATGTGGATCTTGAGCGTTTTCTCGAAATTGCCAATGGTGCTGAGCCGATTGGCACGGCATCCACACAAAATCCATTGAATTCAGAGCGGCCTTATGCCGGGCTGAAAATCGGTCTGGCGAGGGATGAGGCGTTCGGCTTCTACTACCCGGACGATCTGGACAGGTTCCGGGAATCGGGTGCGGAGCTGCTTGAATTCAATACCCTGAAAGACCGGGAACTGCCTGATGTGGATGGTATTTTTCTCGGTGGTGGTTTCCCGGAAACGACCATGCAACAGATCGAGAGCAATCCGCATATGCAACAGGCGATCGTCGGATTCATCGAGCGGGGTGGGCCTGTTTATGCGGAATGTGGCGGCTTGATCTATTTGACCCGGAGTCTGTCCTGGCAAGGGAAAAAATGTAGAATGGCAGGTGTGATACCGGCCGATACGGTGATGCACGAAAAGCCCCAGGGCAGAGGTTACGTGCGGCTGAGTGAAACCGGCAGGAGTCCATGGCCAACCCTCGGTGAGGGGCACCAGGAGATTTTTGCCCATGAGTTTCACTACTCATCCCTGGTTGGTTTGAAGGCGCAACAGGATGACTACGCCTACCGGGTGGAGCGGGGCTTTGGTATCGACGGTAAAAATGATGGTTACGTCTATAAGAATCTGCTGGCAAGTTATACCCACAGACGCAGCGTAGGCGGTAACAACTGGGTGGCGCGTTTTCTGGCGCTGGTAGCGTCAGTGAAAAACGTTTGAGAGCAAACAACAGGTGAGCGATGTTTAAAATTACACCTCGAGCAGCTGAGCAGATTGTGCAGGCCGCGAAAATGGGCGGTACGGAAGGTATGGCGTTACGCTTCGCCGCACAGCAGAAGGAAGACGGCAGCTTTGATTATCTGATGGGATTTGATGACGCCAGCGAAGAGGATATTCAGTTCGACTCGGAAGGGATCAGTATCATCATGACGCCTGAGTACTATTCATTGCTGGATGAGACGACGATGGATTTTGCCGAGCTGGATGATGGCGAAAGCGAATTCATCTTTATCAATCCCAAGGATAGCAACTACACACCACCCAAAGAGCCAGTACAGTAGGTCACAACCCGCTGTCATCTGCTGATATGGATCTTTCAAGCGAAGATGCCCTGCGTCTGAATGTTCTGTTGGCGAATAAGCCACAGGCCATCCGCATCGATGAATCATCCATGACCCTGCATGCCTTGACGGAAAAAGGTGAAAGCTCCCTGTCGCTGAATCCCACCTGCCGGGAAGACCTCTACCTTCGCATGGTGAGGGAGAGCCTGTCAGGTCATGTGCTGGGTTCACCCGGAGGCTATCCGGTCTATCTCAAACGCTGGAGCCGCATGGGGCAGACCCGGGATGACAACCTGGAACAACTGCTGTTACTCGGGGAACCGGAAGCGGTGGTTGCCATCACCTCCGCCAAAGGCTTGACCAATGAAGTTGCCAGACGTGCCTGGTGGACCTCTCAGGAGCCGGACAACGCCAGAAGGATGCTGCAGAACCCTCAGGTCACCGGCGGCGAGATGGGGCCTGAACTGGCCCGTTTTCTGATTGAATACCTGCCTTTCGAGACAGAACCCCTGAGTATCGTCGAGAGCCTTCGGCTGGTGTTGCAGCCCGGACTGATCAGCGATGATGAGCGGCAGGAACTGTGGCGTCGTTGCGGTCGAAAGCCCACCTACTACCTGGGATTCCTCGCCAGCCTGCCGGATGATCTGCCCCAGTTGCCGGCACCCAGGGCGCTCGCTGAAGGCGAGAGCTCAGCCTGGCAGAATCTGGCTGAACGTGGCAATCCCTATGCAGACCTCATGTTACGCATCAACAGCCCCCAGGGTCAGGGTTTTTTAGCAACGGTTCTGAAGGTGATGGAGAAGCCGGCCAATCAGGATGTGGTGACCCTGCTGCTGGATGTTCTGCAGGACTATTTCTCAGCACTGCGTCCGGATGGGGATCCGGATCTGACCCTGCAACAGTTACAGCAGGAGGCCGACGAGTTGGTTGATCAGCAACTGGACGCCTGCGTTACTGAAACAGAGGGCCGGGAGCAGGAACTGCGCACCCTCTATCTTCTCTCCGGCATGGGTTACGGTGTGGTTCGTCCGGTGTTTTGCAAAACGGACGCGATCGGCAGCCTGATGCGAAAAAAACTCGCGCCGGTTTTCGATCCGTTGAAACAGCACTTGCAACGCTTTCTCTGAATCGAGAGTCGTTTTCAAGATCGGATCCAGTGGCGTAGCATCGTCGGAAACTGAGTTTCATTGGCCGCGAATGGACGCCAATCACCGCAAATAATTGCCAATTCTGGAACAGGGTCAGATAAACTTTTTAACAGTCCAGGCTTGTCTGAGTCACAACAAGCAATTTGCGTTTATTCGCGTTCATTTGCGGACTTTTTTCTTTTTACATTTGCGAGTTATCGCGGTGATTGGCGTCCATTAGCGGGCAAAGCTACTATCTCAACCGGCGACGCCCCTGATAGGCGGAGACATGCTGGATCAGGGTCTGGAACGGCAGATTGTCCAGACTGTTGAATTCGGCCTTGGCCCGGCTGATCAACTGAAACACATCCTCGATAACTTCCGGCGTCGTCTGATCCGGATAGAGTACGGAGAAGAGCCCACGCAAACCACCCACCTGGAGACGCATCGCCTTGCCGTGGGGCAGCACCTCATTGTCGTTGTTTGATTTCAGCGCAAAACGGGCCTGGTGACGCAGATTTTCCAGCAGTTCGAGACATTGGGCGTTGGCTTCATCGGAGATGCAGTGGACACCCTCTCTCTCAGCAATACAGATCTTTTTTGCCTGGCTGCAATCGCAGTGGCGGGAGAGCAGACTCTTCTCATAGGCGCAAATACGCTCATTCATCTCCCGATATGTACGACGGAAAGCGTCCTGGTCCATGATTATCCCGATTTATTGGTGAAACGGTGAATCATACGACGGTCCCGTTTGGAGGGTTTGCCGTGGGCTGGTTGTGGCAGGCTGGCGCGCTGCAACCGTTGCGCTTCCATCACCTTCTCTCGCCTGGCGACACTCTCCGGGGTCTCTTCATAGAATAGTCGGGCCTCGGTCGCAGGTCGTCTTCGGTCTGCGGGAACACTCACCTGGATATCCCACTCCAGGGAGCCTTTGTGGATTCTCAAATGGCTTCCCGCCTTTACCTCTTTCCCCGGTTTGGTACGTTGCCCATTGAGGTGTACCTTGCCTCCATTGATCGCTTCTGCAGCGATCTGTCGGGTCTTGAAGAAGCGCGCCGCCCAGAGCCACTTGTCGAGCCGCACCTTTGCTGTCAGATCAAAGGTCGTCATCCGCAATTCCCAGCAGCTGGTTGAGCTGCCCAGAGATCTCCATCGACGCAAGATCGTCATAGCCACCCACATGAAAGTCATCGATGAAGATCTGCGGCACGGTATGACGATTGCTGCGACGCATCATTTCCTGCATGATTTCCCGATCGTGATCGATCCGGATCTCCTCATAGGTGACGCCCTTGTTTTCCAACAGATGCTTGGCGCGAACACAGTAGGGGCAGATCGCGGTGGAATACATGACGACTTGTGGCATTAATGGGCTCCTCATGCTAACTAACTGTAATAGCGGTAAAAATAGTTTTTTATAATGGAGTAGTATCCTAACAGCAGGCTGATCACACTTCTACCGGAGGATAGCCCGTATCTGTTGATATGCCATGAAATCTGCTGGGTTGCTGAGTTCGTCACAACAAGCTATTGGATTAGTGATAACAGGTCCGAGGCCAGAATGGCGTTTACTTTGTCGCCGGGCAATAAGCATCAGAACTCGTTGCATCGAGTTCTATCAAAGGGTTTTGGTGGGGCATGGCTCCACCCTACACCATGAGTTTAACTGCAGGGTGGGGCCATGCCCCACCAAATAACGCTTAAGTAAGTACCATTCGCCCTAGGCCCTAATTGGAAAGAATAGACCCGGTTTGTCACGCCTCAAGCAAGTGATGGTTTAAGCCCTGTGCAGGGTTTAATCAGTCACCTGATGAGTGGCATAAGAAAATTGTGCAACACCATTGTTGCTTTCAACTCGCAGCTTTAGACTGCTCAGGATAAACGATCAATAGCCAACAGCGGGGCTGTTGTACAACAGACAGGAATACCGATGCGAACAGATAACGCCAAGTCCATCTATCTCAAAGACTATCAGCCACCACATTTTCTGGTTGATCAGGTCTCCCTGGAGTTCGATCTGCAGCAGGATAGGACCTTGGTTACAAGCCGCCTGCAGATGCGTCGCAATCCTGCCTCGACCGAGCAGAATCCGGAGCTGGTGCTGGATGGTGAGAAGTTGAAGCTTCTGCAGCTTGCCATTGATGACCAGGAGTTGGATGAGACCTCCTATCAGCTGGATGACCATGGGCTTACCATTGCTGACGTCAAACAGCGATTCACCCTGTCGACCCAGGTAGAGATCAGGCCACAGGAGAATACCGCACTGGAAGGGCTCTATCAGTCGGGAAAGATGTACTGTACCCAGTGTGAGGCGGAAGGATTCAGACGGATCACCTATTTTCCCGACCGACCCGATGTGATGGCCAGCTTCGATACAACCATCATTGCCGATAAAGCGGCCTACCCGGTACTGCTGTCCAACGGTAACTGTGTCCAACAGCAGGATCTGCCCGAGGGGCGTCATCAGGTTCGTTGGGAGGATCCCTTTCCCAAACCCTGCTATCTGTTTGCCCTGGTTGCCGGCGATCTGAGGTTTCAGCAGGACAGCTACACCACCGGTTCCGGCCGCGAGGTCGATCTGCGCATCTATGTGGAACCGGAGAATATCGATAAGTGCGACCATGCGATGGTTTCCCTAAAACATGCCATGGCCTGGGACGAGGAGCGCTATGGCCGGGAGTACGATCTCGATATCTTCATGATCGTCGCGGTCAACGATTTCAACATGGGGGCGATGGAGAACAAAGGGCTGAATATCTTCAATTCCAAATTTGTGCTGGCCCGCCCCGATACGGCCACCGACAGTGATTTTCAGCATATCGAGGGGGTGATTGCGCATGAGTATTTTCATAACTGGACCGGTAACCGCATCACCTGCCGGGATTGGTTCCAACTCAGTTTGAAAGAGGGCTTGACCGTCTTCAGGGATCAGGAGTTTTCCGCCGACATGGGCTCCCGCGGGGTGAAACGGATCGAGGATGTGCGACTGCTGCGCAGCCACCAGTTTGCCGAGGATGCGGGGCCGATGGCCCACCCGGTGCGCCCGGAGAGCTACATCGAGATCAACAACTTCTATACCGTTACTGTCTATGAGAAAGGTGCGGAAGTAGTCAGGATGCAGGCCAACCTATTGGGTGCCGAGACCTACCGCAAGGCAACCGATCTCTATTTTGAGCGGCACGACGGAGAGGCGGTGACAACCGACGATTTCGTCAAATGCATGGAGGATGCGAGCGCGCGGGATCTGAGCCAGTTTCGTCTCTGGTACAGCCAATCCGGTACACCGCAGGTACGAGTGTCGACAGACTATGATGAGCAGCAGGGGCGTTTGCAAATCACATTCAGTCAAACCACACCGGAAACCCCAGGGCAGAAGCAGAAAAAACCTTTTCATATCCCCATCGCTCTGGCGCTGTTGGACAGTCAGGGAGAGTCTCTGCCGCTAAACAGCCGCGCGGGAGCAACGGGCTCGTTCAAGGAGCAGGTGCTGGAGCTGACCGAGGCGACGCAGACATTCGTCTTTCATGATCTGCCGCAACAGCCGGTGCCTTCGATCCTGCGGGGATTCTCTGCCCCGGTGAAACTGGAGTATGACTACAGCGACGATCAGCTGATGTTCCTGATGGCGAAAGAGTCGGACGACTTTAATCGCTGGGATGCCGCACAGACGCTGGCCAGACGTACCTTGTTGAAACTGGTTGAAGCCTGTCAACAGGGGCAGTCGCTGGCATTGCCGGGGGGATTTGTCGAGGCCTACCGTTTGGCGCTGACCGATCAGCAGGCCGACAAGGCGCTGTTGAGCGAACTGCTGAGTCTGCCTTCGGAATCGACCATCGGTGATCAGATGACACAGGTGGATGTGGAGGCAATACATCAGGCCCGTCAATGGTTGAAACAGGCCCTGGCAGAAGCACTGCGGGATGATTTTAGCGCTGTCTATGAGCGCAATCAGTCGCAGGCGTATGAGATTACCTCCGCATCGATCGGGCAGAGACGCCTGAAAAACCTCGCCTTGAGCTATCTGATGAGTCTCGAAGACACGCAGATCGACCGAATCTGCATGGCTCAGTTTGAAACAGCCGATAACATGACCGATGTGATGGCTGCTCTGGATGGGTTGGTCAATCGTGATATCCCGGAGCGAGACCGGGCACTGAGCGATTTTGAAGCGAAGTGGCAGCAGGATCCTCTGGTCATGGACAAGTGGTTTGCAGTCCAGGCCGGTTCCAATCTGCCTGGAACCCTCGCCTCGGTGAAGGCGCTAATGGAGCATCCGGCCTTCTCAATACGCAATCCCAACAAGGTGCGCAGTCTGATCGGCGCCTTCTGCTCAACCAACCTGTTCGCCTTTCATGCCGCCGACGGTTCGGGTTATGAGTTTCTCACCGATCAGGTGATCACTTTGGACTCCCTGAATCCGCAGATCGCCGCCCGCCTGTTGCGCATCATGAGTCGCTGGCGGCGTTACGATGAGTCGCGCCAGCAACTGATGCGAAAAGCGTTTGAGCGGGTATTGGCACAAGCGGATATCTCCAAGGATGTGTTTGAGATCGCGAGTAAAAGTGTTGCCGATGAGTAGCCACAACCGCACCTCAAGGAATTCGGCTCAGCTGCGCTCTTAGGGCATGGATTGAGTCACTGCCGAGCAAGCCGTTAGCAGCCAATCAGTCAGGTGAGCGTCTGTCGGTATGGCTGCAGTTTGCCCTTTTGTGGTTGGGCAGGCCCCTGTTGAGCCGGCTTTCGCCAGCCTGTTTGATTGCTCAATATCAATACCAATCTGGAATTTCTCGTCTATGATCAACCCTATAGCTGATCTGCCATTTGTTTCGCAAGGGCAGGTCAGTTAATCTTTATGGTTTGGCAATAGAGACAATAATATGCCCTTACACCCGATATCCTACCTGTTACCGGACGATTTTGATCTTCAGCAGTTGAAGAGTAGCTTCAAGGAGTCCCACGGTTTACGGGAAGAGGTGCCCTCCAAAGTAAAACTGACTTACTACGACAGTTTTGACTGGAGAGTCTGGAATGCGGGTGGTGAGCTATATCAGGAGCAGGGCACCCACAATCGGCTCTGCTGGCACTCGATAAAGGGCCGTAGGGAACCACTCAGCCAGATAATCGATCAACCTCCCGGGTTCGCAAAAGACCTGCCTGCGGGTGCTCTGGCCGATCTGCTGTCATCGGTACTTGAAATGCGGGTCTTGCAACCCAAGGTCCATGTAATTCAGCAGCAGCAGACTCTGGCACTGCTTGATAGTGAAGAGAAGACCGTGGTGAGAGTGGTACTGGAGCAGAACAGCTATGCCTCCATCGACGGTAAGCAATCAGGCCCGTTGGAGGGGCGCATTGTGTTGAAGCCGCTGAAGGGATATCAGAGCTATTTCGAGAAGATCGTTGCATACCTCAAGGCAATGAAGCTGCGTAACTGTGGGCAGAGCCTCTACCAGGATGCGCTGCAGGGTGCCGCGATCAAACCGGGAGACTACAGCTCCAAGTTGAACTATCGACTGGATCCTTATGCCAGTGCAGACAGTACCGCCAGACAGATCATGCTGGATCTGCTGAATACCCTGGAGGCCAACGTTGCCGGCACCAAAGCGGATCTCGACAGTGAATTTCTGCACGACCTCCGGGTTGCGACCCGGCGTACCCGCTCAGCGATGACCCAGATCAAAGGGGTTTTCGATCCCCAGCAGCTTGAACCCTTCAAGCGGGGATTTGGCTGGATTGGCCAGGTGACCGGGCCGACCCGGGATCTGGATGTCTATCTGTTGAAGTATGAACAGTATCGTGCCAGCCTGCCGGAAGCGTTGCAGGGAGATCTCGATCCTTTCTACCGCTATCTTTTGAACCACCATAAGACAGAGCAGGCAAAACTGGTCAAGAAGCTCAATTCGCCCCATTTCCGTAAACTGATCAAAACCTGGCGGCAGTGGCTCGAAGAGAGCAAAGCCGATCAGGAGAATGCCCCCAACGCCAATAAGGCCACTGCCAAATTGGCAGACAAGCGGATCAGTAAACTCTATGCACGGGTCTTGAATGATGGCTTGGCGATTGGGCCGGACTCACCGGCCGAAATGCTGCATGACCTGCGCAAGGATTGTAAGAAGCTGCGCTATATGATGGAGTTTTTTCAGAGTCTCTATCCCAAGCCGGCGATTCGGGAGTTGATCAAGGCGCTGAAGGTGATCCTCGATAATCTGGGAGAGTTTCAGGATCTGGAAGTCCAGGCGCAGTCACTCGAGGATATCGGCAGCGAAATGCTCAAAGAGGGGGCGCCGGCCAGTGCATTGATGGCAATGGGGGTACTGGTGGGGCGCCTGTTCGAAAGGCAGCTAAAAGCTCGAGAGGAGTTTGCCAATCTGTTTGCCGCCTTCAGCAGCGAAGGGAATCAAAAGGCCTTTCGTAAACTGTTTGGAGGGGCGTGATGCATATTCTCGGTGTTTACAATATCAAAGGGGGCGTGGGCAAGACGGCCACCGCTGTCAATCTGGCCCATCTGGCTGCGACCGAAGGCTACCGTACTTTGATCTGGGATCTGGATCCTCAGGCGGCAGCCACTTACTATTTTCGCATCAAACCCAAGGTCAAGGGCAGCAATAAACGTCTGATCAAAGGCAAGCTGGATCTCGATGAGGTGGTCAAGGCGACCGATTTCGAAAACCTGGACATGCTGCCGGCAGACTTCTCCTATCGGAATATGGATCTGCGACTGGAAGAGGCGAAGAATCCGACCAAGCAGTTGCTGAAACTGCTGCGACCACTGTCGCAAGCCTACGACTACGTTTTTCTCGACTGTCCGCCGAGTATCTCTCTGGTATCAGAGAATATCTTTCGTGCTGCAGAGGGTTTGCTGTTACCCCTGATTCCCACAACCCTGTCGCTGCGTACCTACCGGCAACTGCTCGACTTCCTGGAAGGACATCGGATTACCGGATTGGAACTGATGCCTTTTTTCTCCATGGTCGACCGACGCAAACGAATGCATCTGGATGTGATGAAAAACCTGCCTGACACCCATGGAGAGCTGTTGAAGGCACAGATACCCTATGCCAGTGATGTGGAAAAAATGGGTATCCACCGCATGCCGGTGCAGGCATTTGCGCCAAAAAGCGTTGCTGCCAGCTGTTATCAGGCCCTGTGGCTGGAGATGCAGCGTCGCCTGGGTTAAACCCGTTGTGGCTGTGTTGTGACGTTGACAGCCGCAAATGGACGCTAATCACCGCTAAAATTCGCAAATCGATCCCTGCTTCAGATTGCTTGGTTTTTTAAACCGCCCAGGTTAATAAGGTTGCAATTTACTGCGACTGCCCCCATTAAAGCTGGACGAAAAGGAGTATGATACTCCTCCGCTTGGCGCTCTAAGTCTGTAGGACCGTAAACATTGTCTGCACTGGTAATCGAAAATCTTCACAAGACCTACCGTAACGGTTTCGAGGCCTTGAAAGGTATCAACCTGAATGTGGCTGAAGGGGATTTTTTCGCCCTGCTGGGCCCCAACGGGGCAGGTAAATCCACGGCCATCAGTATTATCGCTTCGCTGACCAACAAAACAGCCGGACAGGTCAGTATCTATGGCAAGGACCTGGACCGGCAAAAGAACCAAGCCAAATCGATGATTGGGCTGGTTCCCCAGGAGTTCAACTTCAATATGTGGGAGCCGGTGGTTGAGATTCTGGTGAATCAGGCCGGTTACTATGGCATTCCCAGAAAAGCGGCCTTTCAGCGGGCTGAAGAGAGTTTGCGTCAGCTCGATCTGTGGGATAAACGACATACCCAGGCACGCTGGTTGTCTGGTGGAATGAAACGTCGCCTGATGATTGCCAGGGCGCTGGTGCATCGACCCAAGCTGCTGATTCTGGATGAGCCGACGGCCGGTGTCGATATCGAGATCCGCCGTGCCATGTGGCAATTCATGAAGCAGATCAACAGCCAGGGCACAACCATTATTCTCACCACCCACTACCTGGAAGAGGCGGAAAGCCTGTGCCGCAACATTGCCATCATCGATCATGGCAGGATTGTCGAACAGACCAGCATGTCCCATCTGCTCAGTCAGCTGAATACGGAGCATTTCGTACTTGATATCAGCAAGCCCCTGACGACGGCACCGGAGTTACCTGGCTATAACCTGCAGCTGGTCGGTGACAAGACCGTTGAGGTAACGGTACAGCGTGAACAGAGTATGAACAGCCTGTTCGAATCCCTGACTCAGCAAGGTATTGCGGTAATGAGTATGCGCAATAAACAGAACCGACTTGAGCAGTTGTTTATCGACCTGGTGGCGCAATCAAAAAGTGAGGAGCAGACCTCATGAGCGCAGGCAATGTAAAACTTATCGCCTATCAGACCATTGTCACCAAAGAGGTGTTGAGGTTTGCCCGGATCTGGGTGCAGACCATTCTGCCGCCGGCCATTACCACCACGCTCTACTTTATAATTTTCGGTAAATTGATCGGTGAGCGCATCGGCATGATGGAAGGCTACAGCTATATCGAGTTCATTGTTCCCGGGCTGATCCTGATGTCGGTGATACAGAACTCCTATGCCAATGTGGTCTCCTCGTTTTTCAGTACCAAGCTTCAGCACTATATTGAAGAGCTGTTGATCGCACCGGTACCGAACTGGATTGTACTGGCCGGTTATGTAACCGGAGGCATGGCGAGGGGGCTGATCGTCGGTACGGTGGTAACCGGGATATCGCTGTTTTTCACCGACTTGACGATCAACAGCTACAGCCTGACCCTGCTGGTATTTGTGCTGACTTCAATCCTCTTCTCCCTGGCCGGATTCATCAATGCGGTGTATGCCAAAAGTTTTGATGATATCGCCATCGTCCCCACCTTTGTATTGACGCCGCTGACCTATCTTGGGGGCGTGTTCTATTCGATACAACTTCTGCCAGAATTCTGGCAACAGGTCTCCCTGGCCAATCCGGTTCTCTACATGGTCAACACCTTCCGCTATGGACTGCTGGGGGTATCGGATATCGATGTGCGAATCGCACTGGTCATTATCTTTGGCTTCATCGCCGTGCTGACATGGTACAGTTTGAGACTTCTCTCCAGAGGCGTAGGTATCAAGGAGTGACGATAGCTTACAAGGTAAATCGATCCGATACTTAAGATTTACGTTTGCTAGCGTTCATTTGCGGACTGAAACCATCTCAACGCTTTATCTTGCGCAAAGTCTTTTCAGTCCAGAATGACTTTCTGCGATTTTTATTGTAACTGACCACTTTTTTCGGAATCACCGCCCAACTCTCCTGGCCTGTTCGCAGGTCGAGACCATACCAGTATTTCCAGAACAGGGCCCGTGGATCACTCTCCCTGTCACCGTCCACCAGTCCCCAGTCCCGGTCGATGACTTTGATCAATTCGTCATCCTTGAAGTAGAGGGTGCGATAGTCGGCAAAGCTTGTGGTATCGATGTAACTGATCCGATAGTCATACCACCAGTAGTCGAACTTGGTGGTGCTTTTCAAGCCGTAGACCTGTTTGTTGATGTGACGGCAGCTGCGCTCTGGAAGTTCACCAACATAGCGATAGTGTTTGTTTTCGAGATCATCGATGGCGCCCAGACAGGTGCGGAGCTTTTTCTTGCCAATCAGTTCATGCTCCTCGTCATCAGGTTTTCTCAGGGTGACATCACCGAATGTGAAGACGCTGCCTCCCCAGGCATCGTCGTGTTGAGGTTGGGCGAATCTTCTGATCTTTCTCAGTGCGGGTAACCAGACCATATAGTCTTTGTTTTTCTCCTCGTCTTGGTATTCGGTAATCAACATTCCGGTGCCCCGTAACTTGCCGGAATGGAAGATTGCCAGGTCGCGTGATTGAATTGATTCCTCCTCAGCCAATTGGTAATTGTTGTTCAAATGACGTTCCAATGCGGTGGTGGAGACTTTACCGCTGGAGGAGCGATTGATCAGTACGGTCATTGTGCGGCCACGGCGCTCTATGGAGAAGTTCTTGAAAGCGTAGAAGTGATTGGCAAAATAGACCTGTCTGGCGATCTCTTCAGCGCTGAGGTTTTGATCTTCAGCAGGCAGCGCCAGTGTGCTATCGACGCCTGCAAAGGTTGTAGATGCCACACAAGAGATCAATAAAAGGGATAGGCGGCTTAGCCAACTGGCTGACTTAAAATGAGTGTTCATAGAGTTTCGTTTCAGCTAAATGGATGGGCAGAGGCTTAATTGAGGTTCTGCTTTTTGACTTCACGCGAATAGTTGAAAATATCCTTTTTGATCTCATCCAGGTTGCCCGACTTAAGATACTGCTGATGCAGCTGATCCTTATATCGGTCCGGTAATTTGTTGTAGAAGATGAAGCTGCCTGGAGAGGCTTGCTTCAAAAACAGGGAAAAGTCTTGCAGGCCATCATGGCTGAGTCTGGTGTTATCGGTGTCTGTGCTGAGTGAGCCGATCCAGGTTGATTCCGCTGGTGGTTCAAATGTTCCGCTGTTGAACTCGTTATAATCCGCTTTAATCGCATCCAGATAACCGTTCTCCGCGGCATCCAGCTGATTGCCTATGGATAGGCTGCTCAAAAGTGAAAGTAGGAATAGAGACTGTTTGAGTTTTATCTGTCGCATGGAATACCTCCCTGTGTTTCATTGCAAAGCCTTCCGATTGCTTGTCGTCCGATGAGCGGTCTGTTGATTAACAAAACATCCTCTGCTTTTACGATGCTGTCCATAATCTGTTGATCGAGCAGCTTGCTCTTCCCTGTTGCAACACTGTTGATCACTGCTGAGTGATATTTACCACATCGATGCAGGAAAATCCCGTCTTTTGATTAAATACCATTCGAGTAACCGTTGTTACTGATCCATGTTCAATGTATCCAGTTCGATACGATTTATAATTGAGCGGGAGATTGTTACATGCAAAAGGTGTTCATGACACGATCCGGATGGCCTGTACCGGGTGGTTCCACACCCGGCATACAGAATCCGCCTGATCGTCTCAACACTGCTCCCAGGGTAGACCGTGAAAGCGCCATCCTCCCAGGGTGCTGCGTCGATGCTCCTCATCAAGATCACCTTCAAAACCTTCATCGATATGGAAGACCCGAATAAAGCCTGCATCCAGCAGCGCTTTGCCAGCCTCCAGGGAGCGCTTGCCACTACGGCAGATCAGGATCACCGGTGCGCAGCCCTCATCAATGGTGCAGATGCTACCCCCTAGCAGCAACTTCCTTATCTCGGTTACGAAGTGGGGATTGACAGTCCACTCCGGTTCATCGATCCAGGGTACATGTACCGCACCTTTGGGATGTCCGACAAACAGAAACTCCATGGTGGATCGAATGTCCACCAGTACCGACCTGGAGTCGTCCTGTATCATCTGCCAAGCCTGTTGTGGCGTCAGATTTTGTAGTTTTTGGTCGCTCATGAGAGCCTCCTCTGTGGTATATCTTAATTCTTGTAACCTGGGTGATAGTAAATATGTTAGATGCTTTATGGATGAAAACAATCTATGAGGTTTACTGGGCGATTGAAAAGGGAAGTTTTCCCGCTGCTCGGGTTGTAACACGCTACGCCCACGCATTGGAGTATTATTGATAAGCTAAATCTGAGATTTTGTGTACAATCCACGGTCATGTTAGAGCGGATTCTTTTCAAACTCTGGTACTCCCTGCATCGTCTGCCTCTCTCCTGGTTGCATGCTTTGGGTCGGGTGCTGGGCAGACTCTATACCCTCATTCCCAATCGGGAGCTGCGCATTACTGAAATCAATCTGGCTCTCTGCTACCCCGAGCTAGGTGAGGTGGAGCGACGTCAATTGCGTGACCAGACCATGCAGCAGATCGGCTGTACCCTGATGGAGATGAGTGCTATCTGGTTTCGGCCCCTGGACGATGTGTTGACGATGATTCATGCGATTCACGGGGAAGAGCACCTGGTTCGGGACGAAGGACAGGGGTTGATCATTCTTGCACCCCATATTGGCTGCTGGGAGATCGTCGGCGTGGAACTGCAGCGTCGGGGCAGGTTGACCAACCTCTACCGTCCACCGAGAAAGGAGTCTTTCGGGGATCTGATCAAGCAGGCCCGTGAGCGGGGTGGGGCTGAACTCGTGCCTACCGACAATCGTGGTGTGAAGCGTATTCTGCAGACCCTGAAAACGGGGGGTATGACCGGCATTCTGCCCGATCAGCAACCGAAATCTGACGGGGGTGCGGAGTTCGCGCCATTTTTTGGCCGCCCGGCACTGACCATGATGCTGACCAACAAACTTGCCAGAAAGACCGGCGCAAAGGTGATACTTGCCTGTGCTGAGCGTCTGGCGGGCGGTCGAGGTTACGACATTCACTATCTGCCAGCCCCTGACGGGATTGCGGATGCTGATCCGCAACGGGCCGCCAGAGCCTTGAACCAGGGTGTGGAGACCCTGATCAACATGTTCCCGAGCCAATATCAATGGTCCTACAAGCGTTTTTCCAAGCAACCCGATGGGGTCCCCTCACCCTATAAAAAACAGCCCTGAATCATCCATCCTGCCGATTAAACACTTTGATGCATCGGGATTTCATCTTGCTGGATGGTTAGGAATTAAAGAGCTACCCTGGTTAGCCGTTAAAGTGATAGGGCTGAATTGAGTCTCAACAGCCATTTTGTTCTCTGAACGACGGGTAATAGAGTCGGGGTTTCTCCAGAATGATGAAAGGAATTGCTAAAAGAGTTCTCATCGCCACACTGGCTTTAGCCGTTATTTCGGCACCGGCAGCCGTGGCCAAGACATCGGCTGACAAGGCTGATGCTCGCATTCTGATCGATGTCTCAGGGAGCATGAAGAAAAATGATCCGAAGAACCTGAGACGACCGGCTCTGCGATTGCTGGTTGGCTTGCTGTCATCAGAGACACGAGCCGGCGTCTGGACCTTTGGCCAATATGTGAATATGCAGATCCCGCTTGGGCAGGTGGATAAAGCGTGGAAGCAGAAGGCCAGAAAAAGTTCAAAATCGATCGGGTCCCCAGGCCAGTTCACGAATATCGAGGATGCGCTCAAACGATCCACTGAAGACTGGAGCGGTCCCCCGGGGCCCTATCGTCGCAGTGTCATTCTTCTGACTGACGGGATGGTGGACATCTCCAAAGACAAAAAGAAGAATGCCGCCTCCAAGCAGCGAATTCTGAAAAAAATACTCCCCAGACTGAAACAGCATCAGGTTACCGTGCATACCATTGCCCTGTCGAAGAACGCAGATCACGAATTGATGCAGGAGCTGGCTGGTCAGACTGGAGGCTGGTACGAACAGACCGAGACCGCAGATCAGCTGCAAAAGGTCTTTTTAAGAATCTTTGAGAAGGTTGGCAAACCCGACTCCGTACCCCTGAAAGACAACAAGTTCACCATTGATCCAAGCATTACCGAAGCGACCCTGTTGATTTTTCATAAACCGGGAGCCAAGCCGACGGAAGTCCTTACCCCCGAAGGTCAGTCATTCAATGCGGATAATGCACCGGCGAATGTCAGTTGGCATCGGGATGAGGGCTACGATATGTTGACCATATCCGATCCCAAATCGGGTGAATGGCGAATTCGGGCTGAAGCGGATCCGGACAATCGGGTCATGGTGGTGACCGATCTGAAAATGGTCACCACCGACCTGCCCAATCGGATCATTCATGGATCGAGTCTGGACTACCAGGTAAGTTTTACCGATCACGGCAAGACCATCAGCAAACAGGAGTTTTTGCAGAAAGTGAATATCGCTGCCAGCAGAAGCGATATTCTTGGTGACTCTGAGCCAAGGCCGCTGGCGGATGATGGCCGGGTGCCGGACGCAAAGGCTGGTGATGGTTACTTCACGATGAGCTTTGGTGGGGAAGCCCTGAACAGCGGTGTCGGTGAGTTGATCATCAATGCCCGGGGGGCAACCTTCAACCGGGAGCGGCGTACAACCTATCAGGTCGTGCCGCCGGTGGAGATGAATCTGCAGCCCCGTGAAGATGGCAAGACACTGGACCTGCAATTGAGTGCCGATGCAAAACTGATTGAGCCCGGTTCGCTGCAGCTGGAAGCCTGGCTGGAGGATCAATCCGGCAACCAACAGCCGCTCTCTCTGCAGTCCTCCTCCGCGGGTGGGGAAGCGGTCGGCGTGATCGATCTGATGGGCTTTTCCGGTTCCAGAAAGGTTACCCTGAAAGCTCAAGCCCGTACCCTGGATGGTGCAGTGGTTGACTATATTGACAGTCCAGCTGAGGTGGAAGGAATGAAACCAGCGGAGCCAGAGCCGGTAGCCGCGCCCCCTGAGCCGGCTCCTGAACCTGCGCCTGTGGCCGATCCGGTTCCTGAACCGGCACCTGAGCCAGAACCGGAACCTGAGCCTGAGCCTGAGCCTGAGCCTGAGCCAGAAGAGGAGCAGGGGTGGCTGGGCGCTGCGATCTGGTTCGGTGTGATCAATCTGCTGTTGATCGTTATTGGCGGTGGTGTCTTCTGGTGGATCCGCAGATCAAATCGGAACAATCAGATCAGTCTGGTTGAGGAGTCTCCCGTGGCATCAGCAGAGGCTGAGCAGGAGAAAGCAGAATGATCGAAATCAGTTCATTGAGTGCAATGATCATTGCCGAGGTGATGCTCGGGCTGGTGATTCTGAGTGGACTTCTACTGCTGTTTACACTGCTTCGCAAACAACGGATTCGGAAAGCGGCACACCATCTGGCAGAGCGTGTGCAGTCTGATAAGGAGAAACGTTCAGAACGGTTGAAAAAACTCTTGGCGGAACAGTATCAATTGCAGAGTCCCCAGCTCGATCAGACGTTGCATGGCATCGTGCAGACGGAGATGACTCTCTATCAGAATATGCTGAACGGATTTCTCAAAGACGATCAGGTCTATTTGCAACAGATCGATGTGGACGTGGAGAACCTGGTACTGGCCTATCAGGCTCTGGCGGGCAATGTCAGTGGAGCCGGTGGATCAGATGATGTCAGCAGCGACGAGGTTGAAGCACTGAAAGCAGAAAATGAGCGATTGGCGGAAGAGCTCAAAGTGACCATGGATACCATGGGTCGTATGCTGAACGAATACTCGACAATGTTTGCCGATGGTGATTCCGGTTTTCCGGCAGAAGCAACGGCGGTTGCCGGTCAGGAAGCCAGCGCGCCGTCTGATCAGGCTCAATCCGCGGTTGCCGAAGCGACTGCAGAGCCTGCGCCGGCTGAAGCCGCAGCAGTCGCCACAGAAATCGACAGCGATGATGATATGGTGATCCCGGATATGACCGAGGAGGAGTTGACGGAATCCTCCCTATCAGAGCTGGAAGAGGAGAGTGTAGAGACAGAGATTGAAGAAGCAGTTGAAGCTGTAGCTGACTCAGAGACTCCAGCCGGGGATGTTACGGATATCGAGACTCCGGATGTGGAAGCTTCCGCTGCCGATCGCACTGAAGCTGAGATAGCAGAAGTTGCAGTTCCAGACGTAGAGATACCAGAAGTAGAGATACCAGATGTGGAATCACTGACCGCGGGTTCGACGGGTGTGGATGAAGAGGTTTCAGAGATCATCGATGAAGTGATGGAGATTGCAGATGACATGATGCATGAGACCGCTGAAGCCGAGAGTCAATCGTCCGCTGACGCAGCATCAGATACCGAAGCTGAAGCTTCCGATGATGCCAACGAGGTGGCCGAGCAGAGTGGCGAATCGATGGTGGATGATCTTAACGCCATCGATATCGAAATACCTGAAATGGACAGCTCGGAAGTGGAACAAGCGGAGTTTGAACCAGGCTCACTTGAAGAGGAGTGGGCGAAGCTGCTGGAAGAGGAGTCTTCAGACGAGGAGAAAAAAGAGAGTTAGCGGGTTAAGAGAGTAAACCGCAAATGAACGCCAATCAGCGCAAAATGCCGCGACAATCTCTCACTCAGCGAAGTTTGTTAGCGTAGTTTCGCGGTGATTCGCGATCATTTACGATTAATCTCTTAGGGTGACTATGACTTAAGTAAATGTCATTCGCTCCAAGGGTTTTCTGATGGTTGGCAGAGCTGCAAATAAAAAGGGCGCATTACGCGCCCTTTTTATTTTGTCGAATCGTTACGACTCGAACTCAACAGCAGTTGCTGCAGCGGATCATTATTTGATCTTGCTGGTCATGCTGTCGCTCTTACCGGTATTGTCAGTCCAGGAGAGTTCGAGATCATCTCCTTTGGCGGCACCGGAGAACTTGAAGGAGATGTAGGGGTTTTTGGAAACACCGCCACTCCATTCAGCCATCATCACAGTATTGCCTTTGTGCTTACAGACCACTTCCTGGATGAAGTGAGCCGGAATGGTTTTTCCGGTCTTTTTGTCTTTACGGCCACCTGTCTCCATTGGATGGGTCATCAGGGCCTTAACAGTGGTTACGCCACCTTTCTCTTTGGCGCGGATCTTGATCGATTTAGCCATGCTCTATACCTCGTATTCGTTATGTGGTTGACGGAATCAGCTGCGATCAGCCGCCGCAACCACCAATGGTGACTTTGACTTCTTTCTTGGCGCTGTAGAGCTTGCCGCCCGCTTTGACAACACCAACAACATCGCCAGTTTTACCCATTTTGATACGGGTAGAGACAAAACCGGTTGCACCTGGTCCCATGACGAAATTGGCAACCAGAGGCACTGGATTATTGGAAGCAATGATTGCGATTGATTCGACGCCATCAATGCTGGCATCAACTGTGATTGGTACTACGGCACCATTTTCTGCGATATCCGGTGCTTTGACTTTAATGTCTGCAGATTCTGACACGTCAGAACTGCCCAACAGTGCGTCCAGTGCACCAGAGAGCTCCTTAGCTTCAAAAGCGGCCTTGTTCCAGGCAGCCAGAACCTGCTGAGGCGCCAAAAGTCCGGTAGCGGCAGCGACACCTACCGAGCCAGCTGCGAGTGATCTTTTGAGGAAGATCCTGCGTTTCATTTCATTGCTCATTCATTCTCTCCAGACTGAGAAAGGTTAGTGATTAACGTTTGTTTTATGAAACTGAATGGGTTGGTCAATTTCATTGCCCAGTTCTCTGTGACAAAATTTGGTCGGGATTTATCCCTTGACCGTTGCGATCACATTTGCCGGGTCATTGGCATTAATAAAGCTGTCGTCTTGAATTATTGTGCCTTGCAAGACATGTTGTTCCCGCTATGAACAATCAACCGGATCACCATCAAATACCGGTTGGGTATCGGGATCACTCACGGTCACTCATGTTTGTCAGTGGCTTAGAACAACTTTTACAGTAAAAAGTTGCGACAGCTGTGCACCATGTCCTCCAGTGTTTATTTCGTTATCGAGGATGCGTTCTTACCGGCTTCTTCTTATTTAAACGGGTTTGCCGATAAACAATACCTTTACAGGTAGATCGTAAGAATACCGAATCAGAGAGCGATATCAAGCAAAAAATTTTGAAATATTAGTGCTTTGTGATGTTAGCAGCATGGCACCCTTATGAAAGGCTTGGGTTTGTTCCGCTTCGGGTAGGGGTTTTCCTGAATTAGAGTTATATGCTATCCCAACCGGCGGTTTTGCGGGGTATGGCTTGGCTGACCGCTAAAAACCGGGCCTATCTGGTCTGAAGATTGCCAAATGACCGGTTTGGGGATGAATCAGGCCTGTTCAGGCCATGAAATGAGACAGCGGCAGGGCGGAGTGAGATCTTCGCCGGATCTGGCGTGGCATAAGGGAAATCCTCATCGACAGGCCTGCTGTCAGGGCCTATTCAACAGGTGCTGTCAGATCCTCGACGGTTTACTGCTCCTTTTTGACCAGATCACGAAGTTTTTGTAAGCGGGATTCGATTCTGGATGTCTGATAGAAATCGGTTGTTTCCGCCTCTTTCAATGCAATCTCCAGCTGCCGGATGGCCGGGTGATACTCTCCCCTGGCCACATAGGACTCTGCCAGCATGCGGTGAGATTCGGCTTTCCGTCCGGCCTTTTGCTCAATCTTGCTGAGCAAGCGATAGAGTCTCGGATCCCTGTCATGCAGCGTCAGGGTCTGCTGGGCTACGGATTTGGCCTCTTCGAGGCGCTTGTTTTCCGTCAGATCTTCAATATATGCGATTGAGATCGGGTAACTTTCAGGCATCAGTTGATAGTAGGTCTCAAGCATTTTCAGGGATTTTCCAGCCTCATCCTGCTGCTTGGCGATGTCTGCGGAGAGTAGGACATACTCCGCTTGCTGCGGTGCACTCTTCAACAGTTTCTCAACCAGCTTTTCAGCCTTTTCATACTGATGGTCGGCCTTCAATGCCAAAGCGTAGCCGTACTGATGTGCCTCCTGATTCAGGTGCCGGCCCTCCTCCAGCCCGCTGGCAAAATGCTTCACGGCGGCTTTCGTATCCTTAAAGGATCTGACCCTTAGCGTTTCGCGGGTGAGAAAATAGCTCAATTTCCCCGGGTACTGTTTGTAGGGGTAGGTCTCAGCTCTTCCGAGGGCGTCAGCAATGCGGTTGGTGGTAACCGGATGGGTACGCAGAATCTCCGGTATCCCCGAATCATAGAGGCGGCTGGCATGGGTCAGGCGTTCGAAAAATATCGGCATGGCGCGGGGGTCGAAGTTGGATTTGGCCAGTATCCTGATACCCACCGTGTCAGCCTCTTCCTCATTGCTGCGGGTGAAGTTGATCTGCTCCTGCACGGCGCTGGCCTGAACGCCGGTGGCCAGGGCAATCCCGGCATCCGGTGAAGTGGCGGCGCCAACCAGGATGGAGGCGAGTAGCAGGGCGGCTGTCTTACCACTCATCTGATTTGCCGCATCAAAGGCCCGCAGCAGATGTTTTTGAGTGACATGAGCAATTTCGTGAGCGATTACCGAGGCCAGTTCACTCTCGCTTTGGGTCGCCAGAATCAGTCCGCTGTAGATGCCGATATGACCACCGGGGCCGGCAAAAGCATTGACTTCAGGGAGTTCGATGACAAAAAAGTTAAACTCCTGGCCGATCGCTTCACTCTGCTTGAGCAGCTTCTCACCCAGGGTCTGGATGTATTCCGCGATCAACGGGTCATCCATTACCGGGCTTGTCTTTCTGACGCTCTGCATGAATTCACGGCCAAGCCTGATCTCATCCGCCGGTGTCAGGTATTGGTCTGATGGGGAACCCAGTTCAGGCAGTTTGATGTTCTCTTCTTCTGTTACGGCGCTGGCCGTGGGTAGTATCAGTGCCAGCAGGAGCAGCGTGATGCGGATATTCAGAGGTGTTTTTGTCATGCCAATAACTGATACCTGTTGATGCAGAATAGTTCCTGAATCAGAACTCTTAAATAGGAAGTGCCTGTTATGGGGACAGTCCCATTGTATCGGGATAACGAGTCTGTGGCATCTTAGCGCCATATCTTTACGGGCGATAGTCGGCAGGCGATTGCGGCAAGGGTTTATAGCCCAAGAGTAGCTTGAATCATTGGTCTCTTTTGATGCTTAAAGGGACATTGTTCGGTTTTACCGAATACTCAATAAATCTTTAAGAATTAACAGGTTGTCTTTTTCACTATTTGCTTTAATCTAGCGCCTCACGACCAACCGTCCGGCTGGGAGCGGTGTGCAGTTTGATCCCAACCGGTTCACATTGGCTATCAATCAACGGAGTTCCATGATGAAGAAGAGCGTAGTTTTGTTTCTCGCATCCATTGTCCTGAGCGGAGGCGTTCAGGCAGATCAGGCCATGCAGGCCAATATCAAAGAGGGCAAAGGGGTGATCAAAGCCTATTTCGGCGACCTCAAAGGTGAACTGCAAAAGGGTATGAAGGCGAATGGCCCGGTCGCAACCATTTCAACCTGTAATACCGTTGCCCCCAGTCTCACTGAAGCTCATTCTCAGATGAGCGGTTGGAGTGTGGGTCGGACCAGCCTCAAGCTGCGGAATCCTGAAAACCGGGCCGACGCCTGGGAGACTGCGGTACTGAATGAATTTGAAAGCCGTAAGAGCAACGGTGAAGATCCCATGAAGATGATCAAAGCGGAAGTGGTTGAGGAAAACGGCCGTAAAGTGTTCCGTATGATGAAGGCGATTCCGACTGCCGAAGTCTGCACCAAGTGTCATGGTACTGAATTAGCCGAGCCGGTCAGCGCCAAACTCAATGAGCTCTATCCCGCTGATGAGGCGCGTGGTTACAAGCCTGGTGATCTACGGGGCGCCTTCACACTGAAGAAAGCGCTGTAAGCCTATCCACTGATCGCCCCGGGTTCGCTGCGCGACAGTTTCCAGCAAACATCAGTTGAGCTGGATGCGCTGACCCCAGGGTGTCTTGTGCTTGCCTTTGACCAGCCAGATAACCGGGTAGTGGGGTTCATGGGGGGGGAAAGCCCCCTCCGCATCGGTGAAATAGACCACCAGGTCCGGGCTCAGGTCCTGCTCAGCGATCCACTCGAAAACCGGTTTGAAGCTGGTACCACCACCGCCGGTGATTTTTTCAGGCAGCTCGAACTCCTCCCAGGATTCATAGATCCAGGGCGCCTCTTCCGCGATGGCCGAATCGCAGGCGAGCAGGGTGACCCGGGCCCGCATCTGGCCTTTGAGTGCATTGACCTCAGCCAGAAACTCCCCCATCTCCTGGTCCTGTATCGAGCCGCTGGTATCCAGGGCAACCACCAGTTCCAACTGATTGCTGCGCAGACTCGGTAGAATGAACTCCCCCTCTCGACGGGAGGGTCTTTGATAGCTGAAGTCATCCCTTGCCAACGCGGTCATATACCTTGCCAGCAGCAGTCGCCAGGGCAGCTGGGGCTGCAACAGATGGTCGACCATTCGGGCGATAGCGCCATCCAGTTTTCCTGCCTGCATCGCCTGTTGGGCCGCCCCGGCCATGCGTTGTTGCCACTGGATATTCAGGGTCTCAGCCTCATCCGGGGAGAGGGGAGGTGGTTGAGAGGCGGCGTTGCCTGAACCGCTCTGGGGATTGCTCTCCTCGTCACCCTCTTGTTCGTTATTGTTCTGCTGCTGGCTGTTGGCCATATCCTTTTCCGATTTGCCGCTGCCTGAGCCTTTCGTGTTGTCTTGGTCATAGACATGATTGTCCAGCGGTTCGTCGTCACTCTTCTCATCCAGGCAGGGGTAGATCTCTTCAGCGGTCATGCCGCTGAATTGGGGCAGCATCAATGAGCCCGGTGGTGGCTTCAGGCCATCTTCGGTGAGCAGAGGGTTGATCGCATAGTCACAGGCCATATCCCAATGCAGCTTGGTTCGATGCTGTCGTCGGGCGAAGTGGGAGAGGGCGCAGTGCAGGGCCTCATGGGCCAGCATGAACTGGGTCTCATCGAGACTCAGCTGATCGATGTATTCAGGATTGTAATAGAAGGATTTGGCGTCAGTGGCCGTGGTTGGACACCAGTCTGGATTGGCTTCCTGCATCGGTAGTCGCATCACCAGTGCACCGAGGAAAGGCTTATCAAGAATCAGCTTGGTCCGCGCGGCGGCCAGTTTGGTCTCGATCTCATCTTGATCCATCGCTACTCCCGGTTAACAGGCTTGGCAGCAGTTTTTTATTCATACAGCATCACATCGGATACCGCCTGCGCCCAATCATTGAACTGTGGAACGCTGAACAGGGTTTCACCAATCGCCCGGTGCATATCGGAAACCAGCATCACACCCATCTCCCGTTGTGGGAAGCGGCCGGCATATTCGAGTATGCGACCATGCACCTCGACTCCGTTACCCGACTCATTCGCCCGGATCGCACGCCCCACAAGCGCAGAGGCAACCGCATACTGCAGATCGATCTCACTGGGTACAGAGACCTCTTCACCGCGTAAGATCGCATCCAGATCGGGCATCTTGTCCAGACTGCTGACGAAGGCATGAAGCTCCACCCCGGCTGCCGGCCCGACACAGGCTTGCAAAGCACCTTGCAGCAGTTGAGGGTGGTCGATGAATTTCTGCAGCGCCCGATGGGCAAACTCCCAGGAGCGCGGCGAAGGGAATGCCACCGGGTTATGTGCCGGATCGAAATCGAACAGCAGTTCAGGTCGAAAACGCAGAAAAGCGATGATCCGTTCGTCAATCTGATTGCGGTAGGCCCAGGCGACCCAGTCATCCAGGTTGGTCTCTACCTCGAAATGGGAGAAGCGGTTTGCCAGAGGTGCAGGCATACTGTAGGTAACCCCCCGGTCACCCTGACGGTTGCCTGCGGCAAAGATGGCCCAGCCCTCAGGTACCTGATATTCGCCCAGGCGTCGATCCAGTATCAGCTGGTAGGCTGCGGCCGAAACCGTGGGTGGTGCGGAAGTGATCTCATCGAGAAACAGGATGCCCTGGCTGCCATGACGCTCTTGATTGGGCAGAAGCGAGGGGATTGCCCATTCGACGCTGCCGTTGGTTCGGAAGGGTATTCCGCGCAGATCGCTGGGCTCCATCTGTGACAGTCGGATGTCGATCACCGGGGCCTGATGCTTCTGCGCGACCTCTCGAACCATGTCCGATTTACCCACGCCGGGTGGACCCCAGAGCATCACCGGGGTGTGGTGGCCGGCGCGGGTGCTGATGAACTCTTGCTCGAGAATGGTGAGTAGCTGGATGGGACGCATAGGTACTTCCTAATCGAAAAGGTTTCTGATCGCACGGGAGAGCTGTTTATAGACCTCCGGCCCATCCACGTCCATGACCTGATCGATCACCCAGCGGTTGTCGTGTTCATCGCCTGCCATCACCTGCTGTATCTCATAACCCAGGTGGCGCAGAAACGGGTAGCTGGGTCCCTGGTCGCTGAAGTTGAACTCGGCATACTCTGCGGAGCGCTCATTGTAGAGTCCGATCAGATGGTTGGCGTGGTCACCGTCACCGAGCAACTCGACGGCATTGTCCCGGTAGTGATCGGCCAGCTTCATCACCAGGGCCGTAATGATTGCCACCCGGTTTTCATCGTCTCCCATTGGGTGGATCAGACGGTCAGCGATCTGTACCTCGTAGATCAGATATTCGGCAATCACCGCCAGGCGCTGTTGATCATTGTGATAGACAAAGTTCTCTCCATGCAGGGTGATCGCCTTGTCGAGTGCGATACGCCAGGCAATGAATGCAATCGCGCCACCAATCTCATCAGCAGAACGTGTGGCATCCTCATCGTGCCATTGACTCTTGATTCTGATTGCCAAGTTCAAATTCTCCTATAGATCTCTATCGGTCCGGTGTTTACCGGAGTCGGCAGTCAAGTCGCGGGTCTGAGGGGAGGCGTCATCGGATCGTGATGTTACTTGTACTGCTTTATAATAACCCAGTATTTTACTCGGATTAAGCTGAATTTCAATGCCTGTTGAGTATGCACACTCAAATCGCCTCATCTGGCTGCTTTTGAGTGGCTAACGGCGGCTGCTTTTATCCGGATTGCGCAGTAGAACATAGGCGGCGCCCGTTCCGCCATCCCGACTGGGCGCGGAAGTGAAGGCCAGGACATCCTCTCTCTGGCGCAACCAGATGTTGAGCTTGTGCTTGAGGATGGGTTGTCTGCTTTCCGAGCCATAACCCTTGCCGTGTATGATCCGCACGCAGCGGATCCGTCGCTGATGGCACTGCTTTAGAAACTCATCCAGGTCAGCCCTGGCATAGCGAACCGTCAGGCCATGCAGGTCCAGTTCCCCACCAATCTCCAGATAGCCCCGTTGCAGGTCGTGCATCAGGCGTTTTTGAACGCCCGGTCTGGCAAAATAGAGTACCTCGCCGGTTTCGATCTCGTGATCCGAATAGTGGTCCTGTGAGGACTCCTCCTCATCCCCGACCGGCAGATTCAGCGGTCTGGGGGCCAGACGGCGGCGATAGGGCTCCGCACGTGACTCATTGAGTGGCACCGCATCCCCGAGTTGTTCGTGGAAGAGTGCATTGTCATCGGATTTGTCGCTCTTTTTGCTCATCGTCAGGCTGAGGATTCTGTGTCTCGTCACTTAATGTTAACAGGCCCCGTGAGCGGTTGAGAAGAATCTCAATCCCTCGCGTCACCCGCTGGGGATTTGGAGGGTGAGACTGATCACTATTTACAGTATATTGTGCCCCCTATGAACATCCTTCTGAGTAATGATGACGGCTATCAGGCTACTGGGCTGATGATGCTGGCCGAGCAGCTGTCCGAAGTCGGCGATATTGTGGTTGTGGCCCCTGAGCAGGACCGCAGTGGCGCCAGCAACTCCCTGACTCTGGTTAATCCGTTGCGCGCCCGGACCATGGAGAATGGCTTCATCCGGGTGGACGGTACGCCGACGGATTGTGTCCATCTGGCGATCACCGGGCTACTCGAGCAGGAGCCGGACCTGGTGGTTTCCGGCATCAATGCCGGGCCGAATATGGGGGATGATGTGCTCTACTCGGGAACGGTTGCTGCGGCTACTGAAGGCCGCTTCCTTGGCCTGCCAGCAGTCGCCATCTCAATGAACTCCCACAATCCTCAACATTTCGAGACCGGTGCTCAGGTTGCCGAGATTCTGGTCAGACGATTGATCGAGGCGCCGTTGAGTGAGAGCGTGATACTGAATGTGAACGTGCCCGATATTCCCTATTCGGAGCTGCAGGGTATCGTCTCCACCCGGCTTGGGCATCGGCATAAAGCGGAGCCGGTGGTCAAAAGCCATGACCCGAGGGGTAACACCATCTATTGGGTGGGTCCTGCCGGAGCCGAGCAGGATGCGGGACCCGGCACAGATTTTCATGCGGTCAGGCAGGGATATGTCTCGGTGACCCCCCTGCATGCGGATCTGACCCGTCACAGTGCGCTGCCGGTCCTGGATGGGTGGTTGAAAGAATGATTCTCGGTGGCGATCATCAGGGTATCGGTATGACCTCCCGGCGAACCCGGGAACGGCTGGTGGAGCGTTTGCGCAGTAAAGGGATCCGTAATCTGGCGGTACTGGAGGCGTTGCGTAACACACCGCGACATATCTTTGTCGATGAAGCGCTGGCGAGCCGTGCCTACGAGGAGACGGCTCTGCCGATCGGCCATGGCCAGACCATTTCACAGCCCTATACAGTGGCACGCATGACCGAGGCGCTGCTGGAAGGGGGCAGGCCGGAGAGCGTGTTGGAGATCGGTACCGGATCGGGCTATCAGTGCGCCATTCTCGCCCAACTGGTGCGACGGGTTCACAGTGTTGAACGAATCTCTGCACTGCTCGATCAGGCACGTGCCAGATTTCGGGAACTTGGACTGCGCAATATCCGTCTCAAGCATAGTGATGGTGGCGTTGGGCTTCCCGAGTATGCGCCCTATGACGGCATACTCGTGACGGCTGCCGCAGAGGCCTTGCCTCAAAGCCTGCTGCAACAATTGGCCGTGGGTGGGCGTTTGATTCTGCCGGTAAAGAGTAATCAGGGACAAGTGATGTTACGTATTACCCGGACCGAAGATGGTTTTCAACAGCAGACATTGGAGTCCGCGAATTTCGTACCGTTGGTTGGAGGGATGATTTAGTGAGACTCTTTTCATCCTTGTATGCGCGTACGATGAAATGGTCCAGACACCCCCATGCGCCTCGCTATCTTGCCGGGCTGAGTTTTGCCGAGTCCTCTTTTTTTCCGATTCCTCCCGATGTGATGCTGGCGCCGATGAGCATGGCGGAACCCTCGAGGGCCTGGTTTTATGCCGCTTTGACCACGGTGGCCTCCGTTGTCGGCGGCATTCTGGGCTATTTGATCGGTCTGTTTGCCTTCGACCTGATTGAACCGCTACTCAGGGATTGGGGCTATTGGGAGGGCTATCTCGCCGCTAAGGATTGGTTTGGCCGTTGGGGATTCTGGGCGGTTTTTCTGGCGGGCTTCTCACCGATTCCCTACAAGATTTTTACCATCACTGCAGGCGTTGTGGCGATGTCGTTCATCCCTTTTGTGATTGCTTCGCTGATCGGCAGGGGAGCCCGGTTTTTCCTGGTGGCCGCATTGATGGCCTGGGGTGGGGCCCGTATGGAGAGGGCTTTGCATCGCTACGTGGATCGGCTCGGCTGGATCATGGTGGTGGCATTTGTGTTGTTGTTCATATTCCTGAAATAACCGGAGAGCCTGAGTGTGAGCAGAACAAAACGGAACCAGGATTGCCTATGAGAGAGAGCAGCAGTTCGACTGGCCTATCCCTAGTGCTCCCTGTGATGTTGCTCTGTCTGCTGATTGGTGTCAGTGCCTGTTCCACCAAAGGCAGTGCGCCGGTCTACAACCGTGCACTCAGCCCTTCCCAACAGGGGGCAACAACACCGTCCAACAAACCGGTCAGCCCGTCTGCAAACAGGTATAAATCGTCCAGGACATACTATCTGGTGCAACCTGGGGATACGCTCTATGCGATTGCCTGGCGCCACTACCTGGAACATGAGCATCTGGCTGCCTGGAATGGCATCAAAGCGCCCAACTATTCGATCTACCCGGGACAGCGACTGCGCCTGAAACCGCCGGAGGTGCGTAAAACCAGGCAGCGGCAACCAACTGTTCCCACTCCGGCAAAAAAAGTGGTAAAAAAGCCTCAACCCACAACACCGGTTGCCAGACAGGTGACCAAACCGCTGCCTAAGCCAACACCGGCTAAAGCCGTCCCGGTCAAAAAAAGTGTCGCCGCAAATCAGAAAAAGCGCATTAAGTTAGCCTGGAGTTGGCCGACCAAAGGAAGAGTGGTGCAGACTTTTTCATCCTCTGATCAGAATCGCAAAGGCGTTCGGATCGGCGGACAGATCGGCCAGCCAATCAAGGCCGCTGAGGCTGGCCGAGTGGTTTACGCTGGCGGTGGATTGGTCGGTTACGGCAATCTGGTCATCATCAAGCATGACAAGAATTACCTGAGTGCCTATGGATACAATCGAAAACTGCTGGTAAAAGAGGGTGATAATCTCGCCAAAGGCGATATAGTGGCGCACATGGGTTCGCCACACAGCGGTGGTCAACCGGTACTGCATTTTGAGATCAGAAAACAGGGGAAGCCGATCAATCCCCTGCCGCTGCTACCAAGAAAATAGATAATTACGATAGCTGGACTGGCTTTAGCGTTCGGATTTGGGAGTGACATGACAGATCGATAACGCCTGGCACGGTTCGACCAATGGAGATGAGTGATGAGTAACAATCCTGATGAATCGGCAGAGACAGATAGCGACGCCGTTCTCGAAGATCTGGATGATCAGGATCTGAGTCTGAATGAGGACCAGCCTGAGGGTGAAGCAGTACTGGAAAAACCCGAAGTCACAGAGACCCTGAAACCCAAGACGGCTGAGGCTGGGGATGCACAAATGGATGCAACCCGGCTCTATCTCAATGAGATTGGTATCTCCAAACTGCTGACAGCAGAGGAGGAGGTTCATTTTGCCAGGCTGGCTCAGAAAGGGGACCAGTCGGCCAGGCAGCGGATGATTGAGAGTAACTTGCGTCTGGTGGTAAAAATCGCCAGGCGCTATATGAATCGGGGGCTGGCACTGCTCGATTTGATCGAAGAGGGTAATCTCGGTCTGATCAGGGCGGTGGAGAAATTCGATCCTGAACGTGGCTTCCGCTTTTCAACCTACGCCACCTGGTGGATTCGGCAGACCATCGAACGGGCGATCATGAATCAGACCAGGACAATTCGCCTACCGATTCATGTGGTGAAGGAGATCAATGTCTACCTCAGAGCAGCCCGTAAGCTGGCTCAAACCCTGGACCATGAACCCAGCTCCGAAGAGATAGCCGATCTGCTCGATCGTCCGATCGACGAAGTCAAACGCATGCTTGGTCTGAATGAGCGTGTCACCTCGGTGGATACGCCATTCGGCAAGGATGCGGACAAACCGCTGTTGGATACCATTGCGGATGAGAAGAACCAGGACCCGACGGTGGACATTCAGAACGATGGTCTGAATGCCAATCTGGACCGTTGGTTGAGCAAACTGAACGACAAACAGAGAGAAGTGGTGGAGCGACGTTTTGGTCTGCACGGCTATGAGAACTCCACACTGGAACAGGTTGCGAATGAGCTGGGTGTGACCAGGGAGCGGGTAAGACAGATACAGATGGATGCGCTACGCCGACTGAGGGATATACTCGAGCGGGATGGATTCTCTGTGGAATCGATCTTTAAATAGAATGGGGTGTGATGGAGACCTGTTGCCAACAACCTGAGGTGGATGATCCTTCCCGGCAGGAGGTGGCCTGTTGTGATTGCGGTTTGGATCCGCTCTGTCAGGTGGTTGATTACGGCGCAAGCGATCCGGCCGACTCGAAGCTGGTTTTGAGGCGCCGTCAGCCGATGCAGCGCGGGGAGTTGCTGTTCTCTGCAAAACAGCCTTTTTCTGCTCTGTTTGCGGTCAAATCCGGATCATTCAAAGCGATCAGTGTTGATCTGTCCGGCAAGGAAAGGGTGGTGGGGTTCTATCTACCAGGGGATCTGATCGGTGCTGAAGGGATCGCCAGCAGGGTCCACTCATTCACGGTCAGAGCACTGGAAGAGAGCGCTATTTGCAGGATGGATCTGGATCAGATGCCCCAATCCGGCCGGGGCAACGAGATGTTGCAAGGCGCCCTGATCCGCATGCTCGGTGAGGAGGTCAGCATCAACCATCTGGTCACCAGCTCTTTGATACAACAGAACGCAGAGCAGCGATTGGCCGCCTTCATCCTGAATCTTTCAGCCCGAAGTGGAATGCGCGGCTTGTCCCAGTATCAACTCGGTCTCAGCATGTCCAGGAGTGATATTGCCAGTTATCTTGGTTTGGCGCGCGAGACGGTGAGCCGAACGTTCACCCGATTTCAAAACTATGGTTTGATCGGAATCAGTAAACACGTTTTGAAAGTCGTTAATCCGGAAGGCCTGCAAAAAGTCACCTTGGTCTAGGGCCGATTGGTTTCATGTTAACAGGCCCTAGAACAAAACCAACCAATTTCCTCTGTTATGTCAATCGGTGCGAATGTCTTTGAGTCGCACCACTCGACGTTACCCGGTGTTTAACCCGCATAACCAGACTTCTCTTCTCGCGTATTGTTTTTGCGTTTTAAGATGTGCGCATCCCATTGATGAACTTATGCCTGTATTAGTATTGGTTATTAGGTAAGTGCGCTTCAGAGCAATCTCATAGAAACTTCAAAACATCGTTTTTTAGTGAGAGTGATTATCAATCAATATTTGGTTTTTATTTATTTTCCATCCGTTGGCAAAACTTTTTTAAACAGGTTTGTCAGTAGCAGTATTAATGAGTTCGTCTTGTAATCGCAGAATTTTGTTTATTTATGATTTCTTTGATCTGAGTCAATTAATCACTATAGCGGATAATTATCAATTAAAACAAATAGTTGCGTAATATTCGCTTTGATGGGTTATAGGCTAATTCGTATTGACATCTGATCCAATTAAGAGTGATATATGTCACGCTGCAATTGTGTCATTTGACACAGTTGTACCTGTTGGGAAAGTCTCAACAATAAATCTTTAAAGTTTTGTTCAATTATTTGTTTTAAGAGGGGGGTACATGGACGCCGCAGCCGAGCAAAAATACAACTTCGATGTTGTACGCTGGTTTACCGTCATGGCCGTCGTCTACTTAGTAGTAGGCGCATTAGTAGGTGTGTATATCGCCGCCGAGCTAGCCTGGCCGGTTCTGAATTTTGATTCACCATACATTACATTTGGACGGCTTCGTCCTCTCCATACCAACGCTGTTATCTTTGCGTTTGGTGGCTGTGCGTTGATGGCGACATCATATTACAGTGTCCAGCGGACTTGTGGCGTTAGGCTCTGGAGTGACAAACTGGCCTGGTTTGTTTTCATCGGTTGGAACCTGATCATCGTATCCGCCGTTGTTACCCTGCCTCTTGGTATCACCTCTGGTAAAGAGTACGCAGAGCTGGAGTGGCCGATCGATCTGGCGATCGCGGTCGTCTGGTTGGCCTATTCATTCAACTTCATCATGACCCTGGCCACCAGGAAGTCATCACACATCTATGTATCCAACTGGTTCTTCCTGGGTATGATGGTGATGATCACCTACCTGCATGTGGTCAACAGCCTGGCTATCCCGGTTGATCTGTTCAGATCCTACTCTGTCTTCTCCGGTGTTCAGGATGCGATGGTTCAGTGGTGGTGGGGACATAACGCGGTAGGTTTCTACCTGACTGCTGGCTTCCTCGGTATCATGTACTACTTCGTACCCAAGCAGGCTGGTCGTCCCGTCTACTCCTATCGTCTGTCAGTCATCCACTTCTGGGCGCTGATGTTCGGTTATGTATGGCTGGGTGCTCACCATCTGCAATACACCGCGCTGCCTGATTGGACCGGCTCTCTTGGTGCCGCTGTCTCTCTGGCCATGATCATTCCTTCATGGGGTGGTGCTGTAAACGGCATGATGACCCTGTCCGGTGCCTGGGACAAGCTGCGTACCGACTACGTGCTGCGTTTCATGATCATGTCTCTGGCCTTCTACGCCATGTCCACCTTCGAAGGTCCGGTCATGTCGCTGAAGACTGTTAACGCCCTCTCTCACTACACCGACTGGACCGTAGGTCACGTACACTCCGGTGCTCTGGGTTGGGTAGCCATGGTTGCCATCGGTGCGATCTACCACCTGATGGTGCGTACCTTCCACACTGAAATGTGGTCAACCAAGCTGATCAATGCTCACTTCTGGACAGCAACCATCGGTGCGGTTATCTACGTCGTTGCGATGTGGGTCTCCGGTATCATGCAGGGCCTGATGTGGCGTGCCTATGACGAGTACGGCACCCTGGCTTACACCTTTGCGGAATCTGTTGAAGCAATGCATCCCTACTACGCCATGCGTGCGATTGGTGGTGCGATCTTCCTGCTTGGTGCTGTAATGATGCTGATTAACATCCTTATGACTGTTGCCAAAGCGTCAAGCGAAGGTAGTTTGCAACAAGCCCGCACCGCTGCGGCTACAGCTTAATTTAAGGGGGGTTCGCAAAATGGCGAATGATAACAAATCTGTAAGCTTTCAGGAGAAGATGGAGAAAAACATCTGGCTGCTCCTGATCATTCTGGCTATATCCCTCTCTGTAGGTGGTCTGGTCGAAATTGTTCCGCTTTTCACCATGAAGAACACCATGGAGCACAATGCAGCGCCTGAACTGCTCTGGCAGCGTCAGCCAGGTCAGACTCTGCATGATCACAAGCCTGGTGACGGTATGCGTCCGTATACTTCACTTGAGCTGGCTGGACGTGATATCTATCTGAAAGAAGGCTGCTATACCTGCCACTCTCAGATGGTGCGTCCTTTCCGTGATGAGAAAGAGCGTTATGGTCACTACTCACTGGCTTCCGAGTCCATGTACGACCATCCCTTCCAGTGGGGCTCCAAGCGTACCGGTCCTGATTTTGCCCGTCTCGGCGGCAAATATTCAGATGACTGGCATCGCAAGCATCTGCGTGCGCCACGCTCTGTGGTTCCAGAGTCCGTCATGCCTAACTACCCTTGGTTGAAAGACAACATGATCGAGGGCAAGGATATGGCAAGTCGTTTTAAAGCCATGCGTCTTGTGGGTGTTCCATACACCGATGAAGATATCGCCACTGCGAATGCAGAACTGGCGGGCAAGACTGAAGAAGATGCGATGGTAGCCTACCTGCAGGTTCTGGGCACCATGGCGACTTTGGATGAAAACAAAGTCTATCGTCAGTAATGAAAGAGTACTTTTCAACTAATTGGGAGGCGATGACCACCAACGATTGGATCGGAATGATCATGACGGTGGTCACCTTCTTCCTGATGATAGGCGTATATTTCTACGCGCTACGTCCAAAGAACAAGGATAAGCTTGAAAAGAATCGCTTTATCCCGATGGACGATGATGCAATTGATAGCGGAGATAAAAATGGCGGAAAATAATCCTTTTCCGGGTGAAAACAACACCGGACATATTTGGGACGACAACCTCCGGGAGCTGAGTAACCCTCCTCCACGGTGGTGGATGATCGCCTTCTGGGCATCGGTAATCTGGTGGATTGCCTACGGCGTTCTCTATCCCATGTGGCCTGTAGGTCAGGAGCCTACTCAGGGCATCATGGGTTGGAGTCAGATGGACGAGTACAAAAAGGGTGTGGACGAGGTTGAAGCGGTACGTGCCGAGTTCGAAACCCAGATCAAGGGCATGTCAGCCAAAGAGATTCTGGCTACACCTGCTCTGACCCAATACACCATCGCTTCTGCGAAGGTGCTGTTTGGTGACAACTGTGCGGCCTGTCATGGTGGTGGCGGTCAGGGTGGCCCCGGCTATCCTGTACTGGCTGATGACGATTGGCTCTACGGTGGTAGTGTCGAAAACATTCAGCAGACGATCACCATGGGTCGTAAGGGCATCATGACCGCACACGGCAAGATCCTCTCAGACGCGGAGATCGACAGTTTGGCTGAAGCCATCATGGCTGGTAACCCCACTTCTGATCCTAACTTCACTCAGAAGGGTTGTATTGCCTGTCATGGTATGGACGGTAAAGGTATGGCCGTACTCGGTTCAGCCAATCTGACCGATGGCATCTATCGTTTTATGCCTGCTGAAGGTGAGACCCTGCTCGACAGCATCAAATACTCCATCAAGTACGGTGTAAATGACGCAACTGAGCCTAAGACTCGTGATGCTGTTATGCCGGCTTTCGGTGGTCGTCTGTCAGAAGATGACATCAAAAAGCTTGCTGTCTATGTCCACAGATTTGGTGGCGGACAATAAGGCTGGTATGCCGACGGCATTTTTTTCACCATGGCCGTGTGAGCATGGAAACTCACACGGTTACAAGATAAGGGGATTGCTATGAACGGAGATGCAGTTTTTTGGGGTTCTATAGTCACCGTGGTGATTAGTGTGGTGATCATCATCTTCTTGGGCTTCAAAGTAAACAAACTCATCAAGAGTGATGCGGAAAAGCATAACAGCTGAGCAAGATTCGCTCTAAGTTGGAAAAAGGGGGGTATTTATACCCCCCTTTTTTATGTATGAAAAGTTACTGTCTGACGCTTTCTGCTAGGTTGTAATAACACTTGCTTTAATAGGGATTAGTTTGCTGGGAGACCTTTTCTTGGCAACTTTTTCATGCGGATTGGGTCGTTAAAACAGTGTGTTACTTATTTAACTGTTCAATATTTCCGCCATTGCCAATCCGCTGAAACCGTTTTGAGTCGTGGCGTTATTCTGTAAAATAGCCATGGAGTGCTGTTTAATTGCTTCTAACCTATTGATAAATCGCATGGCTTGATAACAAGCCAAGCTATATCATTTTTCTCTTATTTACCCCCGCTGCTTCAGAGGAGTTGAGCCATTGAGCGCAAGTGATACGACTGCATCCAAACAACAGGTTGTGGATGACCTTTACGCTGAATCCGCACATTGGCATCTGAATACCGGTGAAGAGACGATTCATGCCAAACGTATGGGTGGTTATTGGCGAAACCTGAAATGGCTGGCGGCCTCTTTTTGGATCATCTATTTCATCGGCCCCTATTTTCAGTGGGGTGATCGTCAAGCGGTGCTGTTCGATATCCCAAACCGACAGTTTCATATTCTAGGTGCAACCATTCTGCCCCAGGATTTCTGGATGCTCTCATTGACTCTGCTGTTTTTTGCCCTGTTGCTGGCGGTTGCAACCGCTCTGGCCGGTCGGGTCTATTGTGGCTTCTTCTGCTTTCAGACCGTCTGGACCGATGTGTTCACCTGGCTGGAAGAAAAACTCGAGGGGAATCCGGTCAAAAGACGCAAGCTTGAAAAAGAGTCTCTGAGCGCCAGAAAGATCAGAATCAAGGTAACCAAGCATCTGCTCTGGTTACTGATCTCAGTTCTGACAGGTATCAGTTTTGTTGCCTGGTTTTATGATGCATTTGACCTTTGGCGCGATATTTTTACCCTGCAGGCCGGCTCGGTGGCGTATGGCACCATTGCGCTGTTTACGGTCGGAACCTACGTGCTGGCTGGCTACATGCGTGAGCAGGCCTGCTTCTGGCTCTGTCCTTATGCCCGAATCCAAGGGGTGATGATCGATAAGACCACCGTTGTGCCCTCCTATGACTTCCATCGTGGTGAGCCCAGAGGGCGTCTCAAGAAGGGTCAATCGGAAGAGGAGCGGACCACCGGTGATTGTGTGGACTGCAAGCAGTGTATCGCTGTCTGCCCGACGGGTGTGGATATCCGCCATGGTCAGCAGGAAGGCTGCATCATGTGCGCACTCTGCATCGACGCCTGTGACGAGGTGATGGAGAAGATCGGACGACCCACAGGTCTGATTCGTTATGAGTCGTTTGAGTCTCTTGAGGCGAACAAGAAGCCGGTGCCTCTCTACAAGCGCCCCAGAGTCTGGGTCTATTCCGCGATTATGACCCTGGCGCTGGCCGGTATCGCCTACGGTTTAACCTCACTTGCACCCCTGGAGATCAAGGTGATCCATGATCGCCAGCCGCTCTTCGTATTACAGAGTGACGGCAGTATTCAGAACAAATACACGGTAAAAATCCTCAACAAAATGAGCAAGGATGTACCGGTCACTATCAGTGCTGAAGGTCTGGACGGCCTGATTCTGGTTGATGCTGATCAGGTCACCACCTCTCGCCATGGCAAGGTCACACCTCGAACCGTGTTTGTTCGGGTTCCCCGGGAATCGCTGACGGCTGAGAGTGTGCCGATCATCTTCAAAGTACGGGGTGAGAGTGAGGGTGAAGTCCTGGAAAACAGCCGAACGAGCGTTTTTATTGGCCCAGAACGCTAGCTCTTGGTAAAATAGCCGACAATCTCAGGGCGGGCAGCGATGTCCGCCCTTTTCATTTTTTTACCAGTAGTCGTTATAATTTGCAGCCATGACAGAGAAAAAATCAGCTTGGAAAAGTCCCTGGGTAATCGGCTGGGTGGCCATGGTGGTGGTTTTCTTCACCATGAACATGATCATGATCTACCTGGCAACACAGAACAACCCGGGATTGGTTGTGGATGACTTCTATGACCGTGGCCAGGATTATGAGAAAAACATGCTCAAACGCCAGGCCCGCGATCCCAAATGGGTGATGAAGATCAAACTGCCTTCCAAGATCGAGATTGGCCAGCCGGTTGTTTGCCAATATTCGGTGAAAGACCGGGAAGGTACTCCGATCGATCGTGATGAAGTCACCTTTCATGCCTATCGCCCGTCTGATGCGGATCAGGACTTCTCTGTACCCATGCAGCGGGTCGGTCCTGGTCTCTACGAGGCGACAGTGAGCTTCCCCCTGAAGGGCGCCTGGGATCTGTTGGTCAGTATCCGCAATGGCGAGGATGAGTACCAGGTTCCCAAGCGCATTGGTGTGGGCATAGACTGGGTGCCTTAGTAACTGATTGTATTAATTATTTATTTGAGTGAGATCGAGCGGATTCAGGATAAAGCAGTGCCAAGGAATTCTGTCATTACAGAGCGCTCAATCCCGGTTTGACCGGACAAAGATCATCATCTCTTCCTAGGAGAGTCCGTGTCACATGTAGAGGCCTCTGAAGGCTGCTTCCACTGCCAACTTCCCATTCCCAGTGAGGATAAGGTTATCGGCACGATCGATGGCGAGGAGCAGCATTTCTGCTGTCTTGGCTGTAAAGCGGTCTGCGAAGCCATCTATGATGCCGGGCTGGAAGGTTTTTATCAGCGTACCCCTGACGGCACCAGTCTGGCGCCGCCACCGGATATACCAACCGAACTGGCGTTGTACGATCTGGATGATGTACAGGCTGAATTCGTTGGCGAACTGGCTGAAGAGCGGGATATCCATCTGCTGATTGAGGGGATCCACTGCGCAGCCTGTGTCTGGCTGATCGAAAACACCCTGAACCCTGTACCTGGCATTATCTCCGCCCAGGTCAATCTTTCAGGCAAGCGGCTGCATGTCAGGTGGCACAACAGCGCCATCTCTCTCTCCCAGATCATTCAACGTCTCGGTCAGATCGGCTATGCCGCCGTTCCCTACGACCCGGAAGCTGCAGAAGGGGTCATAAAGAAGCAGAATCGCCACATGCTCTATCGAATGGCCTTCGCTGCCTTCGGTATGATGAACCTGATGTGGATCTCCATCGCCCTCTATGCCGGGGCGAGTGAAGGGGAGTTTCGAAGTCTCTTCCATTGGATCGGCTTTGCCCTGGCCACTCCGGTTCTGCTCTATTCCGGCTATCCCTTCTATAAGGGCGCCTGGTCCGGACTGCGAAACATGCACCTGGGGATGGACCTGCCGATTGCCATCGGTGCCACCATAACCTATCTCTACTCTCTCTATATCACCCTGACAGGCAGTACGGTGGGTGAGGTCTATTACGATACGGTGGTAAATTTTCTGTTTGTCATCCTGGTGGGTCGATACCTGGAGGCGATGTCGAAGCGCCAGGCCGTGGCGGCTACCCAGAGACTGCTCGATCTGCAACCGAGGGTGGCTACCCGACTCTCCCAAGACGGTGTTGAAGAGGTTGTGCCGATTCGCGCCATTGCCGTGGGTGAGCTGGTACTGGTCAAGCCGGGTGAGCGGGTGCCGGTGGATGGCATCGTCAGGATGGGTGAAAGTTCGATTGATGAAGCGATGCTCACCGGTGAGTCCCAGGCGATCGATAAACAGACTGGTGACCCGGTCTCTGCGGGAACCATCAATGGTACTGGAGCCCTTCAGGTGGAGGTTTCCGGTCTCCTGAAGAATACCGCACTCGGGCGGATTATCAGTCTGGTTGAGGAGGCGCAGGGCTCAAAAGCGCCAATTCAGTGTCTTGCCGATCAAATCGTCCCCTGGTTCGTTGCTGTAACCCTGGCGTTGGCGACTTTGACCTTTCTCTACTGGGTCAACAGTGATTTTGAGATCGCCCTGCTGGCGGCAACCTCCGTGTTGATCATTACCTGTCCCTGTGCCTTTGGCCTGGCGACCCCGATGTCGATTGCGGTGGCTTCTGGGCTGGGTGCCAAGTACGGCATTCTGGTCAAGAATGGGGAGGTGCTTGAGACCCTCTCCACCATCAACCATGTGGTGTTCGACAAAACCGGTACCCTGACAGAGGGGGGGCTCTCTGTCGTCGGCATCCATACCGATCACGAGCAGTGGCAGGAGGGTGACGAGCAGGTTTCGGAGTCGCTGGTGGAGTTGATGGCGCTGCTGGCTGCTGTCGAGCGACAGTCAGAGCATCCTACGGCTGAGTCCGTCGTCAATTGGGATGAGACATTCAACCACTTGCAAACCCGCTATCGATGCACCGACTTCAAGGCCCTTCCCGGGCTTGGTGTAACCGGGCTGGTCGACGATCGACAGCTGACGATCGGTAATCTCACCCTGCTGGAGCAGCGGCAGTGCCAGATGTCCGACAGGCTGGAACAGCTCGCTCATCAGCTCGATGATCAGGGTATCGGCTGGTTCCGGGTGGCGATCGATGACAAAGAGACGGCATTGGTGGCTGTCGAAGACCGTATCCGACCGGATGCCAAAGCGCTGATTGGCTCACTGAAAGCTGAGGGAATCGCAGTGACGCTGCTGAGTGGTGATCGCCGGCACGCTGCGGAAGCGATTGCTGAGCGCCTCGGGGGTATGGAGGTGATTGCTGAGGTGCTTCCTGAGGAAAAAGATCAAGTAATCAGTAAGTTGCAGTCGGATGGGCATCGAGTGGCGATGGTCGGGGATGGGGTTAACGATGCCCCGGCGCTGGTCCGGTCTGACGTCGGTATCGCCATGGGCTCAGGTACGGATGTCTCCATCGCCAGTGCCGATATCGTCTTGATGAGCAGTGAACTGGAGCGGGTACGTCTGGCCATCGGCTTATCCCGCAGGGCGTTGCTCACGATTCGCCAAAATATCGGTATCTCAATAACCTACAATATCATTATGGTGCCGCTGGCAATGTCAGCTGTCGTCACGCCTCTGGTAGCTGCCATCTCCATGCCATTGAGTTCCCTGGCGGTTATCGGTAACTCTGCCCGTATCCGTACCCTGTTCAAAGGTGTTAAAGTTAAGTAGGGCGTCTCAGCAGACCCCAGTCATGTTTGATGGAGTACTTTGATGGATGTGATATATGGCCTGATTCCAGGCATGATCTTCTTGGGGCTTGCCGCCGTAGGGGTGCTGTTCTGGGCTGCCCGCAGTGGCCAATTCGATGACCTGGAGGGTGAGGCTCATCGAATCCTGATGGATGATGATATCGCGCCTGCGAAAAAGCCCAAGAAAGGTCTGCCAAAACAGATGATGCCGGATGCGGAAGACCAGGATTAGACCGGCCAACCAGCGATTCAGCTGTTCTTCATCTTCTCTTTGTATTGAGCGTTACTGCTTCTGATCTGCTCTACCAGCCCTTCGATACGTTCCAGGGGCATATACTGAATAAGCTCCTTACCCTCAGGATTGAGGCCGATGGTCATGCCCCGGTCCGGATAGATCCAATGGGTCACACCCGTCTCCGTTTCAACAATTTTGTCTGTCGGTTCACCAAACCGGCTGTTGATCAACTCCTCGTCCAGATTGGCTGCGGGGATGTAGTTGATCACTTCGATGGGCAGTTGTTCGGCGATCTGCAAATCGTCACTGCCGAGAACAATTTTATGCGTCGTGTCCGAGGTGCGGCTGATCCGGGAGCCCCGCTCAACCAGTTGATTCAATAGGGACTGATCCGCCTTCAGAGCGAGGATGAAGTCAGCCCTCAGTCCACTCAGAAAAACCCGCTCGAAATAGGCTTCGATTGCCGGCTGCCCATCCGTGCCGACAAACAGATTGACCTTGCCCTGGTTCTGAAATATCTGCCTCGCCTCTGGCAACAGGCTTTTATTGAGGGTCAGGTTAAATACTTGTATCTCGTTATTGGCGGTTACCTGGATATCCCAGGGCAGCTTTGGGTCACTGTCAACCTTACGCCCACCCGGGAGTAGAACGGCGAGGGCGACTGCCACCACCGAGAGGGAGATAACCCAAAAGATAATCTTCTTTTCCATTTAGTCTTTAACCTGCTGTCGTTACTTCTTGCACTGCATCTCGCCACGGATATCAGTCATTGATATGTGGCAGTATCGGAGTGACTGCGCGTCACGCTTTGTCGCCAAGCCTGTTCTCTGGCATTATTGCCAGGCTGGCAATCCATGAAACTGCCAGGCAAAACCGGTGTAGTTCTGCATCTTACCTGCTTTATCTCAGTTTCACAGAGTCTAAATCATGAAACTGCGGGAGTGTCATGATCGATACGCTTGTCATGTTGCCTGGATAAGACCGGAATGGGCTATGCCTTATCCGACAACTGAATCACCAGGGGGATTCTACAATGGGAAGTGGATTGTGGTTTATAACAATTCTCAAAGAGCAGCCGTGGATCGGTTTGGTTGTTGGCATCCTATTGTTTTTATTGCTGTTTTGGGCGAAAGAATGGTTGGTGGCCAAGCTCATGGGAAGCGAAAGTGAGAGCTGATTGGCTTATATCACCGACAGGTTTAAACTTAACCCCCAGTTTTTATTGGCATTAATCGCTAAATCACCCGATGGAGCGTTGGCTTTCATCAAGCGACGATGCCGCCATATTGGTAACAGACCAGGTATAAAGAAACTCGATGAAATTTGAGATCCAAGAAGAGTTGGTGAAAAAAGCCAAGATACCTCATGATGTTTTTCTGACCAATCTGATTGGCAATCACATCTTATGGTTTGTCGCGGCACTGGGTCTGGTGCGCTCCTTTTGGCAGCCGTTGGCGATGGTACCTGTTGTCTCTTTTATTCTGCTTTTCTACACCCTTTGGCGTGCGAAAAAGTCGAAAGATCGCGATGAGTGGTATGTCTACGCCCATTGGCAGATTGCCGCTGAACGAAGCCGGCTGTTTATCTATATGCTGTTGGCTGTGCTGACTGTGTTTTTACTGGGGTGGATGGGATACACCTATATGGGCATGCAGAAAGTTGCTGTCATGGCCATGATCGGTGGTATCGGCATTCTGCCGATCATGGTCACCGTGCTGATTCTGATTCTGATGGAGTCGGATGCTTTGCATCAGGCCGCTCAGGGCAAACTTGGCAAACGGATGGTGGAAAAGTACCCCTTTCCGGATGATATTGTGATCCTGGAAGATGATCGGGAAGAGGCGTCCGAGTCTGATACCCCGGTCAATTGAAAAGGCTGTCTGAAATCGTCCAGCCAGCTGGTTGCTTTAGCTACTCCCTGATCATCATCAGAGCCGCTGCGACTCGTCTCCCTTCCGACATCAGGATGTTATAGGTCCGGCAGGCCGCGTCTGTAGCCATCACTTCCAAACCAATCTGATGCTCCAGCAGGGGACGGATAAGTTGGTGGTCAGGAAAATGCTGTTTTGTACCAGTGCCCAGCACAACGATCTCCGGGGCCAGGGAGGCCAGATGGGCGAAGTCCTCCTGCTTGAGTTCCTCGAATCGTGCGGGGCGCCAATCCGGCATGATCTTGTCCGGCATGATGACCAGGCTCTCCCGGTATACCTTGCCACTGATGGTGATCTCGAATGCCCCGTAGTTCTGGATGGCGTGACCACTGTTGTTGTCGTCAAGTATGAATTTCATAAGCCGACCTTACCGCAAACGGTGATTGCAAAAAAGTGACCCCTGCGAGCGCCATGGGACAAATCCCACTCATGGTATGAATCGCAGGATAAACGGGTGACTTCAAAGCATGCTTGTGGCGCGGAACAGAGAGAATTTCAAAAAATCGCATCGATCACACCGGATACGTGTTTCCTGAATTGATCTTTTATTATGGGTCAGTTAACTTTGTACCTTTTCACCTAACAGAAAAGTCGAGGTATCCGTGTCCACGCAAGAGATGGAAGAGTTCCGCAGAATCAAGCGGTTGCCACCCTATGTGTTCGCTATTGTGAATGAACTCAAGGCGGCGGCGCGAGCGCGGGGCGAAGACATCATCGATTTTGGTATGGGTAATCCGGATCAGCCCACACCGCAACACATCGTGGATAAGCTTTGCGAGGTTGCAAACCGTAAGGATACCCACCGTTACTCCATGTCGAAAGGCATACCCCGACTGCGTCGGGCGATGAGCAACTGGTACAAAAGCCGCTACCAGGTCGATCTCGATCCGGAGACTCAGGTGATCGCCACCATCGGTTCCAAAGAGGGCCTGGCTCATCTGGCGCTGGCCTGCATGGGGCCGGGCGATTCGGTGTTGGTGCCCAATCCGGCCTATCCGATACACCCTTACGGTTTCATCATATCCGGTGCCGATGTGCGTCATGTACCGATGGTGCCCGGCGTCGATTTCTTCGATGAACTGGTCAGAGCGATCAAGGACTCCTGGCCACGTCCGAAAATGCTGGTGCTGAATTTTCCCGGCAACCCGACCACTCAATGTGTCGAACTGGACTTCTTCGAGAAGGTCGTGGAGATCGCCAAGGAGTACAACATCTGGGTGGTGCACGATCTTGCCTATGCGGATATCGTCTTCGATGGTTATGTGGCGCCCTCGATTTTGCAGGTACCGGGAGCTGATGAAATCGCGGTGGAGTTCTTCTCCCTGTCGAAAAGCTACAACATGCCGGGCTGGCGGGTCGGATTCATGTCAGGAAACAAGACCCTGGTGGCTGCCCTGGCACGCATCAAGTCCTATCTCGACTATGGAACCTTCACACCGATTCAGGTTGCTGCGATTGCGGCGCTGGAAGGCCCCCAGGATGTGGTACGGGAGATCTGCGGCATGTATCAAAGCCGTCGGGATGTGTTGTGTGACGGTCTCAACAACATCGGCTGGCGTGTCGAAAAACCGAAAGCAACCATGTTTGTCTGGGCTCCGATTCCTGAGCCTTATCAAGCCATGGGCTCCCTTGAGTTTTCCAAGAAGCTGTTGAGCGAAGCCAAGGTGGCTGTTTCACCGGGTATCGGATTTGGCGAACATGGTGATGATCATGTCCGGTTTGGTCTGATAGAGAATGAACACAGAACCCGCCAGGCGGTGCGGGGAATTCGCGATATGTTCCGCAAAGACGGACTGATCGAATCTTGAGCAATCTACTGTAGGAGTAAATGCTGTGAATCCAGTTAAAGTTGGTTTGTTGGGGCTTGGCACGGTTGGAGGCGGTACGCTGAATGTCCTGACCCGCAATGCCGATGAGATTGCCCGTCGTGCTGGTCGCGGTATTCAGATTACCCATGCAGCGGCCAAGGCCTATGATCCCAGCAGATTGTCCGGTCTCGATCAGGTTGAGATCAGTGACGATGCCTTTGCGGTGGTGGACAACCCGGAAATCGAAATCATCATCGAATTGATCGGTGGCTATTCACCGGCACGCGAATTGGTATTGAAGGCGATCGAAAACGGTAAACATGTGGTCACCGCGAATAAGGCGTTGATCGCCATGCATGGCAATGAAATATTTGCAGCGGCGCAGAAGCATGGGGTGATGGTGGCCTTCGAAGCCGCTGTGGCGGGTGGCATTCCGATTATCAAGGCGGTTCGTGAAGGGTTGGCGGCAAATCGCATCGAATGGATCGCCGGTATCATCAACGGCACAGGTAACTTCATTCTGACCGAGATGCGCGACAAGGGGCGTGAGTTCTCCGACGTGCTGAAAGAGGCGCAGGCCCTGGGTTATGCGGAAGCGGATCCCACCTTTGATGTGGAAGGCATCGATGCGGCCCACAAACTGACGATCCTGGGTTCTATCGCTTTTGGTATTCCTCTGCAATTTGAAAAAACCTACACCGAAGGCATTACCAAAATTGAGCCTCAGGATGTGGAGTATGCCAATGACTTCGGCTACCGCATCAAACATCTTGGTGTGACCCGCAAGACCGAAAAAGGTATCGAGATGCGGGTCCATCCCACGATGATTCCCCACCGGCGCTTGATCGCCAATGTGGATGGGGTGATGAATGCGGTACTGGTCAACGGGGATGCTGTGGGGCCAACACTCTATTACGGCGCCGGTGCTGGATCCGAACCGACCGCATCTGCGGTGCTGGCCGATGTGGTGGATGTGGTGCGGGCACTGACCACCGACTCAGAGAATCGGGTTCCCCACCTGGCGTTTCAACCTGGAGAGCTGGTCGATCTGCCAATCCTGCCGATCGAAGAGGTCGAGTCAGCCTACTACCTGAGAATGCAGGTTGAAGATAAGCCGGGCGTGGTCGCCAGAATTGCAACCATCCTGGCGGATTCCCAGATCAGTATTGAAGCGATTCATCAGAAAGAGCCCGCAGAGGGTGACAGTACCGTACCCCTGGTGATGATTACCCAGACTGTCGTGGAGAAGCGCCTGAATGACGCTCTGGCTGCCATTGAACAGCTGGGGAGCGTCTCAGGACAGATCATGCGGATCAGGATTGAGCGACTTGATGGCTAGTCGTTGGTCGATAGCGCAGTAGGTTTCTGAAAGGGGGGTCTGCCTAAGTGTCAGGCTCCATGAGATAAAGAAAAAGATTTTTGAGGTTTAAATATCATGTCATTCCGTCCCCGATACACTGGATTGATCGACCGTTACCGTGACCGACTGCCTGTGCATGACGATACCCGGATCATCAGTCTGGGCGAGGGTAATACACCACTGATACGCCTGCACAATATTCCGTCACAACTGGGTAAGGATGTGGACATCTTCGTAAAGTATGAAGGTCTGAATCCGACTGGTTCATTCAAGGACCGGGGCATGACCATGGCGGTCACCAAAGCGGTGGAAGAGGGCAGTAAAGCGATTATCTGTGCTTCCACCGGGAATACCTCCGCGGCAGCGGCAGCTTATGCGGCAAGAGCCGGAATCACCGCCTTCGTGCTGATCCCCGATGGCAAGATTGCCATGGGAAAGCTGGCTCAGGCGATGATGTACGGCGCCATAACCATCCAGATCAAGGGTAACTTTGATGATGGTATGCAGCTGGTCAAGGATGTGGCTGATCACGCCCCGGTGACGATCGTCAACTCGATCAATCCTTATCGTCTGCAGGGGCAGAAGACCGCAGCTTTCGAGATTGTCGAGGAGCTGGGCCATGCACCCGATTTTCACTGTCTGCCGGTGGGCAATGCAGGCAATATCACCGCTCACTGGATAGGCTACTGTGAGTACAGTTGCACCAGTGGTGAGAAAGTCACGGATGCCTGTGCCTACTGTGGCGGTCAGTGTAAGTTCGCCGGAGGCGCGATCACCGGGAAACGACCAAAAATGGTCGGCTATCAGGCCTCCGGTTCTGCACCATTCATGCGTGGTGGACCGGTAAAAGATCCTGAAACCGTCGCTACCGCGATCCGCATCGGCAATCCTCAGTCCTGGAATCAGGCCTGGAAAGTCCAGCAGGAGTCTGGCGGCTGGTTTGACGAGTGCAGCGATGAGGAGATTCTGGCGGCCCAAAAGCTGTTGGCAGAACATGAAGGGGTATTTTGTGAGCCCGCCTCGGCCACTTCACTCGCCGGCGCTATGCGCGACATCAAATCCGGCAAGATCCCTGAAGGTTCCAGTATAGTCTGTACCCTGACCGGTAATGGCCTGAAAGATCCGGATACAGCGATTCAGCAGTCAACCTCACCGGTGATCACCATAGATGCCGAGCTGGAAGCGGTAAAACACTCGATTCTGGACAACATGGTCTGATGACCGAGTAATCCCTCCTTGTTGAACGGATGCCGTGAATATGAGGAGACAGATCGACCTGTTGCTGCCGGGCCTGCATTGGGATACGGCATTAAAACAGCTCAATGATCAGGACAATCGGCCGAAAAACCTGGAGAGAGTGCTTGGTAAGGCAAAGTCAGTCGCCGAACCCGGCGCGGATTTGACGACAACTCTGTTCAGTCTGTTTGGGGTTGCTGCAGTTGCCGATTGTGATCTTCCTTCCGGCGCTGTCACAGCGTATACACCTGATCGGCAATCAGACGGGGATTGTTGGGCTTTGGCGACCCCTGTCCATCTGTTGGCGGATCGTGACAGGCTGATATTGATCAGGTTGGCTCCCCAGTCCATCGAGAGTGATTATGCCCATCGGCTGATCAGTCGATTCAATTCCCATTTCGAAGCCGACGGGCTGTCACTGGTAGAGGTAGCTCAGGGGCAGTGGTGTATGAAGCTGAGCACGCTGCCGGAGATGACAACAACCGAGATCGAGTCGGTTGCGGGAAGGCATATTGAAAGCTTCATGCCGTCAGGTCCAGATGGTGCTTATTGGCGGGGGCTTCTGAATGAAATACAGATGCTGTTTTATCAGGAGGAGATGACACAGCAAAGGATGTTTCAGGGAGACTCCTACGTGAATGGGATTTGGCTCTCCGGGTTTGGTGTTTGCCCTGAGATCGATAGCAGGTATTGCGCCTTGTTCGGTTCGCACCCACTGCTCTCCGGATTGGCCGGATTGAGCAAATTGCCAGTCAATGATCTACCCGAGGTGTTGGCAGATGCAACGGCTGAAGATGGCGATATCGGGATCCTTTTCACCGACCTCCTCGAGGCTGAGCTCAGCGCCGATATTGGTGATTGGATAAGGGCCTTGAACGAGACTGAGCAAAAGCTGTGTGACTTACTGGAAGTCATTGATTTAGCTAAGGATCAGCTCAGTATCTATACTTGCAAGGGATATCGATTTGAGGTGCGGAAGCGTGGTTCGATCGTGGATCTCTTGAAAGGCAACAGATCGCTATACCAGTTACTGGGGAGAGGTGATCACTGATCGGGCGTGATGTTTGAATGCAGATTGGATTGTATTTAAAAACACACTCAATCTGATCAGACCGTTACCCGTGTTTTCTAAACATTGGTCTTTGTGGACAGCTGACTGAGACACCAAGATGACGGAACGAATGAGTTTAAAAGAGTTATCTCCAGATCAACTGTTTAGCGGTGCGGTTCTGCTTGCATGTGTGTTGATCCTGACCCTGGTGTATGGGCAAACTTCACTCGGCTTTTACCGTTTGTGGGTTGCTGAAAACAGCCTGCAATCCCATGGATTGCTGCTGTTGCCCCTATCCTATTATCTGCTTGCCAGGGAGTGGTACACACGCCGTCATGAGCTGCAGATAAGCTTCAGGCCTATGTTGCTCCTGCTGCTTGTCATCCTTTCGGTGATCTGGCTGTTATCTGATATCGCTCAGATACAGGTTGGATCCCAAATGGTACTGATCATGATACTCAGTGTCAGTGTGATGGCTCTGTTTGGAATGAGGCATACAGCCAGACTGGTTTTACCGATCCTGGTATTGATCAGTGCAACCTCTGTCTGGTCTGTACTGTCACAGCCGCTGCAGGTGCCAACGGCAGTATTTGTTAACCAACTGCTGCACTTGACCGGTTATGTCTCGTTTCAGGAGTCCTATTTTATTACCATCCCGGAAGGGGTGTTTGAAGTGGGGGATACCTGCAGTGGCCTGAGGTATCAGATTGCTGCAATAACCCTTGCAATTCTCTACTCATTCTTCTCCCACTATTCACTCCGACACGCAGTTGTCTATCTGCTGCTGGCGTCAGGCGTTGCTTTTATCTCAAACACGATTCGTATCTATATTGTGGTGCTTTCAGGGCACTACACAAATATGACACACAGTCTGCTGAATGATCATATCTGGCTTGGATGGGTGGTGTTTGTAATCTGCTACGCAATATTCATGTATGCCACTGTAAGCTATGAGAAGAGACTCAAGACAGATCAAAAACAGTCTGATGCTGAGCAAGGAAAGGCCCCTGTAACGAAGGTTTCCTACAGTAAAAAAATCTTAATTGCAAGTGCGTTATTGGTATCCGCCAGTGCCGGTCCGATATATAGTGTGATTGCCATGAATGGCGATGTTGTGCGCGGAAGCCATGATTTTGACTTCAGCTTCAGTCAATTGGAACTCACTGAGGTGGCAGTCGATGAAAGCTGGAATCCGGCCTGGGTCAATGCGGATTTTGAAAAACGGGCCGCATACTTGGTTGCCGGTACCAAAGCAGAGTTTTATACCGCCTATTACGCGACACAGGAGCAAGGAAAAGAGGCGGTCAATGATCTGAATCAGGCTTATAATAGGGATGACTGGATCAGCAGTGAACGGGTCAAGCGGGAGATCAAGCTATCAGCTGGGCGTACAGTTCCCCTGCTGGAAGAGACAGTTGTTGATAGTAAGAGGAATGAGCGCATTATATGGCAATGGTATTACATAGGGGGTGAGATCTCATCGAGCAGGCTGCAAAGCAAACTGTATGGCATATTGGGAGCCTTGAAAGGCCGTCATGATGCAGCTGTGGTAGTGATCTCTACAGACAAAACAGGTGATGGTGTAGTGGAACGTGAAAGCATGACAAGATTTGCTGATTCGGTAATCGATAAAATTGAGCAACACTATTCAATACAAAAGAACTGAGATCTGATCTTTATAAAGTTATTGCAACGATTTATACATAACAAACATAAACATGATTTCGCAAAACAGACAAATTAATGCCATAACCGTCGATGTAGAGGACTACTACCAGGTCTCGGCATTTAACAAGCAGGTAACAAAAGCTGACTGGGAAGGCTATGAGTCACGTGTCTATGACAATACACACAGGATTCTGAAGATATTCGATGACAATAGTATAAAGGGCACATTTTTCGTATTGGGTTGGGTGGCCGAACGCAACAAAAAGCTGATTACCGAGATTTCGGAACTGGGACATGAAGTGGCCTGCCATGGCTATAGTCATGATCTGGTGTACAACCAAACGCCCGATAAATTCCTTGAGGAGACCAGGAAATCCAAAGCGATTCTTGAGGATATCATTGGCAAACCGATCAAAGGCTATCGTGCCGCCAGTTACTCCATTACAGAAAAATCCCTTTGGGCACTGGACATTCTTACGGAGTGTGGTTTTTCCTACGACTCGAGCATTTTTCCCATCATGCATGATCGGTATGGTATCCCTGGCGCAAAGACCATGCCTCATCGCTTAAAAACAGCAAAAGGTAATGAGATTATCGAGTTTCCCCTCTCGACTGTGGGTATTGCCAAGCGTCGTCTACCAGTGAGTGGCGGCGGTTATTTCAGACTGTTTCCCTATTGGCTGTCGAAGGCTGGATTGAACCGTGTCAACCGAAATGATCAGATGCCGTTTATTTTCTATATGCATCCATGGGAGATCGATGAAGGACAGCCGAAGATTAAATCGAGTAGGCTCTCTGAGTTCAGGCACTATAACAATATTGATAAATTTGAAAGCAGATTGCTGAAGCTGGTAAGGGATTTCGAGTTTTCGACGGTTTCTGATGTGCTGCAGCGAATGAATTTTGATGTATGAGTGACAGTATGACTGAAAATGATATGCCGAAATCACTTTTAGTTCGTATTATCCGCTCGATTAAGAGACGTATTCGTCATCAAAAACTGTTACGGGTTGTCAGGGAAAAAAGCCAAGCCGCGATCAATTCAGCTCAGAACATAGATCATATCCTGGTGCTCTGCTATGGCAATATCTATCGGAGCCCGTTAGTTGAGTACCTGCTTAGAAAATCACTTTCCGATACGGATATAGAGATCAGGTCTGCCGGTTTTCACGATAAAACGGGCCGAAGTTGTGTGGAAGAGTATCAGAAACTGCTGGCCGAGCGGGGTTATGACCTGACAGCACATCGATCCAGCAGGATTTCACAAGATGATATCGAGTGGGCTGACCTGATTGTGATCATGGATCGAAAGAACTGGGATCTGCTCAGTTCTATGGCTCCGTCAGCTTTGAACAAAACCATCTGGATTGGCGCGTTTTCACCGAATCTCTCTGTAGAGGTAATAGATCCATACAACCAGGGAAATGAGAAGACCCGTCAGGTTATATCTCAACTAGAGCAATGTGTGGTGGATATAACCACTAAGCTGGTTGATACCGATCAGTCAGTGAATGGTATGACGGCCAAGGGTGGCGCATGATGAGGGCCAAGCACACCCTATTCATCCTGATTGCCGTGATCCTCACAGTTGCACTCCTGGAGATCGGTATTCGAACATTTGAAAACCGTCTTTCAGGTAATCTGAATCATATTAATCAGATACCGAATATTGCCGCAGAGTATGAACAGCACCAGGGTACGAATATCCTGTTTCTTGGAAACTCCTTGATCAATGAGGCAGTTGATATCGATCAGCTGGATAGGCAGTTGTCTGATGACTATCTGGTAAAGAAAATAACACCGGATGGTACCTCGCTCTGGGATTGGAATATGATCCTGAGAAACAATCTGATAACACCTGATATGCAGTTGGATTATCTGGTGATCGGTTTTGCCTGGGGATTGCTGAATGATGAATATCGACCAAATCCAAGCCGATTGGGTGGTTACTTCTCCGGGATTGGTGATGGATTACTGCTTTTCAATTACGGGATGAGCGATTTTGCCGAGTTATCTGAGTTTGTCATTGGCTGGGCATCGAAACTCTTCGTCAACAGGGAAGCGGTCAGAAATAAAATATTGAACAATCTGGTGCCCCACTATGAACAGTTCGTGCAGGCACAGAACCAGGCTGGCGCACCGCTTGAAGCCGGTGATCAGACTCAAGCCAACCAGTCGATGCCAGATTACAGAATGTTGAATGATTTGATCGACCAGCTGGATCAGCGGGGGATCAAACTGATTATGATAGCGATGCCAATCGAGGGGGCTTATTCTGTCAATCAGAAGTTGCAAGAGACACTGCAGACGAGGGCGTATCTCTACAAGGATTACAGGGAGCACTTCAGATCTTTCGGAGCGATCTATAAAGATGGTGTCCATTTTAATCAGAAGGGTCGTGAGCAATTTACCGCCACTCTGGGCACGCTGATAAATCAGGAATTGAGTGGGCAGTAGAGCATGTTATTCAACAGTTACATATTCTGGGCCTTTTTTGCAGTCGTCATGCTGCTCTATTTTCGGCTTCCTCATAAATATCAAAACAGAATGTTACTGGTGGCCAGCTATATCTTCTATGGTTACTGGGATTATCGTTTTCTCTCGCTGATCTTTATTTCCACTGTCGTTGACTACTTCGTTGCACTGAATATTGCAAAACAGGATGACGCCAAGCTCAGAAAGCAGTTGCTGTTGTTGTCGGTTTTTACCAATCTGGGCTTTTTGGGGTTCTTTAAGTATTACAACTTCTTCTCCAATGAATTTGCCGCAATGCTTGGCACGATGGGCGTCGATGTCAGCTTGCCGGTGTTGAATATTATTCTTCCAGTGGGTATCTCGTTCTATACCTTTCAAACACTCAGCTATACCATTGATACCTACAGAAACAAGGTTCAACCAACAGATAAGTTTCTCGATTTTACCCTTTATGTCTCCTTTTTTCCTCAACTGGTGGCCGGGCCGATTGAGAGAGCCAGTCATCTGCTACCACAGATACTTCAGGTTCGTAAATTAGATGGTCCAGCGTTTTCAGAAGGGCTGTTTCTGGTCATCTCCGGATTGTTTAAGAAAGTTGTCATTGCTGACAATATGGCACCAATTGTCAATACGATTTTTTCAAAGCCCGTTAATGAACTGACAGGTTTTGAGGTGTTGGTCGGTTTATATGCCTTTGCCTTTCAAATCTATGGCGATTTTTCCGGCTATTCATCGATTGCCAAAGGTGTGGCCAGGTGGATGGGTTTCGATTTGATGTGGAATTTCAGGAATCCATACTTTGCAACATCCCCGAGTGATTTCTGGTCCCGTTGGCATATCAGTCTCTCTACCTGGATCAGGGACTATATCTATATCCCTTTGGGTGGTGGAAGGCTGGGTAACTTTCTGACCTTTCGAAATCTGGTTCTTACCATGTTTTTAGGCGGTCTGTGGCACGGGGCAGGGTGGACATTCATCGTATGGGGCCTGTTTCACGGAGCCATATTGGTTGTCTACCATGCTATAGAAGCGGCTAAAGGAAAAGACTATTTCACTCAGCCAACATCGCTGGGTCGGCATGTACTGTATGTCGTTATCCTGTTCCATCTGACCTGTATCAGTTGGTTGCTGTTCAGGGCGGAGTCGATGCAACAGGTTGTGGATATGGTCTACTTACTCGCAACAGACTATAGGATTACCGATTACTCGATCTATGTGCTAGGTAATATCCTGTTCTTTGTCATTCCGTTGATGTTTTTTGAATACATAACCGAGAGAAAGAATGATCTGCTCTACCTGGTAAGTGCCAACCCAGCCATACAGTATGTTTCTTATCTCTACATGGTGCTGATGTTACTGTTTTTTGTGCCGTTGCAAAAACAGGTCTTCATCTACTTCCAGTTTTGAGAATGTGAATCCAATTGTTAATGAACATGAATGAAAATCTAACCGTATTAGAAGTGGATGGTGAGCGTCTCTTCACGATCGAACACTTGCCAGAACAAAGTGAGCCAACCAAGGCCTATATTTTCGTCCATCCTTTTGCTGAGGAGAAACTTTGGAGTCACAGAGTCTATGTGACGACCGCACGAGCGTTTTGTGAGCAAGGGATAGTGGTTGGACGATTTGATTTTCGAGGTCACGGTGATAGTGATGGGGATTACGATGAGGCCTCTTTGGAGAGGCACATTAAGGATGTCAACGCTGTTATCGAACACATAAAGAGCACAAATCCATCAGTTAAGGATTTCGGGCTGTTGGGTCTGCGACTTGGTGCAACCATTGCAACATTAACTGCGTTATCAAGGGATGATATCGATGAATTGATACTCTGGGATCCGGTTCTTGACGGTGACAGGTATATGCAGGAGATACTGCGTAGTAATCTTGCTTCGCAAATGGCCATCAAAGGGAAAGTGGAAATCACCAGGGATGAACTGGTGGAGAAAATGAAGTCCGGTGAAGCGGTCAATATCGAGGGGTACTACATAAACTACAATTATTTTCAGGAGATATCATCCATCAATCTGCTGGATCGAGAGTACCCGGAAAATTTGAGCTGTTGTATTTTGCAGGTGGTAAGAAATCCAAAACAACCGATAAACAATCAGTATATTAAGTTTTCTGAGAAATTCAGTAATAACCCTACCATTGACAAAGCGCATGAAGAGCAGTTCTGGAAGGAGATTAAATCATTTTACGATCGGGCTGAAAATCTTTTAGCTGGATCTTTATCATGGTTGGAAAGCAAATGAAGACAACGCCAGTATTATTCAATAACAGGGATGGGTACAAATTATATGGAATTTTTGAGCAACCTGAGCATGCAAGTTCCAATACCACAGTGTTGCTACTCTCACCTGGCGTGAAAATGCGTGTGGGTCCTCACCGTCTCTATAACAAGCTTTCAAAACAACTCGTAGATCATGGTGTCAATGTTTTCAGATTCGACTTCTTTGGGCTGGGTGATTCTGAGGGTGTCATTGAAGAGTCCGTACTGAAAGATGTATACAACACCATACTGGATGGTCGGTTCATTGGCGATACAGTCGATGCAATGAACTGGCTTGAAAACAATCAGGGTCAAAATCAGTTTATCCTCGGTGGGCTTTGTGGAGGTGCACTGACCGGTCTATTGACTGCCTGTGAAGATGAGCGTGTTACAGGGCTGCTCGCTTTGGGCCTTATCAATGTCTTCGAGGGAGGTGAAGATAATTTCGGAAAGTTTGTGACGGAAGGTCAATTAAGCTCATTAAAAGATGGATACATCAAGAAATTGACAGACATTAACTCCTGGAAACGATTACTGACTTTTAAGAGTGATTTCCGAGTTATTTTCAAAATTCTCTTGAAACCGCTACGCAAACTTACGAGCAGTGTAAAAGCCGGCAAATCCGAAGAGTCGGAAGTCACCCTGCCCAAGGCACTTCAGGGAAGTAACGTAAACCCTAAATTCGCACCCTCATTTTTCAAAATGCTGAAGGATTCGAAAAAAATGTTGTTGATATTCAGTGGTGCGGACAGACTGTTATGGGAATTTGAAGAGAAATTTGAAAACATCTACAAAAAGAAACTGAAACAGTATAAAGGCAGCTATCAGGTACATACGATTCCTGAAGCAAACCATATCTTGGCAAGTAGAGATTGGGAAGCATCTGTCTATGAATATGTGGATGACTGGCTTTCGAAAAACTACCCGAATGCTCAATCATCCAAATAGTCGTACTGCAGGTAATAATAACCAATGAGGGTGTGATTGCTTGAAGCCACAGGGTTGAGGTGGCTATAACCAAGCTGCAGCGGGGGTTTTGAGTCGAAAATCACTGCATAAGCAAAGCGTGAATCATGCGGCTCAAGCGGTACTGTGAAAAGCTGGCGAAAAGCGAGTTTCAGATTGATCACAAGGACAAATTAAACAGTTGAAACAGCAAAAAAAACAGTGGCTTATCATTTTTTAGAACTCATCCTCATAGGTTATCTGACCTGGTTCACACACACTTAATGTTTATTCTACTAATATAGTTCCTGAATCAGGGTGAAAATCTTCTGAGCTTGAGACTGCGGATTCGGCTTGCGAAACAGAATCATTTCAGATGGGTTGGTGCATCGGCAGGGGAATATAATTCGTATTGAGCCATGCACCTGATACAGCTTGGCAGCGTGGATAGTTTGAAGAATTTTTGAGTGCTGTCTATCAATGCCCTGACTAAAGACAAAATTGGAATATTGAGATCGTAAGATGAAATACTCACATACTATTATTTTTGGGTTGTTATTGCTGGTATCCGGATCTGCCTACTCAGTGCAAGGACTACCTTTTACTACTTCATTCGAGAGTGGTGATCTCAGCGACTGGTTCTGGGGTAATGATGCGAATACCACAGTAATCAACACTGCCGATGCCTACGACGGAAACTACTGTGCTCAGATCAACTACAGCGCCACTGAGAACTGGGACAACTACCTCGACTACTACTTTGGTGATCATGTCAGCATTGGATCCCACACGCGAGGTGAAGCCGCAAACGAATTGTGGTTAAAACTCAGTGTTAAATATGACGAGCGCTTTACACCGAGCGGTAAGCAGAAATTGGCTTTGGTCAATTTTACCAATGGCGTGGACAGTCAACGCCGCTATCAGGTTATCGTCTATAACTATCAGGGTGAATATGCCATTGAGCATAGTTATATCAATGACTGGCGCTTCTTTCTCCTGCCGCAAAATGTTGGCGGTGCTGCAAGTCCTGTAAGACCTGGACAGTGGGATACATTGAAGGTCTATTTTAGGAACAATACGCCAGGTGCCTCTGATGGTATCGTCAGAATGTGGGTTAACAATGTGCTCAAGGTAGAGTATACGAACGTCAATCTCAGAGAATCTACGAATTTCAACCCGAACAAGCTGATTCTCTCCAGCTGGGTTGATAACAGGGTTACAACTGAGAACGGCATCATCTACCATGATGACTACTATCTTGGTGAAACGGACCCGGATTCAGGTGCGCCAGCAAACGCTCCTCCCTCACCTCCTGTACTGCTTAACCAGTAATAAATCCAGTGGGCCCACTACCATTCTTTGAAGGATGGTGGTGGGCTTTTGTTTTGTAGCAATCGTTGTCACCATCCCGCTTCAAGCTGCCCTCCTGCAACGTAGGTGAATTCTCTGATCCTGATAACCGGATTGTCTGGATAGTTTGGGCTTCAGTTTACGTAACCGGTTTTGCAACAGTTTTCCCTCAATCAGATGCCTGTGGTGAAGGGTCTCCATGCCCGGTTGCGTGTAAAGGTCTTATCCCTGGACATATCGTGATCCTGGTTACTCTATGTAAGCGGCAAATAATATCAGTATATATATATTAAATACTGGAAAAGTATAAATAATTATATATGTTTAATCCTTTCTTAGATTTATAAGGTGCCTTCTCCTCATTGCATGTGTCGAATAGCTTGTTTTAAGAGCGGATTATCCTAGTCTTAACTTATGTGTTGAGCTGGATGATATACGCTTAAACTGGTTGCTACCGGACTGGAAGTGGGCATCAGGTTAAATCGGAATTCTGCTCGTATTGTGTGGGTAATGGTGACATCCGAACTATTATAAAAATCAGGCTGTATCGTAAGATGAAGTATCGATGTGCTGGGTGTGTTGAGTATGATCATCCATGCTGAAGATTCTTTCGGGGTATTTAGAGATCGTTATTAATAGAGATTTCATCTTGTCAGGTAAATGACTTGTTATCTCAAAAGTTGATGGTTGTGTGGGGGATTTATAGAGATTGATGTGGTTACTGAAGCCTAGTGGCTGTTTCAAACGGAGTGGCATCAGAATGCCTGATTATCGCTGGGCTCTTTCCGGGCTGGCTGCGTGGTTATTTGTCTCCACGATTGCGTATGCTTCAGAAAGTCTGGTAATGGGTGTGCATCCATACCGCCCTCACAATGAACTGAAAGAGATGTTTCAGCCATTGGCGAATTACCTGAGTTTGGAGTTAGGTCAGACGATCGAGGTTAGAATCGGGGATTCCTACCAGTCACATCATGACGCAATCCTCGCTGGTGATGTTGATTTTGCCTATATCGGGCCTTCGTTATTTGTTACTTTGACGCGTACTAATAACGATATTCCCCTACTGGCCCGATTGGAAGTAAACGGTAAACCGACATTTACCGGTAAGATTATCGTCAGTGAGGATAGTGAGATCAGCGATCTCGAAGATCTCAGGCAACGCCGGTTTGCCTTTGGCAGTAGATCCTCAACCATGAGTCATTTGGTACCCAGGCAGATGCTCTACGAGGCGGGTGTCGATTTGGATGATTTAGCCGGTTATCGCCACTACAGCAATCATAATAATGTCGCACTGGCGGTGCTGGCCGGTGATGCCGATGCTGGTGCCGTTAAAGAGGCGGTTTTTGAAAAATATAAGAGACATGGAATCGTAGCCATTGAAACAACAGAGGCAGTATCAGAGCATCTATTTATTGGTACGCTGAACACAGATAGCCAGTTACTCAATAAGTTGAAAAACGCACTGCTGAAACTCGACCATAAAAACAGTGACACGGCATCTGTCCTGAAGCCTATCAAGCAGACAGCAACCGCACTGGTGCAAACCAATCATCAGGACTACGATGGCTTGCGAGGAATACTGAATACGTTGGAGCAGAGAGGTGTCAAGTGGTAGAGCATCTGAATCGCAAACCCATTCTGCTGCTTGTCAGTATTTCAACCCTGTTTTTCATGTTTCTCTTGTTTGGGGCGATCTGGCAATTCGTCAAGCATCAGCACGAGCATCACATGGAGGTCACCAAAGCACTTGCCAGAGGGCAAATGGAAGTTATCTCTTTTATTACCCAGGAAGAGTTGCAAAAAGGCAACTATGATTCAATTGCACTACTGTTTAAACAGTGGGCAGGTCAGTATGTTGAAGTGGATGAGGTTGAACTGATCTCAAAAAACGGCTTTATGATTGCCGGTTATGGCCCTCTGAACCCGGCTGACAGAAGATATGTAACGGAAAAGGAGATTACCTACTCCTACCGGGGTAAAGCCAAGTTAATGATGGCTTACAGCTTGGAGAGAGCGTACAAGTTAACCAGTGATCTTGTTTTTCAAATGATCCTGGCAGGTTTGAGTATCTCGTTCGTCTTTTCACTGCTTTTCTATCTTTTCGCTTCTCGTAGGCAGGAAGCGGATCTTCTTACCAATATGGTTGAAGAGCTGAAAGATGCGGAATCACGTAACAAGCGACTGGCTGCCTATCCCAAGGCTAATCCCAATCCGATAGCGGCGTTTGATCTGGATGGTAAGGAGACTTTTTGCAATCCGGCATTCAAGCGGTTGATTGATCTATTGCATGCGAAAGATAGCAGCGTCTTATTGCCGGATGATCATGATGAAATCCTCAGAAGAATCGGCACTGGAGAGAATCAACTCTATGCGGAAGTGGATACCGGTTATAAACACCTGCTGCTGCACTACCAGTGGATTGATCTTGTGGAAGAGGTCTATGTCTACATACAGGATGTAACTGCTCTGAGACTTGCTGAGCAGGCTCTGATCGATGAACGAAATCAGGCACGGACGACATTAACATCGATTGCTGATGCTGTTGTTACAACCGATGCAAATGGTCGTGTGGTCTATTTGAACGATTCTGCCTTGAAAATTCTTGATCAGGATGCTGATTCTGTGGTTGGAAAGCACTTTGAAACGGTATTTGTGCTGTTGGATGAAGAGCTGGATACTCAGATCAATGACCTGTTGGTTCAGTGTCAATTGAACAAGAGTGGGGCCGTCGTGAGTCAATTGGCTCGATTGGCGTTGGTTGATGGTAACAATCTGCATGTGAATGTTACTGCCAATCGAATTCTCAGTAATGATAAGGAGATGTCAGGTATCGTCGTTGTGATCAGGGACGTGACAAGAGAGAGGCGGTTGCAGGAGGAGCTCTACCGACAGGCCAGTCATGACAACCTTACTGAGCTGTTGAATCGTAGTGCATTTGAATCGCATCTGGAACAATCACTGGAATCGGCAAGAAAACGGGGTCACCAGCACATTCTCTGCTTTATGGATCTGGATCAATTCAAAGTGGTGAATGATACCTGTGGCCATGTGGCAGGAGATGAGTTGTTAAGACAGATCGCTGCAATTATGCGGCGTCATTTTCGTGGTAGCGATGTGCTCGCACGAGTCGGTGGTGATGAGTTTGCTGCGATATTAACGGATTGTCCTCTTTCCATGGCTCAGGATCGTGTGAATGGATTACGCAAAGAGATTCAGGAGCATACCTTTACCTGGCAGGAGCATAACTTTCGCATCAGTATCAGTATTGGGATTGTAGAGATTGATCAATATAGCGAGAGTATTGGAATGCTGATGAGCTCAGTCGATGCAGCCTGCTACTCTGCTAAGGACTCTGGCAGAAACTGTATCACGGTCTATCAGCGCGACAGCAGTTCAACCACGCAGCTGTTGGGGCAGATGCAATGGGTTTCACAGATAAATGATGCATTAAGTGATGATCGATTGATTCTCTATTCACAACCCATTGCAGATTTGCAGAGTAATGAATTGGTGATCAAAGGCATTGAGATATTGGTCAGGATGAGGTCCCAGGAGGGAGAGCTTATTCCACCGGGTGCTTTTCTGCCGTCAGCAGAAAGGTATGACTTGATAGATCGTATTGACTACGCTGTGATTGAAAAGGTCATGCAGCTTCTGGCCGAGTCTGGCGCCGATTACCCCGACTGTTTTATCAATATCTCAGGAATGACATTAAGTCGGAATGAGCTTTCACCTAAACTCAAATTGTTACTGGAAAAGTACCAGATAAACCCACAAAAGCTGGTATTCGAAGTGACAGAGACAGCAGCGATACAAAATCTGACCAGCGCACTGAAAATTATCAATGAGTTGAAAGAGCTGGGTTGTCGGTTTGCATTGGATGATTTTGGCTCTGGTCTCTCCTCTTTTGGTTATCTCAAGAATCTTCCAATCGACTTCGTTAAAATAGATGGAATGTTTGTAAAGGAGATCAATAAAAGCCCTGTTGATAAGGGTATGGTGGAAGCGATTAAAACTGTTGCTGATACGATGGGGCTGGTTACCATAGCTGAGTTTGTCGAGGACAGTTTGATCCGGGAGGAGCTGAAAAGGATTGGTATCTATTATGGCCAAGGCTACAGTATTGCTCGGCCTAAACCAATCGAGGACTATCTAAACAGTAAAAAAGGACAAAGTAACATCATATGGTTGTCTAGCTGAATGTGTCATGGTCAGTTCAAAAGTCCAGTGTGCGGGAAGATCAAACGTATGATTGAGTTGATTATCGAGTTTGAGTGCGGACTTTAAATCGTTCCATGATGTTTTATGATGCATCTACCCTTATGGCCGGGGGTGTGAAGTAGATAGAAGTAACAATAACAAGCAAATTATCAATAGTAATATTTGTTCATGGAATTATTAGGTTAAAAGGCTGCATGGATAATGAGATAACCCATTCATTCTACTCGACAACAGCACGGCTATTACAACGACTTATATATCCTCTATGTCGGTTGTATTACTTTAAACTAAAGCGTGTAAGGCTTATTGATGTATCTGATATGAACAGATCAGATGCACCTGTTCTGCTCGCTGTTGCACCCCACACCAAGCATTCGGATGTGGTCATAGTTCCAGCTTCTGTTCCATTTCATTTGCTACCCGTCAGATGGTTGGCGGATGAAAAAATATTTACCAATCGAATAAAATCCTACTGGCTCAAGCTATGGGGGGCTGTTCCAGTAAGGAGGAGTCTTCAAGGGGAGTTGCTGCGTGAGGACATCGATGCAATTCTTAAATTTACCCAAAGTGGTAAATGTGTAGGTGTATTTCCTGAGTGCTGCCTGGTAGGAGGGTATTTTGGCGAATTGCACCAAAACCTGATAACACAGGCGTTAGTGAGGAAGCTGCCTGTCTATCCAATCGGACTTAGAGTTTCAGAGATGTCTGTCTTGGATGACACGCTTAAAGAGTCGCATTCCAAAAAATCGGTCCAGATCGGTGCGATGCTATCCAAGCCGGAAGATCTGCTCGATCGATGGACAAGCTTGTAGTTTGAGTCTATAGAGGTTTACTCGATATGCATCTGCCCGGGCTCAAATGGATCGAAGGAGAAGTGATGGTATAGATCACTCTCTGCTTCCGACCAGCCACCGTAGTCCAATGTCTGATCTTGTGGAAGGTAGTCTGCAACATCGCTGAGTAAGAATCTCAGTATAACGAAACTGTAGCCAGGTCCACCATCACCCATCTCACCATCAGCCTGGCCAAGGTGGTTGTGAATATCCCCATCTGGAAATCCGTAGTTGGCATAGACATAGGGAGGTGTGCCATATTGATACGAGAACGCAAAAAAGATATCGATGCCATCGATTCCCTCGCCACCGGCGCCAGTGCTTAGATCACCATCTGAGTTGAAGTTTATGCTGATGCTTTGGCTCAGCACCTGTTGTGCTTCTATTTCGCCGTCGCTGGGAATTGGATCTTTCTCTGTGGGAATATCACCTGCGAAATCGAACCTGATGTAGAGAAACAGCTCGTCAGTGCCCATCGAGAGCGCAATCAGGTCAACAGGCGGGTAGTCTACGGGGTTCTCGTAATCGGGTGCGCCACCTGGCGCCACCTGATGGTCATGTGCCACTTCGGTGTAGTTTACGCTATAAACAGAACTAATATTCTCCGGCCAGGGCTCTGAGAAAACGACGGAGTTTATGGGAGCGCCATTGTTGGAATCATTGTTGTTATTACCATCACCACCACCGCAACCATACAGCAGGATCGAGAGGAGAAGGAGGCAGCGTAATTTAATTAGAAAGGTCCCGGGCACTTTGATACCAATGAGTTTATTCATATCTACTATTAGCGATCAGACTTTGAAAAAATTGAGAGGGGCAGAGATTGTTGCCGTTATGATCGAGAGGTCATTAAAACTATTTATAATGAGGGCTGCTTCCCTCTAGAGAGGCAATCCCAAGGCATGAAATTGATTTAATTAAGCTTCTCAGTTGTAAGAAGGCAGAGAATGGAAAGCGTCAGCAAGGCGTCGTGAAATAATTAGAGAATGACTTTAGTTATTTTTCTATAGGGATCATACACAGCCACAAAACAGTTAGCCTCTGTTTCTGTGGCTGTGTCGTATGAGTACAGGCGAATACCAACGGGAATTAACTCATGCACTCTTCATTACTGACTCTTTTTCTTCTGTTCAAAGAGAGCATGCCGATCAAGCCGGAGCCAAATAACCAGACTGCAGCGGGAACCGGCACAGCACTTACATCATTGCCATCGGATACATCGAGTTGAATATCGATTGTGGTCGGCAGCAGTGATCCACCTGCAAGAAAAGCGTAATAGTGCTCAGCGGGATCAAAGTTTCGTGGGTTCAACGATCCGGTAATGTCATTTGTGGTGTCAGGTGCAATATAGTCTGAGCCCCAACTGTAGATCTCCCAGCCCACAACATTGTCATTAAAGAACTGGGTCACATCCACATTCGTATCGGATAGGGCAAGAAAAGCACTTGGATCGTTATACAGAGCATCATTCGGATCTGTGGTAAGCGCAAAACCCAATGTGGTGCCTAGTGTGATATAGCTGCTGGTCGTCACTTGGATATCCATCTGTCCATCCCAGCCACTGCCAAGGTCGAATCTGACGATGTCGGCGGCGACATTACCTGTAGCACCATTGATATCGACCGGGTACTGAGAGTTGGTAAGATCCAGTTGGGAGCTATACTGGGCGGTCGCAGCCATGGCATTCCAGCTGGCTAGCGTCATCAATGCGGCTATCCATTTCATTCTGTGTCGGTACTTCATATACATCTCCTTGTTCTTGATTAATGGAAGTAGCTTTGCCTTGCACAGTTGATTTTTCTCAAGCTGTGCCGCCATGACGATATCCAGTAGATAGATTGTTAAAAACTAGGGTTTACCCTAGTCTGTGAAACCAAGCAGCGCATGAAGTGTGAAACGATCGACTCTTTAATGGTTTTAGCTACAGTAGTTGAATTAGGGATTCTCAGTTTGAAAAAGAGAAATGAGTTGTAAATCGAAGAATAGAGCGATGCTTGGGAGTTGACTGTCTTAGATAGAATGTATCTGTATCAGTGCTCGCCGGGGTTTTTTGTAATTGAAGGAGAGTGCGTTGCTGACTAACTTTAAAATCCAGAAAATAGAGTGGTTTCAACTATGTGAGAATGGATAAAACCTGTTTACAATATACAGGATATGAAAAGACGTTTTTTAATCCACAACGACTCAACAGCGTGTTAAGACCATGACAGAGAAAATATACCAAGGCATTCACAAAGATCCCAAGGGCGCCATGAATCCTACCGGCAACATTATCCGGGATGCCTGGGTTTTTGGCTTGATTCCGGAAACTGAGACCTGCGAAGGCTGGACGGTTCAGAGGATCACCGACCTCTATGACAAGGTTACTCTGGAGTGGGAGAAATATGGGCACTTGGTGTCGAACCTACCGGAGGATCTAGCCGAAAGACACGGCCGAATCTATCAACAGGCAATCAGCGAGGCGAAGGCCAAAGGCTGGGATCCTGAATTGGGTGATGATGACTGAGGTTTGTTGGCATGGGGGAAAATCTCAGTGAAATATTCTTTCGCCCGGATGAGTTGGCTTGTGAGCGCCTGACCATTCCGGCTCCTCTCTACAACCAGTGTCGGCTGATGTTGAGTCGCTGTCAGTACGAACATGTGTTTATACCGGTTCGTACCATGCAGATACAGGCCGTGCTGGATGAGGAGGAGGTGATTTTTATCGATAACCAGGCCTATGCCGTTAAGGATGGCCAGGGTGGTAAGTTGATTCGGCTGGCCTGGAAGTTTCGTCGCGATCTGGATCGGGATAATCTGGCCGAACCGGCGCCAATCGATATGATCTATTACGACGAGAAGGCCAGGGAACTGCATAATCGCCTGATAGGCGAGTTCAAGAAAGCCATGGATCTGCTTGAGGAGCGGGCTAAAGAGCATGGCTGCGAACCCAAAGTCAAACGGGTCCTGCCCTTTCCAAAAGCAGATTCCTGATCAGAGTCACCCGTCCCGCTTAGCCGGTCAACGCGGCGAATACACTCGGTAGCCTCTCCGGCAGGCGTTCCACATTATCCACGATTGAGTAACCGTTCTCACCGAAGATTCTGGACACATAGCGGTCGGCGTTGGGATCAAGGGTCAAACAGTAGGTATAAACACCCTGCATGGCTAGGTCCTCGACTGCCTTTTTGGCATCGTGTCGAAGGTACTGGGGATCCCGCTCATCGATATCCGCCGGTTCTCCGTCGGTAACCAGTAAAACCAATCTTTTTTGTGCATTTTGCTGAGTTAGATGCCAGCCGGCATGACGCAGCGCCGCACCCATCCTGGTAGAGAGTCCACCCTTCATGCCGGCCATACGCGCTTTGGCTTCATCGTCGTAGCTCTGCTCGAAGTCCTTGAAACGATAGTACTGGACATCATGGCGGCCATCCGATGCAAAGCCGTGTACCGCAAAGTTATCACCAATGGAGTCGATCGCCCAGGAGAGCAGTCCTGCAGACTCCCGGGTCAGGTCGAGAATGCTCTCCTGGTCCTCATAACCCTCTTCACCTTCGGCGATATCACCAATCTTTTCATTGGTCGATTCAGAGAGGTCGAGTAACAGCACAATCGAGAGATCACGGATATGGCGCGTGATACGAATGTTGATCCGCGGATCGGGCATAACGCCGCGGCGGATGTCTATCATTGCACGAACTGCCGCGTTGAGATCCAGCTCTTCCCCCTCTTCGTAACCTCGGCGTCGGACAATGCCCTGGGGTTGCAGTGCATCGATCAGATGGCGGATACGCGAAGCGATTGGCTTATGCTTGGTGAGGATCTCATCCATGATCTCGGGATCGCCAACACCTTGTTTACGCTCAATGACGGTTGCCCATTCAGGACGAGCAAGTTGTACATGGTAGTCCCACTCGTTGTAGTGGTAGGGATCGGATACCGGTTCCACCCCTTCCATCTCATTGTAACTGACTCCCATATCTTCGTAGGGGAACAGCTCAGTGGCCAGCACCAGGATCTCATCCGGATTGTCGTGTGTCATCTCCGAGTCGAGGTCGTTGACGAACTCCATCAGACTGACGTAGCGACGAACCGTGTGCTGTGAAGTGGGCAGGTAGTCGACACCCTGAGATTCAAACATGTTCTCAGAGAAATCCCAGAAATAGCGATTATCGTCTCGATAGGGGATCGGCCACTCAGTTAGGATACGCACACTGGGGATCTTGGCGATATCGACAATCTTGTTGTAGAAATCGATGCCCGCCATCCAGGACAAGCGTGGATTGTGAGGATCCTCTTCCAATTTGCTGACAAAATCATCGGCGACCTGATTGATTACATCACTCTCATCACGATAATCCCGGTCCATGATGGCGCGGGTGGTTCGCATCATCAGGTCCATGGTCTCGTGGGGTTTGCCATAATCGTCGTTCTCACCAGGCTCGGATGTGAAGAACTGCAACCAGAGTTTGCGCAAACCGGGAAAATCGCTGTAGGCAAGGTACTCGATGCGAGCATCCTCGAACAGTTCGATCATACGCATTTGTGCCTGTGAGAGCTGCTCTGCAGAGATCGGTTCACGGGTATAGACCATGTGCGCAGCGGCATGGGCTGCGGTTGCCCGATAGACCTCCATGCCATCAATACCACGGAAAGGATCGAAGGCATCCGGTACGTGGATCTGAAAACTCTCGATATAGGGTCGAATACCCTGACGGGACTCGAAGTCACCTGCCGTGGGGCGCATGAAAAAGGCACGTGCCCAGAGTGCGCGCAGGTAAAAGTTGAGTTTGCGCTGATTGTCGATGAACAGAGTGCCGCGTCGTTCAGACTGGAGAATAGAGCGGGCTGACTCGGTCTGCAGACCAAAGTAAGCCAGCTGTCCATCCAGGTCTCGTTGGTGTGCCTGTGCACCCCACATCACCCAGCGGCGAAGCCCGCCCAGAGTCAGCTTGGAGAGAAGTTCGTCCAGGTTCTCCATCATCGGACGAAGCCCCCTTGGGGCCTTACCTGTCATCTGGTGCAGCAGCTTGAGGAAACCGCGCATGACGTCAGCATCACCAAGGCGGGAGGCTGCAAGAGGTAGGCTGGCCACAATCAGGGTGATGACACTGCCGGAGGTGTGCGAAGCCAGTTTCATCATCGCTTCGACGATATCGGGGATGATGTCCTCGCCCACTTCTTTGGCGACCCCCGGCATCTCCTGTACATAAGTCAGCACCAAGTCCTGGCCGCGTCCGAGAGTACAGAAGGCGCGCATGCCTTCCAGGTAGTTTTGCAGGCCACGCGGTGACATGACCCGTTGGGCCTCATGGTAGGATGACTCAAGTGCCTCAAAGTGCTCGTGGTCGCCCTCATCGAGGCAGGTGATATATTCCGAAAAATTGACGCTCATGGTTCTCTCCGGACGCAAATTCCGCCGAGGTACGCAGAGGTCGTGGAACAAACCGCTAATACAGATGGATAAGAGTCAGTGTATGCTGATTGAAAGGGGCTTTCTGCCCAGGTGGTTACCTCCTGGGAAGGCGCTCTTTCAAATCGATGCACGACATGAGTCATTGATCGAATCCTCTGTGTAGTCAGTGCTCCTGTACGCTCTCTGCGTCCAACGCGCATCAGAAATAGGTGTTGACTGCAGCACTCAGGGTGTCGCGCATATCCGGATCATCGGTAAGCGGGGTGACCAGGGCCATTTGGCAGGCTGACATCGGATCGATGCCTTTGGAAACCAGCTGTGCCGCGTAAACCAGCAGACGGGTAGACATGCCTTCATCCAGGCCATGACCTTTAAGGTTGCGGGAACGCTGAGCGATCTGTACCAGCTTACCGGCAGTCTCTGCGTCTACGCCGCCTTCATGTTGTACGATCTCGGTCTCGATTTCAGTTTCCGGATAGTCGAAGTCCATGCCGCCAAAGCGTTGTTTGGTGGACTGTTTAAGATCCTTCATCAACGACTGATAGCCTGGGTTGTAGGAGATGACAATCTGGAAATCCGGATGAGCCTTGACCAGTTCACCTTTCTTTTCAAGCGGCAGTTCACGACGGTGGTCTGTCAGCGGGTGAATTACCACAGTGGTATCCTGGCGGGCCTCAACGACTTCATCGAGATAGCAGATGGCGCCGATCCGAGCCGCCACGGTCAACGGTCCGTCCTGCCACTTGGTGCCGTTGATATCGAGTAGGAAGCGTCCAACCAGATCAGAGGCGGTCATGTCCTCATTACAGGCAACGGTGATCAACGGCTTATTCAGCTTGTACGCCATATATTCAACAAAGCGTGATTTACCGCAACCTGTTGGGCCTTTGAGCATGACCGGCATGCGCGCATCGTAGGCTGCCTGGTACATCTCCACTTCATTACCTACGGAGCGGTAGTAAGGCTCTTCTTGAATCTGATACTGGTCTGAGTTGATATCGCTCATGTTTTCCTACCTTTTGTAATCAGGTTGTTATTCGCCAGGATGCCAAAGGCAACACAGGGGTAATAGTTGAAAGCAGGTTTTCCAAAACCCTAACACATTGCTTTGGAAAGCCAGCTGACTTTGAGCAGCTGTTTAAAAGAAAAAGCCCCGCCGCCCAGGGTAGGGGGGCGGGGCCCTTCGACTAAGTTTCTGTGATCAGAACTTAGACAGTTTCACCACGGTAGATAACCATGGACGCACCGGCGCACTGGGCATAGTTGTCCAGGCCCAGCAGGCGTACGTGGTTCTTCGGGTGAGCCTGGTGGCAAGCTTCACACTCAGCCAGGATGGCGTCTACGTCGGTCTCACCGAACATGGGAAGTTTCCACATGTACCAGTAGCTGCCGCTGGCATTCTCTGGCTCGGTGTGTTCGATTGAAGGGTTCCAGCCTTTGGATACGATGAACTCGATCTGAGTACGGATCTGGTCTGCATCCATTGAAGGCAGGTAGGAGAAAGTTTCAAACTTGCGGCTTTCTGCATTGCCCAGGCTTGACTTATAGTCTTGCATATCACTCATTGGTATATACCTCTAACTGTTCGAATTTGATTGAGTCGCCCATCCGGTGGTCGGTGTTCGACCACCGGTGGACTGGTCATTACTTGTGAGAAACGTCCAGCTTGTCGACGGTGTCGAATTCGAACTTGATCTCTTTCCAGGTTTCCATGGCAGCTTTCAGCTCAGGGCTGGAAGCAGCAGCGTTGGTGAGGATGTCCTTACCTTCTTTCTCCAGCTCACGGCCTTGGTTACGAGCTTCAACACAGGCTTCAACCGCAACACGGTTAGCAGCGGCGCCAGCAGCGTTGCCCCATGGGTGACCCAGGGTACCACCACCAAACTGGAGTACAGAGTCGTCGCCGAAGATGTTAACCAGCGCAGGCATGTGCCAAACGTGGATACCACCGGAAGCAACAGGCAGTACGCCAGGCATGGAGCCCCAGTCCTGATCGAAGAAGATACCGCGTGAACGGTCTTCCTTGATGAAGGAGTCGCGCATGATGTCGATCCAACCCAGGGTAGCGTCACGGTCGCCTTCCAGCTTACCAACAACGGTACCGGAATGCAGATGGTCACCACCGGACAGACGCAGGATCTTGGTCAGTACGCGGAAGTGGATACCGTGGTGCGGGTTACGGTCGAGTACCGCATGCATAGCACGGTGAATGTGCAGCAGCATGCCGTTGTCCTGACACCATTGGGCCAGCTGGGTGTTAGCAGACCAACCACCGGTCAGGTAGTCGTGCATGATGATCGGAGCGCCGATCTCTTTAGCGTACTCGGCACGCTTCATCATCTCGTCAGCAGTAGGCGCGGTTACGTTCAGGTAGTGACCTTTACGCTCACCGGTTTCGGCTTCAGCTTTGTGGATCGCTTCCATAACGAAATCGAAACGATGCTTCCAGCGCATGAAAGGCTGGGAGTTTACGTTCTCGTCATCCTTGGTGAAGTCGAGACCGCCACGCAGGCCTTCGTAACAAGCACGGCCGTAGTTTTTAGCAGACAGGCCCAGTTTAGGCTTGATGGTACAACCCAGCAGTGGGCGACCGTATTTGTTCAGCATGTCACGCTCAACCTGGATACCCTGAGGTGGTCCATTACAGGTCAAGACGTAAGCCAGCGGAAAGCGAATGTCTTCCAGACGCAGTGCACGCAGGGCTTTGAAACCGAAAACGTTACCGACCAGTGAGGTCATGACGTTAACGACAGAACCCTCTTCAAACAGATCGATCGGGTAAGCAACGAAGGCGTAGAAACAGGTATCATCGCCAGGAACGTCTTCGATGGCATAAGCACGACCTTTGTAGTAGTCCAGGTCGGTCAGCAGGTCGGTCCACACAGTGGTCCAGGTACCGGTTGAGGACTCAGCGGCCACAGCGGCAGCAACCTCTTCACGTGGTACACCCGGCTGAGGGGTAACTTTAAAACACGCCAGGATATCAGTTTCCTTCGGTGTGTAGTCGGGCATCCAGTATGTTTCGCGGTACTCTTTTACACCCGCATCATATTTCTTGGCCATTATAGCGATTCCTCCAAATTTAGGATTGCGTTGCCTTGAAACACAGCCGGTAGTGAAATCAACCGACTGTTCGTAAAAATTTCGCGTATATGCTCAATCAAGGTGGAGCTAGTATAGGTATCTCAGAGCTTAAGGGAAGTCAGATCTTTTAATCGAAATCATAAATAAAAACTTATACTATAATGGCCTCATAATCCTTTTTTCTGATACTTGAATAGCTGGATATCGCTGGAATGCACGTAACTCTCCGTCAATTAAAGGTTTTTGAGACCGTAGCGCGCCATTTGAACTACACTCAGGCCGCCAAGGCACTGCATTTGAGCCAACCGGCCGTGTCGATGCAGGTCAAACAGCTGGAGGAATCGGTGGGTATGCCCCTGTTCGAACACACCGGAAAAAAGATCCAATTGACCGAAGTGGGCCGGGAGGTCCATCAGTACACCCGCACCATCTTTCAGACCTTTGAAGAGATGGAAGATGTGGTGGCGGCCCTGAAAGGGCTCGACACCGGGCATCTGGATATTGCGGTGGCGAGTACCGTCAACTACTTCGCACCCAGGCTGTTGGCGGCTTTCAGCCGCAGTTTTCCCAGTATCGATCTGCGTCTCGATGTGACCAACCGTGAACGCTTGATGAGCCTGCTGCAGAACAATGAGACCGATCTGGTGCTGATGGGGCGGCCACCGGAGGACATCGATCTGGAGTTCAAGCCCTTCATGGACAATCCATTGGTGGTGATCGCGCAACCCGGCCACCCTTTGCAGAATCAGCGGAAAATTCCTGCCAAGTGTCTCAGTGAAGAGGTTTTCATCATGCGCGAAGCCGGATCAGGTACACGACTGGCCATGGAGCGCTATTTCGATGAGCAGCAGATCGAAATCAGAACCGGCATGCAGATGACCCGTAACGAAGCGATCAAGCAGGCGGTGCGTGCGGGGATGGGGCTGGGCGTGGTCTCCACCCACACCATCGAGCTCGAGTTGGAGACGGGGCGCCTGGTGGTGCTCGATATCGAGGGTTTTCCTCTGCAGCGCCACTGGTACCTGGTTTATCGTAAAAACAAGCGCTTATCTCCAGCCGCCCGGGCATTTTTCGATTTCGTGATGGCTGAAGCCCAGCGCATCAGAGATGAGCCGGTTTGAATGCAGGCGTGGCACTGAAAGGGTATAATCACTGTCTAACGTCCACTGCTTCAGGGTGTCGCTGCAAATGGCCGGGTTTTTACCCTCGCAGCGCTGAACCATCAGCGGACTTTTAACCATTCTGCCGATTCTGGATTCGATCAAAGGTTTCTGCAGTAGAGGGGCTGTCTGGCAGAGGCCAGCCTCATTTTCAGACTGCATCACCAAGGAGCCATCCTAAACATGTCAGATCAGGGCACGACGGGTAACAACCCCAAGAGCATGGGTGACTATCCAATCCTGAACCAGGTTAACACCCCGGGTGATTTGCGTAAGCTGGACCCGATCAAGCTGCGTCCACTGGCGCTGGAGATGCGGCGATTCCTCATCGACAGCGTTTCCCAGACCGGCGGGCATCTGGCCGCCGGATTGGGGGTCGTGGAGCTGACCATCGCACTGCACTATGTGTTCAATACCCCCTATGACCGGCTGATCTGGGATGTGGGGCATCAGGCCTATCCGCACAAGATCCTCACCGGGCGGCGCGAACGGATGGGAAGCCTGCGCAAAAAAGGCGGGCTGTCCGGTTTTCCCAAGCGCAGTGAGAGTGAATATGACGCCTTCGGCACCGGCCACTCCAGCACCTCCATCGGTGCCGCACTGGGTATGGCGGTGGCCGCCAAACAGAAGGGGGAGAACCGTAAGGTCGTCGCCATCATCGGCGATGGCGCGATGGGAGCCGGGATGGCCTTCGAGGCTCTCAACCAGGCCGGCGCGCTGGATCAGGACCTGCTGGTGATCCTCAACGACAACGATATGTCGATCTCCGAACCTGTCGGCGGGTTCAGTAATCATCTGGCGAAACTGCTCTCCGGCAAGGTCTATACCAGCATGCGTGAGGGCGGCAAATCCGCGCTCAGTCATCTGCCCCACCAGTTCAGCGATCTGGTGGGCAAGTGGGAGGAGCACATGAAGGGTATGGTGATGCCCGGCACCCTGTTTGAGGAGATGGGCTTCAACTACATCGGTCCCATCGAAGGGCATGACTTCGACACCCTGATCACCACGCTGCACAACATGCGGCATATGCGTGGACCCCGTCTGCTGCATGTGGTGACCCAGAAGGGTAAGGGCTATATCCCGGCAGAGCAGGATCCCTGTGTCTACCACGGGGTGACTCCATTCGATCCGGCCACCGGCAAAATGGAGAAAGGCGCCAGCAGCAAGACCTATACCCAGGTTTTCGGAGAGTGGTTATGCCATGTTGCCGAGCGGGATGACAAGTTGGTTGCCATCACGCCGGCGATGAGCGAAGGCTCTGGCATGGTGAGCTACGCAAAACGTTTTCCACAGCGCTATTTTGATGTGGGGATTGCCGAACAGCACGCAGTGACCTTCGCTGCCGGTCTTGCCTGCGAGGGGCTGAAACCGGTGGTGGCGATCTACTCCACTTTTCTGCAGCGGGCCTATGATCAGTTGATTCACGATGTGGCCCTGCAAAATCTGGATGTCACCCTGGCGGTGGACCGGGCCGGCCAGGTCGGTGCTGACGGGGCGACTCATGCGGGTTGTTTCGACCTGAGTTATGTCCGCAGTCTGCCGAATATGGTGATCATGGCGCCAGGCGATGAGCAGGAGTGTGATCGTCTGCTGCAAACCGGATATGAGTATCCGGGGCCAGCGATGATCCGCTACCCCAGAGGAGCCGGCCCAGGTGTTGAGGTCGAGGTCGGATCAGCGGCACTGGAGATTGGTAAGGGTGAGATCAGGCGCAGCGGAAAGCAGGTGGCGTTGCTGGCGTTTGGCAGTCTGCTCGCCACTGCCCAGCAGGTTGCCGATCACCTCGATGCCACGCTGGTGAATATGCGATTTATCAAACCACTGGATGAAGCCCTGATACGGGAGATGGCCGCCAGCCATGAGATCCTGGTTACCCTCGAGGAGAATGTGGTGCAAGGTGGCGCCGGCTCTGCGGTCAACGAGTTCCTCGCGGCCGAAGGTATTCAAGTCAATCTGATCAATCTGGGGCTGCCCGATCGCTACCTGGATCATGCCAGTCATCAGGAGCAGTTGGCGGAAGCGGGTTTGGACTATGCGGGTATCCTGTCGGCCATTGAGAGGGTCAGTCGTTCAACCAAGCTGCGTCTGGTCTGAGTTACGATGTTGCAGATCACCCCAATCAAAGCTTTCGATGACAACTACATCTGGGCGATCAGAAATCCCGGCGCTGCAACCGCCGTTGCCGTTGATCCTGGCGATGAAACACCACTGCTCGACTGGCTGCAGGAAAATTCTCTGACCCTGAGTGCGGTACTCATCACCCATCATCACTATGATCATGTGGGTGGGGTTCCGGAGCTGCGGGAGGCGTTTCCCGATCTGAAGGTTTTCGGTCCCGCCAGGGAGTCGATCAAGGGAGTTACCGAACCTCTGCATGAGGGGGATCGCCCGCTGATACCGGGTCTGGATGCAGATTTTCAAGTACTTGAGGTACCCGGTCATACCGCCGGGCATATTGCCTATCTGGGTGAGCAAGCACTGTTTTGTGGTGATACGCTGTTCGCAGCAGGTTGTGGACGGGTATTCGATGGATCGATGGCGCAACTGGCGAACTCCCTGCGAAGGATTGCAGATTTACCGGCAGAGACCAAAATCTATTGCGCCCATGAATACACCCTCGACAATCTGGGCTTTGCCCGCTGGGTAGAGCCTCAAAGCAAGGCGGTCGCGCAGCGTACAGAGACCGAACAGGCTAAACGGCAATCCGGCGAACCGACTCTGCCCTCGACGCTGCAGGTCGAGTTGGCGACCAATCCTTTTCTGCGCACTCAGGTTCCATCCGTAGTGGCAGCAGCGGAAAAAGTTGCTGGAAAGACCTTGACCGATCACGCAGAAATTTTTAAGGTTATCCGTCAATGGAAGGATAGGGAATATGATTGAGGGGAGGGAATCTCTTAGTCGGCTGTTCAATTAACCTTTCAGCAACACGGGTCATCCGCTTCTACCCAGTATGGCCAGGACTCGAGTCTTACAGTGAATGTGACATGAGTTCACAAAGGAAAAAAGTAACTCCAAGTCAGGGAAGACCAAATGGCAATTGCTCCACGAACAATCACCTCTGATCACAAACGTCTGCCTCTGGTAACGTTTGCGCTGATCCTGATCAACCTTTTTATCTATTCGATCTGGTATCAACCAAGCGTAATCGATTGCATCGATTGTGGTTTGTATACCGGTAAATGGATCGGTCTGACACTGGTCAGCCATATGTTTGTCCACGCAGGATTACTCAATCTCATCAGCAATCTGCTGTTTTTAGCGCTACTCGGTTATATGACAGAAAGGTTGCTTGGGCGTCATCTGTTTCTTGCCCTCTATCTGGCATCCGGTTTGGTGGTCACTGTACTGGCTCTGATGTTTGTGCCGGAGACGCTGGTTCCCGGGTTTGGTACCTCTGGTGCGATCTCGGGTGTGCTGGGGCTTTCGGCCGTTATCTTCGGTCATCGGCAGATACCTCTGTTGAGGCTATCCGGTCGATACGCCGAGGTGCAGTCTATGCCGGTGTTCGGCTTGCTACCACTCTGGATAAGCATCGAGTTCATTCAGTTCATGGTCTACTCCAACAGTCAGATGAACTACCTTGTGCACATCCTTGGTCTACTGATCGGTGCAGTGTTGGCGCTGGTGATCAAGAAAACCCAATGGGTGTCGAGTCTGAATTTGTTCAATGAATCAGCAGCTGCCAGGAACATCGACGCTGAAATGGATTTGGCTGGAGTCTATGTTGATAAGCAACAGTTCGGTGAAGCCTTGAAGGTGCTCAGGCAGATCTATCGGGAGGAGTGTCGGGAGCTGAAGTTTTTGTCGCTCTACTATCAGTGTGGCCGGCATTTTCCACAACAAGAGGATGTGCACCGGGCTGCGCGAACAATCTTCAGTCTGCCTGAGCGTGACGGCAAAACAGTCGAGCTGATTTTTCAGACCTATCGAGACTATATCCGTTTAACCGAACCTGGTCCCAGGTTCAATGAATCGATGCTGTTTCATCTTGCCGATCTTTTTGTCGATCGCAAATGGAGTAGTGAGTTGGATAAGATCATGCTGCTGATGCGCAAGAGGCATGCTGCCTGTCTGTTCGATAGCAATCTGCCTTACCGATATGCCAGGCTGTTGGATGAGCAGGGTCGAACATCGGAAGGTCTCGATTACCTGAAGAATATCACCTGAGTTGAGCGTGCTATTGGCCGCGAATGGACGCCAATCACCGCTAACGCTCGCGAATCACAAATCAGGATTTCAAGCCGAATGGTGATCTACTGAGTTGTTAGCGATTATTTGCGGTGATTGGCGTCCATTCGCGGTTAAGAATTCTCGCTGTCTGCAAACCATCGAACTAACGAGGTGTAGGGTGGGGCCGTGCCCCACCAAACAGGGTTTGATTATGCTCCATTCAGGTCATCTATTAACCCGGCGATCAAATAGTCCAGAATAAATTATCCTGATGCAGTTTTTCATTGATCAGGTTAATGCGCCAACTTTCTCTTCATGTAGAGCCACCATTCAAGGCCGTGGTCACTCGCTGTTGTCCTCGTGTCGGAGACGCCCTGTTTCGCCCTCCTGGGCGAGTCACTTTTCTTTTCTCGCCAAAAGAAAAGTAACCAAAAGAAACGGCGCCCGGCCGTCACGCCCCTTCGGGTCCGCTGCGATGCTCGGCAAAAACCGGCGTGCCTGAAACTCGCTGCGCTCAAACAGTCAGGCCCGCTAATCGGTTTTTGCCTGCGCTTCTCGCTCGTGCCGGAACGGGGATCAAGAGGGAGTGGCCCCAGGCTCATCGCTAGAATATGGAATCTAGGTGTAGGGTGGGGCCATGCCAGACCAAATAGGCTAATCTTCCGGCACGCAGATTTTCTTCCCACCAACCGCTTTCAGTGTTCGGTAAAACAGATAGGTAACAACCAGAGTCAGCACCGAGAGCAGCAGCCATCCAATCACCGCAAATCCAGATAGGCCGGTGATTTCATGCATCATCAGGGTGGCAATGGTAATCGCGGCCAGAGGGAAAGAGTAGGCCCACCAGGAGAGAAAGAACTGAAGTTTTGTAAAGCGAGGCGCCATACTGGCCAGCAGCAGGGTGAGGAACAGGCCACTGTAGTAGAGCACATGGGCAAAGTTGTCCATTCCGCCGTTGAGTTTCACATAGGAGATGAAACCGACCGCCGGTGGTGCAATCAGGATAAAGAAGGTGGGCATCAGTTTATCCGGTAGCGGGTTATGAAACAGAACCCGGTAGATGATGATGGTCAGCAGTACCATCCAGAAAACAATGCCGATACTGAAAAAGAACCAGGAGATTTCAGTCTGTCCATGGGTGGTGCCGGCCACCGGTACCAGCACATTACCGACCACAGGAATAAACCAGGCGGGATTGATGTGGTTGATCTCAAATTTGTCGTGATGAATCCAGATATTCATGACGTAGAGAGTAAAACCCAGATGCAGTGCGCTACCAATCGACCAGAGCAGATAGGAGATCGATGGCAGTGTCTGTAGCAGGGTGGTCGAAAGTAGAATCAGGCTGATGGATACCGCAGGAAAGAAGTTGAGTTTGACCGGGTGATGGAGTTCTTTCACCACCTGTTGCGGAAAGCGTAACAGTTTCAGACTATAGAGCCCGAACAGCAGGATAAAGATCAGCACAGTGAAGGGAACCAGGGCCATATCGATACGGATCGGTAGTTGGAATACGCTTTGGGCCCTCTCCCAGGCGATACAGAGACCGGCCAAACCCATGACCATCGCAAAAAAGGAGATTGGGAAATGTGCGAGACGCGATGTTTCTTTCATGGATTCGATTCCAAGGTGGATCAGCATTAATTGTTGACTGAAATAGTAAGTTAAGAGGGTGGTCGGAACATTGAAAATTCTCAAATTCCCTATGATCCATCCGTGTATGGGCGGGCTTGCGGGATAAAAAAAGCCGCCGTGCCGGGAGGCAGGGCGGCTCCCTGTTTGAGCGGTCTGAAATCAGACGTTACGGGCGTCCATCATACGCTCAATGATCGGCTGCAGGACGATCTCCATGGAGAATCCCATCTTGCCGCCAGGCACAACGATGGAGTTGCGCCGAGACATGAAGGAGCCTTCAATCATCGACAGCAGATAGGGGAAGTTGATATCGAACTTCTTCGGATCGCTGAAACGAATGACTACAAAGCTCTCATCCGGTGTCGGTATATCGCGCGCGATAAAGGGGTTCGAGGTATCCACAGTCGGTACCCGCTGGAAGTTGATGTCGGTGCGGGAGAACTGGGGAGTAATGTGGTTGATGTAGTCCGGCATGCGTCGCATGATGGTATCGACGATCGCCTCCTCACTGTAGCCCCGCTCTGCGTTGTCACGGAAGATCTTCTGGATCCACTCCAGGTTGACGATCGGTACCACGCCGACACCCAGGTCGACATATTTGGCCACATCGGTGTCACCGTCGACCACCATGCCGTGCAGACCTTCATAGAACAGCAGGTCGGTACCGTGAGAGATCTCCTCCCAGGGTGTGAACTCACCGGGCTTCTGATCGCAGCCGAGACGGGCGTTATGTTCAGCGGCTTCTTCAGGGCTGTGGAGGTAGTAGCGTTTGTTGCCGCTGCCGGTCTCCCCGTAGGTCTTGAAGAGTTCGGAGATCTTGTCGAAATGGTTGGCTTCCGGGCCGAAATGGCTCATGCCTTGTGCCATTTTCTCACGCATTTCCACACGGGTATAGCGATGAAAGCTGTCGCCTTCTACGACTGCGGGTTTGATGCCGTCACGATAGAAGATGTGCTCGAAGGCACGTTTTACAGTTGTGGTGCCAGCGCCTGATGAGCCGGTTACGGCCACCACTGGATGCTTCTTTGACATGTGCTTCTCCCTATTCTGATCATTGTAATGGTTATGTCCGGTGGCCCCTCTTGGGGGTGGTTTTTCTCTATCCGGACTGGATTTCGTTAAAAAAATGGTTGCCAACTATAACACGGCATTTCCCCAATACCAGCGATTTGCAGGCACAGTTTCACCCGCTAGCCTGACCGTCCACACAGCGACATACACCATTCGGGGATACATAAATATGATGCTGCGACGCAATATCCGAGCCGCTTTGGGAGTATCTGTCCAGTTTTAAAATGGGTGATAAGAAAATCTCTTGTATTTGTTAATTTAGCCGCAAATGGACGCAATTGGCCGCAAATTTACGCAAATTTTGTCATTTTTCCTTTGCTTTACTATTCGCTTGACTGACTTTTTTTGCCATCGCGCTTGCGGGATGGACTGGATGCATTGAAAACGCTCTGATCAGCATCGGCCTGCTCGAAGCAATTTTTTGAATTGGCGTTTTTGAGCGTTGATTCGCGTCCATTCGCGGCTCTCCATTCCACAAATATCTAGGGAAAGGGCTGTTGAATCACCGCTGCACCAGGCAATCCCGGTAAGTAGTCAAGTGAATATGTCACATCGGGAGGATGCGTCTTTTCATCGCTGGGAATCGCTTTCGTACTGCATGCTGTCTGGGCAGGCTCGCATCAATGGCTTCAGGACAAGCTAATGGAAAAAAACATAATCATTCCGGAGAAGGGAACGGCGGGAGAAGACGAACTGATTCTTGCCAGAAGTGTACTGTTGGACAATATGTTTTCCGGCAAGGTACCGCCGGAGGATATATTGCGCTGTGTGCGCCGCTATTCAGAGGTGACTCATTGGGAGGAGGTGTTGTGTGCGGCAATCTATCCCAAAGCCGAAAAGCTCATCGCCATTGTCAGCCGACACCAACCCGAAGGCTACAGCGGCATTCTCAGGCGCCACGGCTCGGTACAGTATGTCCGGTTTTTTATCGACTGGGGTGATCAATCGGGATTTCAGGCTTTGGGTCTGAGTCATTTCAAGGTCTGTGATGCCGCCTCGGATGAACCTGATGATCGGTTTCCGGTCTGTCATCTGGTCTCACTCGGTTTCAATGCCGACCGTTATTGGGAGTCGTTGATGCAGGGTTATCGACCGGTGGTGCGGGCGGTACTTTCGTGGAACCAGGTGCCGGAACTGGATCCGGAGTTCGTACCGGTTTTCGGTAATCGTATCGACTCCCAGATTCGTGTCGATTCAGAGAAAGAGCTGCTGTTGCATTTCAAGATGCCGATCAGCGGTAGCCACCAGCAGGGAGACGGACGTCCTCCCTGTGTGATGAGCGTGAGTTAGCTTTGGTTGGATCTTAACCGTTACGGCATCTGAGATGAGCCGCAAATGGACGCAAGTCACCGCAAAAACTCGCCAATAACAGAGCAGATCCTGAAGATTCAGTGCTTACTCAGAGCGCAACTGGTGGGGCCATGCCCCACCAATGCTCGTAATTAAAGATACGCACTCTAAATAAATTCCCCCGCCACTCTATCGGCAGTAGCAGATAACTCCTTACTGACAAGTGAATATGTCACACAGTCACAGTGTGCCATTCGATAACTTCCCAGTGCTGGGATTTGAAATCATAAAGTCATACCAGACGGGAACGGCGCCGCAGGAGCAGATAATGATTCGTTTCAATGGATAAGAGGTCTGGTTAAGCCTGGTGAATCGGCTGAGTTGGGTAGGGAAGCTCAAATCTATAAACAGACGGGGAGAGGAAGATGAATGTTCAGACTGATCGCGACATGTTCGTAAGTCAAGATGGACCGGGTTACGGATTCAATCAAATCGATACCACAGACTCACTGGGTGCTATCAATACTTCCGGTTCGATGACCGGCAACTATCTGTTCACTCAACGTGTACTGACCAATAAAGCGGGCGTTGAGAGTCTCGGTAAACGGCAATTCGATCTTGTCCTTGGTGGATTGATCCTGCTGCTGGCAAGTCCGGTGATGTTGCTCACTGCTGCACTGATCTGGTTGAGCTCCATGGGCCGTGATCCGGTGTTCTACCGTCAGCTCAGGGTTGGTCTGAAAGGTCGGGAGTTTTATGTCTGGAAGTTTCGCAGTATGCGTACGGATGCGGAGCGTAATGGTGCGCAGATGGCGGCGAAAAACGACAGCCGTGTAACCCGAATCGGTCGATTCATTCGTAAGACCCGTATCGATGAATTGCCACAGCTGTGGAATGTTTTTATTGGAGATATGAGCCTGGTGGGTCCCCGTCCTGAACGCCCGGAATTCGTCTCCAAGTTTCAACGCAAGATTCGCGGATATGCCCTGAGACATCAGGTAAAGCCTGGAATTACCGGTTGGGCACAGGTCAAGTATCCCTATGGGGAGACAGTGGAAGATGCCGCGCACAAACTCTACTACGACCTGACCTATGTGCGTAAAAACAGCGTGCTGTTCGACCTGATGGTACTGTTGCGGACCATACCGGTAATCCTGACCGGGCATGGGGCGCGTTAATTCTTACTTATATTTAGTCCGCAAATGAACGCTAATGAACGCAAATAGTATTCGCGAATAGGAATGCACAAAGGATTTCAGGGCAGGGGATTGTCGCTCCCTGCTTTGTGTCCGTTTGAAATGGCAAACCGGTATCTGGTTTAGGTTTGCCGAGTGTCACTATTGCACATTCTGGTTGGCATAAATCCACAACAGTTTCTTGCTGTTTCTATAAGAATTAAAGATAAGGAACCGGTGTCACTATAGTTGAAAATTACAATCTGATTTTCCGCCAGTCAGGTAAATGTCGGAACTTAAAAAGCCAGGGAAGGTTAATAAGAACAAGCCGGTTCGCAGTTGATGATAACAATCGTACTCCAGAGGAGATTGCACAATGTTTCTTCCAACTGATCAAGCCCTGGCAATCGATATTCGCAGCAGTGCAGAGGTCATGTTGTATGGCATGGCTGAAGATGCGGACGCCCACATTCCCTACTATGGTGGGCCGATTGATGAGTGGAATGTGTTTCAGCAAAGCTTTCTCACCCATGGCAATACCAGCTTTATCAACAGTGTGTTTGATCTGATACGAGATTATGGGCTCTATCGGGATAGCTCAATTGTTTTGATAACGAAATCGAACCGTAATGGGCTCAGAGCGGCCAGTTTGTTACAGGTGGCTGGTTACAAACATGTTCGTGTAGAGATTCGGTTGGGTAATTCGGATAGCACTGGTTTGCAGGATCAAGATAATCCATTAAAACGAGGAAGGCATACAGGAATGATGACTGAGAAAGCATATGATTTTGGAAATGTATGCATGGTGCACTGATGAGTGGCTATTTCCCTGAAGTAGCGACACTTAGTTCATTTCTTGGAAAATGATGCTCCATACTATGATGGGTTTTAGAATGTTACTTGGATGGCGCAAATACATTGAACCCTTTGGTCTTGCTTGCTAAACGATACTGCAAAAAAATCAGTATTGCTTGTGAAACATGATCAAAGGGTTCAGTTAGCTGAACATGATGAAATATCAGAATCCGAGATTATGGGGGGGCTGGCAGATTACATAAAGACGTGATCCAACCGTTATCGTTGCGCAAATAGAGCCTTCAGTCACTACCATAGTGGATTTTGAGAGAATCTTACCGTTTGGATCATGTCCTTCCGGATAACATTTCTTGATGATCTCCTCTCGATTCATCTCTTTTTCGGATAGATCGGTAACACAGGGTTCAATTCTTTCACCTGTATTGGCATTCAGTATTGTAGAGGAGAGGTCTTTATTGACTGTCAGGACAATTTTTGACTCATCTTCAGATAGGATTTTTGCATTACTGTACTTAGCCTTGTTACAACCTGTCGTGATAATCGATATTGCGATCAGAGTGAGAAATGTTAGTGCGGCTTTGTTCATGTTTTGAACTCCTGTTTTGTATTAGAAAAGGATTGGGTTATGTGCAGGGCTTGCCGGTTTGACCTTAATGTGGATGTGTTGGATGAGAATCGTTGATTCAAAGTGCCAGTTCTGCCTTGATCTGAAAAGATCGCTCTGGGTAAAAGGGTGACGATTGTGGGGTTCCTGTACCCGGATTGATGCTTTGATAGTTAAATTCCTTATCAAATACGTTTTTTGTCAGTACTTCTATCTTGCCCATTCTTTTGGGTAGACGAAATCCAAGTGAAAGATCTGTTACCCAAAATTGATCGCTGTCGCTGCTGGTTCCCATTAATTCGATATTTTCGATCTCCTGATCTACAAAATTACCTGTGATTCTGGAGTATAGGCCAGATACATGGGCATAGGTCAGACCGAGAGTGGTAGTTTGAGTCAGGAGGGAAGCTGGTCGATCGATTTCTATCACCCCTTCGGTAAAATCCCGCTCAAATTTCTCATAGGAATACTCTCCCGAAATACCTATATTCGGGCTTATCTCATAATATGCATAGAGCAGATGATCTTGTTCCTTATGGGTTTCGTCACTGATGAAGGCGCTCTCGAATTCGTTTTCAATATTGCGTCTCGTTAGCTCAATTCCAGTGTGCAGGCTGGCATTGAAGCTGTGATCAAGCGCTAAAGCATAGCGAGTTGACTCGGCTCCAAGGTAGTCATCAAAATACTGATTGAAACCGATCAAAGTGGTGGGAGTGAGTGTTTGCTGGTTGATAATTTCCGGCCTGAGTGCCTTGAAAGCAGCAAGTCTGAAACTGGTTTCTTCAGTGATATTTACAATCGCACCGAGCTTTGGATTAAATTTGCTTTTGTCGATACTGACTTCATCATCGATATCCACATAGTCGAAGCCAACTACAAAACTGCCCATCTGCCAGGGGTAATTTAGATATAGATTGGCAGTTTTCTGTTCAACCGTAAGTTCTTCTTCTTCTGTGATGATAAAACCAAAGAATTCAAAACTGGATAGGGTGGTTTGGTCAGAGGTTAGATAACCAGCACCTGCGTTGATATCAAACATTTCAGTGGTGAAAATATATTGGGCTTCGTACTGCTTGCCATCGCTATCCAATGAAATTTCGCTTCCAGTGCGGGTGTCTGAGTCCTCGAGGTCCTGGGATGAGGCCGAAAAGATCAATGTCTGCTTTATGTCGGGAGAGTAGTTCAAACCGATTCTGTAACTATCCGAATCAATGCTTCTACGTAGCGACTCATTAAAACTATCAGGTTCGAAGCGAAGAAGTAGATCGCCAAACTCTCCCTCTTTTTGTTTTACTTCACCTTGAATGCTTAACTCGTGATTCAAGCGGAACTGGGCAAATAGATTGCTAATGGTTTGCTCGCTGTCATTGTTTTCACGGAAACCATCACTGCTCTCTCGGAAATGGCCTGCGCTAATCATACCTCGATTGGCGAAGGCACCCGCAACGATTTCGCTGCCTCGTGTGTTATTGCTCCCTGTCAAAGCACTGGCTTGAAAAGCGAGCCTCTGACGATTGAACAGTGGGTTATATTCGTTTAGTCCGGTAATTGAGGGGCCGCTGTTCTCAAAGGCAAACAGGTTGGTTTCACTGGCACTAGGACTGATCGGTGCAGTTATCTCGGACTGAAGCAACTGGGCTTGCAAAAGCTCGCTGACCTGCGCTATCTCATGTCGAATGATGCCAGCATAAGAGTCAGACAGGAATTGATGTGCTGAGGCATTACCAGGGTCTGAATCGATTGATTGCCAGCTCTCTTTTAGTGCCAATCTTGGAAAACCCAACGTTGTGTAAATGTTGGCCTGACTTATGTTTCGAGATGCCCGGTCCTCATCCAGTAGCAGGCGTGAACGGTATATGGCCCGTTTGTCATTCAGTTCGATAGCATTCTGAATGTCCACCAGGGCTTCTACAGGGCGATTTTCACTCTGCTTCAGAATCGCATCATAGAACCAGGCTGTCGGGTCGAGTGGATCCCTTTGTTTCGCAAGTTCAAACTGCTTTCCTGCCTCATCATTACGCTTCTCTTCGTAGTAGGCCTTGCCCAGATAGCTGCGCAACAGGGCATTACCCGGATCGAGATGGACCGCTGTCTCCAATAGTTGCCGGCCTTCGCTCAGGTCGCCTTCGCGGATCGTCACCAGTCCAAGGCCAAGTCTCGGCATGGGGGAAGCCTGATCCAGTGAGATGGCCTGTTGGAAGGCTTGCCGGGCATCCTCCAGGTCAAGCTCTATCAAGTGGGAAAAGCCCAGGGTGGTCTGGCTCAGGGCGATTTGTGGATTGATCGCCACGGCCTTCTGCGCTGCTGCAGTCGCCTCATCCATCTGACGGAACATCAGATGAAGTTGTGACAAACGGGACCAGGCGAGTGCATTGTCAGGGGCTTGTCGGGTGGCCTCGGTTGCCGCTTCAAGGGCTTTATCCAGTTCGAAGCGGGACTGTCTGGCATAGGAGAGTGCCAGTAGCGCCGTGGTCGAGTCAGGGGAGGCAGCGACAGCCTGTTGTGCCGAGCTGAGTGCTGAGTCCTGTTGGTTCTGGATGGTGGCGACGATCGATTTCAGGGCCAGGGCAGTGGCATTCTGTGGATTGTCCGCCAGCAATTGCTGTATGTCCCGGGTGGCAGCTTCAATTCGGCCAACCGCCAGATTCAGGGCCGCTCGGAAGTTCAGAGTGTCTGAATCCTTTTCACTGGCTGATCTCTCCAGCAGTTCGAAGGCTTCCGAATGCTTACTCTGACGATAGGCCTGGTAGGATCGATTGATCGATTCATTGCTCGAGGATCCCTGGCGGGTGAAGTCGATGATCGCCGGATAGTAGAGCGCCCACTGTACCGCATCCAGTGGATTGACAATCTGACTGACCACGGGGGCATTGCCCTGGCTTGTCTCTGCCATCTCGCCGCTGCTGAGCAGGGCTTCCCCCTGGCTGTTATGTGCCCGCACTTTACCCTCAGCAACGCTGATCAGTGTTGTGCTGTCGGTGACCTCTACGGTGAATTCGGTGCCTTCGATCGAGGCGTTCACGTAAGGTGTGTTGACCTGTGCAGGGCGGGTAATGCGACTGATGAAGTGGGCGATACCCTTGATAATCTCCAGCCAGCTGGTCTGTTGGTCTGCCGGCGGGGCAAAACGGATATTGCTCTGTTCACTCAAGCGGAGAAATGTTTCGTTGTTGAGTTGCAAGCCGACTCGGCTATTGTCCTTAACCCGCAACTGGTCTCCCGGGCAGAAACTGGAATCCCGGCTGGCCGAACCCCATGAGTCAGCCTCGGATCTGCGGACTTCCGCCTCACCCTGCAGCGAAACCATGCGGGCGACCACTGGCTGGCAATCATCGGCGTGGAGAGCGGTGCTGGCGCTCAGGCTGAGCAGCCAAAAGATGAACAGATGTTTGAATGTAGTTGTTATTGTGTATCGTGTAACCATGCTCCATTTCCCGATGGTTGTGACAACGTCCCTGTTCGTCCTTTTTATAAACAATGATTTACATTTTAGGCATTTTATTCACGAAGTCGAATGTAGCACCATACATTTCCTTACTCTATACAGTGGTATTGATCAAACTTTCGACGGAAAAGATGAGAATGATTAGTATTTGCTCTTTTGAGTGCTTCTTCGTTCAGCAAACTGGTTGATGTAGTAATTGGTTGGGCCGTCCGACGGGAAATCCTCAGCGATCGATTGGAATTTTCTGTGCGCCGCTGATCGCTCGCCCATTTGCCATAACAGTAGCGCTTCCGCAAAAGCCTGGTGAAGGCTGAGCATGGTAGCGTCGACAGCTTCAGATTTGGTGGCAATCTCAAAGATCTTGATCGGCTTCTCCTTGCCCGAGACAGTGAACAGACCCAGTTCCCGGGTCTGAATGCCCTTCAGGTGTTTGACGAAGTCCTCCGAGGCGAGAATCCGGGTGCCCAGGAGTTTGTTGAGATTCTCGATGCGGGAGGTGGTGTTGACCATGTCTCCCACCGCACGGTACTCGAAATGGTCGATGGCTCCCACATGGCTCATTACCAGTTCACCTGCGTGCAGGCCGATGCGGGTGAAGAGTTTGGGTTCAAGGTCGGAGTGCTCGATCGCCGTACCGATCTTCAAGGCTGCATCACAGGCCAGCTGTTCCAGATTGTGATTGATCTCGGTCGCCGGCCAGATGGCGAGCATTGCGTCTCCGACCACATCCGAAACGATGCCTTTGTTTGCCCGTACCGGAGTAAAGAGGATTTTGAAATAGCGGTTCAGGTACTCCTGCAGCGCTTTAGGCTCCATCTTTTCCGCCATCGCTGTGTAGTTCTGTGCATCGGAGGAGAGACATACCCCGTAGGCTGATTCGATCAGGCCGGCTGGCTGTCTGTTATCACGGGCCAGTTTCTCAATCACGTCACCCGGCAGATAGTAACCAAACAGACGACGCAGATGTTCGCGGCTGGTGCGCATCTGTTGATAGTGCCAGATCTGACTGTAGATCAGGGCCGCCGGAAGTTGAATGATGAGCGGGATGAACCATGGCAGCCACAGATTGAAGTGGTTGAACAGCAGATGGACAGAGCCGAAATAACCACTGCCTACCACCAGGCCCACGATAATTCCGTTCACTCCGGGGTTGTAGCGAAACAGCAGACTGATTGCCACGCCAAAGGCGAACAGCAACAGCGCGAGCCAGACTGCATGGGGGCGATTCAGGGTCTCCTGGTGGAGCAGATTGGCGTAGGCCGTGGCCGCAAGTTCCACGCCACTGATATCCAGGCCATTCGATTGGGAAAAGACTGTGTAGAAGCCGTCTTTCTGTTTCGGTTGATAGTCCCCCGCATAGCCGATGAAGAGGGTCTTGCCCCGCAGATGATTCAATGAGTCAGACGGTGATGAGAGAATCTCCTGAAAGGTGTGGGTTTTGATGCTGCCTGGTGGCCCATAGAAATTGAGATGGGGATAGGCCGGGGCATCAAACAGATCCAACAGAGATTGCATCTGCTGATAGCGGAGATTCGACATCCTCAGCTTGTGCTGCTCCTCCAGTTGGATTTTCATGTGATCGATCAGCGCGGGATGGTTACGAATGAACAGCGCAGTCTCATGCAGGTCTGTCAGATTCGGCGCTTGCAGTGGTGGACTCTGTGCATCAAGGGATTCAAGCAGCAGTCGTTTCAGTCTGTTGCCTGCGGGATCGGCGGCATGCAGCAGTGCCGCAGCGGGCAGAGAGAGCAGCTGCTGGTTGCCGCTGAAGATCCAGAAGCGGCTGACCTTGACTGGTACCTTTGGCAGTACGAAGGGTGCGAGTTCGAGCGCCGCGTCGGCCAGCATGGCAGTGGGGGGAATCAACTGTTCGACGATGTGGATGCCATCGCTGTTTTTGATCTGTTGCTGTTGCTGGTAGGAGACCAGCAGAACATTGCCGCTTTGGCGAATGGTTTCCGCAAGCTGACTGTCCGATTCGGCTGCTCTGGCCTTTTTGAAAAAGATGTCGAAAACGATCAGCCTGACGCCAGCCTGATTGAGTTGTTTGATCAGATCCGCATGCAGGCTGCGAGGCCAATCCGGGATCTCTTCCCCTAGCCCAAGTTGGGCTGCGGTTTCCCCATTGATCGAGATGATCTCAATCGATTCAGGTGCCGCTCTTTGACCGCGTAACTTGAACAGCAGACCCAGCCCTGAATCTTCCTCCCAGGCAGCACCGATTGGCATAAGGCCGATAAGCGCACCCAGAATGCCAATCGAGATACCCAGTAGTAGTGCCGATCTAAACTGATGTTTTTCCACAACGACCCTGTTGGTTTTTCAAGCAGTCGAGCAATTATCCTGTAATCAGCCTCAGCGAGGCTAAAACACCTTATAAGTCCTGAAAGCGAATTGTCCGGTGAGCCGATTTTGAGTGAGATTTGGTTCACCACAATCCAATACGGTTGAACTTGCCACTGTCGAAGTCACTATTTTCTGTTAAAGTTTTACCAGGGTCGTCCATTTGGATACGTCTTTACAGGCCCTGACCTGGTTAGTATGTGTATTCAGGGTGTTTGATCCACAGTGTACAACATGGGGGCGTGAAGGGAGAGTGGTGCGTCATTCCAGACAGTGTGGCAAGCGGCGGGGGATGATACGGAGTGCGCTCCCTGCAGATAACATTTACCCACAGACAATATTAATAAAGCCATGATAGAAAACGTCTCCATTTTTGCCGGTATGGACCCAAGCGATCTCGCGCTGATCGAACAGCGTATGGTCAGAAGGAGCTATCCACGAAACACCATCATCCTCTCGGAAGGAGATAACAGCGACTCTCTGTATGTCATCCTGAGCGGTAAGGTGAAGGTCTACCTGAACGATGAGAATGGCAAAGAGGCCATCATCAACTATCAGGAGGAGGGTGAGTATTTCGGTGAGCTCTCATTGATCGATGACTACAAGAGATCAGCCTCGATCATGACCACCGTCAAGACCACTGTAGCGATCATGTCCAAACAGGCCTTTCATCAGGTGTTGCAGGCCAATCCAAACATCAGTATCCATCTGTTGAAAGATATGGTGCATCGGGTCAGAACACTCACCGATGAGGTCAAGAGTCTTGCCCTGTCCGATGTCTACGGGCGACTCAGTAAAACCCTGTTGAGTCTGGCTGAAGAGAAGGATGGGCAGTTGGTCATCGAAGGGCATGTCACCCAGCAGGAGTTGGCCAATCGCATTGGTGCATCCCGTGAAATGGTCTGCCGGATCTTCAAGGATCTTGTCAAAGGGGGCTATATCACCTCCAATACCAATCAGTATGTGATCAACAAGCAGTTGCCGGCTCGCTACTGATCCCTCACATCGATTGCACCCATGAGTCTGCTTGGTAATCGCTCTGGGTGGCGTGTAATCGGAGAACCCTTTCGCTGTGACTGACTACCTGCGCGCCCCCTTAGCCTCCAAAGATCTGCCGGCAGGTATCCCATTCATCATCGGTAACGAAGCGGCTGAGCGCTTCAGCTTCTACGGCATGCGTGCGGTACTGGTGGTGTTCATGACCCAGTATCTGGTCGACAGCAGCGGTGCCGCCAATCCGATGAACGAGGAGGAGGCCAAGGGGTGGTTTCATCTGTTTGTATCGGCGGTCTATCTTACGCCCCTGTTTGGTGCATTGATCTCCGATGGTCTGCTGGGCAAGTACCGAACCATCATTCTGCTCTCCCTGGTCTACTGTGTGGGTCACTTCGCCCTGGCGCTCGATCACACCCGTTTGGGATTGCTGTTGGGGTTGGGCTTGATCGCAATGGGTTCCGGTGGCATCAAACCCTGTGTCTCAGCCCACCTCGGGGATCAGTTCGGTCGCAGCAATGCCCATCTTTTGCCACGTAGTTTCGGTTGGTTCTACTTTGCCATCAATCTCGGGGCCTTCGCCTCGACCCTGGCCACCCCCTGGCTGCTCTCCCAGGCAGGGCCAGACTGGGCGTTTGGTGTGCCGGGAATTTTGATGGTCATTGCGACCATTATCTTCTGGTCCGGCCGCCGCAGGTTCGTCCATATACCCCCTGCCGGTCTGGGCTTTGTGCGGGAGGTCTTCAGCCCTCAGGGCTTGTCGGTACTGTTGCGGCTTTTCGGTCTCTATCTGTTTGTCGCGGTATTCTGGTCGCTTTTCGATCAGACCGGCTCCGCCTGGGTGCTGCAGGCCAAAAGCATGGATTTGCGACTGTTTGGGTTCGAGGTTCTGCCAGCCCAGATCCAGGCGGCCAATCCGCTGCTGGTGATGTTGCTCGTGCCCACTTTCGGTTATCTGATCTATCCGGCGATAGAGCGAAGATGGCGTTTGAGCCCGCTGCGAAAAATCGGTTTCGGCATGCTGCTCGCTTCGCTGGCCTTTGCCATCTCCGCCTGGATTCAGTATCAAATCGATGCCGGCCATACCCCATCCATTAGCTGGCAGCTGCTCGCCTATCTGGTGTTGACCAGTGGTGAGGTGATGGTCTCCATCACCTGTCTGGAGTTCTCCTATACTCAGGCGCCGGTACGTATGAAATCCTTTGTCATGGCCTTTTTCATGATGTCGATCGCGATCGGTAATCTCTTTACCAGTATCGTCAACTTCGCCATTGAAGGTACCTCGCTGCTGCAGGGTGTGGACTACTACCTCTTTTTTACCCTGCTGATGCTGTTTACTACGGTGTTGTACGCACTCTTGTCCCGCTACTATCGAGAGCGCACCCATCTGCAGCAAGAGCTGAACCAATCCGATTGAGTTGAGCCTGCAGGAAAAAGTCACTGCTGAGATGTGAATATTTCACAGCCATAAAAATCCCCATTCCCTATCCTTAAAGCATGAACTTTCAGTTGCTTGAACCAGTCGGGGAGAGAAAGGCATGTGGCACAAAACACTCATCATCACCATCGGTTTAATGATCAGTTTTTTCTCCGCCCCCCTATGCCTGGACCGGTTCCAGATCTCTCACGAATCTCCACTGCAGATCCTGCTCTCGTTTGTGGAGACTGAACAGACTAACGGGTCAGAGCTGGGAGGGAAACGGAACTCTTGAATGGTTAACCTGCAGTCAGGACGACTGCACTGCAACGGATGCTGAACCAAACGATTTCTCTACTGCTCGACCTCTCATTTGGGTAGCACTCTCTGTCTTCGGCCGAGAGTGTTTTTTTTTGCCTGGATCTCAGTCAGCACAAAGCCTTGTTATGAGATTAACCGCGAATGGACGCGAATCACCGCAAATTATCGCAAAGAAGAAGCCACTTTAAGAAAACAGTTTGCGGCATTTTGCGGTGATTCGCGTCCATTGGCGGTCAACTGACAACGGCTCGCATACCCTGACAGCGGTTCGTGCGATGAGATCAAGTTCAGTCGGGAAACAGAATACCCGGATTGAGAATCTGATGAGGATCGAACTGCTGTTTGATGCTGCGCATCAGTTTCAGCTCCACAGGATCGAGTTCCTTATCGACAAACTGGCGTTTGACCACACCGATGCCGTGCTCGCCGGAGAGTGTGCCACCCAATCCCAATACCAGTTCGAACAGCGCATTCAGACACTGCTCACCGGCGGCGAGTTGCTTCGGGTCGTCCGGGTCGAGCAGCAGGTTTACATGGATGTTGCCGTTGCCGGCGTGGCCGAAATTGACGATGGTGATCCCTGTCTCCTTGGAGAGGTTCTCCAGGGTCTCGATCAACTCGGGGATGCGTGACACCGGCACCACTACATCCTCATTGATTTTTTTCGGTGCAATATTGCGCAGTGCCGGGGAGAGGGCCTTGCGGGTCTTCCACAGTTTCGCCACTTCCTCCTGGGTCTCTGCGGTATGGATGTCGATCAGACCCTCAACGCTGGCGGCCTGGGCAACCGCGGTCACTTCATCGGCGATGCAGTGTTCAGCGCCATCCACTTCGATCATCAGCAGCGCGCCAACCGTTGACTCGAGAGCCAGGTCGGAGAACTCCCTGACCATCTCCAGCGCCGATTTGTCCATGAACTCAAGCGCGCAGGGGATGACTGGTTGTCCCATGATGGCGGAGACCGCCTTGGCCGCCGCATGGATGTCGCAATAGGTCGCCTGCAGGGTTCTTTTGGTCTGTGCCAATGGTGTCAGTTTAAGGCGTGCTTCGGTGATGATCGCCAGGGTGCCTTCCGATCCGATTATCAGTCTGGTCAGATCGTAACCCACCACACCCTTGGTCGTATTGACGCCGGTGTAGAAGGTTTCACCGCTGCCGGTGACCCCTTTCAGGCCAAGGGTGCTCTCTCTTGGGGTGCCATATTTCACGGCCCGTGGACCGGCTGAGTTGTAGGCAAGATTGCCACCAATGGTGCAGACGGCGGCACTGGTCGGGTCGGGTGGCCAGAAGAAACCCTGCGCTTGCAGTGCGGTCTGCAGCTCCTTGTTGGTGACCCCCGGTTCGACCCTGGCGAGACGGTTTTCCCGGTCGATCTCCAGGATCCGGTTCATGCGTTCCAGTGAGAGAACGATGCCGCCCCGTTGTGGCACTGTGGCGCCGGTTGTGCCGGTGCCCTTGCCCCGGGTTACCAGCGGGATGCGATGCTGATGGCAGAGCTTGACGATGCCGGCAACCTGATCGTGCTCCCGGGCAAATACCACGGCTGCCGGTGTGGCCTGCAAACGACTGTTGTCATAGCCGTAGGGTAGACAGTCCCCTGGATCGGTAAAGAGATTCTCCTTACCGACGATCCTGGCGAGCTGGCTGATCAGCTCGGCTGAGAGTTTTTCGCTCAACTCAGATGTACTCGAAGACCCGCACAACCCGTCGAACACCACTGATATGACGCACCACCTCGGTTACCGCATCACCCTCCTGTTTGGTGATCAGGCCAAGCAGAAACACGGTTCCCCGTTCGGTGACCACTTTGACTCTGAGCGGATCGAAACCGGGTATGTCGATGCTTGAGAGTTTCAGCTTGACCTCGGAGGTCAGAGCCACGTCACGGCTGTCCTCGCCAATAGAGGAGGTGCTGCCGATCTCGATCTCATTGACCACCCGGCGCACCCGGTCAACGCCGGTTACCAGTTGTTCTGCCTTGCGTCGCAGGTTTTCATTGGTCGCCTGTCCGGTGAGCAGCACCACCATGTTGTAGCTGGTGACGGAGATATTGGTCTGCTCTTTGATCATTGGATCTTTCTTCAACACATCGTAGGACTTGAGCTCGATGCTCTGGTCCTCGACGATCACTCCGGTGGTCCGTCTGTCATGGATGATGGTGGCCGTGGCCGCTGCACCGCCGACAATGGCTGCGGCACAGCCCTGCAGGGTGAGTGCAGCGAGGATGACGTAGAGTGTGGTTGGGAATTTTATCTGCATGAGCTTCCTCTTAAGGTTATCTGTCTTAGGGCCTGGTAACACTAATCCAATCGGCCCTGCTGGGGCTATTTTTTCGTCCAGCAAGGCAGAATGAGCGACGTGTAGTTGTTCTACATGAGCGAATGATAACGCGGCTGGGCGGAAAAATAGCCCCAGCCCCCCTCTTCAACATCAATATGGGGGGTTGCGCCTGAAAAAGCGCCACTCGGCGTTGCTCGTCGTTCATTTGGA
>NAUB01000016.1 GCA_003676145.1 gamma proteobacterium symbiont of Stewartia floridana | reverse complement strand
GTCGTTCATTTGGAATCACCAAACCTCACTCCTCGCGCCTTGATTGGCGCTTTTTCAGGCACAACAGGGCCAATTGGATTAGTGTTAACAGGCCCTAGTATGTTGCTTGGTTAAGTAGTCGTTTAGATCTGATCACACTCGAATGAACAGCAATTCATTGACAGCATAGACCGGCTTGGTGAGAATGGATTAGCCCAAGTCGATCTGGCTGAACTTGTTCAGTAATTACTTGCTGGGATGGTAGTGTCTATCACGGAGTGATTCGCTTCTTAATGCAGCAGAGCTTCTGTCTGCATTACCCTGTAGTAAGCGGTGAGCCTATGGATGTAGCTGTAGCGCTTATAGTCAAATAAGTAGTTGTATAACAATGAATATTTGCGAGGCTCCTGACCTTTCCCTTATCAAAGACGGGCACTCTGCAGGTTCATCGCAACCGATTCAATCCAACTTCAAATGGTCAAGATCACTCTCGCTGAACCAGTTGAGGCAGCAATTGGAGTATCTTGAAAACCAGCACTGCCTCGCTGGCGATAGCCACGCCTATTTTCTCTCATGCTACATCGTCAGCATGAAGCGATGTGAATATCTGATAGAGGCAATAGGCGACAAGGGACATCCCGAACATGCACGCTATGCGGAACTCGATGATCGGCTGATTGAAACCATTGCAAGCTATTTCAGTCACTACTATTTCTCCGCCTATGAGAGCGTATTGTCATCGGATAAGAAGCAAGCTCCGGCTCCATGGGTTCTGGCATTGAATTCAGATTCCGTGGCTAAGCAGTCTCCTCTGCATGGAATGCTGCTGGGATTGATCGCGCACTCTTGCTATGACCTGCCGTTGGTTTTGTCGGAATTAACATCATCAGGTAGAGCCATTTATGATTGGTCGAACATAAAACATAAAAGGACTTATCTTGAAATCAGTAAGTTACTGGTCGATGAACTATCTGTAATAGGGCAAAGCCTTGAGTTGACTCAGGCCAGCATGAGGCATCGTGGGCTGGTTAAGGGAGGGGTTCACATTCAACTGGTTGGCTATCTTCTAAAGAGTGGCTTCCTCGACCGGATAGTTTATAAAGTTCTTACCAATGTACACAGAGAGGCGTTGTTAAACTGCTATCGATTGCAGCGTGGTATTTTGAGTGTTGATGCGCTTGCGGATCTCTGTTGTGAACGTATGAGTATGCTCACTCAAGGTTCATTTCATGTGAATGTTGTGAAAGCGCTTTATCAATCACTGGTTAAATCCTAACCATGTCTATCAAGATCAGATTATCTATATGTTTGAAGTGGGTCTTTTTTCTTGTGGCCCTGGTTCATGTCGCCAGTCTCTCCGCTGAACCGTTGATGGAGCAGGCATCTTACAGTTGCTCATCTCAACAACTCCATATCTGCAAGGAAGAAACGGGGGATGTTGCCCTTGTGTTTGTTCATGGGTGGGGGGGTAGAGCACTCTTCTGGGGAAGTCAGCTGGACTACTTTTCCAAGGATTATTCGGTCTATGCGATGGATTTACCGGGGCATGGAGAGTCTGAAATGGTTAAAGCCGATCCATCCATATCAGGTATGGCGGGTGGTTTGGAGTATTTAGTGAATCAGATAGGTGTGGATCATATCGTTATGATTGGGCACGATATCGGCGCTTACATAGCACTTTCTCTGGCCGTTTCAGAAACTGGTAGAGAGAAAATAAAAGCGATCTTTGCTGTCGAATCGATGGTTGATACAGAAGTCTCCATGCCGAGAAAGCAGTATAAGAGGGTGTTAAAAAGTTTAGAGGATAACTTTGAGGGTACCGCTAGACAAATGACCCTTGATCTGTTTTCAGCAGAAACCGATCATAAAATCATCAATTGGGTGGCTGATTCGGTCGCGCAGACTGACCAGGAGCTCTCATTGGGATTGCTCAATGATTTTATGAATATGGATATGTCATCAGAGTTGTCCGCTTACCAAGGAGATCTGGTTATTCTGAATACGCAATATAACCCGCCAAGGGTGGATCGCTTGAAGAGTATCAATCCAAAAGTAATGTCTGAGCCAGTTGGTTGGAGTGAACATTTCATTTTTTTGGAAAATGCCGCGTTGTTTAACCAGGTATTGGATCAATTGATCAAAACTCATTTAGAATCGACCGGCGATCTGCGTAAGTATTCGCGGTATTAGGGAAGAGATTGTTGATTGGTAATTCATTGCAAGAGATCTTTTCGACTGATCGTCCAAGCAGACTGTTGCTGGCGGGGTTGATGCTTGTAACACTGATGATGTTGTTGGGCATGGCAAAGCTTCAGTTCAATGATGACTATAAAAGCCTCTTTAAAACAGACCGGGAAGAGTATCAGGAGCTCGAAAGCTTTCTGAATAGGTTTCCTGCGGATGATCAGGAGTTGGTGATTCTTTTCAGAGCGGACAGGATTCTGGCAGAACCAACGATTTTTCAATTACAGGAAGTTGTCGAAAAAATAGAGGGTACTCCGGCGATAGAGTCCCTGTTTTCCATATTCTCCATTCCTGAACCGAACTCCTCGATTCGTAGGATTGATCCCCTATTGTCTGTGGAATCCATGGAAGAGGATCTTGAAGCAAGTTTGTTGGCCATTGGTGGCCATCCGATGGTGAGGAACAAGCTGTTATCTGAAGATGGCAGGTTAACCATAGCGGTCGCAATATTGGAGGAGGGTTATGTCGGTCTTGATCAGATCAGCGAGATAATTGAAAGAATCCATACGATCACAGATCAAGTTGGTGATGGGGCAGGATTGGAGGTCTTTGTTACGGGTAATGCGGCAATCAGAGTTGCTTTAAAGAGTCAATCGACCCGGGACCAGATCCTGCTGAACTCAATTGGTGGTTTATTGGCCTTTTCGATTACCCTGTTTCTGTTCCGCTCATTCAAGCTTTCGCTGATTATTACCGCGGGCCCGTTGATCGGAGTGATCTGGACTTTAGGCTGCATGGGTTTTATGGGGAGCAAGCTGAATGTAATTAATCAGATGATCTCGCCGCTGGTGATGGTTATCGGTTTTACCGATGCCATTCATCTAATGTTTGCTATCCAGCGTCGTCGTATTCAGGGGCTTTCCAGGGTCAGTGCATCAATTGCCGCAATCAAGGATGTTGGAATGGCTTGTATGCTTACGTCGATAACCACCGCTATTGGGTTTGCGGTGTTGATATTAACAGACTCAACAGTAATCCAAGAGCTAGCCCTGCATGCCTCTATTGGGGTGTTGCTGACTTTTGTAGCGGTTGTGATTTTTATCCCGGCTTCTGCGGCTCTGTTGGAGGATGATGTTATCCTTAACTCTAGCCGCTTGGATATCAGACTAACGGATAACCGGATCTTAAATAAAGTGCTGATTGTGATTGGCGAGAATGCTGTTGCAGTGGTGAGTGTTGGAGTTGTTCTGACCGCTTTTGCAGTCTATCAGGCTCAACAATTGGCGACAGATTTTAAATTTCGGGAAAATTTACCTCAATCCCACGAAGTCTCTGAAGCAATGAGACTGGCAGATCGACATTTAAATGGGATTCAGCCGCTGAATATCGTTATTCAAGCAAATAACGGGGGAGTGATCGAGTCAACGCAAGCTGTTGAATTGATAACGCGAGTTCAAGTGGATCTGATTGAGCAGTTTGGTTTGACCAATTCCATTTCAGTGGTTGATCTGCTAAGAGTGTTGCCAGGTGGGTCTGAAGATCTCTCGCAGCAGTTTTCGAGGCTGGTCTATTTGCCGAGTAAGCTGGTGAATCGTTTCTATCATGAACAGTCAGGAGAGGCTGTGATATTGGTGCGTCTGCCTGACAATGGCGCAAATATGCAACTGGAAACAATAACGCAACTGGAGGAGTCGTTGTTACGGTTGTCTGAGGAAAGTGACCGATTCAGTCTCAGATTGCAGGGAATCTCACTGGCAGCCGCCAAAGGCAGTGTTGATATGATTCAGGACCTGTTGGTCAGTATCTTGAGCGCCGTTGTCATCATTTTTTTAGTACTGTCCCTGTTTCTGAAATCTATCAAGCTGGGATTGATCAGCTTTCTGCCAAATATATTGCCGCTGGCAACTGTTGCCGCGCTTCTGGTAGTCAATGATCAGCCGTTGCAGTATGCAACGATCATGGTATTTACAATATGTCTTGGAATCATTGTGGATGACGGGATACATATGATTGTGAGATATCAGAAGGAGTTCCATAAAGTCAGGAACACCACCATTGCGGTTCACCGTACACTTCAAGCGATTGCACCAGTATTGCTGGTGACAACCCTGATATTGTTGGCGGGCTTCGTATCCATGTTGACCAGCTCTACGGAGGTGATCGTCAGGATGGGGTATCTATCCTGTGTGGCACTCATTATGGCTCTGCTGGCGGATCTGGTGCTATTACCCTCGTTGATTGTTGCAACAAGCTCAAAGGATAGGGTTGAGGATTGTATCGAGGAGCAGTTGTGAGGTTGCTGACAAGGGTAGGTCTGATGTTACTGTTAATGTTGCAGATATCCTGTGCAACGAAGAGTGTACCGCCAGATCGAACTGTTGAACTGCCTGCGGATGATGCGTTTATCGACGGCCAGTACATTCAGTGGTGGTACTGGAATGGCAATTTCACCTCTGAAAATGGCCTCAGGTTCGGTTTTCAGATGGTCTTTTTTTCAATTCAGCCTAATCTCATGATGGCTCATGTATCGCTTACCGATATAACCAATAGAACATTTCAGTACGAGACTGTTACCAGATTAATGATTCCCAAAAAAGCTTTGAAAAGTTTTGATCTGGCAGCAGGATCTGTCAAACCGATGACGGCAAAAGGAGGAGCTGGGGTCGACCGGTTAACGGCGGTTGTAGGTGATTTCAGTTACGATTTATCGCTTAAGGCTTCAAAGCCTCCTCTGGTGCATTATGGCGGAGTAGCTCATGAATATAAAATAGGAGGGTATACCTACTACTACTCCAGGCCAAAAATGGAGGTTGACGGTTATATTGTTGTCGATGGAACGGAGCTGAAGGTAACGGGTGAGGCCTGGTTTGATCGACAATTTGGTGATCTTGAAGAGATTATCGATACGGGATGGCAGTGGTTTTCAATCAGATTATCAGATAATACGCAATTGGCGCTGTTCTATTTTGAAGAGCCAAAGGCGGCTGGTGAAACCCTTCTGGTCAAGTATGATGCAGAAGGCAATATAAAAAACTATGCATCGGATGAGTTTGATTTAAAGGTATTGAGCACTTGGCTGAGTGATGAAACAGGGTGTAAATACCCGATTGAATGGCAGCTCGAAGTGGAAGATCAATCACTCACCATAGTCCCCTACTTAAAGGATCAGGAGGTCAGGCCAAAGGCTGGCGCCAGGTTGACCCCTACCTACTGGGAAGGCGCAGCTGTGGTTACCGGTGAAGTCGTTGACGGGGAAGCCTATGTGGAGTTACATGGGTTTTGTGACTCTTCTGTTAACAGGCCCTAGTTATCTGTTTCTCTAAGTGCGTAACTCAATAGGCGGATTAAATCTAAAGAAGATACGGATGTTTTGTTAATTTTTTATAATACTTCTGTTAATTCCCCGAGGAGAGCAATCAGCGCTCGTTTGTTACCTTCGATTCAAGAAAACATCATCTGTTCGTCAAAATTTTGTTAAACGGTCTTAAATTTACAAGTCCAAACTCTATCGCTCTTTTTACACATAGAATTATTTAAATCTACGAGGAGCGATGATGAAATTTCAACTTAAGAGTTGCGCTGCACTGGTAGCCACCAGTCTTCTGCTGCCGATCTCAGTACACGCTGATGATGATGAGATGGATTTTGGTCTGTATGTGCAGAAAAAAATGCACGACAAGTCGAAGAAATTGTTTGGAATCAAAAAGCCTCTGATGAACTCTGCAGAGGGTAGTGTTGCACGCATGCCTGGACAGAATGCTTATGATCTGGTTGAAGTTGCTAAAGGTTTGAAAGCAAAGATTCTGACCCGTGATGCTGGTAACAAGGCCGATATGTTCAGCTTTTGGCCAAATGAGAACGATCCGAGTCATTTGATCTTCTGTATCGAAGGTGGTGATGAGGTGATCGGAACCCTCGACAGCGGACTGGATAAGATGAACCCATCTGTACAGTCGGTCGATCTGGATGATGGTAGTGTGACCACCATTCTGCGTGGCATGAATCGTTGTGACGGCATTCGTACCACGGCCTGGGGTTCTGTGCTGGCTACTGAAGAGACCAGTACCGGTCAGGCCTATGAGATTATCAATCCTCTGGATACAGTCAATCACACCGTAATTGACCGTGCACTGGGTACCATCGTGACGGCGGACAATGAGGTCTCGATGAATGTGGTCAAACGGGATGCATTGCCAACCATGGCCTGGGAAGGGTTGACCGTATTGGATAACGGTGTGGTTATCGGTGGTGATGAATTACGTCCTGGTGATTGGGATCTGGCAGGCGACGGTGGTGACGATTCCGATGTGGATGGTGGCGCAATATTCAAATTCGTACCCGACGTTGCCCATGTAGAGGGAATGATCGAAAAGCTTGAGGAGTCGCCGCTTGTTTCCGGTTCGGTTTATGCTTTCCGCGCTTCCTGCAGAGAAGGAACCTCCGGCAGTTTTACGGTGAACTATGGTCAGGGTTGTGAAATCGGTAACGGTTCCTGGATCAGTGTCAGTGCGGCTGATGCGCGTCGTGATGCCAACAACAATGGTGCAACCGGTTACTATCGCCCTGAAGATCTGCACAAGGATCCGACCTACACAGGTCCCGGCGTTCGTTTCTGCTGGGCCAATACAGGTCGCGAAGCCGCGCAGAACTATGGTGAAGTGATCTGTGGCATTGACTCGGCTCCAATGCTTGCCGACGAGACGATTGCAAGTGTTGTCGTAAATCGCTTTGTTGAAGGCGATGCAGAGTTCAATTCACTGGATAATCTGGCGTTTCAACCACACACCGGTAACCTCTATGTGATCGAGGATCACTCTAATGGTGATGTTTTTGCCTGTCTGCCGGATGGTGTGGATCGGGATATCAAAACCGATGGTTGTGTACGTGTTCTGTCTGTCAAAGACCAGTCGGCTGAACCTACCGGTTTTGAATTCTTCGGTAATGGCAAGGTTGCTGTGGTAGCCATTCAGCACTCCAACGATGACATGATGTCGGATTACGATGACTATCGGACAGATGATATCGTGGTGATCACCGGCTTCAAAGTGAAGCAAAAAAACGATGACTGATCGGCGCGGCTGCTAACAATCGCATAAGATAGTCATTGATAGCGACGGGGCCACTTCAAGTGGCCCCGTCGTTTTTTATAAGGTGTTGTTGGTTGCGACTGCAGGGTTTGAACCAATCGGCTTTCAAGTGACATGGTGGTTGTCGAACAGCAGGCTTGAAATTGTCGTGAATCCTACAATCCTCAAGGCGCGCTGTGTGTGGTTATCGAACAGTGTCTGCTGTCGAGAGTCATTCGGCTCTAACCAATATGTGGATTTTTCTTATCTATCCAAGGGGTTGTATTCATAACACCTGGTCTATCAGCGCTCATTGTTAATACCGATTATATCGGGCGGTAGAGTGCTACTGAGCCCGCAAGCCATGGTATCTCTTTTGCATCCTTCTGTTTCAGTTGATCTTTGAGTGGTTGAATATGAAGAGTTATCTGGATTGGTCGGATTATAAAGATGCCGGTATGGGGGATGCCTATGCGGACATACCGAAACAGGGGGGTGACTTTGCCAAGGCTGTTGCGGTCTGTATCAATAGTCGTCAGTGTGAAACCCTTGCCAGAGGGGTGATGTGTCCGAGTTTCCGATTGGATCAAGATCCCAACCTGTCGACTGGGGGGCGTGTTCGTTTACTCAAGGCAGCGCTGAATGGTGAACTGGGAAGTGGTGGTTTGTTTACTCCCGAGCTGGTTGAGGCCATGGATCTCTGTGTCAGTTGTAAGGGGTGTCAGCGGGAGTGCGAAAACAATGTGGATATGTCGCGTATTAAAGTTGAGTATCTGGCTCAGCTGAACGCCCGTAAAGGATTGTCTCTCAGAGCCAGGCTCTTCTCAGAACTACCGGAACTGTTGGCGAAACAGCACTGGCTGATCAGATTGACCGCCATCAGGAATCGTCACCCCTGGATTGCCAACCTGGCTGAGCGTCTGCTCGGTATCAGTAGGCATTCTCCTCTGCCGGAACCGGTTTATACAGCACGGCAAACTACCCTGAAGGAGATAGAGGGTGGACAACCAGTGGTGCTTTTTGCTGATACGTTCTGCAATCACTATGCTCCCGATATCCTGACCGCTGCAGTTGAGGTGTTGCAGGCTGTAGGCTGCCAGGTCACTCTGATTGGCGTACGGGATGGTGAGGAGCGCTACTGTTGTGGTCGCACCTATCTGTCGCAGGGTCGAATCGAGGAGGCGAGACAACAGGCTGAACAACTGTTGCAGAAGCTCGCGCCTTACGCTGAAAGCGGCATGCCCTTGATTGGCCTTGAGCCTTCCTGTCTGCTCACCCTGAGAGATGAGTACCGGGCTCTGGGGCTGGGAGAGATGGCTGACCTTGTGGCCGGTAAGGCGGTACTGTTTGAAGAGTTTCTGGTCAAGGGGGTCAAGGGCGGTAAACTCAATCTCCCATGGTCTGAACGGGCCATCGCATCACAGCAACCGGTAGTGGTGCATGGCCATTGCCATCAAAAGGCGGTTGGAGCGATGAAGTCGATGCGTAAAGTGCTGAAACAGATTCCCGGAATCAGTTTCGAGATGGTTGATGCTTCCTGTTGCGGTATGGCCGGCAGTTTTGGATTGGAGGCCGAGCACTACGAAACGTCGAAGGCGATGGCGGAACAGGCGCTACTGCCGGCTTTGAGTGCCCGGCCAGAGGCGCTGATCGTGGCGAACGGTTTCTCCTGCAGGCATCAGATCAAGGTGCAAGCAGACAGGCCCGCGCTGCATCTTGCCCAGCTGATCCGCTTACGCATGGGGTGACGGTTTTTTAGGTCAATTGAAACTTTTGTTGCACAGGGCTGCTCAATTAAACAGTGCGAACGTGTAAACCGTGAATTGCGTGACTGGTCACGTAAACTGTGCTCGTAGGTCTTTATTTCCTTCTATCCGGCATGCCAGACTCTAAGCCATTGCCTTAGGGTTAAGGTAACAATAAAAATTCTGGAATTGCATCAACGCAAGGAGCAAGCCGATCATGGTCATTCATGACAAGAACAAGCAGAAAAGAGGTTTATCATTCGTACCGAAATTGACCCTGAGAGTTATCCTGGGTGCCACGCTGGTGGCTCCAATGGCTCTGCAGGCAGCAGTCTGGTTACCGCAAGAGCTGGCGGTTGTGGATCTGGTCAACCTACAGCGGAGTTTTCATGATCTCGATCCGGTGCAGCGGGATGATCGTCTGCACGATTCCGCGTTGGCGCACTCCCAATCGATGGCGGACTACAATTTTTTCAGTCATACCACTCTGGCCGGTCCCAACACCGGCTCAACTCCGGGAGAGCGCATCATTGACGGGGGCTATGACCCCGACGGTTGGGGCGAGAACATCGCCGCCGGTCAGGGGCGTGCGTGGCCGACCTACAACACCCCCTCAGCGGCCATCGATGCGGCTCACGATGTGATGTACGGCACAGAGGATTTCGATGAGATCAATGATTTCTTTACATCCAATTTTGATCTCGGCGCATCCAATTGGGATACCCTTGGTGCGGGGCTCGATGGCAGCCATTGGGACGCCTGGTATGACGAGACGGGCGGTTCAGGAGGCTGGATGGGAAGTGCCGGTCATCGAAATACCATTCTGAATGGTCTGTTTGACGATCTGGGTGTGGGTTATGTCTGGGATGGCGCTGATACTCCACCCATTCAGCTGGATAGTGGCAGCTTCGCTGATCCCCTCTACACCTACTGGACCCAACACTTTGCCTTTGGCGATTCTGTAGAGGAACCGGCCCCTGTACCGCTGCCTGCGGCTTTCTGGCTGTTGGGCTCAGGTCTGCTTGGTATGGTCTGGGTCGGGCGTCGGCGTGAGGCGTCTGTCTGATCGGTCTGCCTGTTGATTGATGCTTTTCGGTGTACTGATTGCACCGGAAAGCCTCAGCGGCAGGCTCTCTGTCGACAGATGGCAGAAAAAAACCGGCCAAGGGCCGGTTTTTTTATCAGATTCTCTAAAGCCTGTTACAGCGCTTTGATCTGCACATTCAGACGGCTCTTATGACGAGCAGCCTTGTTTTTGTGAATCAGACCTTTGGCGACTGAGCTGTCGATCACCGGTACGGCCAGCTTATAGGCTTCCGTAGCGGCTTCCTTAGATCCGGCCGCAATGGCTTTGGCGACCTTCTTGATATGGGTACGCATTTCACTACGCTGGGCCTGATTACGGCTGTGGCGCTTGTTGGCTTGGCGTGCGCGTTTGCGAGCTTGGGCTGAATTGGCCAAGGTTCTCTCCTGGACGATACTAGCTTTTCAAAGGGGGCGCATTCTCTCCAAAAAAGGACTCCCTGTCAACATCTTTGATCTATCCGGTTTCTACTGGTATTGTCGCCGGAACGCTGGAACAGGCGATTTCTCAACCAGATTGAAGTAAGGAACAGATCCTGGCCTCTTTTTTTCGCTCATTCGCTGCTGTTGGCAGCTACACCATGCTCTCCCGTGTCCTGGGGTTTGTGCGGGATCTGGTGCTTGCCCGGATGTTCGGTGCGAATGCGGCCACCGACGCCTTCTTTGTCGCCTTCAAGATCCCCAACTTTCTGCGCCGTTTGTTTGCTGAAGGGGCCTTCTCCGTTGCTTTTGTGCCAGTACTGAGTGAATACCGCACACAGCGCTCTGAGAGCGAGTTGCGCGGTTTTGTCGACAATATGGCGGGTACCCTGGGGCTGATCGTGCTGCTGGTCTCCCTGGTCGGTGTGATTGCCGCGCCGATACTGGTGATGATCTTTGCACCAGGTTTCTGGAATGAGGCCGAGGGTAAGTATGAGTTGACGGTAGAGATGCTCTATCTCACGTTTCCCTATCTGTTCTTCATCACCCTGACCGCATTTGCCGGCAGTATCCTGAATGCCCACAACCGCTTTTCCGTGCCGGCGTTCACCCCGGTGCTGCTCAATCTGTCGCTGATCGGTTGCGCCGTATGGCTGTCGCCGATGCTGGATGAGCCGGTCAAGGGGTTGGCCTGGGGAGTGTTGATTGCCGGGATTGTCCAGTTCCTCTTTCAGTTGCCCTTTCTTGGGCGGTTACGGCTGTTGCCGAGACCCCGGGTGGCGTTCAAGGACCCAGGGGTGAAGCGGGTGATGCGGCTGATGATCCCGGCGCTGTTTGGCGTCTCGGTCAGTCAGCTCAACCTGCTGCTGGATACCCTGATCGCCTCCTTCCTGGTCAGTGGCAGCATCTCCTGGCTCTACTATTCCGATCGTTTGATGGAGTTTCCCGTTGGGGTGTTGGGGGTGGCGCTGGGTACGGTGATTCTGCCCAACCTCTCCCGAAAACACGCTGAGGCCTCCGCTACGGAGTTTTCCCGTACGCTGGGTTGGGCCTTGCGTCTCAATCTGATTCTGGGTGTGCCGGCTGCGGTTGGCCTGTTTCTGCTGGCCGGTCCGATGCTGGCAACCCTGTTTTTTTCCGATGCGTTCAATCGCCATGATGTGGATATGGCGACGCTGAGTCTGATGGCCTATACGCCCGGCCTGATGGCGATTATGTTGATCAAGATACTGGCGCCGGGTTTTTATGCACGCCAGGACACCAAGACCCCGGTCAGAATCGGCATCATCGCAATGGTCGCCAACATGGTTCTGAACCTGATACTGGTGTTCCCTCTGGCGCATGCCGGTTTGGCCTTGGCAACGACCCTCTCATCCTGGCTGAATGCCTACCTGCTCTATCGTGCGCTGATCAAGCAGGGGATCTATCGACCCGATCCCGGCTGGCCGATGTTGCTGCTACGCATCACGCTCTCTGCCCTGGCCATGGGGCTGATGCTTTGGTGGGGTGCGGGGGCGGTCGATGGCTGGCTGGAAGCGGGCAGTTGGGATCGGGTCTGGCGCCTGGCCGGGTTGATCGTGGTCGCCATGTTGCTCTATTTTGCCAGCTTTTTCCTGCTGGGCGGCCGACTAAGGCACTTTCGCTCCTAACGCCTGTTAACAGGCCCTGGAAAAACTGAATCCATTCCCGCCGGCCGGGCGTATCCTCTATAGCGACAGTGATTTTCGTATAGCTGCGTGTTGTCTGCCTGGATGGGGCTGTTTTTTACTGTCCAGGGCAGACCTTTTTCCCTCAGAATCCGGAATAAATCCTTAATCTTTATGGATAGGGATGCTGAATCGTCTCCCAGGGCCTATAATTGACCGCTTCGTTCAGAGTGGTTTCCCTATGCAACTGGTTCGCGGTCTACACAATCTCAGAGCTGATCATCACGGCTGTGTTGCCACTATTGGCAATTTTGACGGAGTTCATCTGGGGCATCAGTCGGTCTTCAGCCATCTGTTGGAGAAGGGCGAACTGCTGGGCCTGCCAACCACTGTGGTGACCTTTGAACCGCAACCCCGTGAGTTCTTTCAGGGAGAAAAAGCCCCGGCCCGTCTGACCCGGCTGCGGGAGAAGTTGCAGGCCATCGAGGAGACCGGGGTCGAGCGGGTCGTGGTGTTGGAGTTCAATCGACGCCTGGCCTCCATGGCGGCCGATGAATTTGTCGAAGAGCTGCTGGTCAAGGGACTGGGGGTGCGCTTTCTCTCGGTTGGCGATGACTTCCGCTTTGGCCATGGTCGGGAAGGGGACTTCGAGCTACTCAAAGCCGCTGGCAGGCAGCACGGTTTTGAGGTTGAGAACATGAACACCTATCGCTTGGATGCGGATCGTGTCAGCAGCACCAGAATCCGTGAATTGCTGACCCAGGGGGATCTGCAGGGAGCGGCGCTCTGTCTGGGTAGACCCTACCGCATCTGTGGCCGGGTTGGGCACGGTGCCAAGAAGGGCCGAACCATTGGTTTTCCTACACTGAATATCGATCTTCACCGGCGGGTCAGTCCACTCGATGGGGTGTTTGCGGTGAAGGTAGGCGGGCTTCAAGAGCAGCCCTTGCCGGGTGTGGCGAACATCGGTGTGCGCCCCATGGTGGCGGGGGATACCCGCTACCTGCTTGAGGTTTTTGTGTTCGATTTTGATCGCTCGGTCTATGGTGAGCATGTCTCGGTGGAGTTTGTGGCCAAGCTCAGGGATCAGGAGAACTTTGAGTCATTTGAGGTGCTCCGCGAACAGATTCTTCTGGATGCGGATCAAGCCAGAGCCATATTGGCCGGCGTGGAGTGATCCAGAGTCTCTTCGCCGTCTGTTATCAAGCCGCTTGCGGTCAGATTCTCATCCGGTCTGCAATGGCTTGAAAGGCAAGGATCGAGCGCTTTCCCCGTCGTGATGGCGTATGTTTAACATTTATCAGCGGAAACTTTGCGCCAGAGGCGTTTTTAAGTTTCAATATCCTACTTTTTTGCACCCCTGACAGGTAGCAGTTCGTGAGCGACTACAAGCAGACCCTTAATCTTCCGAAAACCGATTTTCCAATGCGGGGGAATCTGGCTCAGCGCGAGCCTGAAATGTTGAAAAAATGGCAGCAGCGGGAGCTCTACCAAAAGATTCGCGAGGCCTCAGCGGGCCGACCGACTTTTCACCTGCATGACGGGCCTCCCTATGCCAACGGCGATATTCACATCGGCCATGCGGTTAACAAGATTCTCAAGGATATCATTGTTAAGAGTCGCACCCTGGATGGCTTCGACGCCCCCTATGTGCCGGGTTGGGACTGTCATGGTCTGCCGATCGAGCTTCAGGTGGAGAAAAAGATCGGCAAGCCGGGCAAGAAAACCACCACCACTCAGTTTCGCAAGGCGTGCCGCGAGTATGCCGCCAAGCAGGTGAATGGTCAGCGGGAGGATTTCATCCGTCTCGGGGTGCTGGGTGACTGGGATCATCCCTACCTCACCATGGATCACCAGTTTGAGGCGGATATCATTCGCTCGCTGGGTAAGATCGTCGCCAATGACCACATTCAGAAGGGTTACAAACCGGTCCATTGGTGTACCGACTGTGGCTCGGCCCTGGCCGAGGCGGAGGTTGAGTATCAGGACAAGGACTCCTTCGCGATCGATGTGGCTTTCACCCTGGTGGATGAGGCTGCACTGCTGGATCGCTGTCATCATGTGCCCGAAGGGGGCGGCGAGGGGCCGATCTCGTTTGTTATCTGGACCACCACACCCTGGACCCTGCCGGCCAACCAGGCGGTAGCGCTGAATCCCTCATATGAGTACGCGATGGTCGAGTATGAGGGGGAGCAGGGTAAACGGCGTCTGGTGATTGCCGACGACATGCTCAAGGATGTGATGGATCGTTTCGGGATCGAACACTACCATGTGGTGGCCTATGCCAAAGGGGAAGCCTTTGAAGGCCTGATGCTGCAGCACCCCTTTTACGATCGCCAGGTGCCGGTGATTCTGGGCGAGCATGTCACACTCGAAGCGGGTACCGGTGCGGTGCATACGGCGCCAGGCCATGGTCTGGACGACTATTTTGTGGGTATGCGCTACAACCTGCCGGTGGATAACCCGGTGGGCGGTAATGGCTGCTTCGTCGAAGGCACTGAACTGTTTGCCGGACTGCATGTGCTTTCTGCCAATGAACAGGTGATCGAGGTTCTGCAGTCGCGGGGTGCGCTGATGCACGAAGAGCGGCTGCGTCACAGCTATCCACACTGCTGGCGGCATAAAACCCCGATCATCTTCCGTGCCACGCCGCAGTGGTTTGTCAGCATGGATCAGAGTGGGCTGCGGCAGCAGGCGCTGCAGGAGATCGAGAAGGTCAGCTGGATGCCCGATTGGGGCAAGGCCCGTATCCAGGGTATGGTGGAGAATCGCCCCGACTGGTGCATCTCCCGTCAACGTACCTGGGGGGTGCCGATCACCCTGTTCATCAACAAGCAGAATGGACAGCTACACCCTGATACACCGGCATTGATCGAAAAGGTCGCTCAGCTGGTTGAGGGAGAGGGCTTTGAAGCCTGGTTCAATCTCGATCTGGATCAGTTCCTCGGTGATGCGGCGGCCGACTATGAGCAGGTGACCGATACCCTGGATGTCTGGTTCGATTCCGGTGTCTCCCACCACTGTGTGCTGGATGCCAGAGAGAACCTGGCTTTTCCCGCCGACCTCTATCTGGAAGGTTCCGACCAGCATCGCGGCTGGTTTCAATCCTCGCTGATGACCTCGGTGGCGATGAACGGTTGTGCCCCCTACATGGCGGTGTTGACCCATGGTTTCACTGTGGATGCTCAAGGGCGCAAGATGTCCAAGTCCCTGGGCAACGTGGTAGCGCCGCAGAAAGTATTGAAGACTCTGGGAGCGGATATCATCCGCCTGTGGGTTGCCGCGACGGACTATCGCAATGAGATGACTGTCTCCGATGAGATTCTCAAGCGTACTGCAGATGCCTATCGCAGGATCCGCAATACAGCCCGTTTTCTGCTTTCCAATCTGAACGGTTTCGATCCGCAACAGAATCTGCTCGAGCCTTCGCAGATGATCGAGCTGGATCGCTGGGCGGTGGATCGTACACTGCAACTGCAGCAGGAGATCGCCGAAGCCTATGGGGATTATCAGTTCCATGTGATCTATCAGAAGATCCATAACTTCTGTGTCAATGAGTTAGGCGGTTTCTACCTGGATATCATCAAGGATCGTCAATACACCACCCAGGCGGACAGCCTGCCGCGACGCTCCTGCCAGACGGCGATGTACCACATCATCGAGGCGATGGTGCGTTGGCTGGCGCCGATCCTCAGTTTTACGGCGGATGAGATCTGGCAGTCGATTCCCGGGGAGCGCAGTGAGAGTGTCTTCCTGGAGACCTGGTATGAAGGGCTCTATGCGCTGGACCGGGATGACCGGTTCAATGCCGACTACTGGCAGCAGATCATCAATCTGCGGGAAGCGGTCAGCAAAGCGATGGAGTCATTTCGTGCCGAAGGTAACTCCTCCCTGGATGCGGATGTCACCATCTACGCAAACGATGAGTTGATCGAATCGCTGGCGCAGCTGGAGGATGAACTGCGCTTCGTGTTGATCACCTCGGACGCCAAAGCGTTGCCGATGGATCAAAAACCGGATCAGGTCGAGCTGGATGAGACACTGGGTGTCGGTGTTCAGGTCACCGCTTCACCACACGCCAAGTGTGTCCGCTGCTGGCACCACAGGGAAGATGTGGGGAGTCATGCGGAGCATCCGGAACTCTGTGGTCGTTGTGTGGAGAATGTCAGCGGAGCGGGTGAACCCCGGCGCTTTGCCTGAGACATTTTCAAAGGGATATCGAAATGATCAACTGGTTGTGGCTCTCCTTTGTTGTGATCTTGCTGGATCAGTTGACCAAGCAGATGGCCGACCGAATGCTGACGCTTTACGAGCCGGTCTACGTGTTGCCGATATTTGATCTGACCCTGCTCTACAACAAGGGTGCGGCATTCAGCTTTCTCAGCGATCAGGGGGGCTGGCAGCGCTGGTTTTTCACCGTGCTCGCCATCGTGGTGACCACCGTACTGACGGTTTGGTTGTGGCGTTTAAAGCAGCAGGAGAAGTGGGTGGCGGTCTCCCTCTCGTTGATCATCGGTGGTGCCATCGGCAATGTGATCGACCGGATTCTGTTTGGTCATGTGATCGACTTTCTGCACTTCCACTATCAACAGCACTACTGGCCTGCATTCAATATTGCCGATTCCGCCATTACCCTGGGTGTGGGGATCATGCTGTACGATGCCCTGGTGCTGGCGAAGCGACGCGACGAAGAAAGTCGTTAACAGGCCCAGCCTCTAATTTCGCTGAGTGAGGATTGTCCCGGAATGAAGTTCGGAATTGACCGTCTGATCGAGGAAGCTGCACTGCGCCGTCCATTGGCCGGAAAGCGTATCGCTTTGCTTGCCCATCCTGCCTCAACCACTGCGGATCTGACCCATAGCCTGGATGCCCTGGCAGCCCTGCCGGACATTGAGTTGACGGCCGCATTCGGTCCTCAGCATGGCCTGCGTGGCGACAAGCAGGACAACATGGTGGAGAGTGGCGATGAGTACGACGAACGTCTCGGTATTCCGTTGTTCAGCCTGTATGGGGAAGTGCGTCGTCCTACCACAGAGATGATGGACAGTTTCGATCTGCTGCTGGTGGATCTGCAGGATCTCGGCTGTCGTATCTATACCTTCGTCACCACCCTGCGCTATATGCTGGAAGCGGCGTCCGCTCACGGCAAAGCGGTCTGGCTGCTCGATCGTCCCAACCCGGCCGGCAGGCCGGTTGAGGGGTTGATGTTGCGTGAGGGTTGGGAGAGCTTTGTCGGTGCCGCTCCGATGCCGATGCGGCATGGTCTCACGCTGGGTGAGATGGCTTTGTGGTTTATCGACCATCTCAAACTCGATGTTGAGTGTGAAGTGATCCGTATGGACGGCTGGCAGCCGGAATCGGCACCGGGTTATGGCTGGCCGTTATCAGAGCGGACCTGGATCAATCCCAGCCCGAATGCCCCCAACCTGTCGATGGCCAGATGTTACGGGGGAACGGTCATGCTGGAAGGTACAACACTGTCGGAAGGGCGTGGCACCACCAGACCCCTGGAGCTGTTCGGTGCGCCGGATATCGATGCTTCAGCGTTGATAAAAACCATGCATGAGTTGAGCCCCGGTTGGCTTGAGGGGTGTCGGTTGCGTCCCTGCTGGTTCGAGCCAACTTTTCATAAGCATGCCGGTCAGCTCTGTCACGGGATTCAGATCCATGTGGACAACGAAGCCCACTATCGGCACACCAGTTTCAAACCCTGGCGCCTGCAGGCATTGGCCTTCAAGGCATTGCGTCAGTTGCAGGCTGATTATCCCCTGTGGCGGGATTTTCCTTACGAGTACGAGTTCGATCGGCTTGCCATCGATCTGATCAATGGTTCCAGTCTGCTGCGGGAATGGGTTGATGATTCCGATGCATCGGTTGAAGCGCTTGATGCACTGGCAACGCAGGATGAAACGGCCTGGTGTCAGGCAACTGAAAGATTCAAGCTCTATTGAATAATTTGCTAAATGGTTAAGACAATTAACCGCGAATGAACGCCAATCACCGCAAACTGCCGCAAATCGATTTCACATTGTGACTGCTGTTTGTGTGAATTCGCGGCGACTGGCGTTCATTCGCGGCTGGTCTTTTTATGGTAAACAATCATGAATAATAGAATGTTCTCCCTTTTTTGGATGGTCACTGCGTTACTGCTGCTTAGCGCCTGCAGCGATAAGAATCAGACGGCCGAACAGAGCCTGCCGCAGGAAAAGCCACCGCTACAAGCCATTTCGCTGCCATTGAAAAACCCGAGTTTCGAGGAGTCGGATCAGTTTGTGAAAGGCTGGGGATTCTCCCAACATGCGGGGGAGCCGGCCTATGAGGTATCCATCGACACCAGCGACAGTACCGATGGCAAACACAGTTACCGTATCGAGCGCAAGTTGGTTCAGGCCTGGGGAATGATCAATCAGTGGTTACCACTGGATAGTGCGGTGGGTAAATCGATCAAGCTGAGTGCCATGATCAAAAGCGAAGCGCTGGGCCCGAAAGGGTTCGACCTGAGCCTGGTGTTTCGCAAAGCCAATAAGAAATTCATCAGCGAAATCGCTTCGGAGATTGTAACAGGCAGCCATGAGTGGCAGCGGCTTGAAGTTGTTGCGGTTGTCCCGGCCAAGACGGCTCATCTACAGGTTACCGCGGTTTTGAATGATGCCGGTACGGCCTGGCTGGATGATGTGCAGCTTACCCTTATCGATAAGCAGTGATCTGTCATTCAGTTTTAAGCCGAGCATCGGAGTAGCCAGCGGCAAATCAATGACACGTCATCCAAGGGAGAAGGGGGGATAGGGTGTTTGAATCGAAAAAGGCGATTCTGCTGGATATGAACGGTACCTTCATGTTTGGCGAAGACCGATTCGGTAGTGATGAAGACTATTCAGAGTACTACCATGGAATCGGAGGCGAGCTGGAGAAATCTTCCGTCAATCGTCTGATTGCAAAGGTCTATGCCTATTTGGATCTGCGCTATCCTGATCAACGTTACAGGGATAACTTTCCAAGCGTAAAAGAGGCCATTTCTGCAGTGGCTGATCTATCTCTGTCCCATTCGGAGATCGACAGAATCATCAACACATTTTCATTTCATGAGCATGGTCATATACCGCAACAGTATGTTGAAACCCTGCTGGCGCTGGCAGGCAGGTTCACGCTTGCCGCAGTGATCGATATCTGGGCGCCGAAGGAGAGATGGCTAACAACCTTCAGTGACAGGGGAATTGACGGCCTATTCAAGGCGATCTCATTTTCATCGGATCATGGTGTGGTGAAACCCTCGCCAAAGCCCTTCAAGCGTATTGTTAAAGCACTGGGTTGTCGTGAACAGGATTGCCTGGTGATCGGTGATTCGGTCAGGCGTGATCTTGGGGGTGCAAGCGCGGCTGGAGTGGATTGCGTGCTTGTGGGTGGGGTTCATGACAGCAGGGCGATAGCCTGTTATCCCAATCTGCTGGCCTTCAAAGATGATTGTTGCTGAGCCACTATTATCGCCAGAATATAAAACAGGCAGGTATATTTATCTCCTCTCCCCTAGGCAGGGATAGTAACTCTCTTCTCCCCTTGAGGGAGAGGGGCATTTAGGTCAGCAGATGGACACGGTGGGATTACGTCAGAATACCTAAAGGCTTGGGGGTTTAACTCCCCTCTCCCCTTGCGGGAGAGGGGCCGGGGGAGAGGGGGAGAAAAAGAGTCTTGGTTTTCATGTGAAACCAACGTGATAAAGATGAAGGCGCAGCGAGTTTCTGTCTCTACTAGTCAGTGGAAACACTTCGCATACATCCTCTCCCGTCAAGGGAGAAGGGCTCTTAGTTTGGCTGACGGGAAGATCGCAAGTTAACAGGCCCTAAAATATAGAAACATCATGAACAAGTCTGTTCATGCCAGGTGATAAAAAGGAGTTAGAGATGGCAATTAGAGGTTCATGTGCCTGTGGTGAAGTGACCTATGAGGTTGATGGTGAGTTGCATGATGCAGCTTCCTGTCACTGTTCCATGTGCAGGAAGGCTAATGGCGCTCAATCCTCCGCATTTGCTCTGATTGAACCGGGTAAGCTGTCATGGCTGACTGGTGAGTCGCTGTTGACGCACTACAACGCTTCCGAAGCGATGGGGAGTCTATTCTGTAGTCGATGCGGTTCACCGCTCGCTGGAACCTATCAGGGTGTGATCGGCTGGGTTTCTCTGGGGTGTGTCGATGGAGAGCCTGGGGTAAAGGTCGGGAAACATATTTTCATGGGGAGTAGAGCATCCTGGGAGACCAATCCGGGCGATGTGCTTCAATTCGATGAGTTTGCCGATTGATCGATGTGCGACTGAGTTATTTGCAGAAGGCCGATACCCGCATGTCGTCCTGCGGATCAACGATCCTCCAGTCATCCAGAGGTTTGATGCAATAGGTATAACCCTGCTCGCTCACCACTCGGGTTGTGCCATCGACCAGTGTGGAAATATTCGCCGCTTCCCTTTTTGGGTTTAACGCCTGATCGAGGATTGCCGATACTGAGTCTTTGTCTCCCTTGGTATCCGCCTGTTGTTCGCCGATCACCAGATTGCGGCTGATCTGTTTGGATGACATAAGAATTTTGGCAGAGGTGATTCTATCGGCTTTCGATTCCGCTATTGGTAGCTTTCGTTCATTGCGTTCGGGAGGATTGGTTGTGTCAGGGCGCTTGGGTTCTACTGTTGGAGTCCTCGCCTGTTTCGGCATCGAGACCCATTGGTGGTTTTGCTGGGGCGTGCTGACCCTGACGGGCGACTCGATGGTGATCCGAATCGTGGATGTTCGGTCGTGTGAGGGTGACTCAGAGAGATAACGCCACAACTTTTCACCCAGGTACCAGGTCAGCAGAAAATGCATCGCAATGGACAGGGTGAGTGCTGATGCAAATGTTCGGCTCATTGAGTCTTCCCTGAGTTGCCGGGTCGCCCTAGCGCATGGTGACCAACTCTTCAGCAGCGCTTGGGTGAATCGCAATGGTGTCATCGAAATCCTTTTTTGTTGCGCCCATGCGCATCGCTACCGCGAAGCCCTGCAGCATCTCATCGGCACCGATACCGATCACATGACAGCCGACCACTTTTTCTCGGGCGCCAACCGTAACCAGTTTCATCGCCATCTTGCTCTGATGTTTGGTGAAGGCGTGATACATGGGTGTAAATCTGGACTGGTAGATCTTAACCGCATCCCCATGAATCTCCCGGGCTTCACTTTCGGTCAGGCCGACGGTAGCGATTGGCGGGTGACTGAAGACCACCGTCGGGATCAGATCGTAGTCGAGTTTTCGCTCATGCATGCCGCCGAACAGGCGGTCGCCAAGGCGTCGTCCTGCGGCAATGGCCACCGGTGTCAGTTGAGCCCGTCCGGTGACATCGCCGATGGCATAGACACCGGGCAGGTTGGTGTTCTGCCACTCATCGGTCGGGATGTAGCCCTGCTCATCCATGATAATTCCCGCCTTCTCCAGGTTCATACCGGAGGAGGCCGGTGCTCTGCCGATGGCCCACAGCAGTTGATCGAATCGGCCCAGCTGATGTCCGGTATCGGCACAGATCAGTTCAAGCTCTCCGTTATCCTGTTTGACAACCTCTCCGATGCTGGAAGAGGTGATGATGTTGATGCCGGCGTCCACCATCTCCTCCATCAGGCACTCCCGCAACATGGCGTCGAAGGGTCTGAGCAGGTGCTCTCTTCTCAACAGCAGTGTGACATTGCTGCCCAGGGCATTCAGCAGACCGGCGATCTCTACCGCAATATACCCACTGCCGACCACCGCTACCTGGCGGGGCAGGGCTTCCAACTCAAAAAAGCCATCTGAGGTGATGCCGTGTTCTGCCCCCGGTATGGATGGCACCACCGGATAGGCACCCGGGGCGATGACGATGTGTTCGGCCTGCAACTGTTCCCCGTTCACCTCCAGGGTGTGCGGATCGACGAATCGGGCGTAACCGGTAATCTCATCGATTTCCGAATCTTTCAGATAGGTGTGATACCAGTTGTTGATACCGGCCACATACTCGTCCCGGTGTTGCTTCAGTGTTTCCCATGAGAAACCGTTGACGTCGATCTGAAAACCGTAATCGGCGGCATCATGAAGGGTATGGGCAATACCGGCTCCGTACCACATGACCTTTTTCGGCACACACCCCAGATTCACACAGGTGCCACCAATTCGCTTGGCTTCGATCACAGCGCATTTGGCACCATATTTGGCGGCGCGCTCCGCGACTGAGAGGCCGCCGCTACCGGCGCCGATGGCGATCAGGTCATATTTTTTACTCATTCTTCTACCTCGGTTACGGGCCATGGATCTGTTCGCACTATGATAGAGCGCTTGTGCAGGCATAGGACAGATTTAAATGGTCAAAGTGCCTGATTGTTACAATTTAGATCGGCTCGCCAGTGGGTCTGGACCCAGTCCACAGGGTTGGCTGCAATAGCGGTGTTTGCAGCCAGGCTGGTGGTGGTTGGAGGGGAGAAATTAATTAATAGGAAAAACAAATTACAAAGATTGTAATATACGATTTTACCGATGCTTGGTTATTCCGTAGAGTGCGTTTCAAGCTTATTCGAACCACACTTTTCTGGAGATAAAGATGTTAGAGAATCGTGAAAATCAGCCTGTCCCCCAGGTTACCTTTCGTACCCGTCGTGAGCACGAATGGGTGGATCTCAGCAGTGATGAAATTTTCAAGGGCAGAACCGTGGTGGTATTTGCACTGCCCGGTGCCTTCACCCCCACATGCTCATCCACCCACGTGCCCCGTTACAACCAGCTGGCGCCGGTACTGAAGCGTCATGGGGTTGACGAAGTGGTCTGTATCTCAGTCAACGACGCCTTCGTGATGAACGAGTGGCAGCTGGAGCAGCAGGCCGACCGGATCCGTTTTCTGCCCGATGGTAACGGTGATTTCACCCGTGGCATGGGGATGCTGGTGTCGAAACAGGATCTCGGCTTTGGCGAGCGCTCCTGGCGCTACTCGATGCTGGTGAAAGATGGTGTCATCGAGAAGATGTTCATCGAACCTGATGTGCCTGGAGATCCTTTTGAGGTTTCGGATGCGGATCACATGCTGGCCTACATTGCGCCCAATGAACAGCAGCCAATGGATGTCACCCTGTTCACCCGCGAAGGTTGTCCGTTCTGTGTCCGGGCCAAGGGCATGTTGCGGGATGCGGGCATCGAGTTCGAAGAGCTGGTGCTGAACAGGAACTACAGTGAAAGCAGTCTGCGCGCGGTAGCCGGCATCTCGATGGTGCCCCAGGTATTCATCAATGGCGAACGTATTGGCGGCTCGGACGATCTTGAGCAGTTTCTGGCAGAACAGCAGAGGTCGGCAGCCTAGCGCTCCGGTAGGTCTCAATCACAACATCCAGCCGTTTCGGCTGGATGGCTTCTCTAGGCAGGATTTTGGTGGGCAGTATGAACAGACATTTCGATTTGATTGCCATCGGTGGTGGCAGTGGTGGCTTGGCGGTGGCCGAAAGGGCGGTGCAGCATGGCCGCCGGGTTGCCGTGGTGGAACCGGGGAAGCTGGGTGGAACCTGCGTCAACAACGGCTGTGTGCCCAAGAAAGTGATGTGGACGGCGGCTGAACTGGCTCATGCGGTTGATGATGCGGCAGGCTATGGCGTGACAGCACAGCGTGGCAAGACCGACTGGGCGAAACTGGTCGCGGGTCGGCAGAGTTATGTTGAGGGCATCAATCGCTATTGGGATGACTATGTAGAACAGCTTGGCGTGACCCATCTGCAGGGCCATGCCCGTCTGATCGGTCCGGGAGAGATCGAGGTCGATGGAGAGATCTATGCTGCAGATCATATTGTGATTGCAACCGGTGGACAGCCGATCGTACCGCCACTGCCCGGTGCAGAGTTGGGGATCACCTCCGACGGTTTTTTTGCCCTGCAGGAGCAGCCGGAAAAAGTGGCGGTCATCGGTGGTGGTTACATCGGCGTTGAACTTGCCGGGGTGCTCTCGGCCCTGGGCTCTAAGGTGACCCTGGTTGCTCTTGAATCGCGTCTGCTTGAGATGTTCGATCCCATGCTCAGCCGGGTATTGATGCGCGAAATGACCAAGCAGGGTGTGGAGCAAAAGCTCTCTTTTCAGGTCAATGCTCTGATTGAGGGCGAGGATGGCATTACACTTCAGGGAAGCCAGGGTGAACAGTTAAGCGGTTTCGACAAAGTGATCTGGGCGGTTGGTCGCAAACCCAATACGGCAAAACTGAACCTGGCAGAAATCGGCGTTGAGATGTTGGATAACGGTATTGTGGTGACGGACGACTACCAGAACACCAACATTCCCGGTATCTATGCCATCGGCGATATCACCGGTCGGACACCTTTGACGCCGGTTGCGATAGCCGCCGGACGTCGCCTGGCGGATCGTCTGTTCGATCATCAAACGAACAGTCGGGTTGATTACGACAATATACCCAGTGTGGTGTTTTCCCATCCGCCGGTTGCCACGGTCGGTTTGACTGAAACTCAGGCGCGGGCCTGGCATGAGAAGGTCAAGGTCTATCAGACTGAGTTCACTCCGATGCGACATGCCCTCTCATCGAGGGATACGACGACGGCAATGAAGTTGATCTGTAGTGGTGATCAGGAGCGGGTGGTCGGTATCCATCTGATTGGCGATCATGTGGATGAGATGATGCAGGGCTTTGCGGTGGCGGTGAAGATGGGTGCGACCAAGGCCGATCTGGACAGCACCATCCCGATACATCCTGTCAGTGCCGAGGAGTTGGTAACCATGAAAGTGCCTCAAGCTGAATCCGTTGAGGATGATCCGATGACACTGGCTTCTTAGTGTCTGCCGATGCGGTGAGGCAGGCAGAAGATGAAGGCTGGAATCATCAGTGTGCCCCATAAAGGTAGAGAGTAGCTCTCCTCTCCCCCTGCGGGAGAGGGGGCTTTTATAGATCTCATTTGTTTATTGCGAAACTGAAACTGAGCTGAAAACAGTTTGAGAAACAGGCCACTATTTTTTTATCAGGCTAACAACAAACAGAAGTATGGCGGCACCGGCAACTGCTGTGATCAGTGAGCCGAGTAGACCGCTTGCAGAGATTCCCACAAGATTGAAAACAAAGCCGCCGATAAAGGCGCCGATCACACCGACAATGATGTTACCCAGCAGGCCAAACCCGCCACCTTTCATCAGGGTGCCGGCGAGCCAGCCGGCGGCTGCACCTATGGCCAGAAAAACTAGAAGAGAGGTCAAATCCATGATGGTCTCCTTACATGATAAGAGCGAGTTAATCGGTCGTGAAATGGTTCACTGACTGATCTCTGTCAGCAGTTTACAAGCTCCTCCGCTGGGAAAAAGCGCGATATTGATAACGATTGTAAACACTCGCTATCTGTTTTCGTTTTTACCTTGTTTCATCTGCTTTGAAATGGTGATTAAGCCGTTTGTCTGGGAATCTTGATTCTAATTTCTCAACTCGATTCAGGTTTTGAGTTTGACGGTATCGATTATCTGATCAGTGGTGCTCTCTTAAGATGTCATTTTGTCTCTCGCCGCTTAATCTATAAAGAGATGATCTGTTTGTTTAAGGGTTTAAGGATGTTGAAGTTGTTGGCGACTCAGGTTGCATCAGGGGATTCTCAATGAGCCAAGCAGGAAAGTTGATCGTGCTGTTGCTGCTCTCATTGATGATTGCTTGTGGCGGTGGTGGTGGAGAGAGTGACAGTGATACAGAGGGTAGTGATGGAACTGATGAGCCCACCACGGTGATCAATGCACCACCTCAGGTTGACGCGGGTTCAGATCAGACGGTTACGGCAGGTCAAAGTGTCTCGCTCAATGGTAGCGGCAGTGATAGTGATGGCACAGTGGTTGACTATCAATGGAGCCAACTTGGCGGCTCCGCTGTAAGCCTTACCAATGCGGATCAGATGGTTGCCAGCTTTACAGCGCCTTCCGTATTGAGTTCGGAAAGCCTGCAGTTCTCTTTATCGATTACCGATGATGCGGGGGACAGGGTAACTGACTATGTGACCATTACGGTCAATCCTCAGCAGCTTGCGGCACTTCCGGATTACGGGCCGGACCTTGATCTCTGTCCGGCTACACTCAGTGACCGTGGTGATCGGGTGATCCACCTCTGTGATTGCCAGAGTGGCGCTGATACGGATTGTGTATCCGGAGACGATGCCAATCTCGGCAGCGCCCTATCACCCAAGCGTTCCATCACAGCAGCGATAGCCGCCTTCAATGCGGGCAGTGACCTGGCTTTTTGTCGTGGTGGCGTCTGGCACAGCGATACGGTTCTGCAGTTGAGTGCGTCAGGATGCAACAACGATACACCCTGCACGCTGCAGGATTATGGCGATTCGTCCCAGGCCAGGCCAAAGATCACCATCACACAGACGGGGAACGTCAACGGTCTGGTGTTCGATCCGAGCGATGATCAGCTGAGTTGGCAGGGTATCCGGATCCATAACCTGCAACTCACCAAACAGAGTCAGGATGGTGAGGGGTTTGGACTGTTTCTGTTTCGCAATATCAATCAGGTTGTGATGCAGTGCCTTGAAGTGGATGGATTCGGCATTGGGGTCTATCTCAACAGCAACGACCTGGAGAGTGGCGATATCACCCTCAGTGACTCGTATATACATGACAATGGGGTTATGGGCTGGTTGGGTGGTACCCATCGTACCCGGTTGGAACGCAACCGTTTTCATAACAATGGCTGGTTGAATGCCAGTGCACTGCAGCACAACGTCTACCTGAGTCAGATGAGAAGCGACGGGGTGGTGCGGGGTAACTGGTTGAGTGATTCGGCACTGGATGCCAATGATCAGTGTGTCGGTACCAGTCTGGTGGCACACAATGACAACACGCTCGATCTGCTGATCGAAAACAACCTGATCGAGGAGCGCAATCCTTCAGCCGGGTGCTGGGGTTTAACCGTGGATGCGGCGGGCTCGACGACTGAGAGCCATCGCAATGCGATCATTCGGGGCAATCTGGTGCGCAATGTGGGCAATCTAGCGATCGGTGTTGCCAGCTGTGTCGACTGTACGATTGAAAACAATATTGTAGTTCAGACCCTGATCGGCGGGGCGACCGGCATCGCCTCACCCAATCGCGCAACTGCAGCGCCGGATCTGGATATCAGCGGTACGGTGGTGCGCAACAACAGCGTCTACTTTGGCGGTACCGCGAGTGGACGGGCCTACTATGTGGGAGAGCGGGGCGGGGATTATGTCGTGACCAACAACATCGGTTACTTTGCCAATCCCCAGTCGGGGGACAGCTGCTACGATTTCGATCTGAGTGCCGATGCCTATCAACTGGTCAACAGCAACCTCTGTTTCGGTGCCAGTTTCGACAGTGGAACCCGCGGTCTTGATGGCATGGCTTCGATTGCTGATCCCGGCTTTCTCGATGCGCCTGACGATCTGCGTCTGGAAACCGATTCGGTGGCCAGGGGCAGGGGTAAAACCTTCCCTCTCTGTCCCCACCACAGACATACTGGGTAATCCGCGGGATGCGACCCCCGACCTGGGCGCCTATGAGACGCCCTGAACGGACTACCTGGCCAGCAGTTTTTTGAGAAATTTTCCAGTATGTGAGCCGCGTGTCCTGGCCAGCTGTTGCGGTGTGCCCTGGGCAATGATCTCACCGCCCTTGTCGCCCCCTTCCGGTCCCAGATCGATAATCCAGTCCGCTGTTTTGATGACATCCAGGTTGTGTTCGATCACCACCACCGTATTGCCATGGTTACGCAGACGATGCAGCACCTCGAGCAGATGGTTGACGTCGTGAAAGTGCAGACCGGTGGTCGGTTCGTCGAGGATATAGAGGGTGTTGCCGGTATCCCGTTTTGACAGCTCGCGGGAGAGTTTTACCCGCTGAGCTTCACCGCCGGAGAGGGTGGTGGCGTTCTGCCCCAGGGAGATGTAGGAGAGTCCCACATCCATCAGGGTTTGCAGTTTGCGTTTGATCGCCGGTACCGCATCGAAAAACTCCAGTGCCTCTTCCACGGTCATGTTGAGCACTTCGTCGATGGTCTTACCCTTGTAGTGGATCTCCAGGGTCTCCCGGTTATAACGTTTGCCTTTACAGACATCGCACTGCACGTAGATGTCGGGAAGAAAGTGCATCTCCACCTTGATCACCCCGTCGCCGCTGCAGGCCTCGCAGCGTCCACCCTTTACATTGAAACTGAATCGACCCGGGGTATAGCCACGGGAGCGGGCTTCCGGTGTGCCGGCAAACAGCTCCCGGATCGGCGTGAAGAGTCCGGTATAGGTGGCCGGGTTGGATCGGGGTGTGCGGCCGATCGGGCTCTGATCGATATCCACCACCTTGTCGTAGTGCTCCAGACCGTTGATGGTTTTGTAGGGGGAGGGGCTGGTATTGGCTTTGTTCAGGGCGGCTGCGGAGATCGGATAGAGAGTATCGTTGATCAGGGTCGATTTGCCGGAGCCGGACACCCCGGTGATGCAGCAGAAACTGCCCACTGGAATCACCAGATCCACCGCTTTGAGGTTGTTACCGGTGGCGCCGAGCAGCTCCAGTTTGCGCAGCTCGTCGATCTCGGTGGTGCGTTCGGGAATCTCGATGCAACGTTTGCCGCTCAGATATTCGCCGGTGAGTGAACCCTTACTTTTTGAAATCTGATTCGCCGTACCCTGGGCGATGATCTTGCCCCCATGCACCCCGGCGCCGGGGCCAATGTCCACCACATGATCCGCACTGCGGATCGCCTCCTCGTCATGCTCCACCACGATCACTGTGTTACCCAGGTCCCTGAGATAGGTCAGGGTGTCGAGCAGGCGCTGGTTGTCCCGCTGGTGCAGACCGATCGAGGGTTCGTCCAGCACATACATGACTCCCACCAGGCCGGCGCCGATCTGGCTGGCCAGACGAATCCGCTGGGCCTCACCCCCGGAGAGGGTCTCGGCGCTGCGGTCGAGGGTCAGATAGTCGAGCCCCACATTGACCAGGAAGTGGAGACGCTGGTCGATCTCCTTGAGAATCTTGGCGGCGATCTTGCCCCGCTTGCCCGGCAGTTTGAGAGCGGTGAAGCTCTTTTTCACCTGGCCGATCGGCATCCGTGTGAGCTCGGGCAGGGTATGCTGCTTGATAAAGACATGTCGTGCTGCCTGATTGAGCCGGGTACCCCCGCAATCGGGACAGGGCTGGCTTGAGATGTAGCGGGTCAGCTCCTCGCGCACCGCATTCGATTCGGTCTCCCGGTAGCGGCGCTGCATGTTGGGTATGATGCCCTCGAAGGGGTGGCGCTTCTTGACCGAACGCCCCCGCTCGTTGTGGTAGCTGAATTCGATCGTCTCGCTGCCGCTGCCGTGGAGGATGATCTTCTGAATCTTCTTGGGCAGCTTTTTCCAGGGGGTTTCCGGATCGAATTTCAGATGCCGGCCCAGTGAGGAGATCATCTGGAAGTAGTAGGCGTTGCGTCGGTCCCAGCTGCGGACCGCACCACCCGCCAGGGAGAGTTCCGGATGGGCGACCACCTTTTCCGGATCGAAGAACTGTTCGATGCCCAGGCCGTCGCAGGTCGGGCAGGCGCCGACCGGGTTGTTGAATGAGAACAGCCTGGGTTCCAGTTCGCTCAGGCTGTAGCCGCAGTGGGGGCAGGCGAATCGGGATGAGAAGACCAGCTCCTGCTGACTGCCGTTCATCCAGGCGACCCGCACCAGACCGTCCGCCAGGTTGAGTGCGGTCTCAAACGACTCGGCCAGGCGGGTTTTTAGATCCGGCCGCACCTTGAATCGGTCCACCACCACCTCGATGGTGTGCTTCTTATGCAGCTCCAGGGTGGGGGCGTCGTCGAGTTCAAACACCTCGCCGTCGATCCGTGCGCGGATGAATCCCTGGGCGTGCAACTCCTGCAGCAGTTTGTGGTGTTCGCCTTTACGCTCCTTGATGACTGGCGCCAGCATCATCAACCGCTCCCCCTCGGGCTGGGCCACCACCTGGTCGACCATCTGGCTGATGCTCTGGGCCTCCAGGGCGGTGTCGTGCTCCGGGCATCTGGGGGTGCCGACACGGGCGAACAGCAGTCGCAGATAGTCGTAGATCTCGGTGATCGTGCCCACCGTGGAGCGGGGGTTGTGGGAGGTGGTTTTCTGTTCGATGGAGATCGCCGGGGAGAGTCCCTCGATGTGGTCCACATCCGGCTTCTCCATCAGTGAGAGAAACTGTCTGGCGTAGGCGGAGAGGGATTCCACATAGCGACGTTGACCTTCGGCGTAGATGGTATCGAAGGCCAGCGAGGATTTTCCGGAACCGGAGAGTCCGGTGAACACGATCAATTTGTCTCGTGGCAGATCCAGGTCGATGTTTTGCAGGTTGTGGGTGCGGGCGCCGCGAATACTGATGGTGTCCATAATATCGTCGTGGTAATACTGCAGTGAATCAGGGCCTGTTAACAGTCCCTAAGCGAACCTGATACTATACGCCCTCTTTTTATCGACTGGCAAAGTGACTTAGCAATGAGTAACAAGCGGGGGAATGGCTCAGGCCTGAACGCAACTGAACGACGAGCCGCCTACTCCCTCTCCGGTCTCTTTTCCCTGAGAATGCTGGGGTTATTTCTGATTCTGCCGGTCTTCGCCCTCTATGCGGAGGGGCTGCCGGACGTGACGCCTCTGCTGGTTGGTATCGCCATCGGCATCTACGGTCTCACCCAGGCGCTGCTGCAGATCCCCTTCGGCATGCTGTCCGACCGGATCGGCCGCAAACCGGTGTTGATCGGCGGTCTGCTGGTGTTTGCTCTGGGCAGTGTGGTGGCCGCTACCTCGGAGACCATCTATGGCATCATCATCGGACGTGCGTTACAGGGCAGCGGTGCGATCGCGGCGGTGATCATGGCGCTGGCAGCGGATCTCAGCCGCGAGCAGCGACGTTTGCGCATGATGGCGATCATCGGCATCAGCATCGGTTTTGCCTTCGCGGTTGCACTGATTCTTGGACCGATCCTCAACAGCTGGATCGGTGTGCCCGGTATATTCTGGCTCACCGCCGTGCTGGCATTGAGCGGTGTTGCCATTGTGGTGTTTGTGGTGCCGACGCCAAAAGAGAGTCACTTTCATCGGGATGCGGAAGCGGTGCCGAGCCAGTTCGGCAAGGTACTGGCCGACCCGGAACTGCTGCGACTCGATCTGGGTATCCTGACCCTGCACATGACCCTCACGGCGATGTTTCTCGCCTACCCTCTGTCATTGCGGGATCTGGGGATGGCGAGTGAATCCCATTGGCAGGTCTATCTGCCGGTGATGCTGCTGTCGATGGTGATGATGGTGCCCTTTGTGATCATTGCCGAGAGCCGTCGACGCATGCGCCCGGTGTTCCTCGGTGGCATCGCCGCTCTGGCTCTGGCGTCAGTGCTGCTCTACGGTTTCAGTCATCAGCTGCTGGCGCTGGTTGCCGGTCTGTTCATCTTTTTTACCGCCTTCAATCTGCTGGAGGCGACCCTGCCCTCGCTGATTGCCAAAGCAGCGCCAGGCGAACGCAAGGGAACGGCCATGGGAGTCTACTCGAGCTCCCAGTTCATCGGCGCCTTTCTCGGGGGTGCCCTGGGGGGCTGGATCCATACCCACTATGGTAACGAAGGGGTGTTTCTGCTGTGTGGCGCGATGGCGCTGGTCTGGCTGTTGATCGCACGGGGCATGCCCAATCCGAGCTACCTGAGCAACTATCTGTTGCCGGTGGGCAAGCTGGATGAGTCTGAGGTTACCAGTCTGGCGGCCAAACTGATGGCCATCGACGGGGTCGATGATGCGGTGATCATCGCCGAGGACGAGGTCGCCTATCTGAAAGTCGATCTGCAGGTGGTCGATCAGCAGGTTCTGGATGACTATGCGGTGGGTGAGGTACACTAGCCGGATTTGGCTCCAGTGGAAGGAGCTTTAACCTGCTGTGGAGATAATTAGATGGCACGAGGAATCAACAAAGTAATACTCATCGGTAACCTGGGCAAGGATCCGGAGACCCGCTATATGCCGAGCGGCGGTGCAGTCACCAATGTCACCCTGGCCACCTCCGAGAGCTGGAAGGACAAGAACAGCGGCGAGCAGCAGGAGCGGACCGAATGGCACCGGGTGGTGTTCTTCAATCGTCTGGGTGAGATTGCCGGCGAGTATCTGAAGAAGGGTTCCAAGGTCTACGTGGAAGGCAGTCTGCGCACCCGCAAGTGGCAGGGACAGGATGGCCAGGATCGCTACACCACGGAAATCGTCGCCAGTGAGATGCAGATGCTCGACAGTCGTGGCGGCAGCGCCTCCTTCGATGCACCCCAGTCCCAGGGGATGTCGCGGCCTCAGTCGGCACCGGCAGCTGCGCCAAGTTCCATGCCTGATAACGACTTTGACGACGACATTCCATTCTGAAGCGCGGCAAGGTTTCTACAGAAAAACATCCTGAAAGCCCCACTCGCTGGGGCTTTTTCAGTTCTGAACCGGCTCAGGAATCTGTCTGGATCGATGTCATGTAGCGGTCCAGATCTTCCGATTTCATCGGTTTTGCATAGAGAAATCCCTGCGCCAGGTAGCAGCCTTCCGCTTTCAGGAACTCGGCCTGGGCTTCGGTCTCCACCCCTTCCGCAATCACCTGCATCTGCAGGCTCTCTCCCAGGGCGATGATGGCGCGGGTGATCGCCATGTCATCCGGATCGGCTGGGATGTCACGTACAAAGGATTGGTCGATCTTCAGTTTGGAGATTGGCAGGGTTTTCAGATAGGAGAGGGATGAGTAACCGGTGCCGAAGTCGTCAATTGCCAGTTTGATGCCGATATCCCGCAGACGGTTGAAAATCTCCGACATATGCTCGGGATCGTTCATGATGGTGGTTTCGGTAATCTCGAGCTCCAGCAGGCCGGCTTCGATCCCGGCCTCTGCAAGAATAGCCTGAATACCCCCAACAAAGTTTTCGCTGTTCAACTGACCGGCTGACAGATTGCAATTGACGGAGATGCGCTGCGGACTGAAACCCTGGTCGCGCCACTTGCTCGCCTGCAGGCAGGCCTGGCGAAGTATCCATTCGCCAATCGGGCGGATCAGACCCGAATCCTCCGCAAGCGGGATGAACTTGGCCGGTGGTAACAATCCCAGTTCCGGGTGTTGCCAACGCACCAGCGCTTCGACACCGATGATCCGGCCAGTGCGGATATCGATCTGTGGCTGGTAGTGGAGAACCAGCTCTTTCATGCTCAGGGCTTTACGCAGACTGTTCTCCATCATCAATCTTTCAAACGCCAGTGAGGTCATTTCAGCGGTGTAGAAACTGTAGGCGTTTCTACCCAGCTCCTTGGCCTTGTACATGGCGGAATCCGCGTTGCGTATCAGGGTGTTCGGATCATCACTGTCCTGTGGGTAGATGCTGATGCCGATACTGCTGGAGAGGAACAGCTCCTTATCCAGGATCTTGAAACCCTGGGTGAAGGCACCGAGCAGCTTCTCAGCTATCTTTACGATGTCCTGAGTATGATCGATCTGATCGAGGATCACGGTGAACTCATCGCCCCCGACCCGGGCGATGGTGTCGACTTCCCGGATCTTGGCCTTGAGGCGGATTGCCGCCTCTTTCAGGATCTGATCGCCGGTGGGGTGACCGAAGCTGTCATTGATCTGTTTGAAGCGGTCCAGATCGATGAACAGCAGAGCGACCATATTATTGTTGCGCTTGGCCTTGAAGATTGCCTGCTGCAAACGATCCACAAACAACAGCCGATTGGGCATGCCGGTCAGTGGATCATGGTGGGCGATGTGGTCGAGACGGTGTTGGTTTTTTCTGAGCTGTTCGACAACACTCAGGTAGTCGGTGATATCCCTGCCCGATTCGATGATGCCGGTGATATCACCATGTTTGTCAAACAGGGGATTAGCCAACAGTTCAAAGGTACGTGTCGCGCCATCCTGTCCAGGGTGTTTGTGAACCACTTTCACAGTTTGTTTGCTCTGCATGACCTGATTTAAAGGGCATGGGTGATCCTCACCCTGGCAGGGGTGGTCGATGTGGTGTGAGATGGCATAACATTTCGGTTGAGCAGATGCCAGTGCTTTGGCTGGTGCTGCTGCCCGCGCGGCGTGGTTCATCAATTGAACCGTATAATCAGTATCGATCATCAGAATCGGATCGCTGACCCCGTCGATGACCTGCTGCAACAGGGTGCGTTGGCGCTCGATCTCCAGCTGCGCCGATTTGATTTCGCTGATGTCACGGGCGATGGCAAAGGAGTACTCTTCATCCTCGAACTGGATGTGGTTGGCGACGATCTCCACCGGAATCGTGTGGCCGTCACGATGCTGGTGGGTGGTTTCAAAGCGTAGTGATCCCGCCTCTGCAAGTTTTCTATATGACTCCAGAAACGGATCGTGTGAGTAGGAAGGATCGATATCCATCACCGTTTTTTTCAACAGCTCCTGTTTGGTGTAGCCGAGTGTTTCACAGGCTGCCGGGTTGACGTATCGGAAGTGGCCATCGGGCTTTATCAGATAGGCTGCCTCTGAAATATGGTCCAGGGCATGCTGGGTCAGGGCGAGTTGCCGTTCGGCCGCTTTGCGTTCGGTAATATCCTGAACCGTTCCACGGGAGATGATCGGTAGCCCATGACTGTCAAATCGGGTTTCACACTGCTCTTTCACCCATTTGATTCGGCCGTCTGCGAAGAGCAGACGGTGCTCGATCTCATAATCGTGCTGATCTTCCAGTGAACTCAGGTAGGCGTTATTGACCCTTTCACGGTCGTTGGGGTGAACGGTTTCCAGAAATTTTTCATAGGTGGCGCCAAAGCGCTGCGGATCTATTTCAAAGATTCGGAAAGTCTCATCGGACCACTCCAGGGAGTCCTGCTGCAGGTTCAACACCCAACTGCCCATCTTACCCATGCGTTGCGCCTCGGCCAGTCCCTCCGTCTGGCGGCGAACGGTCTCTTCGAGGTCCGCATTGAGCTGTTGCAATTGAGTTTCTGCATCGCGGCGCATCTCTGTTTCAGAGATCAGTCGTTGGTTGAGCTTCTGCAGGCTACGGAAGCGCCAGATTAGCAGGCTGCTGGCAACCAGCATGACCAGCAGGGACATTGCGAGCAGTGTTCTCTGGGTGTTCCAGTAAGGTTTTGGTGTGGCATACCAGCGAGAGTAGATCTCTTTGAAGCGCTTGCTCGAGATCAGGCGATCGACTTCCTGATTCAACTGTTTTACCAGCAGAGGCTCACCTTTGCGTACCGCAATGGCGCGTTTAATCTCTTTCAGCGAAGGGCTTATTTTGCGGATATGGTCATCCAGGCCAAGTTGTTGTGTGTAGCGCCAGACGACCGGATCCGGATAGGCGAAGGCATCGATCTGACCGCTCAGCAGTGCAATCAGGGCATCGGATAACTGATCGAAATGTTTGAGTTTGAGATTTTTGTCAGCAAGCAGCTTGATGGCTACATTACCTTTCATCACGCCGACCTGGTAACCGGCCAGATCCTCAACTGATTGGATCGATTCAGTTTCATGCCGTACAAAAAGTGATACCGAAAAGGTCTCCACCGGTGCTGTAAAATCGGCATATTTCTGTCGGTCGGCAGTTATCCCTACATTCGGTATCAGGTCGGCCTGGCCGGTTCTTATGGCATTGAGTACATCCTGCCAGGTCTCATGAATCTGGTACTCAACGGTTAATCCGGCCTGTTCGGCCAATGCGTTCATTACATCGATGGCAAATCCATAAGGTCTGCCATTCTCATCAACGGCGTATTGGGGAGGGAAGTCGCGGGGGATCGCAGCCAGCAGATGGGTTGCCTGCGGCTCTGCAAGCTGATTTTCGGCCTGCACTCTCCAAGCGCTCTGATCAGATGAGATGGAGAGGGCAAGAACAAATAGAACTGCAACGATTGAGGTCTGTTTGTTATTCATTTTCCTGCTGCTTGCAGAGGGCACGTATGGCTGACCGGACCTCTGTAAGTATTTGGAATGGAGCAAGCTATTTAAACATTTGTCGGCCGAAGAGGGGCTTTTTTAACAACCTATACACTGATCTGGATCAAGTCTGTTAGTCTGAACTCTGAATCAGAAAAGAGACAAAGGGGTGATGTTGTGGAAATCTGGCAGGTTCTGCTGCTTGCCTTGGTCGGTGTTGCTGCCGGCTGGCTGAATGTGATGGCTGGAGGCGGTTCGCTACTGACCATACCGGTGATGCTCTTCATGGGCATCCCGGGCCCAGTGGCGAACGGCACCAACCGGATTGCCATACTGGCCCAGAACATCACCGCAGTGACTGCCTTCAGGCGTCGCGGCTACTCCGACTTCAAGCTCGGTTTCAGTCTTGCGGCGGCGGCTTCCCTGGGGGCGATCGGCGGCGCATCGGTTGGTGTGAAACTCGACGGCGTCTGGTTCGACCGGGTTCTGGCGCTGGTGATGGTGGGTGTGATGATATTGATGGCCACCGGTCACGATAAAATAAAGCCAACCGGCGGCGAGCGTAAGGCTAAGAATCTGTTCGCCGGGCATCTGCTGATGGTTGGGGCCGGTTTTTGGGGGGGCTTCATTCAGATCGGCGTCGGTTTCATCCTGATGCCGATACTGCACAGGGTACTCGGGCTCGATCTGGTTCGTGTGAATATGCACAAGGTATTGATTGTGCTGGTCTATACGATTGTCGCCCTGGGGATATTCGCTGCCAATCTGGAGCTGATGTGGTGGATCGGGATCAGCCTGGCAATCGGCAATTCAATCGGTGGCTGGTTGGGTGCTCATACCACCATCACTCATGGGGAGGGGTTGATTCGCCGGGTGCTCTACCTGGCACTGTCAGCATTTATCATCAAGCTGTTGTTCTTCTGATCCGCGTGAAGCATAAAAAAAGGCGGGCACATGGCCCGCCTTTTTTAGGCTGAAACTTGCCTGGGCAAGTCTCCAAGTGTCATCAAAGATGATTACTTGGCAGCAGGAGCCTGAGCCTGAGGAGCAGCAGGAGCGCCATAAGGAGCTACTGGAGCGCCGTAAGGAGCGCCATAAGGAGCGCCATAAGGAGCGTAACCGTAGTAAGGACGGTTGTAGTAGTTGTTGTAACCACGACCATAACCGTTGCCGGCGCCACGAGCGCTACCGCTCATGTTGAAAGAGAAGTCACCGTCGCCGAAGCCGTCGCCCATGAAGTCATTGCCGTTGCCCCAGCCGTTGTTCCAAGGGTTGCCCCACCATGCAGAAGCAGAAGCAGAAGCGGCGATCAGAGCAGCAGCGGCTGCGATTTTTACGATTTTGGACATGAGATATTCCTCAAATTTTTAAGTGTTAGAAAATGACAAGTAAGTACTGCGTTACTCATGGAGCGAAAGAATATTAGTAATTACTAAAATAATCAAAGACTATTTATCTATCGAGCGTTTAATTTCTATAGTCAAGCTCTATGGAGGGTGTTTGAAGCTATCCTGGCCGCCCGTCGATGCGGGGGCGGATCAGTATCGGTAGATAGATCATCGAGAACAGCAGATAACAGATGGACCAGGCAACGGCTGAGAGGGTTATGCAGGTCTGATAACTGAGCAGTCCGGTGAGCGGAACGAATACCCGGATCACGACGGCGACGTTGATCAGGATGAATGCCAGGGCCATCATTCGATTGGTATCGATCTCCCGGCCGGTATGACCCAGAGCCACTCTTGCCATCATGCCCAGGGTGGTGACGCCGATGGCACCGGCCGTGAGTGCATGGGTGGCCAGGTTGTCCGCAAAGAGTTCGATCTGGGCCATGGCTTTCAACAGAAAGCCGATCACCAGCCAGGCCAGCCCGGCGTAGAGGATCCATAGAATGGGTTTTTTCCATACTTGGGGATGGTGCCAGTGATACAGGCGCCAGGCCTGGGTGATGGCGACCCCGAGCGCAAACAGCATAGCTAACCAGCTGTTCGGCAGCAGCAGATCGCTTAACGCCCAGAGAAGAAACAGGGCGTAGACGGCCTGCTCCCGCTGTTTGCTGAATCGGGGAGTGGAGCCTGCAACCGCCTTTTCAGTGAAAAAGGGGAGGACCCGGCCGCCGACGAATATCAACAGCAACAGGATTGAGTTGGTCATCAGTGAGATGCCGCTGCCGCTTGTCAGCAGCAGGCCCATGGCCTCAAGGTGGTAGAGTAGGTTGGCGATGGCCATAGCGGCCAGCAGGGGTAGAAAGAGACGGTTGATGCGATTCTCAGCTTTCACCAGTGGTCGGCTAAGCGCTGCAATCAGGGCGGGTAGGAAAAGCAGATCGATCACTACAAACAGCCCGACCAGACTGCTCGGCATGAGTGGTAATAAGCGGCCGGCAATCCACAGCCCGGCCAACAGGGCCAGTGGTCTACCGGTCGGGGTATCGAGTCCGGTCCAGTTTCGAACGGCGGTGAGCAGGAATCCGGCAATGATCGCCAGACTGAATCCGAACAGCATCTCATGGCTGTGCCAGCCGATCAGCGAGTAGTGGCTGAATTGTGTCGTGCCGAGCCAGAACCAGAGCCAGAGCAGCATCAGGCTAAGTCCGGAGAGTCCTGCCAACAGAAAAAACGGACGGAATCCCAGCGCAAACAGGGCAAAACCCTTGGCTGAAGAGTCGGGGGTGTGAGAGTCACCCAATGGAATGATGCTCAAGGTTGTCACCTCAAAAGGCTGGAGAGGATCACCCTAGAGCTGCTCTCATCGGTCGGCCTTGATGTACATCAAAGCTGGCGTTTTATCAGCTGCACCCATTCCCGGCCGAGCCGGGCCGGATCACAGCTACCGATGGAGTCTAACGCACGGTTTAGTATGATCCGGCCACGAGGATTGGCGTTGCACATCGTCTTGGGTGAATAGAAAACGGATCGAGTGATCAATAGCGCGTTCTATTGTAAGAGTCGCTCTCGAGTTTACAGCTGTTTGAAGTGCAATCGAACGCGTCAGAGATACCGTTGAAGGAGTACTCCACTCTCTCATAGTTCAGGGTCAGGGTCTCTGTGGGAACCGGGTTGTCACTGCTGCTGCCGTGCATGGAGTAGCTCTTGATCATGACGTTGGTCAGTTTCCATTTGTAGTAGGATTTTTCATTATTGGTCTGAATCAGAATATTTGGGATCAACTCACCTTTCGAGACACTCTTCTCCATTCTTCGGGCGGCCTCTCTGGCGGCCTGTACGGCGGGCAACAGCAGGGCCGCTTTGGGTTCCTCTCCCTCAAGGCCGATGCTGAATCCTTCGATTGAGGAATGGTGAATGGTGCCATCTGCATATTCAATGGTGATATCTATTGATCCGTTTTGTGCCTGTGCTGAAAGCGGAAGTAAAAAAGCGATAAAAATTAAATTAATCAGAGCAAGCCTGGTCTTGTTCATCGTCTTCTCCTTGAGGTTTCCATAGGTAGAGGTAATCCAATCGGGTGATCTGTTGTGCCAATCTATAAGCGGTGTCGAAGATGGGATAGGGAATATTGCACAGCTCTGCTATTAACGATTCACACGATGGACCCGGTCAGGATTCTGTTGCTTGGGAGTGCTATGGCGACGATGCAGTATGAGTCATTCAGTGCTGCTGTCTTTCAAGCTGATCGAGTTCCCAAGCTTGATAGGGAGTCTTGTGGCTGGGTCTCATTCATCTCGATGGTTTTAGCCTTAGCCAGTCGGAATAGTGATTTCTGAGCCGTCGTGGCACGCGGATGATCCTGCCCAATCCACTACATCTGCTGATTACGTCGCCCAATCTATGGGCTGAAGTAGCAATTTGCTATTTAGTTACTCTTTTGCTTATTGGTTTGAGGGCGAAAAGTGACCGAGTTCCTGAGAAACGCTCTATTTGTGTGAACTTGTATGAGAGTCGGGAATCATAAAAGGTGTATATTTAAGTAAATTCTTATATACTTATATTAAGCAACCAAGGAGTCAGTCATGTTACCGATATTCGTTGGATTGATTATGGCGATGCTGTTCGGCCTGTTCTCATTTATGGTCTATGGCCTCGAAGGTCTGGTTCACTATGCCTGGATCGATACCGTATTCTGGTCTCTGATTGGAACCGGGGTGTTGGTCAGCCTGGTCAATGAGCTGGGGCACTGTCTCGCCTGCCGATTGAAAAGCTGGGTTAAGATTCCCCATATCGAATCGTTTTGCAGTGAAGCGGATTGCCGTAGCCTGCTGCCTTGAGCCTGGGCTGTTCGGTCAGCGGATGCCTGTTGCCGATAGTGGTTCAACGAAACAGCAGTGGCACCACATCTTCAAATACTGAAGCGAAGTGGACCTTGAGCCCTTTCCGGATGTGGTCCGGCACCTCTTCGTAGTCGCTTCGATTATCCTCCGGCAGGATCAGTTCCTTGATCCCGGTACGCCTTGCGGCAATCACCTTTTCACGAATTCCACCGACCGGGAAGACCTGTCCGGTGAGGGTCAGTTCGCCGGTCATGGCGATGTTGCGCACCGGTCTTTTTCTCGCCAGAGAGAGGAGTGCTGAAGCCATGGTGATACCGGCAGAGGGTCCATCCTTTGGCGTAGCGCCAGCTGGCACATGGAGATGTATAAAGGCTTTTTGAAAAAAGCTTTGATCCACCTCGAACTCTTCTGCGTGGCTGACGATGTAGCCATAGGCGATCTCAGCCGATTCGCGCATCACGTCGCCCAGCTGTCCGGTGAGTTTGAAACCCCGGTTGAATTCGTGTGTGGCGACTGCCTCGATGTTCAGCGTGGCACCGCCCATGGCGGTCCAGGCCAGTCCGGTCACAACGCCGGCGCCACTCAGGTTTCGTTCATCCTTGAACAGTGGACCACCCAGATACTCCTGGAGGTTTTCCAGGGTGATGTCGATGGGCTTTTTCGCCCCCTCAAGAATTTTCACCACCGCCTTGCGTACAATCTTACCGATCTGTTTCTCCAGCCGGCGCACTCCCGCATCCCGTGCGTAACCTTCGATGATGGCCCGCAGTACCGGACTGTTGAGTTTGATATCACGACGTTTCAGGCCGGCCCTTTCGAGTTGGCGCGGTACCAGGTATTTACGCGCAATCTGTAACTTTTCACTGGCGATATAGCCCGACAGGGAGATGGTCTCCATGCGGTCGAGTAGTGGGCGTGGAATGGTGTCGAGTTGATTGGCGGTGCAGATGAACAGCACTTTCGACAGATCGAATCGCAGATCAAGATAGTGATCGAGAAAGTCACTGTTCTGCTCAGGATCGAGTACCTCGAGCAGAGCGGAGGCGGGGTCGCCGTGGTAGGAGGCGCCGATCTTATCGATCTCATCGAGCATGATCACCGGGTTTTCGGTACCGGCATCTTTCATCGCCTGGATAAATTTCCCGGGCATTGCACCGATGTAGGTGCGCCGATGACCTTTGATCTCGGCTTCATCTCGAATACCGCCGACAGAGAAGCGATAGAATTTACGCCCCAGGGCTTCAGCGATGGAGTGGCCGATGGAGGTTTTACCGACGCCTGGAGGGCCCACCAGCAGGATGATCGATCCGGCAATCTGACCTTTCATGATACCGAGCGCGAGAAACTCCAGGATGCGCTCTTTCACATCGTCCAGTCCGTAGTGGTCCTTATCCAGGGTTTTGCGGGCAAACTGTAGATCGAGTTTGTCTTCAGAATCGATACCCCAGGGGAGCAGGGTGATCCAATCCAGGTAGTTTCTGGTGACCGAATATTCCGGTGAACCTGGTTCGAGCACCGCCAGTTTGCCCATCTCCTCATCCACCCTCGCCTGAGCCTGCTCGGAGAGTTTCAGTTTTTCCAGGCGCTCCTTGAATTTATCCAGTTCTGCAGTACGGTCGTCTTTCTCGATACCCAGTTCCTGCTGGATCGCTTTCAGCTGCTCGCGCAACAGAAAGTCCCGTTGCTGCTTTTCCATCCGCTCTTCTACGGTCTTGCGGATTGAAGCCTGTGCCTTCACCACCTCGAGTTCACGATGCAGCAGCTCAAGTACTTTCTCCATCCGCGGCAGCAGCTCGACGGTTTCCAGGACTGCTTGCAGTTGAAATTTGTCCGAAGTGGTGAGACTGGCAGCGAAATCGGTCAGATGGGATGGATCATCCGGGCCAAACCGGTCGAGGAACATACGCAGCTCCTCCGCATACAGAGGATTCAGCGGCAGCAGCTCCTTGATGGTGTTGATGATCGCCACCGCATAGGGTTTGATCTCTTTGCTGTCACTGGCGGGTTCCGGAAGATATTCAACGCTGGCGGTGAACGGAGTCTCCCCATGGACCACCTTTTCGATACGGAAGCGCTGCAGGCACTCAACCAGAACCTGCAGTCTGCCCTCTGATCGTTGGATGCGATGGACCCGGCAGACAGTGCCGATCTGTTTGAAACTCTGCGGAGCGGCCGACTCAGCACTATCCGCTGAAGAGAGTACGACACCAAGCAGCATGTGCGTGGAGTTGGCGACCTCTTCCATGGTTGCGTCCCAATGCTCCTGTTCCATTAAGAGCGGTACCGCCTGCCCGGGAAAGAAAGGACGCGCGGTGACAGGCAGCAGGTGGATCAGCCCCGGTAGCACCTCATTGGGTCGGGCCAGGGTATTGCCACTGATGACTTCGACGTTCTCATCCTGGGTATATTCTTCTTCTGACATCATGCTACCTTCAGTATGTGCTTACTCTCTGTCTGATCTGACACTAACAGTTCCAAACAGAGTCTTTTCGAGTCGACTCTGAGCAGTCGATTTTGCCCGATTCAAGCGAATCGCTTGGCCCCATTTTGCATAAACGATCGGACAAAGTCTCAGTCTGTTGCGTAAATCAGTAGGAATCCGCTTTTCGGAGATGTTTGTATATCATTCAGATATGGGGTCGCTACGATCAGTTGCAAGAGCCTCGGCTCAAATCGAGTCCAGTGGTATGAGTTGTCCACTAGGGGAATCGAGACAACTCCAGGGTTGGCTCTCATGAACATGTCCTTTGGCGGTGGCCGGTATTCGCGTTCTATTGTCTGCAATGGAGTGATGGCCCTTGTTTCCTAATCGACTGTCAATGGTATTTCATGGAAATAATATGGCCTATTATAACTTACCGTTTTTCTTGGTTTTTATTGAGTTAGAACGGTTTATTCACTTGGCAGGAAGTTGATTGAACGATTCGTTCAATAGCTTGGAATTCCAACACCTCCATCTTGTGTCGTTCCCTTTGTGAGTAACTCAATCTAATTACAATTGGGTATTCTTATAAAACCCTCTGAAAGTCCCGGTTTATCTACCTTTTTCTACAAGCTCAACCGCAACCTAAGGCGGCTTTTGTTTCACCTCGCATTTCTGTTACTGGCTTTGGTACAGATCTTGCGATCCTGTGGTTCGATTCTGATTTATGCGATTGCGTTAACAGCCCCTAAGTTTCGATACTACACGGCCTTATTTGATGTGGTTATCTGTTAAGGTGATCTGAAACAATTCTCAGAGATTGTTTCGAAGTTAGACAAAATAGAGAAAACTATGATGAATAGAACGAGAGCGATTTACTGGGTTGCATTGATGTTGCTTCTGCTTGGTAGTGGGCATGTCAGCGCGTATGGTACTGCCGGATCGGCACCGATGCGTGATGCAATCCCCCATACGGCCATTGTATTGGAGGCAATTTCCACGGCCGGTTACACCTATATCCGGGCGGAGGAGTCAAGCAGCGTCTATTGGATTGCCGTGCCGGAGACTCAGGTTGAGGTCGGTGAAAAGATCAGTTTTTATGAACAGATGCTGATGGAGGACTTTACCAGTAAGACGTTGAACAGAACTTTTGACAGAATCCTGTTTGTCGAGGCGATCAGCAAAGGTGAAACCCTTCCCACCAAAGCTCATGCTCAGCCGTCAAAAAACAAACAGCCACCAAAACCGGTTGCGGCGCCACAGCCTCCCGTAGAGCTGGGTGATCCGGTAGGGCGTTTCACCGTGGAGCAGATCTTTGAGAAAAAGCAGGAGCTGAGTGGCAGTGTGATCGAAGTGAAAGGTAAAGTATCCAAAGTTTCCAGCCAGATCATGGGCCGGGATTGGGTGCATCTGGAGGATGGAAGCGGTAGCAAACAGGCGAAGAATCACAAGATCATTCTGCGAACGACTCAAGCAGGAATCAGTGTCGGTGATGAGGTTGTAGCCAAAGGCCAGTTGTTTACCAACAAGGATTTCGGCTATGGCTATTTCTATCCGGTAATTCTGGAAGATGTCGTATTCAACAAATAGTATTGAGTGGTGTTGCAATCATCACACCCGGTCTATTGGCGAATATTTGCGGTACTTGGCCTCCTTTGCGGCCATCATATTTTTTGCTATTTGTAATTAGCAAAAAAACAGCAAGATCACAAAATTATCCTACTGACAGGTTTAACGAGTCTCTTGGTAGTTAAGTATCCACTAGATAAAGTGGATCATGGTCTGTCTAACAGTTTTGCCAGCTTGGCAAACGCTTCAATGGGGAGTGACTCGGCGCGGATACCGGGATCGATTCCAACAGACTCGATCGCTTCTGAGGTCAATGTTTTTTTCAGGCAGTTACGCAGCGTTTTTCGGCGTTGTGAAAAGGCTTCGGCAACCACCTGGCTGAAGTGATCCCAATTGTCGATCTGATAAGGCAGACGGTCATACGGGACCAAACGGACGAAGGCTGAATCGACTTTCGGGGCTGGCTTGAAAGCACCGGGACCGATGCTGAACAAGGGGGTCACTTCCGCCCTGGCCTGCAACATGATCGACAGTCGCCCGTAGCTCTTGGATCCCGGATCGGCCCCCATTCGGTCCACGACCTCCTTTTGCAGCATGAAATGCATATCTTTGACGCTGTCTGACTGATCCAACAGGTGAAACAGCAGCGGCGTGGAGATGTTGTAAGGCAGGTTGCCTACCACCCGCAGGGGTCTCTCTGACTCCGCCAGTTGGGAGAAGTCGAATTTCAGTGCATCGATGTTATGGATTTGCAGATTGCCAAGACTCGCACAACGCTGTGCCAGTGGCTCGATCAGATCCCGGTCGAGTTCAATGGCATGCATCTGGCTGACCAGAGGCAGAAGTTCTGTTGTGATGGCCCCCTGACCAGGGCCGATCTCCGCCAGGTTGTCATCAGGTTGCGGAGCAATGGCCTGGACGATGCGCTGAATGATGCCGGGGTCATGCAGGAAATTCTGGCCGAACCTTTTCCTGGCTCTGTGTGGTGTAGGGTTACTCATACTGAAATTAATAAATAAACTATCAGGAATTTGTAGGTTGAGATTATCCACTAAAACCAGATGCTTAGGAAATCGCAGTGAAAGTCACGGCGGTGATTTGAGTCAAGCTACACGCTGACACACAGTGAAAACAATGCGCTTCTCATAGCCTTGGAAGGAGATGCAGGTGCCTGAGGCAGCACTCATTAGGAAGATTGGCTCTCCCTTCTACACCTTAAAGGTAATACCAGGCAGAGAGAGTAGTTTATCAGCGTGTTTACGGGTGAAACAAAACCGCCATGAGGCTTGTGCAGGATAAAATGCAGACAGATAGTCAGCCAAGTCTGCCATTGAGTGGAAAGATGGCTATCAGATTTATCAGGATAGTGGAGAAATGCTCCTATCTGCTTGACAAAAAAGATATTTGATTCAAGTGTTTGGTGAAAGGTTATTTTTGAAAAGAGCTTTTCTTTTTAAATCACTGGGCGAAAGTTTGTGTGAAAAAACAGATCCGCTTATTCTCACTCTTTTACTAAACCTTTTCTTCCAACGGTCGCTAAAGTACCAACAACAAGAAAGAGCAAAGGAGCAATACCCTCACCGTAACCCTAGTTAATTGCGGAGAATCAGTGGTGAATCCGATCACATCCGAAGCCAGCAGAGATCTCCAGGTCGGTTTCACATCAGCACTGGGGTCATTGCGAAAATATACGCTGGTTGCCGTAACAACTTGGACGTTATTGATCATAGGCGCCTTTGCCTGGACAGTTCATGACCAGGGTAATCGTGAGTTCGCCACCGCACTCAGCGTCGCTCGTGCCTACTTTCAAAAAGATCAGGCAGTGCGCCAGTGGATTGCGGCTCAGGGCGGTGTCTATGTGAAGATCTCTGAACAGACACAGCCGAATCCCCACCTGGTGGACCTGCCACATCGTGATGTCACCACCGATGCGGAGCAACAGCTCACCCTGATGAATCCGGCCTATATGATTCGTAAGATCAACGAGCGCTTCAGCCGGATGCATAATGACTATATCCATATCACCAGCTTGAAACCACTGCACGAGGAGAATGAGCCGGACGAGTGGGAGCGGGCGGTGCTCGAGACCTTTGAAGAGGAGTCGGACGAGGTAGCTAAAATTGTGGATTTTCGTGGTCAACCGACACTGCGGATGATGCGACCAATGGTCACTAAACGACGCTGCTTGAAGTGTCATGATCGGCATGGCTATGAAGTCGGCGACATTCGTGGTGGAGTCTCTATCGCCATTCCCATGGCCCCCTATCGGCAAGACAGCAGTGAACATCTGTTGCTGATCGGCACCACCCATGGGGTCATCTGGCTCTTCGGACTGTTGGGTATTGGGTTTTACACACGGCGGGCACGCCGTCATCTTGAAGATCGCCAGAATGCTATGCACTCACTGGCCCGCGCGAGTAATTACAACAGGTCCGTCATTGGCGCACTGGGAGAAGGATTGCTCGGATTTGACGATAAGGGACGCCTGACCTTCCTCAATCCAGCAGCGGAACAACTGCTCGGTTGGAAAGAAAACGAGCTTCTTGGCAAATCGATCCATGGTTTTATCCACTATCTCAAAATGGATGGTTCAACCTGCAGTGAGGATGAGTGTCCCATGTTGGGTGTGCTGCAGAGCGGTGAATCACACGTCAGTCGAGATGATCAGTTTGTGACCCGGGAACGTGAGGCCATACCCATATCCTGCATTACAACTCCCCTCTTCGACCAAGATCAAATAGTTGGTGGGGTGGTGGCCTTTCAGGACATCACCGAACAAAAACAGAACCTACAGCGTATCGAATACCTGGCCCATCACGACAGCCTAACAGGCCTTCCTAATCGGGCCGCATTTCTGGAGGCGGTGGATAATGCCATGGCCCATGCCCAACGCTACAACCACGGTCTTGCCCTGCTGTTTTTGGATCTGGACAATTTTGGCGTGATCAATGACAGCGCCGGCCATACAACCGGTGACGAACTATTGAGCCAGGTGGCGAAACGCTTACGACCCGAGATTCGCCAGCCTGACTTCGTTGCTCGTCAGGGTGGTGACGAATTCCTCATTTTGATGATGCCTGATGGAAAGGAAGAGCAGACGGAGGATGCGGCTGGGCGTCTGGCTCTGAAAGTCACAACCCTTGCCCAGCGCATACTGGATATCATGCGTGAACCCTTTGTGTTGGACGGTAAAAGCTACTATATCAAAGCCAGTATCGGCATCAGTCTCTATCCTGAGGATGCCAAGGATAGAGTGGAGTTATTGAAGAACGCCGATGCCGCTATGTACACCGCTAAAGGGGAGGGACGTGATACCTATGCACTTTACGCTGGCGATCTGGCCCAGCGGATCCAGCACCGCCATATGTTGGAGACGGGACTCAACCTGGCGATGATAAAAGAGGAGTTTCACCTGGCATACCAACCTATCGTAGACTTGAACGATGGCAGTATATTGGCAGTGGAAGCCCTTCTGCGTCTGGACTCGGCATCGCTTGGCAAAGTCTCGCCTGTAGAATTCATCCCGGTGGCGGAGGAGTGTGGTCTGATTCTACCTATCGGCCGTTGGGTGCTGCAGACCGCCTGCCGGCAGATGTCAGAATGGTACGGCTCAGGCCTGGAGCTGAAAGTTGCCGTCAATCTGTCGATGCTGCAGCTTCAGAGAGAAGATTTGGAAACAATCGTGCTTCAGGCTTTGGAAGATGCTCAGATTCCAGCTTCGACGCTGGTTCTGGAGATAACAGAAGGAGCCACACTGCATGCCTCACCCATCGTTATCGAGCGGCTTGAGCGGCTCCACGAACTGGGGATCGGACTGAGTCTTGATGATTTCGGTACCGGCTACTCCAGTCTCAGTCGCCTTAAGAATCTGCCGGTAGATACACTCAAGATCGACAAGTCCTTCGTAAACGGAGTGGTGACAGACCGGGACGACGAACAGATTGTACTCACCACCATCGAGTTGGCCAAGAATCTCAATAAACGGGCATTGGCTGAGGGTATTGAGACCAAGGAGCAATGGCAATGTCTGGTACGAAACGGGTGTCAGCGGGGGCAGGGGTACTTTTTCAGTCGCCCTGTGGATGCGGCTGCCATAGAGAAGCTGGTACGAGAGGATGGGCATTGGAATCGCAATCTGAACGACTGAGTCATTTTGAGAATTAACACTCCTTTCCACTTGTTTTTCCCGATTTCAGGAATAGAGAAGTGCTTGAGGACGCTTTTTCGTCCAAATTGGAGTGGAAACTCTCCGCCGGATAAATTGAGTCAGACATTCTTACCCCCCCCATCCGCCTAATCCGATACTTTTGAAGAATAGTCTGTTCAGCTTAAGTAGGTCGGTTTGCATAGAGACGGGAACTGCTTGTTAACTTTTACAGTAAATCAGCAACCAGCCAGTACACGATCTGGTAGTCGATTGCTGCCTATTGAAAGCCAAGTGGCTGAAAGAGAGTTGAGTGGCAAAGTTTCTAGCTCAAAACCGCTGGTTTGTGAAGTAATGATGATGGGATCTGCTGTGGTGTTGATCTCAATTTCCTGTTGGATATCGAAATGCCTGAATGAATAAGATAGACTGATTTGTGTCTTATGTGACACAGGGCTATGGTACTCATAAGCGAGCGCAACGTATCCAGTAAAAAGCAGGTAAGCTATGCAACTCAAAACGATCTCTATTGCTTTATACACTCTACTCATCTTTAGTCCTTCTGTAGTATTTAGCCAGGACAGTGGTTTGAATACGAATAGTGAAGATTTCAAAGGTACTGCAATCTATTTGACAGCTGTCGAACGAGAAGCAGTACTTTCGGAGATGCGGGGATTCGTTGAAAGCACGGCGGGTATCGTCAAAGGCATCGCAGATGAAAATATGGAAATGGTTACTGCAAACGCCAGAAAGTCTGGAAAAAAAGCAGGCGCCCATATGCCGCACACACTCCATAAAAAACTTCCCGCTTCCTTTAAGAAGCTTGGATCAGATACGCACCGGAGATTTGATGAGCTGGCGCTTGATGCTGAACAGTTGGGTGATGTTGGGCACGCCCTTTCTCAGCTTGGGGCTTTGCTGGATAATTGCGTATCGTGCCATTCATTGTTTCGAATCAAGGTGAGATAGTTTTAGTATCGTATACCTCGCGGGTGCCTAATCCATTGAATGCTTGCCGAAATCGGTTGGCTGGCTATTCCCTTCCAAACTGAATCCTTAGAGCACAGATACGTTTATCATGCCGGCTTGATTTGCTCTGCTGGAAATCGATACGAATATTGCCACGGAACCACAGCGAATTAAGTATCTATTCACCCGGTGATTGAGTATGCCGTATTTAGCTGATACCTAAGGGTGGCCTGATTTCAAAACAGCTATCATGTTTGTGTATTCATTAAGTAATGATAATTTTCGTAATCCTTCCAATAAAAAAGCCGGGCATTGCCCGGCTAGAGTTAGAAGATTGGGTTTTCAATGAGCACCAACAGCTTTAGCTGCCGCGCCTGCCGGCACACTGAATGATTCAGCGTTGACCAGGAAGTGTACCCAGATACTGGCCCCATAGCCGAGTGCAATCGCCCAGCTCCATTTCAGATGGGCCATGAAGGTGTAGACGCCGCGAGCGGTTCCCATCACAGCCACGCCTGCGGCGGAACCAATCGCAAGCATTGATCCGCCAACGCCGGCAGTCAGGGTGACCAACAGCCACTGGCCATGAGACATGTCAGGCATCATGGCAAGTACCGCAAACATCACTGGAATGTTATCGATGATCGCAGAGAGAAAACCGACAAGGATGTTGGCATTGGTGGTGCCCAGGTCGATGTACATTATTTGAGATACCAGCGAAAGGTAACCGAGCGTTCCAAGGCCGCCGACACAGAGGATGATGCCGTAGAAGAACATCAAGGTATCCCATTCCGCGCGTTCCAATGATTTGAAGATGTTGTAATGATTACTGCCATGCCCATGATCATCTTGAGCGCCACGCTGTTGTGTCGCATTATCCTCCAATGCCATATGGTGTTCGCCAAGATTCAGGTTGTCATCGGCGACTGCTTCTTTTTTCCCAGCGATTTTATTCGCATCCCGTCGCTTCAAATAGTACCCGTAGAACTTAAGCAGGCCCAAACCGGTCATCATGCCGACGACTGGTGGAAGGTGTAAGAAGTTGTGTGCTGACACGGCCATGACGATCGTCAGGATAAACAGCCCGACGACGAACCATGCACCATGCCGTAATCTGAATTCACCTGACTCGATCGGTTCCGGTTTTTCATTTGAAACGGCCATCGACATGATGACTGCGGGTACCAGCCAGTTGACCAGCGAAGGAACAAACAAAACAAAGAATTCCTGAAACTGAACGATACCTTTCTGCCAGACCATCAGGGTGGTGATGTCACCGAATGGAGAGAATGCGCCTCCGGCATTCGCTGCGACAACGATATTGATACAGGCGATTGCAACAAAGGTTGTATTCGTGCCACCTACAGCCATTGCTACAGTAGCCATTAGCAGTGCAGTTGTCAGGTTGTCGGCAATTGGTGAGATGACAAAGGCCAGAACACCGGTTAGCCAGTAGATTGTTTTGAGCGAAAAACCGCGGGAAACAAGCCAAATACGCAACAGATCGAAGACTCCCCGCTCTTCCATGGTGTTGATATAGGTCATGGCTGCCAACAGGAAAAGGAAGAGTTCAGCAAACTCCAGCAGGTTGTGCCGAACAGCGGCTTCTGCGGTATGAGTATCACCGGAATTGGCATAAACAATCGCCACAATCATCCAGATTATGCCGGCAGCCACCATTACCGGTTTGGACTTACGCAGATGCAGAGCTTCTTCTGCAATGACTAGTGAATAGGCCATTATGAATATAATGACACAGACTATGCCGGCCCAATGAGTAGTGAAATCCTGAAGCTGGATGCCATCACCACCTGCCATTACCAATCCGGGTAGGGCAAAGAGGAAAAGTGCGATCAAACACTTTGGAATATTCATTGGTATCTCCCTTATCTATTCTGAACTGATTATTTTTATACTGCTTTATTCAATTAACGGCAGAAAACTCCGGTAATTTATTATTATCTCAATAAAATATAGTGCACTACGGCTTAACATGGAGATGATGGAATCTGACTTGCACTGTCACTGTAGTGGGGACTCCGCCCTATCTATTCGATTAGATCTTGATTCAAGTCGGATTCGGAGGCTTGGCAGTATTACTTTGCTGAGTAATTTATCTCCACTTACGAGTTTTTACCCCGAACTGATAGGCGCAGTTTAAAAATCGTGTGATTTCAAAGAATCAACTCCATAACCTACTGAATAGTTGAATAAAATTTATTGCTGAAGATTTCAGGCTAATAATTCTCCCGGGTGATGGATTGCCTGGTTAAGTCGCCCCCCACTCCCGTTCGATAGCCATTTCGGTCCGAATGATGAATTGTGGCACCAAGCGCTCTTCAGATGTGCAATGCACTCTGGTCATAGGTTCATCCTTTTCACGATTGAAGAATCAGAGCTGCCTTTTTTCTGCTCAACGATCGGGTAGTCTGCCTGTCGCCGCCGGATTAATCTCTTTTGTCCCTGGTATGCGCTTTCTCTTCGTCTGGTATAGACAGAATATTTCAGTTGGCACTAGACTGCTGTAAAGGGTCAATGATATGCCGCAGCGCTTCGGTCATGCTATGGTCCACAAACGTAATGGTGATTCGTTGAAACCATGGTTCACCACAAAACAGTCCAATCGTGATTAGAAAATGACCGCCAACATACGATTAGCCAATCTCTTTTCAGCCCTCAACGATGAGCAGGTTAAACAGATCCTGGAGAACAGCAATACACTCAAGCTGCAGGATGGCGAATCCCTGTTTGAGAGCGGTGATAAAGCCGAACGTTTCTATCTCGTGATTGGTGGCCAGATCAAGCTGTTTCGGGGTTCACCCAGTGGCGATGAGAAGATTATTGACATCATCCAACCTGGAAATACCTTTGCTGAAGCGATTATGTTTATGAATAATCCGGTCTATCCCGTCAGTGCCGAGGCTTTGGGGCCGGCCCGGGTCATGTCTTTCGACAACAAGCGTTTTCTGGATATCCTGAGTCATTCCAATGAGACCAGCTTCCGGATCATGGGGACCATGAGTCAACGATTGCGCGGACTGATCCGACAGATCGATGAGTTGACTCTGCAGAGCGCCACTACCCGGCTCTGTGCCACCCTGTTGCGTTATATGGAGGAGGCTGGGAGTGAGATTTTCAAACTGCCGGCCGCCAAGGGAGTGTTGGCGGCACGTCTCTCCATGAAACCGGAAACCTTTTCCAGAATACTGCACAACCTGAGCAGTAAACAGATCATCAAAGTGACCAGTAACGAGGTCTCGGTATTGGATGTCGAGCAGCTCAAACAGATGGCCCATACCGAGGCGATTGTCGGCCTTGAGCCGGATAGTTCCTTGGTCACGCCACATCCATGCGTTTCACCCAAGGATATTGAGTAAGGGGGTGACGGATGGCCGAGGTAAACTGTCTCTATTGTGGTAAAAAGATCGCCGATGATCGGGCCGAATGTCCCCACTGTGGCGCTGTTTCACACTACCAGAAACGCGGTTTCCGTTCCGGAGCGAGAAACAAATTCATCATATTTTTCATTGGGTTGGTTATCTTCTGCGGTTTTTTTATTTTCTGGCTGCCGCGCTAGGCCTGACGCCCTGCGACAAAATGTAATTTGACAAAGGTCAAAGCCCCCATCTGCTCCTGTGATATCAATCTATCACTCGTTAGAATTCAGGAGACATTCCGATGGCTCAGCCATTTACAAAAATAGTGGCGCGTAACATCTTTTACGGTGGTACCGCTTTTTTCTTTCTGCTATTTCTTGCCCTCACCTTCGATACCATGGGCCAGCTGCCGCAGCGGGATAACCGCGCTGCGCTCTCCGGTGAGCTGGGACCGGTGATCACCAAAGGCAAACTGATCTGGGAGGAGAACAACTGTATCGGTTGTCATACTCTGCTGGGTGAAGGCGCCTACTTTGCGCCGGAGCTGGGCAATGTCTACCAGCGTTATGGCAATTCAACGGACGCCATCAAGGCCTTTATCGCCAGTCGACCGGCGGAAGGTATTCCAGGTCGTCGCAGTATGCCGCAGTTTAACTTCAGTGACGAAGAGCTCACCGCGATTGCTGAATTCCTGAAGTATGTATCGGAAATCAACACCGCCAATTGGCCACCGAATATCCAGGGTTAAGCGAGGAAAAGAACATGCAATATAAATCACAAGCGGTTGCCAAACCCTATTTCATCGCTGCCATCGCCCTGTTTGTGGCGCAGGTACTGTTTGGTCTGATCATGGGCCTGCAGTATGTGGTCGGTGATTTTCTGTTTCCGGAGATCCCCTTCAATGTGGCCCGTATGGTCCACACCAACGCCTTGATCGTCTGGCTGCTGATGGCTTTCATGGGGGCCTCCTACTATCTGGTGCCGGAAGAGGCAGAGACCGAGCTCTACTCGCCGGGACTGGCCACACTGATGTTCTGGGTGTTTTTGGTGGCTGCCGCGCTGACCGTGGCGGGTTACCTGTTACTCTCCTATTCAACATTGGCTGACGTTACCATGAACAAACTTTTGCCAACCATGGGGCGAGAGTTTCTCGAGCAACCGACCATTACCAAGATCGGTATCGTGATCGTTGCATTGGCGTTTCTCTTCAATATCGGTATGACGATTCTCAGAGGACGTAAGACGGTTATCAATCTGGTATTGCTGATGGGGCTGACCGGACTCGCCGTGTTCTTTCTCTTCGCCTTCTACAACCCCGATAACCTGGTACTGGACAAGTACTTCTGGTGGTGGGTAGTGCACCTCTGGGTTGAGGGTGTGTGGGAGTTGATCCTCGGTGCGATTCTGGCTTTCGTCCTGGTGAAGACCACCGGTGTCGACAGGGAGGTGATCGAGAAGTGGCTGTATGTGATTATTGCCATGACTCTGATCACCGGGATCATAGGTACGGGACACCACTACTACTGGATCGGCGCACCGGAATATTGGCAATGGTGGGGTTCCATCTTCTCTGCCATGGAGCCGATTCCATTTTTCATGATGACGGTCTTCGCTTTCAATATCGTCAATAAGCGTCGTCGCGACCATCCCAACAAACCGGCCATGCTGTGGGCTCTGGGTACCGCCGTGATGGCGTTCCTCGGTGCCGGCGTGTGGGGTTTTCTGCATACCCTTTCACCGGTCAACTACTATACCCATGGTTCACAGATTACCGCAGCGCATGGGCATATGGCCTTTTATGGCGCCTATGTGATGATCAATATTACGATTATCTCCTATGCCATGCCCCTGTTGCGTGGTCGTAATGCAGCCAATCCGCTGAAGTCCCAGGTTTGGGAGATGTGGTCTTTCTGGTTGATGACCATCGCCATGGTCTTCATTACCCTGTTCCTCACCGGTGCCGGCATTCTGCAGGCCTATCTGCAGCGTATGGGGGAGAATCCTCAGCCCTTTATGGTGGTGCAGGAGCAGATCTCCCTCTTCTATTGGCTGCGTGAGATTGCCGGTGTGATCTTTCTGATCGGCCTGGTGGTTTACATCGCCAGTTTCTTTGTCGGCCAGAATGACCCGGAGGCTGCCACAGAAAGTTGAGTATACCCTCTGAAGGATTAATTCCTTCATTCCAGCGGCCGGCGCAGATGTGCCGGCCTTTTTTTACCAGCTCTTTGTGTGGTCATGACAGTAGATAGATCGGTTATACAGAGTAACTACCCGCCGGGTGACTTGGCGATATGGATCTTCATCCTGGCGGAACTGGCGGTGTTTGCAATCTTCTTTGCCGCCTACGCCTTTACCCGGCTGCAGCATGTGGAGCTATTCAATGAGTACCAGTTGACATTGGACCGGGAGGCGGCACTGATCAATACCCTGGCGTTGATCACCAGCTCCTATTTTGTGGTTCGTTCGGTAACTGCCATAAAGCTGGACGATCGCAGGCGTTGTGTCCACTGGCTGCTGGCAGCGCTCAGCATGGGGCTGCTGTTTCTGATTGTTAAAACTTTCGAATATGTCCAACATTACAGTGAGGGGATCAATCTCAGTAGTAACATCTTTTATATGTTCTATCTCTCTCTGACATTTTTTCATTTCATGCATGTCATCATGGGTATGGTGATCCTTGCGGCGATCGCAGTGATGGCAGCCAGGGGGAGATACAGTCGCCAGGAGCATACCGGAGTCGAGAGCGGTGCCTCATACTGGCACATGGTCGATCTGGTCTGGTTGATTCTGTTTCCTCTCGTCTATGTGATGCGGTGATCGAATCATGAAACAACTCAGCGACTATCTTGGAATTCGTCCCTGCACCCTGGTCTATCTGTTATTGATCTTCTTCAGTCTGACCACCTTTCTGGTCGGTCAGATGGGATTCAGTGGTCTAGGAATGTCACTGTTGGTGTTGTCTCTGGCCTTGATCAAGGGGCAGTTGGTAGGAAGCTATTTTATGGGGCTTGGCAGTGTCTGCGGATTATGGCGCTGGCCGGTTTTTATCTGGTTGTTCATTCCGGGAATCCTGATCGGAATGGCCTTCACTCTATCTTATCAATGAGGTGCCCGGTTTGAACGAGTTACCCTTCTATAAACCCCAGGGGAATGAGATCGAGCTGTTTGAGCATGCCTATCGTCATCAACTGCCCCTGTTGATCAAGGGGCCTACCGGGTGTGGCAAGACCCGTTTTGTCAATCACATGGCAGCCCGCATGGGGCGACCCGTCTATACCGTATCGTGCCACGATGACCTGACGGCGGCCGACTTGGTGGGGCGACACTTGATCGGTGAAGGGGAGACCTTCTGGAGTGATGGGCCCTTGACCCGGGCGGTCAGGCAGGGGGCGATCTGCTATCTGGACGAAGTGGTGGAGGCACGCAAGGATACTACGGTTGTGCTCCATCCGCTTACCGACGATCGACGCATTCTGCCAATCGAGCGTACCGGTGAGATCCTGCATGCGCCGCCGGAGTTTATGCTCATCGTCTCATACAATCCTGGCTACCAGAATCTACTCAAAGGTTTGAAACCAAGTACCCGCCAACGCTTTCTGGCAACCCGATTCGACTTCCCGCAAGCCGAACTGGAGCAGCAGATACTGGTCAGCGAAAGTGGTATTGATGCAGCCCTTGCCAAACGTTTGGTGACGCTGGCCAACGCCTTACGTGCACTAAAGGATCACGACCTGGAAGAGGCGGCTTCAACCCGTCTGCTGGTCTATACCGCTACCTTGATTGAGGGGGGATACGCGCCGTTGGAGGCGTGCCGTGCTGCCCTGATCGAGCCGCTGAGTGATGATGAAGAGACGGTTGCGGCGCTGATGGATGTTGTCGAGGTGAGCTTCGGTGGCTGAACCGGATCGACAGCTTGAGGTCGTCGAGGGTAAAACCCTGGCTGTGATCAGTGAGGGTCTCTATCTGCTGAATCTACTGTTTCCTCTGCTGCCACTGCTTGCGCTGACCTGGCTTTGGCTGCACCACCGGGGTAGTGCTACTGGTTTGCTTTTCAATCACCTGCGTCAGGCATTCATCGGTGCCGTTATTGCTACCATACTCTTCACTGCGGCAAACCTGTTGATCATTATTCTGGGAGGTTATCGTTCTCTGCATGCTTTGATCATCTTCGAGCTCTACTACATCATCTGTGTTCCCCTGCTATTGATTCCGGGCCTGCTTGGTCTGATCAAAGCCATGGCTGGGCAGAGCTATCGATTTCCGTTGATCGGTCGGCTTGATGTTTAAGCGCAGTTCAACACTGCAGCGTCGACGCGCTCTCTTTCAGGCGGCTTTCTTTTGTCTGTTTATCCTTGCACCACCCCTCGATCTGTTTCGCTTCGACTTGAATCTCAACCATTTCATTCTGTTTGGCAGCCACTGGACACTTGGCCTGGATCAACTGATCGAGGGAGAGATCAGCTCTCTGCAGGGCAGTCTCAACATCATCCTGCGTGGCTTTTTGCCACTGCTGTTGCTGATCGGCGGATTGATCTGGGTCGCCTGGCGTTTCGGCCGATTCTACTGTGGTTGGCTCTGTCCTCACTTCTCGGTTGTGGAGATGATCAATCGACTGATGTTCTATGCCAGTGGTAAGCAGAGCCTGTGGCAGCGTCAACCGCTGCCCAGGCGCCAGGCAGATGGAACGGTGGTGACATTCGACTGGCGCTACTGGCCTGTTACCCTGTTGGCGGCTGCCTTTTTTGCACTGCTCTGGGCAGTGGTTCTGCTCACCTATCTGTTGCCTCCCAAGGAGATCTACCACAACCTGCTGAATGCTTCGTTAACGCCAAATCAGGCTCGTTTCATTGGTGTTGCTACCCTGCTGCTGTTCATCGAATTCACTTTTGCCCGGCATCTCTTCTGCCGTTTTGGCTGTGCAGTTGGGCTGTTTCAAAGTCTTGCCTGGATGGCCAACGACCGGGGCCTGGTGGTCGGCTTCGATCGTGATCGGGCCCGGCTTTGTTCAAGCTGCAACAGTGCCTGTGACAATATCTGTCCGATGCGCTTGAAGCCGCGCTCGATCAAGCGACGTATGTTCACCTGTACCGAGTGTGCTCAATGCATTACGGCCTGTGAGCAGGTGCAGGGAACACTGGAACAAAAATCACTGCTCAAATGGGTCAGTGATGCTGAGGCGGTTGCCGTGGCAACCAGTCGACCTGTCGTTGAGGCAAAAGGTAAGACTGCAGATGGAACGCTACCGTTGAATGGTGGCCACTGATGGAAGAACGGGTTGGTGAACTCTGGCATCGTCTGATTACACGTGCTGCGCAGAGCCGTTACCCGGAAGCGGCCGTCACCCTGCAGCAAGTGAATACCCGTGTGGGTATTCTGTTTCGAGCGCTGGGAGGGGATGGTGGTCTACAGGTTGAAGCCACTCATGGGATGGAGCACAGCGCACGACGTAGCCTGTTGCATCGCATTGCCGGGGATAACAAGAAGGTCGAACTGGCGTGGCGTGATGAGCAGTCTCTCTGGCTACCCGCGGTGATCGATTTATTTTCAACACCTCAACTCAACCGCGATCTCTACCGCTGGCTGGTGGTTCTTTCAGTGGGTGAACCGCTGCAGGATGAGCCCTGGTTCAGTCGTAATCAGCGTCTGACCTGTAGAGTGCTGGAGCTCTACCCCAGCATCCGGCCACTCTATCAACGTTTGGTGTCAGCTCATCTGGCGCAGCGTCTGCAACCGCCCTCCCATCAGTCAGCGGAAGTGGCACAGGAGTCCGCCATACGCCAGGCGCTGCTTGACCCCGGCACCATTCAAGAGCTGCCTCAGGCGCCCCGGCCACCGCAACCCGTACCACTCTGGCTTCACCCCTGCCCGCCCGTCAGCATCAGCCGGCAGCAAAACCGGGACAACCCTGAGAGCAGTGGTGGTGGCAGTAAAGCGCTGGAAACCGAGACGAAGCGTCTGGCGGAAGAGACAGAGAAAAAAGAGACCAAGGGGCGGGGCCTGGTCACCATTCGTATGGAGAACATCTTTACCTGGGGTGGCTTTCTCAAACTCGACCGGGATGCGGAAGAGAACGAGGATTTGGAGAGCGCCGCCGATGCGGCTGAGGATCTGGATCTGATCACGATCAGCCGTGATGCCAGGGGCTCTGCCGGAAAGCTGCGTTTTGATCTCGATCTTCCGGCCGCGGTGGAGGACGATCTGGTATTGCATGACGGTATCCTGTTGCCGGAATGGGATTTCAAGAAACGCCAGCTTATTCCTGACCTGTGTCGCGTGGTGCCGATGCTGGCGGCAGATGCCGGTAGCAGTAGACTGCCTCCTCATCTCTACCGGACAGCAAAAAAACTGCGGGCACAGTTCCAGTATCTGGCGCCTTCACGCAAGTGGTATAAAGGCCAACAGGATGGCAGTGAGATCGACCTGGATGCCTACTTGCGCTTTGCCTCCGATCGCATCGCCGGTCACGCCTCCGCGGACAACGGTCTCTATCGCCAATTGAAACAGGGATCCCGTGATCTGGCCTGCCTGCTGCTGGCGGACCTTTCACTCTCCACAGATACCTGGGTGGACAACCATGCCCGGGTGATCGATGTGATCCGCGACAGTCTGTTCCTGTTTTCTGAAAGTCTATCCGCTACCGGTGATGCCTTTGCGATCTATGGCTTCTCATCCCGTAAACGGGATCCTGTCCGTTTTCATCAGATCAAACAGTTTGATGAACATTACAATGGTGCTATTCGTGGACGCATACAGGCCATCAAGCCCGGCTACTATACCCGTATGGGAGCGGCAATCCGTCACAGCACTTCGATCCTTAAGCAGCAACAGTCTGAACGTCGCCTGTTGATGATCCTCAGTGATGGTAAGCCGAATGACCTGGATAAGTATGAGGGGCGATACGGTATCGAGGATACCCGGGAGGCTGTACGTGAAGCTCGTGCAGAGGGTCTGGAGCCGTTCTGTGTCACCATCGACAGCAGAGCCAATGACTATCTGCCCCATCTGTTCGGTTCGACTGGCTATGTGGTCATCCGTAAACCGTCGGAATTACCCCGTGAACTGCCGCGCCTTTATGCCAAACTGACAAGTTGAGTCTTTCGGCTGAGAGCGACCGAGCCTGACACCAATAAAAAAACGGCGACGGTGATGGGCTGCGCACACATGCAAGGCTCGATGCGGTTCTTTCACTGAGCCTTACCCTGATGGATATAGGGGTATGATTACAAATCCTTGATATTCCTTCCTACCTCGTGTCATGAGGGAAATGCTCGATCCACATGGAGCGCACCGGTGTGGTGCAGTGTCGCTCGGGGCTGATGGTTCAGGTGACAAATGTGTCGGATTTCAGCTTATCTGGAAAGTGGTCCTGCTGTGTTTTAATTCAAAGAAATAGTCATAAACCGGACCAGGAAGAGTGCTACACTTGGTTGACACAGAGAATATGAAGTGACTCATTATGCTCAAGTTTCAGGAGCCACCAAAAGAATACAACGATGTCTTTCTGGAAGAGACTGACAAACCGCTGCCCAAGGTTCTCAATCCCAATACCCGTTACATGTTCCTGAGTACCATCGCCAAGGGTGGTAAGTCCTTGATCAAAACCTGTAAGGATATGCATCTGAACCGGGTGGTTGCCTACAAGACCCTGCGATCCGAATTTGTCGATGATGAGATAGAGAATATCCGCCTGCTTCGGGAAGCACGGGTTTCTGCCATGCTACAGCATCCGAACACGGTGCCCATCTATGAGATCGGCCGGGATAACCGGGGGCACTACTATTTCACCATGAAACTGGTGCATGGCTATACGCTGCGGGAAATACTCAATTACCGTGAACGCTATGACCTGACTCAGCTGATCGAGGTCATCGTGCAGATCGCACACGCATTGGGTTACGCCCATGTGCATGGTGTGGCTCATCGTGATATCAAGCCCGAGAATATCCTGGTCGGGCCCTACAATGAAGTGCTGTTGATGGATTGGGGGCTGGCCAAGGTCTGGAGAAAGGATGGCACTACCCTGGAAGAGCCGGGGGAGAGTAAAGTCGTGGTTGATGGTGATAAATCGATCACCGGCTATGGCAAACTGCAAGGTACCCTCTGCTATATGTCCCCAGAGCAGATCCGGCGTGATCCGGATATCAGCTTCAGTACCGATATCTACAGTCTGGGTTCTGTGCTCTATGAGCTGCTGACAGGGCGGACTCCCTTCGACAGTGACAAGACCTATGAAATTCTGGAAATGGTGGAGAGCCGGCAACCGGAGAGACCTTCGGAAGTGAGTAAATACCCGGTGCCGAAAATTCTCGAAGATCTCTGTATGAGATGTCTCTCCAAGGAACCCGCTTCAAGACCGGAGTCGATGGGCGAGGTGATACGCACCCTGGAGCATGAGTGGGCAAGCGTGAAGTGAGCAATCAGAAGCTTAGGTCACTTCCTCTCGATCTAAAATAAAAAAACCGGAGCGGCTAAGCCGCTCCGGTTTTTGATCGCGTTCAATCAGAGTCGGATCAGGCAAGCGCCTCTTTGGTGATCTTGACGATGATTGCAGCAACCTTATAGGGATCCGCATTGGATGCCGGACGACGATCTTCCAGACGACCTTTCCAGCCATCCTCAACCGTACCAACCGGAATACGAATCGACGCACCACGGTCGGAAACACCGTAGCTGAACTGGTCGATGGACTGGGTCTCATGCTGACCGGTCAGGCGTTGCTCATTGTGTGCACCGTAGACAGCAATACAGGGGCCGACATTCTTGCCGAACTCGTCGCAGATCTTGGTGAAGATCTCTTCATTGCCGGATTCACGCATAGGGCCATTCGAAAAGTTGGCGTGCATGCCTGAGCCATTCCAGTCGGTATCACCAAGCGGTTTGGGGTGCCAGTCGACTGCCAGGTCATATTTCTCAGCGGTACGCTCCAGCATGTAGCGGGCCAGCCAGATTTCATCACCGGCGGTTTTGGCGCTCTTTGCAAAGATCTGGAATTCCCACTGACCAGCTGCCACCTCGGCGTTGATACCCTCAACGTTCAGGCCGGCTTCCAGACACATATCCAGATGCTCTTCGATCAGCTCGCGGTTATAGGCATTGCGTGCACCGACTGAGCAGTAGTAAGGGCCCTGAGGTGGTGGGTAACCGCCAGCCGGGAAGCCTGGTGGGAGATTGGTAACCGGATCCCAGAGGAAGTACTCCTGCTCGAATCCGAACCAGAAATCATCATCGTCATCTTCGATGGTGGCCCGGCCGTTGGAGGGGTGTGGGGTGCCATCGGCGTTGAGGACTTCGGTCATCACCAGGTAAGAATTTTTACGCGCCGGATCAGGAATAACCGCGACTGGCTTCAGCAGGCAGTCAGATGCGCTACCCTCAGCCTGTTCGGTCGAGCTACCGTCAAACGACCACATCGGGCAGTCTTCCAGTTTACCGCTGAAATCGGAGCGGACCATGGTTTTACTTCGCAGGCTCTGGGTCGGCTTGTAGCCGTCGAGCCAAATATATTCCAGCTTACTTTTCATACTTTATATATCTCCAAACGAAAGATCAGAATTACGTTTTGGCGTAATGCGATAGAAATCAATGACGGTATTTCGTGCAAGATTTCCGGCGGACAACATGGTCATGATCAGGCCTCTCTGGATGCACCAATCGGATAGAGCGTGGAGTGCAGCTTGTTTCCGATTTAGGCAATGTGCCTGAATACGCCGTCGATCACAGCTAGCGCGATCTCAAAGGAGCATCATCCATGCCACATTCTTTTTTCGTTTTATAAACAGATAGATAGAAATATTATGACGTGCCGAAGGTGTTAGGCGTGCTCTATAATGGTGCGCATGCGCTATTTAGGTGCACCATATTGGTGCGCTAGGAGATTTTATTGAGCAAAAGCTTGGGAAGGGATAAAAAGCGGGAAATCAGGTAGAAGTAGCAGTAGGGGGTGTTATGCAGAATGATACCGATGCTGCTGTTGCGGAAGATCTTTTTCGACACGGCAAAGCTGATCAGCACGAGTAAGAGGGCAAAAAACAGGGCGGTCAGATAGGCTTTGTTCAACAGAGCGCCTATCAATAGCAGGTGGATCAGCACGAATACCACAGCAGCAATGGCGACTTTCGATTCCAGGAATCGGTGCAAGCCCTGAAAATCCCCAATACCATGCCATATCTCCCTTTTGCAGAATTGCAGCAGAGTTTTCGGGAAACCGTCGTGAATGGCCTGCAGATCCCTGTCTATGACGATTTGAGCTCCCCGGTGACGTGCTCGGACGCAGAACTCAAAATCTTCACCGGTGGTGAGGGATTCATCGAACCCACCGATCTTGTCGAAGCTCGACTTGCTTAAAATCAGGTTACCGCCGTTGATGTAGGTAACCTCTTTTTCCGAAAGTGGCTCAAACCAGTATTTGTCCAGATTGCTGGGCTCTTCCGGAATCATGTAGCGTGAACCAGTGATCAGGTACTGGTCCCGTATCTCAGTGTAACGTTGCTTCATTGCCACTGCCCACTCCCGGGTCAGGCGAACATCTGCATCGATGAATGCGATGACTTCGGCAGCAGCGCTGGCAACACCAAGATTTCGTGCCTTGGAGATGGAGTCTTTGGGAATCGTGACCAGGTTTACACCAGCTTGCCGGGCCAGCTCTGCTGTGTCATCGGTTGAGCCGTTATCCACTACGATAATCTCGAGATCCAGGTCATACAGATTTTGACGTATGGATTCGATCAGGTTGCCGAGATGCGCCGTTTCATTGTACGCAGGGATCACGACAGATAGTTGTGGTTGCCTCCCTGGCGTGTTGTCACTTGGCATATCGATAGGCTGTCAGCGAATAGAGCACTGGGTGCTTTTTAGTGATGAGCGCTAGTTTAACGTAATTGGCGTATCTAATCATCTATAGGAAAAGACTGAAAATGGTTGGTCTGCCTATAAGATAGGATAGTTAGATCCAAGGGATTTTTAGTTGCGATTATGTGAACTGAGTATGAACCTCCAGAATGGGTAGGATTTGAATCTTGACGTCTGTTTGTATGAGCGATCCGGCTACTTTGTGAGGTGAATTTATCTGTTTTAAAGAGCTGCTGTTGTTGTTATCAACAGCCTCGAACAGAGGCCTATAGGTTAAGCCGTGTTAATGTTTATTGTATGGAGTTGATTACCCCACACTGCAGCCTTAAGAGCAATTCTTCTTTGTTTTGGTGAATTAATTATGCTCGCGCATATTTTTAACTGTCATGGTGTATCGGCTCCTGGTGAGGTCTACTGGAGAATGGGAGCGGTTGTTGAAACATTTAAACGGTGTTAACAGTCGTGTTGCTGAGCTTCCAGTTTGAATGAATTCTGAGTGACTCTCTTCTGGTTTGATGCGCGTAAATATGAACGACTATGACCAGTGGTTGGAGGGAGGTTATTCGAGTGATCCATGTTTGGATTTCTACTGTTTGTTACTAGGGAACCGTGTCCAATGTTGAGTTACCTTGATTTGTTAAATTTCGTTAATTGATAGGGTCTGATATGGCAGAGCTGTCTTGAAATGGCGACCGATACGGTTTTGCAGAAAAGCAATCATTATCTGATTTTGTATTGAGTCAACCCTGTGGTGAAGGCAGGGAAAGGAATTTAAATACTAAAACGTGATTGAATATCCTGAACTATGGGCCATTTTATTGAGCTGGTTTTATTACAGGAACTAGAATGAGAGAGGTCCTGGTCATACGGGTATCGATGTTGATGGCTGTCTTTCCATGAAAGGCACTTGCTCTTTCGGAAAGCTAAATAATAACGAATTAAGCCGCGCAAATTGGTATCTGGTGTAAGTTGTTTTTACTCGAAGTCACCAACGGAACAGGCGTTGTTTGAGCTGAATGGTGTTTGCAACCCGTATGCTGAGATTGATCAAAAGACCCTCATAGAGGGTTACTTGTGGTGACTGGAGGGGCAGTTTTTGGTCGCGAGTCGCCTGTGTCTATGGTCTGGTTGGTTTGGCATAGGGCGTGCTGCAGGATCTGTAGAACCCCTGCAATAAAATAGATTACTGATAAAAATCAGTAGCAGATAAATATTGGCAGAAACAGTAGAGTTGATGTTGGGGTGGTGATGGGAGTTCGCGTCAAGCATGTGGATATTGCGAAAGGTATCTCAATTACCTTGGTTGCAATGTTTCATACCAAACTGAGAATATTTGTTCCCGATATTGTGGATCCCTTGTCTCTTTTCAGGTTGCCCCTGTTTTTCTTTTTATCCGGTATCTTCTTTTCCTGGGCGGCAGCCCCTGGGGCATTTGTAAGCCACAAATTTGAGGCACTTTTGAAGCCCTACCTGGTAGTCCTGTTGAGCCTTTTTCTGCTGGGTTTCATCTCTGGAGAGGATGATTTGACAGAGCGGTTTGTGGGTATATTTTATGGGGTCGGTGATACCATCGAATGGATACCGATGTGGTTTCTGCCGCACCTCTTTGCTGTATTCCTGTTCACCTATGGTCTGTTCCGTTGGTTAAAGTTTTCAGATTGGTCGATTGGTGCAAAAGCACTCTTCCTGTTACTTCTGCTGGGCGTTGGCTCAGAATTTATTGATGCATTTTGGTACAGGGAGGTCAATCTTCTCGGTGATGCCTATCAGTTGCCAGGCCTCCCCTTCTCGATCGATATCGTCTTGATCACTTCAGTCTTCTTTCTGTTCGGTTATATGATGAGAGATCAAGTGGTCAATTTTAAACCGAATATTTGGTTGTTTCTGCTTGCTGTTGTTGTATTTCTCATAATCGAGACACTAACAGATGCCCGGATCATGCTAAACAAGAGGCAATACGATTTTCCTCTGTACGCTACCATCGGAGCGGTCTGCGGTGGTTATGTTGTTATCACCTTCTCCTGGTTGATCTCGAAGAGTGAGTGGCTCAGTATCATTCCTCTGAGACTGGGTGAGGCGAGCCTGTTTATTCTAATTTTTCACAATATCATCAATACACTTTTCTATGGCTACTTTTCCGAAGGCATTGTTGATGTTCAGCTATTGACCGGGATCGCTTTTCTCTGTTTTGGCTTAAGCATTTTCATCCCACTGCTTATCCGATGGGTTGTTGTTAAGAGTGACATTCTGGCGCTGCTTTTTCTGCCGGCAAAAGTCAGATAGAGGGTGGATCCACATAAACAGCACGGGACCGATTACCTGCTTTTCAGTTGTGCGCTGGTCAGACTTGTTGTGCCATTCCTCAAATACTCTATTTGAATCGTCTGACCCTGTTTCAGGGATTTAAGTGTTTTGGACAGATCCCGCAGACCTTTTATGGGGGTCTGATCAATACTGACAATGATGTCCTTCTTTCTCAGGCCTGCCTTGTCAGCCGGGGAGTTGGGTACCACACCATCCAGGCGGTAGCCATTACCCTGATAGGTAAAGTCAGGGATGGTCCCAAGAGAGACTTTACGTTGCTTGGATGACTTATTAGGTTGTTGGATGCCAGCCAATTGAATTGTCATCGGTTCTTCACGGCCCGCTAAATACTCCACAACCTGTTTACTGACTTCGGCTACCTTGATCATGCCGTCGATATCGATCTTGTCAACCGTATCCCCTGGTCTGTGGTAGTCCGTATGAGGCCCTGAGAAGAGTTGTACGGCCGGGACTCCAGCTTCATGGAAACTGATCTGATCACTGGCATCGAGGGGTTCATTGACCATCGCAGACTCTATGCCGGTGACAAAACCAATGCCTCTGAAGATATGCGGCCACTCTGAAGCGCTTTCTGCGCCGAGCACAATCAGTTTGTTATCGAATAGACGGCCGACTGTATCAAGATTGAGCATGCCAATCGTATCGCTGACAGGATAGCTTTGTTGATGCTTTACATAGTGTTTCGATCCCAGGCGACCCGTTTCCTCACCACTGAAGGCAACAAATACCACATTACGGTCGGGCTTGAGGTTTTTGCTCAGTATCCTTGCCAGTTCAAGCATCACGGCAATGCCGCTGGCATTGTCATCTGCTCCAAAATGGATCTTGCCCCGATTGTTTTCCCTTACATCGGGCCAGCCAAGTCCCAGGTGATCGTAGTGTCCACCAATTACCAGGTTTTGCTTTGAGAGTTGTGGGTGTCTGCCAGGAATCACGCCAATGACGTTTTTCAATCGATGTGATTGTCCCTGCTCGTCATTTGCATCGAAGTACTGAAAATAGCTCTGTTGCTCGCCACCAGGTGTCAAACCCGCCTTTTTGAATGCGGCGGCTATGTAGTCAGCTGCCAGATCCAGACCTTTTGAGCCCACTCCTCGTCCCTGCAACTGCCGATCGCTCAGATAGCTGACGGTTTGCTTCATCTTTTGCGGATCGTATTCAAGTACCGGTTCGATCAGTGGTGAGGAAGCTGCCAATTCTGCTCTTTCTGCGCCCGGAGTGAAGAGTCTGCTCATCGGCGAATTCGCAACCGGCCAGCGCCCCTTCAGGCTGTTTTTGGGTTCTGTGCCACTGAAGGCCAGATAGCTGTATTTATGGTAGTGGGGTATTTTCCGCCCCAATCCTGGCAGTGCGTTGGGCAGGTCTGCGGTGATCAGTGCCAGTGGGTAGGGTTGCTTGGCCTGATTTCTGATTCTTGTAACCCATGCAAAGGCGCTGTTCTTCCGGTTGATCTGCTCTTCTCCCACGCGGACAACATCGGCACTAATTACCAAAGGATGCTGCTTCAGCTGTTGTTCAACCTGTTTGCTGAAACGATTGTTCCAGCCGAGTACCACCGCTGCGCTGTTTTCAGGCAGCGTTTCTATCTCATCGTCTGCAATGATGGTGACTTTTTCAGGCCCCATATGGGAGATGTCATCAGCAAAGGCCCGCCAGGCTTTTTTCATCTTGCGTGTTGCATCGCTGGGGTAGATGACAAGCAGTTTCTCTGCGCCGAAGATTTGTGTAAAAGCCGGCGGAGTCTCTTCCAGCGCCAGTTTTCTGAAGAGATCGAACTGTGGATCTATATCGAGCCGGGTCGGGCTTGAAGGCAGATCCATTTCAAAAGTCTGCTCTCGTTTCAGCATGCTGACGACCGACTGTTTTGCTTCAGCTTGACCCGTCAGTGAAACTGCCACTGGGATATCCAACTCGTACAGATGATCCGCTTGAAGCTGTTGCAGAGTAAACTGCAGGCGAACCCTATCCGCTTGTCTGTCGATGTTGCTCGAAACGAGCCGGAGTTCTGGTGCGCCAGTGTATTCAACCCATTGGGTAAAGAAGCCTGATAGGGATTCTCCACTGACGGCTTCAAATGTTTGCCGGAGGTCTGCAAAGGAGGCGATCTTAAACTCGTACTGCTGATAGAACTGGCGAAGCGCCTTGGTGAAAAGTTGATCCCCCAGTTGCTTGCGCAGCATATGAAACATCATCAGGGTTTTACCGTAACCTACCGCTTCAGTGGCAGAGCTGTGCCGGCTTTTGAATGCGGTAAGGGGGAAGTCTCTTTGCTTGGCGGCATAATCCCGATATTTTTGCAGGCTCTGCAGACGATAATTGGCCCCCTGGTTCTGCTGCTCCTTGATCAGGTGATCGGCCAGGTAGGCGGTTAAACCCTCACTCCAGTTACCGCTATCAAAATCCACATAGACTCCGTTGCCCCACCAGTTGTGCAGGATCTCATGGGGGTAGGATGTGTTGAGTATGAAAGGAAGACGAATCACTCGGGAACCAAGCAGTGTGAATGAAGGCATGCCGAAACCGGTTTCCCAGAAGTTTTCAACCAAGGCAAATTTGCTGTAGGGATAGGCGCCGATCAGCTGTTCGTACATCTTCAGGTATTTAACCGTCGCCTGCAGGTATCGGTCTGCCAGTTTCTGATCTGCGCTACGCAGAAATACCTGAGCCGAGACCGGTTTCCCCTGCAATTTTGCGCTCTTCTGATACTCGACAAACTCGGCCGCGATCAGGTAGATCTCATCCTGCGGTTTGTCGATATGCCAACGATCCATGTTCAGTTTGCCGCTGTTGTTCTGGTATTGTCGATGACCCTGAGTGACCGAGGACCAACCGGCTGGCAGGCTAACCTGCATGTTGAAAGTCAGATAGGGATAGCCTTCGATTTGTGGATACCACAAACTGCCAGCGGCGAGAAACACCCCCTTCTTATCGATCAGTCCGGCGCTACTGCGGAATCCCCTTGACTGTTCTCTGCGGCTGGAACTCAATCTATGGTGAATGCGACCCGTGTATTCCACCGTCAGGTGGTCAGCACCTTTCGGCAGGCTGATCTCATAGCGCTCAGCGAAACGATCCTGATGATCCAGCCTGACCTGAACCTTGCCCCGGTCTGTGGAAAAACGGGGATTCAGGTCGGCGTGCAGGATCAGTTTGAATTCAGAGGGAGGTTGCGTAAATGAGATCCGATCCGTGACGCTGAGCGTCTGCCGTTGCGGTTCGAGTTTGACATCGAGTTGATGGTGAATGGGGGGGTGGCTCTCGGCCGCCAGTAGCGGTGTACAGATCAACCAGAGTAGAAACAGAAGGCCTCTATTCATCTATTCAGTCCAGTCAGCAATGAAAATATCCGTTGCACGAGGTTTGTCCGGATTGCGGTTGGAGCCAAACACAATCTTTTTACCGTTGGGTGAAAACATAGGGAAACTGTCGAATATCTTGTTGTAGGTAATTCTCTCCAGTCCCGATCCATCACTGTTGATCAGGTAGAGTTCAAAGTTGTGACCATAGGTTTTGTAATCATCCCGCCAGTCATCCATATTGCTGGAAAAGACGATGCGCTTGCCATCAGGATGCCAGGATGGGGCCCAATTGGTGGCGCCATTGTCTGTGAGGCGGATTTTGTTGCTGCCATCCGCATTCATTACCCAGATGTCGAGTGGTGTGGATTGGACGTAATCCTGCTTCATGTTTTCCTGCCACTGGGCTTTTTCAGCGGCGCTGGTGGGATGCCATGCGCGCCAGACAATCTTCGTGCTGTCTGGAGAAAACCAAGGGCCACCATCATAGCCTTCTGTATCCGTCAGGCGCTGAACGTTGCTGCCGTCCACATCCATCCGGTAGATGTCGAAATCCCCCTCCCGTTGTGAACCGAATACGATCCACTTTCCATCCGCAGAGACAATCGGTTCAGCGTCATATTTGGGATTGTCGGTCAACGCTGTCAGACCGGACCCGTCGGCATTGGCCCGATAGATGTCGTAAGGGTGCAGGGGCCAGGCATAACGGATGTGAGAGGGTAAATCGGGTTTTTTCGGGCAGCTTCCCTGCAGGTGGCTTGTGGATGCAAAAACGATCTGTTGTTCCCCGGGTTGGAAGAATGCGCAGGTGTGTGCGCCATGACCAGGGCTGACCATGGTCTTGTTGGATCCGTCGATATCCATGGTCCAGATCTTGTCACACTCAAATCCCCCCCTGTTTGATTGGTAGATCAATTGCTTTCCATCGAAACTGAAATAAGCCTCACCATTGTCTCCTTCGAAGGTAAGCTGAGTCAGGTTCGCCATGTGACGGTCATCCGACTTCTTCAAAGCTGGTGTCTGATCTGCGTTGAGCGGAAGGGTATAAATCAAGATAAACAATAGGGCTATTCTGTAGTACATTGGATCTCAGGTTTGCTTTTTATCTACACGACATACTTAGTCGCCGGGTTAATAAGTGGTGTGTGAAGCACTCGGATTGTTAATCTACAAGTTAACACTAGCCGTTGTCTCCGAACAGTCGGAATGCGCAATAATTGGAGGCTAGTGGGTCCGGCTGATCGTTACATTGTTTACCGCGTGGCCCACTAGGGCCTGTCAAGATTAGTTATATACGACCAGCTGAGACTGATTTTGTGCCCAACAAGGCAAACAGGAGGTATTTGATTGGCCTTGACAGGACCGAGGGCAAATCCCTGGCTAAGAATATTGATTTTTATCCACGCAAACTGGCTAAGATGATCATTCTGGTTGGGCCCAATCGAACCGTTCGATAGAGCATTAGAATTTAACTGAGAGCTGATAGATTATGGAATTGGACCTGGATGGCGGCCGCTTGATTCTGTTTTTGGGTGGATTGAGTTTTTTTATCCTCCTTGAAACCATCTTTCCTGCCCGTGCCTGGCAGGGGAAACGAATCAACCGCTTTATGTTTCATGCTGCTGTGGCGGCGCTGAACACCGTGCTTGTCAGGGTATTGATCTATGTGCCCTTTCTGCTGTGGATTGTCTACGTCGAGCAGCAGGGCTGGGGTATTTCCCGCTGGTTGGGTCTGAATGGCTGGGTGGAGATCGTGGTGTCACTGATCATGCTCGATCTGTTCGATTACTTCTGGCACAGAGCGAATCACCGTTTTCCCCTGCTGTGGCGTTTTCATAAAGCCCATCACGCAGATACCGAGATGGATGTGACCACCGCGCTGCGTTTCCACCCAGGTGAACTTTTTCTCTCATCCTTCGCCAAAGCACTATGGGTGCTGGTCTGGGGACCCACAGCAATTGCCTGGTTTGTATTTGAAGGTTTGATCAGTCTGTGCGCCCAGTTTCACCATAGCAATATTGATCTGCCAGAGCCGATCGAGCGGGTCTTGTGCCGAGTGATTGTAACGCCCAGGTTTCACACCTCCCATCATCGGGTTGAGCGTGCCTATGGTGATGCAAATTTCTCCACCATTTTCAGTTTCTGGGATCCCTTGTTTGGCAGTTATAATCAGATGCCCAGAGAAGAGAAAGAGGCAGATAGCGGCGATCTGATCGGCTTGCCTCAGGCCCGGGAGACAGCTTTCTCCTTCAAGGCCTGGTTGATTGAACCATTCAGTCGGAGAAATATGGGATTGGCTGACTGAGATGGGGCGGCAAACACTACCAATGAGAGCTGCTGATCCTGTCAGGATGGTGTTTTCAGTTATTCCACTCGGTTCACACAAGAGCCGGGATTTCATAACCTAAAAAAAGAGTGAGGAGAGATATCGTGAAAAAGTTACTTGGCCTGTTGTTGCTGATTCCATTGGCTGCATTTTCCGCTGAGCATGCCGGTAAGGCTGCGGAGCATGGTGGCAAGGCAATGAAGGCAAAGCAGCAGGCAGCTGAACATGGCGGCAAAGCTATGGATGCAAAGGAAGATGCGGAGAAAAAAGCCAGTGAACATGGCGGCAAAGCGATGAAGAAAATGGAACATGGCGGTAAACCTGCGGAACATGCCGGTAAACCGGTCGCCAAATAGGATTCAAGAGATGATCAGAACTCTGCTGCTGATTGGTTTGGCGGGATTGGCGACAACGCTCTGTGTGGCTGATGAGTCAGCCACCGAGAGTCGTAAATATTACGTCGAAGATATCAAGTCAACCATGATGCAGCACATCGAGGACAAAGTGGATGAGAATGGTGTGTTTCGTCTGCGGGATGATAAAACCGGTGAAGTGCTGACGCTGAGGTTCGTGCGTATACATGACCCGGTCAGACAGATCGGCAGTGATATCTACTTTGCCTGTACCGATTTCCATGTGGTGGGTGAGCCGGATAAGTTATATGACCTCGATTTCTGGATGAATGACAAAACCGGCCAGCTGAAGATCTACCAGTCGAAGGTGCATAAAGAGCCCCGTTGGTCTCTATTGTATGGCTGGTATAAGCAGCCCCGCTATACCTTCGTCAACGATGAGATTGAGTATCTTTACTAGGGCCTGTTAACACTAATCCAGATTACCCGGCAGTCTGGATAACCTACCGCAGAGTGGTGCCTTAATTACTGCTGGCGTTGGAGTAGGCCAGACGGCTGACCCGGCCAGGGGTAGGTGTTTCCGGTACCAGCAGTGAAAGTATGAAGGAGATGGCGGCCATTGCGGCGCCGGCGTAGAACACCAGTGCCGGTGAGCTCATCCAGATGATGCCGAACACAGCGGGAATCGCCACGGCGGCTATATGGTTGATGGAGAAGCTGACCCCGGCGGTCGAGGCGATATCCTCCTGGTCGGCGATTTTCTGGAAATAGGTTTTGAGGGCGATTGCCAGGGCGAAAAAGAGGTGATCGACAATATAGAGTCCGGCGGCGATGGTGGCGTTTTCCACCAGGGCATAGCCGCAGAATACCAGGATCAGTCCGCTGTATTCGATCAGCAGGGCGCGACGCTCCCCGATCTGGCCGATCAGGCGGCCGATGCGTGGTGCAAGAAAGACGTTGATGGCTGCATTGATCAAAAACAGCATCGCAATCTGTGAAACGCTGTAACCAAACTTCTCCACCATCAGAAAGCCGGCGAACACCACGAAGATCTGACGACGGGCGCCTGACATGAAGGTCAGCAGATAGAAGAGCCAGTATCGCTTACGCAGCACCATGTGTTTGTGCTGTTCAGTCTTCTGTGGAAAGAGTGGAAAGCTCAGCCAGGCGATCAGGGCGATCAGCAGAGTGAGTCCTCCCATCACCAGGTAGATCCACTGGTAGTCGAGTTGCAGCAGGTTATCCCCGAGCCAGATCAGACCGAAGGTCAGGATCGAGGCAAATGAGCCGGCTGCGATCAGTTTGCCGAGTACTTCGGCGGAGTTGGAGGTGTCGGTCCACTGTAGCGCCAGGGAGGTCTGCAGGGTCTCGTAGTAGTGAAATCCAACCGACATGATGACCGTGGTGATGTAGAGACCGATTATCGAGGGGAAGAAACCGGTCAGGGCGGTTCCCAGCCCGAGCAGGGCCAGGGAGATGTAGGCGAGCTTCTGTTCCCTCACCAGAAGCAGCAGAAAGACCACGCCGAAGGCGAGAAATCCGGGGATCTCGCGCAGGCTCTGCAGAATGCCCATCTCCTGGCCTGTAAAGGCCACTCTTTCTATGGCGAAGTTGTTCAGCAGCGTCTGCCAGGCGGCAAAACTGAGCGGTACGGCAATCGCCATCAGCATCAGCAAAATCTCTGGTCGCTGTCGGATCTGTGTGGGAATCTTCAACATGACCCTATTATGAATGGGAATTGATTTGTCGTAATAACTATAATCTGACAATGAATATAGAAAATCAGACAATAGACCCCCAGGTTCACGTGGGATATGTGGTGGACGCGGATCGGCCTGTCTTGACTCTGACGAGTGAGCGGAAAGCCTCGGAACTGGTTTCGAAACACTCCCACTTGAGGGGGCAACTGCTGTTTGCCATCCGAGGCGCCATGAAGGCGACTACCGATGATGGGGCCTGGCTGGTTCCCCCCTCTCAGGCGTTGTGGATACCTCCCGGGGTGATGCATGAGGTGGAGATGGCCGAGGCGGTCTCATTGAGGTCGGTCTATATCGATCCGGCTTATGTGGAGGAGTTGCCTGAGGAGTGTTGTGTGATGAGGGTGTCAGCGCTGCTTAAAGCCCTGATCCTGGAAGCGGCAGCGATTGGCAACGACTACCGGACCGGGACGCCTGAGGCGCGATTGATGCTGGTGATCCTCGATCAGTTGAAGAAAATCGAGCGCTTCCCCCTCTATCTGCCTTTCTCCGCTGAACCGAGGGTCCGCCGGGTTACCGACAACATGATCGCCAATCCTGCGGACAACCGCACACTGGCCGGGTGGGCCCTGCAGATCGGTGCCAGTGAACGGACTCTGGGTCGACTCTTTATGCGTCATCTGGGCATGAGTTTTGGTGCCTGGCGTCGTCGCTTGAGATTACTGGAGTCGATCGACCGGTTAGGCAATGGCGCCTCGGTGACAGAGGTCGCCTATGAGCTGGGTTATGGCAGTCCGAGTGCCTTCATTGCGATGTTTCGTGAAAACCTGGGGGTACCGCCGGCGCGGTTTTTTTCAGACCGGCGATAAGGTTTTTTTCTCTTGGGGCCGGCTAACAAGCCCTGATTTGCCGGGGAAAATTGGCTTTGGCGCTAACTTGGTTTATGATTCCTCTCTTTTTTGCGGCCCTGTGGCCCTTTGATATTCATTTCCGGTGGGGAAAAACGATGGCACGTGTGACAGTTGAAGATTGCATGGAATTTGTGGATAACCGTTTTGATCTGGTCCTGCTTGCCACCAAACGGGCCCGTCAGCTGGTCAATGGCGTCGAGCCTCTGCTGCCCTGGGAAAACGACAAACCCACCGTCATGGCGCTGCGCGAGATTGCCGAAGGTCTGATCTCCCATAAGGATGTGGATGCTCAACTCGCTGAGGAAGAGGCTGTTCTGGATGAGGCGATCATGGATGTCGATATCACGCCGATGGAACCGAACCAATAAGATTTTCCTCCGCTTGCGGCACTTATCGCCGCAACCGCCAATTTTTTCCTCTCTATTGACTTGCAACTCGGGGTTGAATCGGCACAGAATTCTCCATTAGTTGTGTTTTTGGAGTGCCCGAATGAGCAACCCTTTAGGTATCATAGAGAAAGATCAGGATGCGCCCCGTTTTCTGATCAGTGATCTGTGTGCCTATCTGGAGGAGTACCTCTCTCCGGATCACATCCGCGAAGTCTATCGTGCCTATCTGTTTGGTGCAGAGGCCCATGTGGGCCAACATCGAAAAACCGGTGAGCCCTACATCTATCACCCGGTTGCTGTGGCGCGCATCCTCGCCAACATGCGCATGGATTACAAATGCCTGATGGCGGCGATTCTGCATGACGTGATCGAGGATACGCCCACCGCCAAGGAGCAGTTGGCCGATACCTTCGATGCGGAGATCGCCCAATTGGTGGATGGGGTCAGTAAACTCTCCAAGATCGATTTCAACTCCCAGGCGGAGGCGCAGGCAGCGAGTCTGCGCAAGATGCTGTTGGCGATGACCAAGGATATCCGGGTCATTCTCATCAAGCTGGCAGACCGCTTACACAACATGCGTACCCTCGGGGTGATGCGACCGGACAAATCGCGACGAATCGCCAAGGAGACCCTGGATATCTTTGCTCCGATCGCCAACCGGTTGGGTATCAACAGCATGCGTCTGGAGCTCGAAGAGTTGGGATTTGCCGCCTACTGGCCGATGCGCTACCGGGCGCTGCAGCGAGCGGTTGCGGATGCTCGTGGCCACCATCGGGAGCTGGTTGAAAATGTCGAGATGGCGCTCAGTACCCGTCTTGAGCAGGAGGACTTTGAGGGCGAGGTCTACGGGCGGCAGAAACATCTCTACAGCATCTATAAAAAGATGGTTGAGAAGAAACTCAGCTTCTCCGAGGTGGTGGATGTATTTGCCTTCCGCATCGTCGTCGATCGGGTGGATACCTGCTACCGGGTACTTGGGGTGGTACACAATCTCTACAAGCCGATGCCCGGCCGCTTCAAGGACTATATCGCGATTCCCAAGGCGAATGGCTACCAGTCGCTGCATACGGTGCTGTTCGGCCCCCAGGGAATTCCGATCGAGATCCAGATCCGTACCGAAGAGATGGACAAGCTGGCGGAATCGGGCATTGCAGCTCACTGGATGTACAAAACCGGGGAGGCCAGTGGCCAGTGGGTCAAGTCCCGCGCTTCCGACTGGCTGCAAAACCTGTTGGAGATGCAGCAGGGTGTCGGCGACTCGATGGAGTTTCTCGAACATGTGAAGGTGGACCTGTTTCCCGATGAGGTCTATGTGTTCACTCCCAGGGGGCGCATCATGGTGCTACCCAAAGGGGCCACGGTGGTCGATTTTGCCTACAGCGTGCATACCGATGTGGGGAATACCTGTGTGGCGGCGCGGGTCGATCGTCGGCTTGTACCGTTGCGCACCAGGCTGCATAACGGCCAGACGGTGGAGATCATCAACTCGGAAACCGCAGGGCCAAGTCCCGCCTGGCTCAATTTCGTGGTCACTGGCAAGGCCAGGGCCAACATCAGATCCTATCTGAAGAATCTGCAGGATCAGGAGGCGGTCAATCTGGGACGGCGCCTGCTGGAGCGGGAGCTGAATCTGCTGAGCCTGAAACTGGACGAGATCGATCAATCCCAGCTTGATCAGATGCTGGAAGAGTTCCGCCTGGAGAATCTGGACTCCCTGCTGGCTGGCATCGCCCTGGGCAATCACATGCCGCTGCTGGTTGCCCGGCGTCTGGCAGGCGAGGAGATGGTGCCGGCTGGCAGTGAGACCGGTGCGCAGGAGGCTGAACCTTCCGGGGTGCTGGCGATTCGCGGTACCGAGGGGATGGTGGTCAATTTCGCCAAATGTTGTTGGCCGATTCCCGATGACGCGATTGTCGGTGTCTTCAATCCTGGCAAGGGTATCACCATTCATCGCCAGGGCTGCCCCAATCTCGGGGATTACAAGAAGCATGGACACAAATGGATTGAGGCCGAATGGGAGCCCGATGTGCAGGGTGAGTTCGCAACCAAGATCAAGGTCGAGTCCGGCAATCAGCGCGGCGTTCTGGCCTCCGTGGCCTCGGTGATCTCCCAGCAGGAGTCGAATATCGAACATGTGGGATCGGAGGAGCGGGACGGTCTTTCATCAACCTTGGTATTTGTCATTACCGTGAAGAATCGTCTGCACCTGGCGAGAATCATGCGTCAGGTCCGTTCACTTCCCTCAGTGATGCGCATCAGTCGTCTCAAATAGCCTAGCCAGCAACAATCGTTGGATTTGCCCGAAGGTTGCAGATGTAGCAGCATAATTCAGATAAGCTAACCATCATCAAAGTGGCCGGGACAGGCCCGATAACATCCAGAGGAGTTACAACATGAGTCGTGAAATTATCCGCACCGACCAGGCACCGCAGGCAATAGGTACCTATTCCCAGGCGGTGAAGGTGGGGCAGACTGTCTATCTGTCCGGGCAGATTCCACTGGTTCCGGAAACCATGGAGATGGTTGAAGGTGATATCGAACAACAGATAAGACGCGTGTTCGATAACCTGCAGGCGGTAGCAAGAGCGGCCGGTGGAAACCTCGCCGATGTGGTCAAGCTGAATGTGTTTCTCACCGATCTGGTTCACTTTCCTGTGGTCAATCAGGTGATGGCCGACTACTTTGCTGAACCCTATCCAGCAAGAGCGGCGATCGGGGTGGCAGCGCTGCCGAAAGATGCAGGGGTGGAAATGGATGCTATTATGGAGATTGACTCATAGCGGATATGCAGTAGACGCTTGTGTTATCAGGCCTTTATAACTGGTTTCTATTTTGATATGAGCGACCAACTCAAGCAGATGATGCAGGTGAATATCAAAGGACGCGCCTTTGTCATCTGCCAGTCCCACGGTATCACCGACCCCAGCATCATGGGCTACTATGTGCAGATTCTGGAAGAGGCGACCATGGGTATGCTGAATCCTGAGAGTTCGGTTGCCGATTTTCATGAGGCACTGAACGAAAAGTCGAAGTGGCTGGAGCGGGAGGTCGGTCAGTTGACTGATCCGTCCGAATCGGGCCAGTCTGATGCAATTCAGGAGGCGTCGGCAGAAGAGCTGGTTACCGAGCAACAGGAGCCGGCCAAGCCGGTTACTGCCCATCAGCAGAACAAGAAAGCCACCGGTTATGTGCCGGAAGCGAAATCGATGGGTGAGCGTCTCAAGGACCAGCGTTCTGAGATGGAGCATCTGCTGTTGAATGACTGTGTCACCCTGAAACTGGTGACTCCCAAGCAGGCCAAAAAACATGTCCACGAACTGGTCGGCAGGGATCCGAAGAAGGCGGAAGAGGATCTGGTGGCCAATTTGCGCAATGCACTGCACCAGCAGGTGGTCGGCTTTATCCGCAAGCACAATGGTGGTCCCTGGAGCAGTGCCACCGAGCAGACTGAGATCAGGATGCAGATCGCCAGCACCAAAACCCTTCAGTCCCTGGTCAATCTCTCCAAGATGCTGTTGAGCGAACGGGAGGAGTGGATGGCAAAAACCAAACACAGTCTGGTTGGCCGGCTGTTTGGCGGAAAGGTCAAACTGGATAAGTGAGTGTTGTTGAATTGGCTCTGCAGCAAGCCACTCCCGAATAGCATCCCTGTTGTCTCTCGCGTCCCCTTATTCTCCGATCAGCGTGACCATCACTTGACGATTGTGGGGGTGGGTTCTGTGCTCCCACAGGTAGACTCCCTGCCAGGTGCCCAATGCCAATCGTCCGTTACTGATCGGCAGGCTGAGATCGCTGTGGGTGAGGATTGTGCGGATATGTGCCGACATATCATCCGGGCCTTCCATGGTGTGCTGAAAGATCGGGTCACCATCCTTGACCAGTCTGGAGAGGTAGCGCTCCAGGTCGGAGCGGACATCAGGATCGGCATTTTCGCAAAGGATCAGTGAGGCGCTGGTGTGGCGCAGGAAGAGTTGGCAGAGGCCGGTTTGGATGCCGGATTGATCCACCAGTGAGGTGACCTGACGGGTAATGTTGAGGGTCTCTCTGCCACGGGTTTGAACACTGAATGTTTCCTGTGCCACCATTTTCACTTTACTCCGGGTTCATAATTTGAAAATGTTGTCTCAACATGGATCTTCGAGTAGATCGATGAGTCCATGAGAAGACGTCAACAGTTTACCTTCAAAGCGTATGAAAGCGAGTGACATTGAAAAAGGATATTGAACTGAAAAGTCTGGCAGACCAATCTGTCACCCTGCTGAAAGGGGTTGGGGCAAGGAGCGCCGAAAAGCTTGCGAAACTGGGTATTACCACCCTGCAGGATGTACTCTTCCATCTGCCGTTGCGCTATCAGGACAGAACCCGGGTGCACCCGATTGGCGGATTGCGGCGGGGCGATCAGGTGGTCATCGAAGGGGAGGTCGATCTGGCCGAGATCAAGTTCGGCCGGCGTCGTTCTCTGATGGTCCACCTCTCCGATGGTACCGGCAGTCTGTTTCTGCGTTTTTTCTACTTCAGCAATGCTCAGCGTCAGAATCTTAGCCGAGGGGTCAGGTTGCGCTGTTTTGGTGAGGTACGCAGCGGGCCGAGCAGCCTTGAGATGGTGCATCCGGAGTATCAGCGACTCTCAGACGATGAGCCGCTGCAGGTCGAAGAGACCCTGACCCCGGTCTATCCGACGACCGAGGGTGTGCATCAATTGACCTTGAGAGGGCTGATCGGCCAGACCCTTGAGTTGCTGGATCGATCACCCGCTGCCCTGCAAGAGTTGCTGCCTGAGAATCTGTTACAGCGTTTTCAACTCTCCAGTCTTTTGCAGGCGGTCTGTTTTCTGCATCGCCCGCCACCGGATGTGGATCAGCAGCGACTGCTTTCCGGTGAGCATCCAGCCCAGCAACGGCTTGCCTTCGAAGAGCTGCTGGCTCATCAGATCAGTCTGCTGAGTGTGCGGACGCAACACCAGCGCATCAAAAGTACCGCCTATGCCAAGCAGAATCGACTCAAGCAGGAACTGCTCGAGGCTCTGCCCTTCAGTCTGACCGAGGCTCAGCATCGGGTGGTCGCTGAGATCGAAGATGATCTGGCGCAGGCCAGACCGATGCAGCGGCTGGTGCAGGGGGATGTGGGTTCGGGTAAAACCGTGGTCAGCGCCCTGGCGGCACTGCAGGCGATCGGTGCCGGCAGCCAGGTGGCCCTGATGGCACCGACCGAGCTGCTGGCGGAGCAGCATCTGAACAACTTCAGTCAGTGGTTGACGCCTCTGGGGGTTGAGATCGCCTGGCTCACCGGGCGGCTCAAGGGGAGGGCAAGGGAACAGGTGCTGCAGCGGATTGAGTCGGCCGAGGTGCAGATGGTGGTCGGCACCCAGGCACTGTTCCAGGACGATGTCTCGTTTAACGACCTTGGACTGGTGGTGATCGATGAGCAGCACCGTTTCGGCGTCCATCAGCGTCTCGCCCTGCGGGAAAAGGGGCAGCGGCAGAATCGCACCCCGCATCAGCTGATCATGACCGCCACGCCGATTCCTCGCACCCTGGCGATGACCGCTTATGCCGATCTCGATCTGTCGGTGATCGACGGCCTGCCGCCGGGGCGTAAACCGGTTACCACGGCGGTACTCTCGAGCAGTCGCCGCGATGAGGTTGTTGCCCGGGTCAGAGCGGCCTGTGCCGAAGGGCGTCAGGCCTATTGGGTCTGTACTTTGATCGAGGAGTCGGAGGTGTTGCAGTGTCAGGCAGCGGAAGAGACCGAGCGGCTGTTGGCCGAGGCGCTTCCCGAGCTCAACATCGGACTGGTGCATGGACGCATCAAGCAGGAGGAAAAAGAGCAGATCATGGGGCGTTTCAAATCCGGCTCCCTGGATCTGCTGGTGGCCACCACCGTGATCGAGGTGGGGGTGGATGTACCCAACGCCAGCCTGATGATCATTGAAAATCCCGAGCGCCTTGGGTTGGCTCAGTTACATCAACTGCGTGGCCGGGTAGGGCGCGGCAGTGCGGAGAGCCACTGTCTGTTGATGTATCAATCCCCCCTCTCGCAACAGGCAAAGCAGCGCCTGGCGATCCTTCGAGAGACCGGCGATGGTTTTGTGATCGCACAGAAAGATCTGGAGATGCGCGGTCCCGGCGAGGTGCTCGGTACCCGACAGACCGGTGAGATGCAGCTGCGGATCGCCGATCTGATCAGGGATCAGGAGATGCTGGATGATGTGCGTGATGGGGCAGCGATGGTGATCGAACAGGATCCGTCTGCCGCGAGCGCACTGGTCAAGCGCTGGCTGGGTGACCGGGTCGACTACGGACGGGTTTGAGCGCCGATTCCAATGAGACTCCCTGAGTAACCCTTGCGCAACGATTGTGCTGCATCACGGATGTTCGTCAACTGCTTGTCTGCTGTGCCATAATCGATCTTTTTCAAGGAACAAAGCTTGAGTCAGCGAAGCAGTAAGAGGTCACTTCTGGAACCCCATTGGAGCGATTGGTCGCAACGCCGCTACAGCGGGGTTCCGCCAGAGGCTCAGGCGTGGCTGCGCGATACCGGTTCCCTTACCCGGCGGGTGATCCAGTGTTGTGGATCGGGCCGCTTCCGGGTCTCGCTGCAACAGCAGCAGTGGGGGCGGCCGCTGACCAGTGAACGGCAGTCACTGCAGATGCGACAGGGGCTGCTGGCGATGGTGCGGGATGTGGTGTTGCTGTGTGATGACAGCCCCTGGGTCTTCGCCCGCACACTGATTCCCGCCTCAACCCTGAAAGGGCCGGCGCGACGACTGATGCTGCTTGGGGAGAAACCCCTGGGGGCGGTACTCTTCTCAGACCCGAAAGTGATTCGGGGGGCGACCATGTTTGCCAGACTCAGTCCGGGGCATGCCCTGTTCGATGCGGCCTGTGAACATCTTGATCGGCAACCGGAGTTGCTTTGGGGCCGACGTACCCTTTTCTATATGGCGCAGAGACCGATTCTGGTGAATGAGTTGTTTCTGCCGGAGCTGCCAATGCGGATGCGTGGTGATCGATGAGTGGTGAGGCAAACATGGGGTTGCCGCCGGTCCAGTCCGTGGGCTGGGGGGAGAGGCTGAGGCGCTACGCGTTGCTGATCAGGCTGCATCGCCCTATCGGCATACTGCTGTTGCTCTGGCCTACCCTCTGGGCATTGTGGATCGCCGCTGAGGGTGTGCCGCCATGGGGCATGGTACTGGTCTTCACCTTGGGAGTGGCGATAATGCGCTCCGCCGGATGCGCCATCAACGATTATGCGGACCGGAATTTTGACGGTCATGTGGCACGCACCGAGGATCGACCCATCGCCAGTGGATTGATCCAGCCCAGAGAGGCGATCGGGGTGTTTCTGGTACTCTCTCTGATGGCGGCCACTCTGCTGATCTTTTTGAACTGGCCAACCCGTTATCTCTCCCTGGTGGCGCTGGCGCTGACCGCGCTCTATCCCTTCATGAAGCGTTATACCTATCTGCCTCAGGTGGTGTTGGGTGCTGCCTTTGGCTGGGCGGTACCGATGGTCTTCATGGCGCTGACCGAGAGTCTGCCGCTGATCACCTGGGTGATTTTTCTCTCCACCCTGATCTGGGCGCTGATCTACGATACCCAGTACGCCATGGTGGATCGGGAGGATGATCTGAAGATCGGTGTGAAATCCACGGCGATCCTGTTTGGCCGTCATGACAACCTGATTGTCGGGCTGCTGCAGGGCGTCATGATCGGGCTGTTGGTCTTGATCGGTCTGATGAGTGATCGCGGTCTGATCTACTTTCTCGGTATCGCCGCCGCGGCGATGCTGTTCCTCTATCAGCAGTGGCTGACCCGGAATCGTGACCCCAAGGCCTGCTTTCAGGCCTTTCTCAACAATAACCGGTTCGGTCTGGTGGTGTTTGTCGGTCTGGTGCTTGATTACGCGCTTTAGTCCCTATGTTTCGTTACTCACGAGTGAGCTGTAATCGAGTCACTGCGGATTCAAAAAAACTCTGGCCGGATCAATTCCGGCCAGAGTAGGGTCGTTGTCAATTACGACGCTGACGTCGTGCTTTCAATAACGGGATCAACAGCAGCAGCATCCAGGGGCCGAGGGCGCCGCCACCATGCGATGGATAAGCGCGGGGTTTGTTGAACATCGGCTGCTGATTGTCGACTCGATTGTTGGTGACCGGTGCGGCAGCCCGTTGCTGTCGTGCAGCCTGTTCCTTGGCGACACGTGCCTGGTTGTGACGATCGATGCCATGCTGCTGAAACTGCTCTTCTCTGACAACCACCATCGAGGTGTAGTCTGTCACCAATCCATACTCTTTAGCGACATCCACGATCGCCTGTCGGGTGTCAGCATCCTCACCCAGATAGTCGATCTGGTTTTGCAGCGCTTCAATCGTGGCATAGGCCCATAACCGTTCAATCTCGGGGTTGCGGTCGCTCTGGCTGGGAAATTCGAATCGGCTTGAGTACTTCGTCTCTTGTCCCGATATCTTGCCGCGGATGGTGACATCCGCCATACCGTCGCCCCAGTAGTGACCGAACAGGATCAGTTGGCGACCCCGGTAGAGGGAACCGATTCGATCCGGTGTCAGATCCTTTACCTTGACACCGCGAATCTCCACATCGATATCGTGCAGTGCTTCATGGGTTAACTTATCGGTTACCAGCATCAATTGGCCGACGATATCGTCACTGTTCGAGATATTGATCGAAAAGCCATTTGAGATTTTTGTCATGCCTTCCAATAGAGGACGATTGGCGCTGTTACCCATGACAAAACTGAACAGGCGTACATCATGACTCTCAAGCAGCTTGAGAAATGACCGCTTCTCCGTGGTGCCCACATTGGCAACCCCATCGGTTACCAGGATGATCGCGCTGGAGCGGTCGGAATCGAGACCTTTGATACCCTGTTCTACACCGTCATAGAGATTGGTGCTGCCACTGGGCGAGATGTTTTCAAGCTTATCGATATAACGCTTTGCATTCTCGCTGCTGGCGTTGATATAACCTGAGGTGAGTTCCCTGGCGTAGTCGTTGAAGAGCACGATCCTGAAACGGTCTTTCTCTGAAAGTCGCACCAAGCCTTTTTTCACACCTTCAACCAGACTCTGATACTTACCCTTCATGGAGCCTGACAGATCAAGTACGAATACCCAATCCCGACCTTCATGGATGGAAGCCAGATCGTCACCCGGTGTAACGGTCAGCATAAAGGTTCCCCGATCCTCGCCGGGCTCCTTATGGGTGACCATGTCGATGCTGCCCGGTAACCCCTGTTGGTGTCGCCAATAGACCACGATGTCTCTATCCAGTTTCTGGATCATTGCCGGGGTGGCTCGAGACTCCCCTTCTTCAACACTGGCCTGACCGTTATGCAGTGCAACCAGCCACTCCTGTGACGAGTTGGCTGTTGCGGAGGCCTGTGGATGTTGGGGCAGCCGCAGGGTGTCGATCGGGTAGGAAGAGCGTAGTTTCAGGTTGAAGCTGAATGCCTCGGTCACCACGTCGTTGTAACTCCAGAAAGCCAGCTTCTCCTCATCCACACCACCCTCTTCCAGAGGGTAGACATAGCGTCCTATGCCGCTATCCACATGGGCGGGCTGAATATAGACAAGGCGTATTTTTACATCCTGTTGAGGCTTTACCGGATAGACGTGGCTGTCGAAGGTTCGGTAACTGTCCTGCTCGGTCAGAGCGGTCTCCCGGCCGGCATTGCGTTCCTGCTGGTAGACCTCTCTGGCTCGCTGTTTCTCCAAGACCTCACCGGTTACCGGTTGGCCATCGATCCAGTAGGTAAACTCTCCGACGGAAGCTTTTTCCGGCACCGGAAATGAGTAGATCGCCTCAAGTTCCCGATCGTTGGGATTGAAAAAAACCTGCTCCACTGAGGTGACTGCATAACCATCCTCGATGGTGACCTCCACATGGTGCTGTTTGATCTCCAGCTCAGGCAGGTTGGCCGATTTCGGCGTCATCAGGCCGGCGGATGTAGCGCTCTGGGCGGCGAAAAAGGTGAGCCCGAAGAGCAGATATTTAAACTGTTTTATCAGAGTGGTCATACTGAAAACTCCATTTTGTAAGAAAAGGGACTCCGCATTGGAGTTAAGGAGACAGTAGTGCGGGGTTTTGAATAAATAAACCAAATAGTGAAAAGCACTGTTTCATGAAACGAAAAGTACTGTATATTGGGACTTTTCCGGTGGGAGAGGGATATGAGTCAAGTCGCAGAGCTGTTGCAGGCCTTGAAGCGCGAACTGCGCGCCAAGGGGGTCACCTACCGTGAAGTTGCTGATTTCCTGGAGCTGTCTGAAAACAGTGTCAAACGCCTGTTTGCCGAACGAAGCTTCTCCATCGCCAGGCTGGAGAAGGTTTGTGATCTGCTCGGTCTGGAGCTCTCCGATCTGGTGCAGATCATGGTTGAAGGGCGGGAGCGCATCACCATGCTGACGGAGGATCAGGAGCGGGAGATGGTGGGTAACACCAAACTCCTGCTGGTGGCGATCTGTGTCTTTAACCACTGGCAGTTTGAACAGATTCTGGCGGAGTACCGCTTTACTCAGACTGAGTTGACCCAGTTGCTGGCCAAGCTCGACCGGCTCAGGATCATTGAACTGCTACCGCTCAATCGGTTCAAGCTGGTGGTGGACAAAAATTTTACCTGGCGTACCAATGGGCCGATTCAGCGTTATTTTCAAAAGTATGCTCAGCCTGAGTTTCTCGACGCGAAATTTCTGCGCGAGGATGAGGCGCTGATCTTTACCAACGGATACCTCTCTGAGAATTCGAGATTGACCATGTTACGGCAGTTGAAACGGCTATCGGTGGAGTTCAACCGGCTGCATGAAGAGGATGGTTCATTGCCCCTATCCCAGCGACAGGGCACCAGCCTGATGTTGGCATTCAGAGCGTGGGATTTCAGTGTCTTCAGTAAACTGAAGCGGGTAGGGTAGAGGCAGAGAATATGGCATGTGGCAGATCAGAGGATCATGCTGATGTGATCCTGCCACCACCGGTGATCCACATCGTCAGTATCGGCCTGGGTGGTGCGATCAACCATTATTTTCCCGTGTCCCTGCCGCATTGGGTAATCCTTCAATGGGTCGGTGCAATGCTGGCTCTCTCCGCAATCGCCATCACGCTGTGGGGTATGCGTGAGTTCCATGCGTCCCGTAATCCCGTTGCTCCAATTCGGCCGGTCAATCGTTTGATGGTCTCCGGGCCCTATCGTTTCACCAGAAATCCCCTCTATCTCTCGCTGATCCTGCTGCAGTTGGGAGTTGCACTGTTTTTTCTTAACGGCTGGATGGTGTTGCTGTTGGCGCCTGTGGTGGTGTTTGTTCGCTATTATGTTGTGGCAAGGGAGGAAGCCTATCTTCTATGTCGCTTTGGCACTGACTATCAGGCCTATCAAAACCGTGTCAGACGCTGGATCTGATCAGGGCCAGCTGGTTTCACAGGTGGTTTCCTGGTTAGCGCAAACACCCCGAAACCAGGCGCGCCCCTGTGTGGTTTGTCTTTCCGCCTCAGTCAGTCTCTTGAGTGCCAGGGTCTGCGGATTGCGCTGTTTTACGAGTGAGTAATCCAGTAGAACCCATTCACCATCGCAGGCGATCACTTGCTCGATTCTGCCCATGGAAGTAAGCCAGTCGCCTTTCAGGTCGAGCAGCTTGGGACTCCCGGCATCGGGCCGCAGATGGCCACTGCCGGACTGCACCATGAACGCCACGCTGTCGCCGGGTATCCAGCCGATGCCCGGATAGGTGGCTCGCAAGGGAAGCCTGCTGCGATCGGGATCATCTTTGGCGCCACGAATCTTCAACCAGCCCTGGTGTGAGCCAATGATCTGAAACTCGATACCAAAGTTGTGGCTGTCAAAATTGATCACATAGGCGGGTAGTGTGCCAATCACCTGAGCATTGATCCCGGCCGATGAGCGTACTGACAGGCCAGGCTGATGGGCCTCCTTTGACCAGCCTTCGATCTGACATTCGGTTTCGTCGGCAGGCACCCTGGCCTCATCCGCAAAACTCAATGAAGTGAGCGTGAGGCAGAAGAGCAGGGCAATCGATCTACTGAATGGTCTGTTGCTGATTATGGTGAGACCTCGGTGAGCAGGTAGTTCCAGGTGGTCTGACCCGGATTGGTTCTGATGCTGTTTTCGAAGCGCACGTAATCATTGGGGTGCACGGTTGTACAGCCAGCAGAATCGGTGTTGGTGCGGCTGCCTGAGTGTATCTTGAACGTGCGGTTGAGGTCATCGTTGGTAGCCGGGTTGCTGTTATCCACATAACCGGTTCCGGCGGTGAAACGCACTACGCCACCCTGTCCCTGGGTAACAGCGTGCGGTGTCGGTCTTAGGGCAAAATCAGTGCCGCCTGCCGAGACTGGATTGCGATGGGTATCTTCATACATCTGAATGGTCTGTGGTGTGGCCAGTCTGCCCTGGTCGCGGATGCCGTCGCCTGTGACATCCACACCCACCGGGCGTCTGAAGCGGTTGTCAGGATGGCTGGCCAGATTGGCATCGTATTGTGCGCTGGGTTCGGTTGAAACCTGATTGAACTCCTCCACATGAACGGTGCCATTGGCTTCCCTGGAGATGACGGCGATGCGGTCATCGTAAACACCCCGGCCACGGTTTTCCAGGGTGTTGGTTTCAGCGCGCAGGCCGACGATGACACTGTTGCCGTTGGCAAGATCATTCTGTGCGGCCTGATCACCACGGGTCTGCACAATGCTGGCGTAGACATCGAACTTCTGCTGATCGGAGAGTGTTGATGTGTCCGGCATCTCGGGTGGCTCGCTGCCGGCTTCATTGATCTGTCTGATGGCTGCACCGATCTCTGCGGGGCTGGCAAACAGGTTCAGGCCGTTGTATGCACTGTTTGGTGAAATCGAGTACTGGAGCTCCGCGCTGACCATCCGGTCGAGCGCCTGCTGAACAGCGGGAGGTTGCGCCTGTTTCTGGTTGTTTAAAACAGCAACCGCTTCTCCCTGTCTGCCCTGCCTGAACAGGTTGGCAACCTCCTGTGCGACAGCCTGGTTACTTCGAACCGGTGAGCTGAGTGGTGTATGGGTCGCCCCAAACAGATGGTTTGGTGAAAATGACTGACTGGTGCCAAATGTGGTTGCTGATCCGTTCATGGAAAACTCCAGTATCTCAGTTCCTTGATCTACAGAAGTTCTATTCTATGAGCTCCATCCTGGCTTGGGCACTGGGGATTACCCTAGGGCCTGTTTTGGTTTACCGGTTAAGGTCCACCCAGAGTGTCACGGTTTCCGGTGGCAGGCAGACCTGGTCGTTACACGCCTGAAGCTGTAACTCAACCGGTAGTGTGGTTGAACCGGGATGATCTCCATCGATCTGCTTCAGCAGCGTCTGCAAGCTGATGTCTCCCCCATAGACAGAGAGTGGCTGTTGCTGGAAGGCGAGTTTCTGCTGTTTTCCCTTGGGGTAGGTTACCGGTCCCATCTGCCAGCCGTTGGACTGTTCTGCCAAGCTCATGCGGGTTGCAATCAGATCCTTGCCGCTGGGTTGATTGGAGTTGATGTGCCAGCCGTCCGGAATCTGGATCTTCAGGTTCAGCAGGGTTTGCTCTGCTGCCTGGCTGGTGTCGGCATGAATGCGGATGCCACCCTGCCCGGCGTAGGCCCTCGAACCGAGTTCTCCATGCCGGTGATCGGCTACGGCGCTCAACAGATATCCGTAGCTGATCGGTGTCGCTTCCAGGGCCGGGGCAAAGCGGGATATCAGCCCATCGGTCTGTTTGCGGAAGTCCAGATCACCGCTGCGTTGCCAGAGTCGTTGCAGGCTGTGTATTGCCACAGAACTGCCCGAGGGTATGGCATTGTCAGCGCCCTCATCCTTGGGGCGTCCCATGCCGGTGATACTGCTCTCAGCCTCATTCATGAAAAAGCCGCCCTGCTGACGATCGAGAAAGCGCCCGGTCATGGCTCCGGCCAGCTCTTTGGCGCGCTCCAGCCAGAGCGGCTCGCCGGTCAGATCGTAGAGGTAGAGAAAACTCTCCGACAGGTAGGCGTAATCCTCCTGGGTGGCTGCAATGGATGACTGTCCGTTCAGATGGACTCGCCATAGGTAACCAGGTTTGTATCGGTTCTGCTGCCAGAGAAACTCGGCGGCCTTGAGCGCCGCATCCCGGTAGCTGGTGTTATCCAGCAGATCGGCAGCCTGGGCAAACGCGGTGATCATCATGCCGTTCCAAGAGGTGACAATCTTGTCATCTCTCAGGGGCGGGATGCGTTTGTTGCGGGTCTCCAGCAAGATTTGATTGATCTGCTCCAGTTGCGTGAGCAGATCGCTCAATGAGCGTTTTTTCTCATCGGCAAACTCGGCAAGGGTTTGCGGCAGGTGGAGAATGTTGCGACCTTCGAAGTTACCGGATGGGGTCACGCCGTAGAGGGTGGTCGCCAGGCTTGCCTGCTGCTTGTCGAGGGCCGCGTTCAGTTCATCCTCGGTCCAGGTGAAAAAGAGTCCCTCTTCGCCTTCGCTGTCAGCATCGGTTGCGGAGTAGAATCCGCCATCCGGTGAGGTCAACTCACGCAGTACATAGTCGAGCGTCTGAGTGGCGATGCGGCGAAAATCCTCTCTGCCGGTGATACGCCAGGCACCCAGGTAGATGCGGCTGAGATGAGCCTGGTTGTAGAGCATCTTTTCGAAGTGGGGCACCAGCCACTCATAGTCGGTGGAGTAGCGATGGAAGCCTCCTGCCACCTGGTCGTAGATGCCGCCCCGTCCCATATGGTCCAGGGTCACTGTCAACATCTGCAGGGCGGCTTGATCCCCATGGCGTTGCGCCTGGTCGAGCAACAGATAGAGCCAGGGCTCTCTGGGGAACTTCGGTGCCTGTCCGAAGCCCCCCTGGATCTCATCGAAGGCGTTCTGCATGCTATTCAGCGCCTGGGCGATGACCCCCTCATCAAGCGCCTTTGCCTCACCTCTCAGGCGGTTGCTCTCAGCGACCGCATCCGCCACTTTTTCTGCCTGTGCAATCACATCGTCAGGTCGCTCTTTCCAGAGCTGGTTCACCTGTTGCAGCAGTGAGGTGAACTGTTCGGGGGTGTAATAGGTGCCACCATAGAAAGGCTTTCCATCGGGGGTCAGGAAGCTGGACATGGGCCAACCCCCGTGACCGGTCATCAGCATCACAGCGGTCATATAGACCTCATCCACATCCGGGTGGCTCTCCCGGTCCACCTTGATGGCGATGAAGTCCCGGTTCAACAGGGCGGCGATCGGCAGATTCTCGAAACTCTCCCGCTCCATCACATGACACCAGTGGCAGGTTGAGTAGCCGATCGAGAGAAAGATCGGTTTGTTCTGCTGTTTGGCCTTCTGAAAGGCGGCCTCGGACCAGGGGTGCCAGTCGACCGGGTTATGCGCATGCTGCAGCAGATAGGGAGAATCCTCCAGAATCAGCTGGTTGATGAAACTGGGGGTGCCGTCCTTATTGAAATGCTCGGTACGCGGTCGGTAGCCAATGCCTTTATCCAGATAGGCCTGATAGAGTTTCTTTGTCATAGACTCGGATCTCTCCAGATGTAGGGTCTCATCCGCATGGCCTGCCGTTTGCAAAAGCAGCAGGCTGATAACGATCAATAGAACTCTTGGCATCGGTAGCGCTTACCCTAGTCCACTCAGGCTCAGAAGTTCAGCTGAACCTGTCGATCCATCGGCAGTGTTGAATCTGCCGCCCACTCCTGAGTGGAGCCATCGTAGAGTTTGGCCTGGCTGTTGCCAAGCAGTTCATGTGAGACAAACCACGCCAGCGCAGCACGATTGCCGGTGTGGCAGTAGTTGATCTGTGCTCCTTGCAGAGGCACGTTGCCGGCGGTGTAGATCTGCTTCAGATTCTCCAGTTTGTGCAGTTTGCCGCTGCCGTTGACGGTCAGCCAGTCGTAGTTGAGATTTACCGCGCCGGGCAGGCTGCCGGGACGCTCCTTGGCGCCGCCTTTGTAGATCCCTAGGAACTCCGCACGAGTGCGGTTATCCACCGCCAGGGCGCCGGAGCTGATGGCCTGTTTGACCGCCTCCGCATCCGGATTCATCTCCGCTCGGTAGTTGGCCTTGAAAGTGGCGGGTTTGAGCTGATGATTGCCTTTTTCAAGGGGGTATTTACGGGTCTCCGCATAGGCGATCAGGCCGCCATCCAGGATTGAAACCTTATCGTGTCCCAGTACCTTGAAGCTCCAGTAGACCCGGGATGCCACCGCCACATCGCCGGCACTGGCTCCGAGCGGGATCAGCACCACATGGCTTTTGTTGCTGATGCCCAGGGAGCCGATCAGCTTCTCCATAATGGGGACCGGGGGCAGAACCTTGGGCTGCCCCTTTTTTTCCGTCCGCCAATGGCTGTATTCGGTATTTACCGATCCCGGGATATGAAACCGAAGGTAGTTCTGGTTGCTCTGCAGATCGAGTAACACCAGGTCAGGCTTGTTCTTGTTCTGTTCCAGCCACTCGACGGATACCAGTGGTTGGGCCGAGACGGGCAGCGCGATCGTGAGAAGTATCAGGATGAGAGCAAATCTGTACATGTGGCACCTTGATATGGGTTTTTACTATGGTGTTGTTTGTTGGCAGGAGATTACACCATAAGGCTTGCCTGATCTCCGTTTTAATGGGTTGAGATTGTTGAACGGGTCATACTGAGTTACCGGGTTGATAATTATGTGATCGGATTCCTCGGATAAAGTTGCGTCAGCCGCTTTTTACTTGCTGCAATCAAGCGGCTGGATTGATTGGCTCGAGGGAAGGTTCGGTTTCATACAAGGTTTGCATTCCAGGCCACATTCTGGCGCCAAATCGATCGCGAAAAAACATTCAGCCCCTCTGGTAATCACGGGGTCCTGTGTCAGAATAGTGTGATCATGAGAAATACGATAATTAAGCTGCTCCTGGCCTGGTCGATGTTGATGCTCTCCGCCGGAGCGACTGCAGATGACTACGCTGATGGTATGGCCGCGCTGACAGGCGGCGATTACACCACCGCCTACCGGACATTCAAGCGACTGGCAAAGCGGGACCATGTGGAAGCCCAGTTCCAGCTCGGCATGCTCTATCTGCATGGTCGGGGGACAAAGCAGAATACCCAACAGGGCGTCAATTGGCTGAAACAGGCCGCAGAGGATGGCTACTACTATCTGGCGGCCAATGAGCTGGGTCAGATCTATCTTGCCGGTCAATGGGTGGAACGCAGTGAGACCGAGGCGATCAAATGGCTCGAACTGGCGACCCAGATAGCCGAGGAAAATGAGGATGAGGCGGATGACGGCTGTGATTGATCCGCTTACAAGACCATGAAATTCAGCGATTTTGGATTCAAGGAAAATCCGTTTGCGATTACCCCGGATCCCCGCTATCTCTATCTGAGTCGGGGGCATGAGGAGAGTCTTGCCCATCTGATCTATGGCGCTGGCCCGAATGGTGGGTTCGTACTCCTGACAGGAGAGGTCGGGACAGGCAAAACCCTGTTGCTGAGAAGTCTGTTGGCCCAGCAGCTGGAGGATGTGGAGGTCGCGCTGATTCTCAATCCCCGGCTTTCCAGGCGGGAGTTTCTGGCGACCATCTGTGACGAGCTTGGAATCTCATACAAAGGCCCACCATACTCCCTGAAACACCTCAGTGATCGCCTGGCCAAGCATCTGCTGGAGATCCACAGTGCCGGTAAACATACCGTACTGGTGGTGGACGAAGCGCAGAACCTGAGTCCGAGAGTACTCGAGCAGGTTCGCCTGCTGACGAATCTTGAGACATCCCAACACAAGCTGTTGCGCATCATTCTGGTGGGTCAACCGGAACTGCTGCAGATTCTCGACCGCAAGGAGCTGCGCCAGGTCGATCAGCGGATCACCGCCCGTTACCATCTGTCTCCCTTGAACCAGGCGGAGACCCGGGCCTATATCAGTCATCGCCTGGCGGTGGCCGGTGAGCGGGAGGATCTGTTCACCCCGACCGCGCTGTGGCTGTTGCATCGCTACTCCCGGGGCATACCCCGGCTGATCAATACCATCTGCGAGCGGGCGCTGTTGGCGATCTATACCAGTGGCAAACAGAGAGTCGATGCCCGCATGGTGTTGCGCTCTGCCAAGGAGGTCAAAGGGCGCAAGGCGAAACGCAAACCTGGTCTGATGCTTGGGGTATCAGCCGGTCTGCTGTTGCTATTGGCCGTTGCAGGTGGTTGGTACTGGTATGACAATGACCAGAGCTCCAGTGTGGATCTGAGCGTTGAGTCCCAGTCACAACCGACGAAACCGCTTAAGGAGAGATCCGCAGAAGAGGTTGGCAAGATGCCTCAGGGCGGTGAGTCGACTCCCCAGGCTGAGATTGAGCCACCACAACAATCCGGGACAACGGCTGACGACTCCCAATCCAGCCTTGTGCAGTCTGCCGAGTTGTTGCAACCGCCATCCGTCGAGCAGCCGGAAGTACCGCTCCAGCCCGCACTGACAGAGCCGCCGGAGATCACAGGCCCTGAAACGGATGAGGTCAATGGTGAGACCGCCGGAAACCCGGATGTGGAAGAGAAGAGCCCACCCGGAGAGATCGATCTGGAGGGGCTATTCAAACAGCCGCAGAACAGTTTCAGCAGCTACCAGAAGCTGTTTCAGGTGTGGGATGAGTCAATCAATCTGAACACTGCCTCCCATCCCTGCCGACAGGCTCCGGAGTATGGATTACGCTGCTTGAGTGAGTTTGCCGACTGGAGCACTCTGCTGCGCTTGAATCGTCCTCTGTTGATTCGCCTGAAACAGGATGGGCAGGAGCGCCTGTTGTTTCTTACCCATGTGGATGGTGATTGGCTGTTGGTCGATACCGGTGAGTCCCAGGGTGTGGTCAAGCTGGAGCAGCTCAAGGGTTACTGGCGGGGAGGTTTTGTCATGTTATGGAAGCCTCATGCCGGTCTGGCATTGATTGGTCAGGGCTCTACGGGAGAGGCGGTCACCTGGTTGCGTAATCGTCTCAGTCTTGTGGATGGTGGTGAGCTGGTGCTGGTTGAGGGGCTGGATCGCTTCGATACGGCGCTCAAGTCCCGACTGGAGGCGTTTCAACGTCTAAACGGTCTCGATGCAGATGGTGTGGCGGGCCAGCAGACCCAGGTCTATCTGAACAATCTGCAGCTACCCTCGGGCACCCCGACCCTTGCCGCCAATCCGGTGAGCGGGGAGCGTTGATATGTCGCTGATTCTGGAAGCCCTGAAAAAGGCGGAACGGCAGCATAAACTGGGTAAGGTGCCAGGTATTTCAGCGCAAGCCTCGGAGCAGCAGAGTCAGGCTGGCAGTCGTCTCAGGTGGGGTCTGCTGTCGCTGGTGGGGCTGGCCATTCTGGCAATCGGTCTCTACCTGGGTGGCATTCAGAACAGACCCCAGACGGATTCCCAACCTCAGGCCAAGGCCGCGCCTGAGCCGGCCGCCAAAGCCGCCCCGATTGCCGAGCCTGCTCGTCCTTCCGGGGAGCTGACGGCCAGACCGGTAAGATCCGGTCAGGCTGCGCCTGGCGTAAAGCCGCAAGCCAAGGCGGTGACGGCGGCGGTTCAAGCAGAGCCCGTCGAGCCGATGACTCAAGCCGCCCAAACTGTCGCCAAACCCACACAACCGGCTGCCCAGCCCAAGGTGACCGCAAAACCGCTCCAGGCCCCACCGCCAGCCCCGAAACCACCGCCTCCACCGAGGGCCATACCGCTGCACGATATGCCGGGTGGGTTCGTATCCAATCTGCCGGCGATGAATATTGATATTCACAGCTATGATCCTCGCCCACTGAAACGCTATGTGCTGGTCAACATGGAGAAGTACCGGGAGGGAGACTATCTGGCAGAAGGTCCTTTGCTGATCGAGATACTGCCTGAAGGGGTGGTTATGGAGCATATGGGGGAACGGTTTATTTTTCCCCTGGGAAATCTCTAAGCGGGGCCTGTGATCCAGGAAATCAGCGCATCTCCGGACAGACGGTAGGGTCGAGCCGATAAGCCAGGGGCTGTGGTGTGGCCTGTTGTTCAGTGTTTAGGGTATATTGGTTATTCACTGAATTTTTGTGTGGTTAAGCCCAAGGAACGCAGGATGAAGGAACGAAATCTATGTTTGTCAGCAGCTGCTCTGTTGCTGCTACTGCTGCCGTTGAATGCTCAGGCTGTGATCTACAAATGGTATGACGAAGACGGCAAGGTGCACTACAGTCAATCACCGCCGCCGAAGGGCAGTCAGCGGGCACCCATCGATACCAGTACGTTCTCCACCATGGAGATGCGCAAAGCGCCGAAAGTCTCCCTCACCCCGAAGAAAAAGCCGAAGCGGAAGTCCAAGCCACAAAAAAAGCGTGTGGTCAAAACGATCAGCAAGCGACCTAACACCCGGAGTACCTGTCCACTCAAGCGTTAACAGGCCTTAGGAGGCGTTTTTCAGCGGATAGATAGTATGCAGGATATGCTCAATTCCGGGTTCCACCTCTTCAGCGATTGAGCGGCAGGCGGCCAGATCCAGACCGGTTCTCTCCAGCGCTGCTTGGTGAGGGGTGTTGAGGCCTTCGCCCAGCTTGCCGTTTCCCATCAGGTTTTCACTCACGATTGACGCGATATGAACCATTGCGGTCTCCGCCGGGTGGTGTTTGGCGCGTAGCGGCTCGTTATGAAACTCTGTGGTCTCGACGAGACAGAGGGGGAAGCTCCATTGACGCATCAGGGTGGCGCCAACCCGCGCATAATCGAGACCGATCAGTTCCCGCTCCACTTCCACCAGTGGTTGGCAGCGTTGTTGAGAATGCTGGAGTGCCTGCTTGGTCTCTTCAGGTATGCTCTGATGCATGATCAGGTGACCGAGGTCGAACAGCAGGCCGCAGACAAACAACCGTTCACTGTCGATCAGGCCCATGCGTCTGGCGATGCCTTGGGCAACCAGGCCGCAGAAGATACTGCGTCGCCAGTAGTCCTGCATGTCAAACGCGCTGTCGGCCGGCTCATGTAATGACTCGGAGATGCAGGTGGCCAGGGTAAGGTCATGAATCTGTTGTGTGCCGAGCAGGGAGACTGCGCGAAATACGGTCTCGATCTTACTCGCCAGGCCAAAGTAGGGGCTGTTGATCAGTTTCAGGACACGGGTGGTCAGGGCCGGGTCACTACGGATGGTATCGGCCACATCGTCGAGGCGATATTCCGGCGTGTCGATGATGGTTTTTAGTCGGATATAGACATCAGGCAAGCTGATGAGCTTGCAGTCCCGGGTGATTTTTTCCCACAATGTCGACATAGGTACCTCGTGAACAGATAGTGCTCAACCTCGGTTCCTGTGGGTAGAATCTGAAGGACCTGTTCAGTCATGAATAGTTGATGCCTTCTGTTTATTCTCCTTTGGCATCGATCTCATTATACCAATAATGGATTGAATTGGTCCGTCGGAAACAAAAAAAGTTTATAAATCCCACACGTGGAAATCATCGTTCGATCGTCGATCTGGCGACAGCCCAGACCCTGATTTCAGCTGCACCATGGCGTTGCAAGGTCTTACTCAGTTCATTGATGGTCGATCCGGTGGTGATCACATCGTCCAGGATCGCTACCCGGCTGCCCTGCAGGCTGCCATGGACGCGAAAAGCATGGCGGAGATTGTTTCGCCTCAAACGTTCGCTGAGGTCGGATTGGGCTTTGGTATTGCGGGCCCGTTTCACCAGGCTGTCTTCCAGGGGAATCCGATAGTGCTTCGCGACTACCCGAGCCAACTCCTGAGCCTGATTGAACCCCCGTTCTCTCATGCGTTGTTGGTGTAGCGGCACTGGAAGCAATAGATCCGGTGGATTTTGCAGCTCACCCAGGCGATCGGTGATCAGTCGGGCGAGCGGTTTGGTCAGATGCAGCTGGTGACGGAATTTAAGCTGTGTGATCAGGTGGTTGGACGGTGCTTCGTAACGCAGGGCGGTGCGGCATGAGGCGTAGGGCAGCTCACTTTTGAGGCAGGCACCGCAACGGGTTTCAGCGGGGGCGTCGGCGGGGAGTGGCAGAGCGCAGCGGGGGCAGGCGTGGTGATTGAAGGGTAGCGATTGATAACAGGGGTCGCAAAAACGGCTTCTATGGTCGGTTTGCGCACCACACAGCAGGCAGCTCTGTGGGTAGAGTTGGTTGAGCAGGGTCTCAAGCCAGTTGGACTTCATCGCTCCATCCTTGGATAGCAGTGGTTGATCGGTGCGCTCAGTGATCCTCGTGAGCCGGTTTTCAGTCTAACCTTTGCAGTCAGTCCAGTATAGGGAATCGGCAGGTTATCCACAGAGGTCGACAGCCTATCTGGCCATGGGATACACGAATAGATCCTGCAGTGCAATAATTATACAGTAGTAAACTAATTGATGTAATCCTGGTTGACTGTTGTGGGCCAATGATTACCATAGACTCCCCGCGACCCAATAGTGACCGATTTTTGTACAACCTGGTGGATATCATGACCGACAGCCCGCTACGCCATGACTGGACTCTGGATGAGATCGAGGCCCTGCTCGATCTGCCTTTCAACGACCTGATGTTTCGTGCCCAGAGCCTGCACCGGGAGCGTTTTGATCCCAATCAGATTCAGATGAGCAGCCTGCTGAGCATCAAGACCGGTGCCTGTGCCGAGGATTGTGGTTACTGCTCCCAGAGCGCCAAGTATGACTCGGGGCTGGAAGCCGAGAAGTTGATGCCGTTGGAGGATGTGGTGAAAGCCGCAGAAGCGGCAAAGCAGAAAGGTGCCAGCCGCTTCTGCATGGGAGCAGCCTGGCGTAATCCAACCGATAAGAACCTGCAACGGGTGATTGAGATGGTTGAAGCGGTCAACGGTATGGGTATGGAGACCTGTCTGACCCTGGGGATGCTCACCGAACAGCAGGCGGAACGTCTGCGCGATGCCGGCCTGGATTACTACAACCACAACCTGGATACCTCTCCCGAGTTCTATGGTGAGGTGATCACCACCCGAACCTTTGATGATCGACTGCAGACCCTCTCCCATGTGCGTGATGCCGGGATCAACGTCTGTTCCGGTGGCATCCTCGGTATGGGGGAGTCGAGACGCGATCGGGCCAGCATGTTGCGGGAGCTGGTCAATCTGCCGAAACACCCCGAGTCGGTACCGATCAACATGCTGGTCAAGATCGAAGGCACACCGCTCTCCCGGGTCGAGGATCTGGACCCCCTTGAGTTCGTGCGCAGCATTGCCGTGGCGCGCATTCTGATGCCCAACTCCTACGTCAGGCTTTCGGCCGGACGGGGAGAGATGAGTGACGAGATGCAGGCGCTCTGTTTTCTCGCCGGGGCGAACTCGATCTTCTATGGTGAGCGCTTACTCACCACCGACAACCCTGAAGCAGACCGGGACAGAGCACTGCTGCAGCGTCTGGGAATGAAAACCGAGGCGTTGGTCGAGACAGAGGTCAAGGCGGCCAAAACCCCCTGCCAGAAAGCGCAGGCCGTTTAAGCATCCGTGCTCGCCCGCTGGCGGGATTCGAAGCGACTGATATGAACGGATTGGCGCAACAACTGAGACGTCAGCGTGAGGCCGGGCTCTATCGCAGGCGCCGGGTCGTCTCATCTCCACAGCAGACAGAGATGGTTGTCGATGGACGGCCAATGCTGACCTTCTGCAGTAACGACTATCTCGGGCTGGCAAGCCATCCGGAGGTGATCGAGGCGCTGCAGCAGGCGGCGAACGCGTATGGGGTAGGCAGTGGCGCTGCCCATTTGATCAATGGCCACAGTGCCGCTCATCATGCGCTCGAAGAGGAGTTGGCCGAGTTCACCAAACGTCCGCGGGCGCTGCTCTACTCGACCGGGTACATGGCCAATCTGGGTGTCGCCAGTGCCCTGCTGGGACGCCATGACTGGCTGTTTGAGGATCGCCTGAATCACGCCTCCCTGGTGGATGCCGGGACGCTCAGTCCAGCCGGGGTGAAGCGTTTTCAGCACAGCGATAGCGAGAGTCTCAAGCGGCAGATTGAAAGCTGCCCGAGCGGACGCAAACTGATTGCCACCGATGGGGTATTCAGCATGGACGGGGATCTTGCGCCGCTTGATGAGTATCAGGCGATCGCCCGCCGGCATGATGCCTGGCTGATGGTGGACGACGCACACGGTCTTGGTGTGCTGGGTGACACAGGTGGTGGCACTCTGGCCCATTTCGGTTTGGCTGTCGAGCAGGTTCCGATTCTCATGGGAACCCTGGGTAAAGGCTTTGGTACCTTTGGCGCCTTTGTTGCCGGCAGCGAGGCGCTGATCGAAACCCTGATCCAGAAATCCCGCAGCTATGTCTACACCACCGCTATGCCTTCAGCGATTGCCGAGGCGACCCGGGTCAGCCTGCGTATCGCTCAGCAGGAGAGCTGGCGTCGGGAAAGGCTGACTCAGTTGATCGGCCGATTCCGCCAGGCTGGCGAAGCGATGGGTCTACCCTTGATGCCATCGGAGACACCGATTCAACCCCTGCTCACCGGCAGCGCCGAGCAGGCTCTGCAGTGGAGCAGACAGCTGGAGGAGAAAGGTATCCTGGTGACTGCCATACGACCACCGACAGTCCCCGAAGGGCAGGCCCGATTACGTATCACCTTCAGTGCAAATCATACTGAACGACAGCTCGACCGGTTGCTGGACGCGCTGCAGAGTCTAACCCTGGAGCAGCGATGAAATTGTCTGTCGAGACGCTTGGGCAGGGCAGGGAACTGGTGATGCTGCATGGCTGGGGGATGAACTCGTCAGTCTGGTACGACTTTGCCCAACTGCTGGCCAAGCACTACCGGGTGACGTTGATCGATCTGCCGGGTCATGGGCACAGTCCCTACGCCGGACAGGAGCAGCTTTGGAGCTGGGCGGAATCCTGCCTGGAAGTGGCACCGCAGCAGGCTATCTGGCTCGGTTGGTCACTCGGTTCGATGGTCACGCTGGAGGCGGTGCTGCAGGCGCCTGAGCGGGTCAATGGGGTATTGGTGATTGCCGGAATGCCAAGATTCGTGAGCGCAGAAGATTGGCCGCATGCCATGAAGTTGAAAACCCTGGAGCAGTTCATCGAACTGCTGGGTGATGATATGAGCCGGGCGTTGGAGCGGTTTCTGGCGTTGCAGATGCTGGGCAGCGATATGGCGGTGGAAGTGATACGTGGTCTCAAAAGCAGGCTGCAGGAGCGCCCCGATCCCGATCCTGAGGCGTTGCAGGCGGGTCTCGAGTTACTCAAACATTGTGATCTGCGCGAACGGTTGAATGGCATCACCTGTCCCACCAGCTGGATCTATGGCGGTCGCGATACCCTGGCGCCCTGCGGTGCCTCGGAGAGCCTCCGGCAATGGCTGCCTGAAGCCACTACACATACCATTGAAAGGGCCGCCCACACCCCCTTCCTCTCCCATCCGCTGGAGACCGAAAAGTTGCTGTTGGAGAGTCTGGAGGCGATGGTATGAGCGTCGAAACCGCCGCGATGATCGACAAACGTCAGGCGCGAGCCGCCTTCTCCCGTGCGGCGCCACACTACGACGAGGTGGCCGAGCTGCAGCGAGAGATCGCCGGGCGGATGATCGAACGTCTCGCCTACATCCGCCATCAACCGGAGGTGGTGCTGGATGTTGGTGCCGGAACCGGGGATGCCACCCGTGCGCTGGGTAAACACTATGCGAAATCCCGGGTCATTGCACTCGACTTCGCTCTGCCGATGTTGCAGCAGGTGCGTAAGCAGGGAGGTTGGTTTAAACGGGCTCCCTGCATCTGCGGTGATGCGGAGCAGCTTCCCCTGGCCGATCAATCTGTGGATATGATCTTTTCCAATGTGGCGCTGCAGTGGTGTAACGACCTGGCGGGAACCATGCGGGAGTTTCGGAGAGTGCTGCGACCCAATGGCATGGTGCTGTTCTCAACCTTTGGTCCCGATACCCTGAAAGAGCTGCGCACCAGCTGGTCGGCGGTGGATGGCTACAGCCATGTTTCGCCATTTGCCGATATGCACGATATCGGCGATGCGATGCTGCATGCCGGGCTGGCCGAGCCGGTTGTGGACGTGGATCGAATCGCTCTCAGTTACGATGATGTGCCCTCCCTGATGCGCGACCTGAAGACCCTGGGTGCGCACAACGTTACCGCACAACGAGCCAAAGGGTTGACCGGAAAAGGGCGGATGCGCGCCATGATTCAGGCTTACGAGCAGTTCAGGGTTGATGATAAACTGCCGGCCAGTTACGAAGTGGTCTATGGTCACGCCTGGGCTCCGGCAGAAACCGGCGCTGCCACGGCGTGTCGTGTTCCACTGCATCAATTGGATCCCCGGGGCAGGTAGTAAGCGAGATGGCAGGTCTATTCATAACAGGTACGGATACCGGCTGTGGCAAAACAGAAGTGACCCTCGGTTTGATGCACAAGCTGCAGCAGCGGGGTGAGCAGGTCGTCGGTATGAAACCGATCGCCTCGGGGGCCGCGGATACCGATCAGGGACTGCGTAATGAGGATGCTTTGCGTATCCAGGCCCAGTCCAGTCTTGAACTGCCCTACCAACAGGTCAATCCATTCGTTTTTCAGCCAGCGATCGCGCCCCATCTGGCCGCCTTTCAGACCGGTGAATCGATCCACATCAGTGACATCGTGGACGGCTACCAAAGCCTTGCTGAGGGGGCTGAGCATGTTCTGGTGGAGGGGGTTGGCGGATGGCATGTACCGCTGGGTGACCAGGATACGCTTGCCGATCTGGCGCGTGCTTTGGAGTTGCCTGTGGTGATGGTTGTCGGTATGCGTCTGGGGTGTCTGAATCATGCCCTGATGACCGCTGAATGCATGCTCAACGCCGGGGTCACGTTTGCCGGCTGGGTTGCCAATCAGGTGGAACCGGAAATGGCCGCCCGAGAGGAGAATCTGGCCACCTTGAGAACCTGGCTGCCGGCACCCTGTCTTGGTGAGATCCCCTACCTTGAAGCGGCGAATCCCGAGGTGGTTGCAGGCTATCTGAGTGATCTGTTGTGCGATCTGACCGGTTTGTCAGTTGATCACTGCGCACAGGATTGAATCCTGGCAGGGCCCTCAGTGGCCCGCTTGATCATTAATTGCTGTTGAACTTTCTAAGCAAATCCAGTGCATCGTCCACATTCACCGGTGGACTGAACAGGGTGCCCTGTATCTCGTTGCAATCGTATTGATCGAGAAACTGTCGTTGAGCTTCGGTCTCCACCCCTTCGGCAACGATCTTCAAATCCAGGCTTTTGGCCAGTGAGATGATGGCAGAGACGATGGTCTGTGTCTGATTGCTGGGTAGCGTGTTGTTGAGGAACTCCCGGTCAAGTTTGATGCTGTTGATCGGCAGTTTCTGAAGATAGTTCAGGGATGAGAAACCCTTGCCAAAGTCGTCCAGGGCGAAGTTGATACCAGCCTTGTGCATTTTTTGCATCACATCCTTACTGTGTTCGAAGTTCTTGATCAATGTGCTTTCGGTGATCTCCAGCTCGATCAGTGAAGGCGGTATTTTTCGTTTTGAACAGACGCTGAGAAATTTATCCGCCAATGTGCTGTCTCTCAATTGCACGGCAGAGAGGTTTACCCCCAGCATCAGATCCGGAAAACCTTTTTTGTGTAAACGCCGCATGTCAGCACAGGCTTTTTTGAATACCCAAAAGCCCAGCTTGTTGATCAGGCCGGTATGTTCCGCAATCGGGATGAACTCATCCGGAGGGATATAGCCGACCTTTGGATGGGGCCAGCGGGCAAGGGCCTCCAGGCCAACGATTTTGCCGTCATACAGACTGAACTTGGGTTGGTAGACCAGTTCGAACTGCTGATGGTAGATCGCTTTGGTCAGTTGGGTCTCCAGCCAGATGCTGTGGAATGCCTTGCGGTTGATCTCCCTGGAAAAGAAACGTATATGGTTGCTGCCCGGTTCCTCTTTCGCCGAGCGTCTGGCGGTGGCGGCCTTTTGCAACAACTCATTTGGTGTTTCATCATCATGGGGATAGATCGCAACACCCATGCTGAATGTGATGAACAGCTCCTGGTCATCGATATACATGGGTTTTTTGAGATGACTGAGAATCCGGTGGGCAACCCAGGTCACCGATTTGACCTCATCGAGGTCGGAGAGGATCAGGGCGAATTCATCTTTGTTGATGCGTGAAATGTTGGGTGAGTCGTATTCGATATGCTCATCCACGACAGCAATGGTATCGGTCTTGCGCAGGGATTCGATGAGCCGCTCCGCGGTCAGCTTGAGTATCTGGTCGCCGGTGGTTACGCCCAAAGCCTCATTGATTCGCGAGAAACTGTCTATGTCGATCGAGATGATTGCGGTAAGTTTGTTGTTGCGCTCGCAGCGTGCCAGCTCCTGACTGATACGATCATTGAAGATATAGCGGTTTGGCAGGCCGGTCAGTTCATCTTTACCCTGCCGTCTGATCATCTCCTGGCGGTTGAATTCAAGCTCGGACTCAAGATGTCCGACAATATCCTCCAGGCGCAATATTTCCGCATGCAGATGACGCTCAGCCTCTGTCATCTCTTTCCAGTCGGATTCGGTCAACAGACGGCTGCCCGTAGTTGTCTCTTTGGCCGACTTGAGCCTCAATTGCGGTGTCCAGTTGATGATACAGTTACGTCCCTGCTGTTTGGCTTCGTAGAGGGCACAGTCTGCGTTGTTGATCAGCAACATGGAATCCTCGACCTCGGCTTCCAGGGCAGCCATGCCGATACTGGTGGTGACAGTTTGCGGATTGGTGAACAGGGAGTGGCACTTCTGTTGGATATCCATGCGCAGGCGTTCGGCGATCGACCTGGCTTCATCCATCGTGGCATTCGGCAGCACGATGGCGAACTCATCCCCGCCATATCGACCGACCACATCTTCCGGCCTTGAGTTGCTGCTGAGTATTTCCGAGACATACTTTATGACCTTGTCGCCATTGGCATGTCCATAGTGGTCATTGATGAATTTGAAACGATCGATATCCACCATGATGAATACCAGTGACCGGCTCAGAGTCTTTGCCTCTTTGAATAGCTGGTCGAACTTTTTGAAGAAGGCCCGGCGGTTCAGGCAGCCGGTCAATGAGTCCCGGGTCGCCAGAAATTCCAGTTCAACGGTTTTGTTGCGTAGCGCTTTTTCTGAGTTGCGCAGTTTCAGTAGTGCTGACTTGAGTTGCCGATACTGCTTTTCAAGCTCAGTCATATCATCAAAGGTTGCCAACACCCCGCGGATCTGACCGTTGTTATCGAAGATTGGCGCACTGTTGACTGAGAAAGCCTTGTCACTGCTCTCTTTCAGAGCCAGTCGTATTGGCACCCCGGTGACCTGCTCACAATTGTTGAGACTGATATGCCAGGGGAGCTTCTCGATCTTGTCTGTGTTTTCCCTGTGTTTCCAGGGCAGGGCGTCTGCATTACTGTCGAGCAGGTTTTTGAAGCTTTCACCAATCTTGTGGCAGAAGGAGTCGTTCGCCAGAATGATTCGGTGCCGGTGATCGAGAATCAGCAGTCCCTCGGAGAGGGCATTGAATGCGGCTCTGACCCGTTCCGGAATGACGCTGGATGAGTTCAGGCCAAGGTTATGATTTTCGCTGAATAGCAGATAGAGGATCACACTGGCAAGCAGTGCCCAGAGAGATGCGATCATGATCTCAATGGAGGACCAGGCTGATTCGGCGTTGGTCTCGATATAACTCACCGACAAGGTGCCGACGGTTTCACTGCCGGTGCCAATTGGCAGCTGAATCAGGTCTGTTTGCAGAGCGCTGTCGGTTTGAGCTGCGACCGCTCTCTGCATCTCCCCTTCGAGGGTCTCTATTACCAGTGAGAGTATGCCAGGATGGTCGGCGAGGCCGTTGCTCAATACCGCCAGTTGTGCCGATTGGTTATCGCTTGTGATCAACGGATGGAGCTGGCCGGCCAGGTTTTCCGCATAGGAGTGCAGCTTCTTGTCCGGCTGGGTTTCTGCCGCTGGGAAAAAACCGGACATCTCTGCAATCGTCAGCAGCATCAGGCATAACATCAACACGGCGATGAAAGCCTTGGTGGGGAGATGGGAGTGTTCGGGCATACGGTTTAAGCTAATCCATGCTCTAAAATCTAATACATCAAATTCTGCAAGCAGCTCAGTGCTCGAAACAGAAGATTACCTTAGCCTGATCTATAAAGCTTGCTTCAAATGTAAAATCTCTATCTGCCATTGTACCCTCACTAGACCAAGGCCCAGGCACTCATTTCCTGATGCGCTTCCATGGCACCCAGCAAATGCATGTCTGGCCCATTCATGCGGATCTGTTGGGAATTAAAGGATGATCCTGTGTAAATCCGAAAAAGATGATTCCCTTCTTGTGATAAGCGGCCGGGGCATGGATAGCTTTAGGTCATGCCAGCGCTTCCCGGGGCACAATAAACATGCGCCGATAGCTTGTGGATACGGCGGATGGTATGGATTACCGATGCTGGGTTTGAGGGCCTTTTGACAGGCCCTGGCAGGGACTATAGGGCAAGTTGGGATTTCAGTTTCTTCATGGCACCCTGCTCAATCTGGCGGATGCGCTCAGCCGAAACCTGGAATCTGTCTGCCAATTCATGCAGGGTGGATTTCTTGTCGCTCAACCAGCGTGCTTCCAGAATCTGCCGGCTTCTCTCATCCAGAGCCTGGATGGCGCTCATCAGCTTCTGTTTCATCTGGCTTTCGCTGTCCACCGCTTCCAGCATCGAGGCGGGCTCCATGCGCATGTCGCTGAGATAGCCAGCCGGTGTCGCCGTTACCTGGTCATCGCTCTCCTGGCTCGGGCCATCAAAAGCGATATCCTGACCGGAAAGCCGGGACTCCATCTCCAGTACGGTTTCCGGTTTCACACCAAGATCCTGGGCGACGCTGTCGACCTCTTCTTTGGAAAACCAGCCGAGGCGTTTTTTCGAGCTGCGAAGGTTAAAAAAGAGTTTGCGTTGCGCCTTGGTGGTCGCCACCTTGACGATGCGCCAGTTCTTCAGAATGAACTCATGGATTTCAGCCTTGATCCAATGCACCGCAAAGGAGACCAGACGGACGCCCATCTCCGGGTCAAAACGCTTGACCGCCTTCATCAGGCCGACAGTGCCCTCCTGAATCAGATCGGGCAGGGCCAGTCCGTAACCGCTGTAGTTTCTGGCGATACGCACAACGAAACGGATGTGGGATGTGATCAGGGTCTGGGCCGCCTGGAGGTCTTTTTGATCACGCAGGCGAACCGCCAGTGAGTACTCCTCTTCGGCACTCAGCATCGGCAGCTGAAATGCAGCGCTGATGTAGCTGTCCATGTTGCCTGTGGGCAAGGTTGTCAGTGCGATCTCTTTACTCATGCAGGTTACCCCAGATTGCTTCAGGTGAAATATTAGCACTCTCTACGCAGGAGTGCCAATAACTGACCATTCTGACCGGTTATGCGGCAGAAAGTTCAATAGGGTATGTGTGGTTTTATCTTTGCCGAATCAAGTAGTTAGTTCTAATTGACTCTAGCTTGGTTCAATCGCGCTCAAATGACGACCGACCGCAAGCCAGGAGCCGGTCAGTCCCAACAGGGCGCTACCGGATAACAGTACCAGGACTGTGATTGGGTCGAGAGAGCTTAGATCGAACGAGCTCTGGTAGAGCTGGGCCAGCTTGGCGATGGGGCCGCTCAGCAGAATCAACGACAGGGCAACCAGAAACCAGGCGATCAACCCGCCGAACAGGCCATACCAGAATCCGGTGTAGAGAAAGGGTCTGCGGATGAAAGCGTTGGTGGCGCCGATCAGTTTGGTGATCTCGATCTCGGTACGGCGGTTCTGGATCTCCAGCCGGATGGTGTTTCCCACGATCAATAAAACCGCCATGCTGAGCAGAGCCGCCAGAACCACCACGGCCCGTTGCGCGATCACTGTGATGGCCTGCAGACGCCTGACCCATTGCAGGTCGAGTTGAACGATATCCGCCTCCGGCAGCAGTCTCAGCTCCTGGGCGAGCTGCTCGGCTGTCTCAGCGGTGGTGTATTCAGCTTTCGGTTGAATGACCAGCAGATTGGGCAGTGGGTTGCTATCGAGGGCCTGGAGTGCGTCCGCGTAGCCGCTGAGGCGTTGAAACTCTTCGAGTGCGGTTTGCCGATTGATCAGCTCGACGGTTTCGATACGCGTGTGCTGACGCAGTGTTTCAGCCAGGGAGCGGGCTTTCTCACTGCTGATGCTCTGATCCAGGAACAGGGAGATGCTGGCACCGCTCTCCCATCCGCCACTGATTGTGTTGAGGTTGCTGAGCATCACATGCAGTCCAACCGGCAGCGCCAGCGCGATGCCGATAACCGCACAGGTCATCAAAGAGGAGAGGCGATTCCCCACCAGTCTGCCAAGGCTCGAGAGGGCCACCTGGGCATGTCTCTGTAACCATATTCCCGGCATTGAAAAGAGTCGAGACTTAAGTGACATCCCGGTACTCCGTCTTGCTGTCATGACTCAATGCGCCGTTGGTCAGTGTCAGAATGCGTTGATTCATGCTGCTCACCAGGGCCAGGTCATGGGTGGCAATAAGCAGGGTAACCCCGACCTTGTTGAACTGAGTGAAGAGCTCCATGATCTCTTTCGACAGTTCCGGATCCAGATTGCCGGTGGGCTCATCCGCCAGTACCAGAGGTGGTTTACTGACCACTGCGCGGGCAATACCGACACGCTGCTGTTCACCGCCCGAGAGGGTCACCGGGGCACTCTTCTCCTTATGCAGCAGACCAACCTTGTCGAGTGCGGCCCGAACCCTTCTGCCAATCTCTTTATGACCCAGTCCGGAGACCACCAGGGGCAGGGCCACATTGTCGAATACGGTGCGGTCATGCAGCAGGCGATGGTCCTGAAAAATCATACCCACCTCGCGGCGGTGATAGGGGATCTGACGGTTCTTCAGCCGGGTCAGATTGCGACCGTTGACATGCACCTGTCCGCCACTGGAGCGTTCCAGCAAGCCAATCAGTTTCAGCAGGGTACTTTTGCCGGCGCCTGAATGGCCGGTAAGAAAGACCATCTCTTCCGCGTCGATGCGCAGATTGATGTTACTCAGTCCGGTATGACCACCCGGATAGCGTTTGCTGACATTGTCAAAATGAATCAATATCCTTAATCCGTCGTATCGGTTTCAAACAGTGCCTCGACAAACTCCTTGGGATCAAATTCACGCAGGTCTTCGATCGATTCACCAACGCCGATGAATCGGATCGGCACTTTGACCTTATCCGCGATGGCGAACACCACACCGCCTTTGGCCGTGCCATCCAGCTTGGTGACCACCAGGCCGGTAAGGCCGACAGACTCATTGAACTGCAGTGCCTGGTTGACCGCATTCTGACCGGTTCCCGCATCCACCACCAGCAACACCTCATGGGGTGCCTGCGGGTCGATCTTCTTCATGACCCGGGTGATCTTGGCCAGCTCTTCCATGAGATTGGTCTTAGTATGTAGTCGGCCTGCCGTATCTGCAATCAGGACGTCCACCTGCCGGGAGGTGGCCGCCTGCAGCGCATCGAATACCACAGAGGCGGCGTCCGCTCCGGTATGCTGGGCAATCACCGGGATCTGATTGCGCTCACCCCAGGTCTGCAGCTGTTCCACCGCGGCGGCGCGAAAGGTATCGCCGGCGGCCAGCATGACAGTTTCGCCGTCGATCTGGAACTTTCTCGCCAGTTTGCCGATGGTGGTGGTTTTGCCGGCACCGTTGATGCCGACCATCACCATCACCAGCGGTTTGCCGTCCTCTCTGTTATCGAGGGGTTTGTCGCAAGCCTGAAGAATCTCGAGCAGATGCTGTTTCAGGGCCTGGGTCAGGGCTTCCGGGTCGCTGAGGGATTTGCGTTTCACCCGTTCTGTCAGATCGTCGATGATACGGCTGGTGGCATCGACGCCAACATCTGCGGTAAGCAGCAGGGTCTCCAACTCCTCGAGCAGATCCTCGTCGATGGTTTTACGTCCCATCACCAGGTTGGCCAGACCATCGGTCAGATTGTGCCGGGTGCGTGACAGCCGCTGTTGCAGGCGGCTGAAGAGACCTGTTTTCTCTTCCACCGTCGGCTGTTTGTCGACTTCCTCTGTGTGTGACTTCTTACGTTTACCGAATCCGAACATACTGGGCAACACCAATGGGGTGATTGGAACTCTAAACTGATCGCAGGTTCTTACTAACACCGTGACTGAAAGTGATGGTCTCAGTTGCTGTGTCAATCGTTGTGCCTGGAGCCATTTTGGACAATCCTTCAGGCCTCTGAAACAATGCCTGCGGGCTGTCGCCGGCGCTATTCTACAGGTCCTCCAGGGCAATGTTAAAGTGCCGTTGTCCGCTGGGGGATGCGGATGCTCGATCGATCGGGCCTGCTCGAGGCATTAAAAGACTGATAATGATGATAAGGAACACCTTAATGCGAAGATTGATGACGACTTTCATGCTGATGCTGATGGCCGCGGCTCAAGCACAGGCCAGTGTGGTGGAACACCAGCTGAAGAATGGGATGAAGGTGATCGTGAAACAGGACAAGCGGGCACCGATTGCGGTCTCCCAGGTCTGGTACAAGGTCGGCTCCAGTTACGAACATGGCGGGATTACCGGTGTCTCCCATGTGCTCGAACATATGATGTTCAAGGGGACCGACAACCTCGCCCCTGGCGAATTTTCCCGCATCGTTGCCGCCAACGGGGGCAACGAGAACGCATTTACCGGCCGTGACTATACCGCCTACTATCAGACGCTCGCGAGTGACCGCCTGGAGGTCTCCTTCGAGCTGGAGGCGGACAGAATGAGAAATCTTCAGCTGCAGGAAGCGGAGTTCAAAAAAGAGGTTGAGGTGGTCAAGGAGGAGCGGCGAATGCGCACCGAAGACAAGCCCCAGTCCCTGACCTACGAGCTGTTTCTTACCGGTGCCTACCAGGCTTCACCCTACCGGATACCAGTGATTGGCTGGATGTCCGATCTGGACTCGCTGCAGGTGGAGGATCTTCAGGTCTGGTACCGCAAGTGGTATGCCCCCAACAACGCCACCCTGGTGGTTGTCGGGGATGTGGAACCGGATCAGGTGATTCGCCTGGCAGAGCGCTACTTCGGTGTACTCAAGCCGGAGCCGGTGGCGGTCAACAAGCCGAGAGAGGAGCCGCCACAAAGAGGCGTCAAGCGGATGGCCCTGAAGGTGCCGGCGCGGCAACCCTATATGGTGATGGGATTCAAAACCCCGGTGATCGGTAAAACAGATCAGGACTGGGAGCCCTATGCGCTGGAGATGCTGTCCTACATTCTCGATGGCGGCGCCAGTGCCCGCCTGGCCAGTAACCTGATTCGCGGCAGTGAACTGGCGGTTTCGGTGGATACCAGCTACAACGCCTTCACCCGTCTGCCGGGCATGTTGGTGCTCGATGCAGTACCCAGGCCGGGTACCCCGATCGAGACTGTCGAGAGAGCCATCCTGAAAGAGCTCGACCGCTTCAAGACAGAGCTGGTTACCGATGAAGAGATGGCGCGGGTGCGCAAACAGATTACCGCTTCGAAGGTGTTCGAGAAGGATTCTGTGTTTTACCAGGCGATGCTGATCGGACAGTTGGAGACCGTTGGCCTCGATTGGCGTCTTGGCGACGAGTATGTGGACAAACTGAAGGCCGTCACCGCCGAGCAGGTCAAGCAGGTGGCTGAGAAGTATCTGGTCGATGACAATCTCACGGTCGCCGTATTGGAGCCCCTACCGATGGAAGAGAACACCACACGTCACTCCGCTGCAGGAGGTCGTCATGGTCAATAACACACTGCGTCTGCTGCTACTGGGTGCGATAATCGGCTTTGCGGGCCTGCTGCAGGCCTCGCCTAAAATCGAGACCTGGCAAACCGGCAACGGGGCCAAGGTACTGTACGTGCATGCGCCGGAAATCCCGATGGTCGATGTGCGGGTCGTGTTCGATGCCGGCAGCTCCAGAGATGGGGATAGAGCCGGTATCACCTCCTTTACCAACAGCCTGTTGACCGAAGGCGCGGGGAAGTGGGATGCGTTTCAGATCGCGCAACGCATCGAAGGGGTGGGTTCACAGCTGGAGTCGGGATCTTTAAGGGATATGGCCTGGGTCGCCGTGCGATCCCTGATCGAGCCGGAAGTCCTGGATACATCCCTGCAAACCCTCTCGGCAATCCTGGCAACTCCCAGCTTCAACCAGGAGGATATCGAACGGGAGCGTCAATCCATACTGGCGGGTCTTCTGCAGGATGAGCAGTCCCCCGGCAGTGTCGGTAAAAAGCAACTCTATGAACTGGTCTATGGCACACATCCCTACGCTTCGGATCCTTCGGGAACCCGCGAGTCGGTCGAGTCGATCACCCGGGAAGAGATTGTAAAGACCCATCAGCGACTCTATGTGGCCAAGAATGCGGTGGTTGCGATCGTCGGTGCGGTGGATGAAGATCTTGCTGCAATTATCGCCGAAGAGGCGGTGGGTGGGCTGCCTTCGGGGGAAGCCATGCCAGCTCTGCCGCCGGTGCCGCCACTCGATCAAGGGGTGATCAAGCAGATCCCCTTTCCATCAACCCAATCCCATCTCTATCTGGGACAACCTGGCCTTAAGCGGGGTGACCCGGACTACTTTCCGCTCTATGTGGGGAATCATATTCTTGGTGGCAGCGGACTGGTTTCGCTGCTGAGCGAGGAGGTACGGGAGAAACGTGGCTTGAGTTACAGCGTCTACAGTTTCTTCATTCCGATGCGTCAACTGGGCCTCTTCCAGGTTGGTTTGCAGACCAAAAATGAACAGGCGGATGAGGCGCTGAAAGTGGTCAAGGATACCCTGCAGCGCTACATCACTGAGGGGCCGACCGATGAGGAGCTGAAGGCAGCGAAACAGAATATCACCGGCGGGTTTCCGCTACGCATCGCATCCAACGGCAAGATTGTCGAATATCTGGCGGTAATCGGTTTCTACGATCTGCCTCTCGATTATCTCGATCGGTTTGTCGAGCGGATCGAGGCAGTGAGCAAAGAGCAGATCCGCGATGCTTTCAAACGCCGGGTCGATTCGGAACGTCTGGTCAGAGTACAGGTGGGAAGATTTTCCGCGCCTGTGGCTCAGGTTAACCGGGCAGAGGCCGCTGAATAGGATCAGAGCACAACCGAATAAAGAATCAGAGAGCAACGCATGGCCAATCACTCAGCATGCCAAGTCCGCATCATTGGCGGTGAGCACAGGGGCAGGAAGCTGCCGTTTGCCGAACTTCCCGGGCTCCGGCCTACCGGTGACCGTATCCGGGAAACCCTCTTCAACTGGTTGCAGCCCTGGATAAGCGGCGCACGCTGTCTGGATCTGTTTGCCGGAAGCGGCTCGTTGGGAATCGAAGCGGCCTCCCGGGGAGCGGGCCAGGTGGTGATGCTCGATACGGCCAATCCGGTGGTTCGGCAACTGGAAGAGAATCGGAAGCAGCTGAACCTGGAGCAGGTCTCCGTGGTCAGGGCGGACGCGCTGCAGTGGCTCGAACAGTCACCGGTGCCCTTCGATGTGGTATTTCTCGATCCACCCTTCTCCGCTGATCTGCTTGGGCCGCTGTGTCAAAAACTCAACCAGGGCTGGTTGGCGGACAATGCCCGCATCTATATGGAGGATGAGGCATCGAGGCCGCTGCCGGTGCTACCCGAGGGGTGGCAGTTGCTGAAGGAGAAGCGTGCCGGAGAGGTGCGCTACGGTTTGGCCTGCGCCCCCCTTCCGGGATGAGCAATGGACTAAAGCTTGCTAAACTCTCCTGTCACCGCCAGCTGAGGATGGCTTTAAACCCGTCAAAGACTGGGGTGAGAATTATCATTCAAAACTGTCAACTCTGATATTATGATTATCTTGTTCAATTGATAGCAACATATGATTAGAGCCGTATACCCCGGAACATTTGATCCAATCACCAATGGTCATAGCGACCTGGTCAGAAGAGCCTCCGAGCTCTTCGATCACGTGATTCTGGCGATAGCGAAAAACCCGGGTAAGAATCCTGCGTTTGACCTGGAACAGCGCCTCTCCCTGGCCCATACCGTGCTGGGGGGCATCGAGAATGTGGAGATTCTCGCTTTTGATACGCTGTTGGTGGACTTTGTGCGGGAGTGTGAGGCGAATGTGATACTGCGTGGTTTGCGCGCGGTTTCCGACTTTGAGTATGAATTTCAGTTGGCCGGTATGAACCGGCGGCTCTCTCCGGATATTGAAACCCTGTTTCTCACACCCGCTGAGCAGTTTGCCTTCATATCCTCCGGTTTGGTCAGAGAGATCGCCGCATTGGGCGGGGATGTATCTGAATTTACGCATCCGGCTGTACAAAATGCATTGAGTCAACGCTATGGCTAGCCTAAAATTCCCGCGCCATTACAGAGGTGGCGCCAATTAACCAGGCTGGGTTGATCGTTCATCAGCCCCAGCAACAGACAATCATCCGAACAAGTAGGAGAGAACCGCATGGCTTTATTGATCACCGACGAATGCATCAATTGTGATGTATGTGAACCCGAATGTCCCAATGGGGCAATCACACAGGGTGATGAAATCTATGAGATTGAAGCAGACCTCTGTACGGAATGTGTTGGACACTATGAAACCTCTCAATGTGTCGAAGTATGCCCGGTTGATTGTATTCCGAAAGATCCGGATCATGAGGAGAGTTACGAAGAGCTCTACAGCAAGTATCTGAAGATTACCGGTGAATCCGAGTAGATGATGACGCGAGTCATGAGATCTTTTAAGGCTCCCCTGTGGAGCCTTATTATTTTGTTTTGCTGCTACAGTCAGGTCTGGGCTGGGCAGAAGCCTGCCCAGGCAGCCATTGCCAGCGCCCATCCCCTGGCAACCCAGGCTGGTCATGAAATCCTCAGAAAGGGGGGTAATGCCTTCGACGCGGCTGTGGCGGTAACCGCGGTTCTGGCCGTAGTCGAGCCCTACAGTTCCGGGCTGGGTGGTGGAGGATTCTGGCTGCTGCATCGGGCCAGTGACGGTTTTCAGACCATGCTGGATGGTCGTGAACGGGCGCCATTGGCCGCTCATCGGGATCTCTATCTGGATGAGCAGGGTGAAGTGGTTGCACAGAAGTCGATTGACGGCGCACTCGCTGCCGGCATACCCGGTGTTCCCGCCGCGCTGGTCCACTTGACTGAAAACTACGGCAAGCTCTCTCTCACGGAGCTGCTGCAACCCGCCATGGCGATCGCTGCCAAGGGCTTTGCCGTCGATGAATACTACCGTCGCATGGCTTCATGGCGTCTGCCGGTACTGCAGGCCCACGAGGCATCGGCGCAACAGTTTCTGCTGCAGGGGGAGGTGCCTCCCGCCGGACATCTGATCAAACAGCCCGATCTGGCGGATACCCTCAAGGCTCTGGCGGAGCGGGGCATAGACGGCTTCTACCGGGGTGAATTGGCGCAACGGCTGGTGGACGGTGTTCGCGCAGCTGGCGGCATCTGGACCCTGCAGGATCTGGCTGACTACCGGGTGGTGGAGCGACGGCCAATTACCGGCCACTATCAGGGGATGCGCATTACCAGTGCCGCGCCCCCTTCATCCGGGGGGATCGCCATCCTCACCATTCTGAATATTCTGCAGGAGCTGAACTACCCGGATTTGTCCGAGCCCCAGAGAACCCATGTGTTGGTCGAAGCGATGCGCCGGGCCTATCGGGACCGGGCCGAATACCTTGGTGATCCGGACTTTGTTCAAGTGCCGGTGGAGAAGTTGACTCATCCGCTGTATGGGGCGGGTCTGGCTCGCGGCATCGATCTGCAGCGGGCGACCCCCAGCCAGAGCCAGCATCAGGCAACGTCCACCGAGGGTCAGGATACCACCCATTTCTCCATCCTCGACCGGCAGGGGAACCGGGTTGCGGCCACCCTGAGTATCAACTACCCCTTTGGCGCCGGTGTGGTGGTACCCGGCACCGGGGTTCTACTGAACGATGAGATGGATGACTTTTCCGCAAGCCCGGGCGTACCGAATGTCTATGGTCTGGTGGGCGGCGAGGCAAACGCCATTGAAGGGGGCAAGCGTATGCTGTCGAGCATGACCCCTACCTTTGTTGAGGATGCACAGCGTATTGCCATTCTCGGCACCCCCGGTGGCAGTCGGATCATCACCATGGTGTTGCTCGGTATCCTGGAGATGGCCGAGGGGCGTGGACCGCAGGCCTGGGTCAGCCGTCCCCGTTTCCACCATCAGTATCTGCCCGATGTGATACAGATGGAAGCTGACGCGCTGAGTGAGACGCTGATCGGGCAGTTGACTGGGATGGGGCACAATTTCAAACCCCTGAAAAACCGTTATGGGAATATGCAGGCCGTCGTCTGGGACAAGTCCTCAGGTCAGGTTGATGCGGCCAGTGACCCGCGGGGCGTGGGGATGGCAAAAACCGAATGAGATCGCCTTAGGAGCTCTCCACAGGCCCGAATAACCCTGTTTATTGAGCGGTCAGGGGTTATTATTTGCAAAAAAGTTCTAAAAGTTGGAATCTTGCCATTGAATTTGTTTAACTTTTGGATCAAGCTTCCGTGCCAGATGTTACCGCTCTTTACAGCCTGAAGTTTGTAGATACGTGTTTAACGGTGGAGAGCAGGGTATACAATGTTCTGCCCGATCAGCATCCTGTTTAGCATCAGGGAGCGAGTCGAGCACAACAGGGTGTGACCTGATACTTTGGGAGCGTCCCAAATAGACCGTTGAAAGTTGTTGGTGCTACTGATCGAATCGGCAATGGGTGCAGGGTTTGAAATCCATTTCAACCACCACACCTCAGCTCATCGGATCAAAGGGCCCTCAACCCCGGGATTGGGGTTGATTCGCGAGAGATACCTGGAGAGGGTCTATTTGGGAAACTCTGTATCGCTAAACCACGGGTGCAAAGGTACGGGGCGTCTGCCACATATTGTAAAAACTCATAAGAGAGATCGAGAGTAATATGAAAACTACCATCAAAACCGCCGCAATGATTCTCAGTCTTGGTCTGTTCGCAGGTTGTGCTACCAACAGCAGCCTGGAAGCTGATGTCGCAAACGCTCAGGCCGCTGCCGATGCTGCTATGAAGGCTGCGAAAGAGGCTCAACTGGAAGCCGCTACCGCTCAGGGTACTGCCGATGCTGCTATGAAAGCTGCAAACGCTGCCAAGGATTCTGCTGAAGCCTGTAATGAGCGTTGCGGACGTATGTCTGAGAAAGCTATGGCCAAATAAGCGCCAATCACTTCTGTCTGCGGCATCAGCCGGAGATTTGAGTGCAATGGAAAACCCCCGTCAGATCTTTTTCTGCGGGGGTTTTCTGTTTTGTAGGGCGGTGAGGCAGGGGAGAGTCTGGCTGGGACAGGTTCCGATTCAGTGGTTGTCGGCCACTTCATCCCCTTGCAACAGGTAGAGCGGCATGGGCAGACCGGTTTTCTGGTCAGCGTAGTTCTGCAGCTGCTTCCAGTCGGGCCGGCGTTTATCCTCCATCAGTTTGCTGATCACCGCGTTGACCAGCTCGGTCTGATTGTGACCTCGCTCTTCGACATACTCAGCCAGCGGTGGATGGACCTGGACGTAAAGTTCACCGTCGAGCCAGCCGGCTTTATAGGGTTTGTCGATGATGCGTACCGGAATGCCGGTTTCCACTTGCTTGAAAAAGTTTGAGATGTTTTCAGGGTAGAGTCGAATGCAGCCGTGACTGACCCGCATGCCCACCCCATAGGGTTTATTGGTACCGTGCAGCAGATAACCACTCATGCCCAGATAGATGGCATGGCTGCCAAGCGGATTATCCGGACCGGGAGGGACCACATCCGGTAGCGGATCACCCTGTTCTTCGTGCTCCTTGAGTATCGACTCCGGAACCGTCCAGCTCGGATCCTTCTTTTTGCCGATTACGGAGGTCTTGCCTGTCGGGGTGCTCCAGCCCTCCCTGCCAATGCCGATCGGATAGGTAATCACCACGGGTCTCTCCTTGGGGTAGTAGTAGAGACGCAGTTCGGCGAGATTGATTACGATACCTTCCCGGGGGCCAGGGGGGAGAATGTACTGTTGCGGGATGACAATCTCACTGCCTTCTCCAGGCAGCCAGGGGTCCACCTCGGGATTGGCGGCAACCATCTGCCGATAGCCGATGTCGTAGATCCGGGCGATGTCGGAGAATGTCTCCTCATAGTGTGTGGTATAGCGAAAGGATCGACCCACCAGATCGTCGCCCGCTTCAGGCAGATCAAAAGTGACCGCCATCAGCGAACAGCTCATCAATGACAACCAGAGTAGTGCGTAAAATTGCTTGTGAGTCATGTCAGTCAGAATAACAACAAACCTATATTGCTGAGTTTACCTCAGATCATGAGGGGGCTGCTGAGATATATCAGCCACTTATGCAACAGAGTGTTCAGCAGAGTGACCTCTCGGATGCGCTTAAAGATTCGGGTTTCAGGGTCGATAGTCACTGTAGGGTCTTGTGTTGATTGAAATTTTTTACCTGGCAATGGTTGCCCGGGAACTACAGGCGACTAGCCGTCAAGGCGATTCGGGAGGTTTTTGTCAACATCTGTGATTTCATTGCCATGGGTCAGGGATATCTCCATGTATTGGCTCTGCTTCGTGCTGCAGAGGTATCCGGGTCTTGAAAGTATCTGTTGGGTTGGGAATCAATCTAAAATAGTGACACTATTTTTCTTTCAACTCAAAGGCCTCAGTATCAAACTGGCAGACGGAGTGAGTGCTGATCTACCCCCGAGGGGTGGCGAAGTTGTAGAGTTCATCGTACAGGAAACCGCATGAGGCGAATTGCACTGATTAATCAGAAAGGTGGTGTGGGTAAAACCACCCTGACCACCAACCTGGGGCATGCCCTGGCACTGGCCGGGCAGCGGGTCACGGTGATCGATCTGGATCCCCAGGGGCAGTTGGCGTCGAGCTATGGTCTGTTCCGTGCACCCAGCAAGGGGATTGATCAGGTGCTGTTGCAGCAGCAGGGGATCATGGATGTCAGACAGGGTATCCGGGACCTGCTGACGCTGATTCCGGCGGGTGAAAAACTGCAGGAGATCGAGTTTCTCCAGGATGGCGGGGCAACCCGTGCCCGCTTGTTGCAACAGGCATTGCAGGGTATGTCGACCGATCAGGATTTTGTGTTGTTCGATTGCCCTCCCTCGGCCGGGCTGCTTGTGGCAAACGCGATTTTTGCCGCAGACGAAGCTCTGATACCCCTTTGCGCCGATCATATGTCCTTGAACGGGTTGATCATGATGCTGAAAACATTGAAGAAATTCGAGCCCTATCTGTCCAGACCCCTTACTCAGTGGATTGCCTTGAACCGCTTTTTTCCGCGCAGAAAACTCTCCAAGGATATTGCTGAGAAATTACATAACCACTTTCCGGATCAGTTACTGGAGATTCCGATACGCGAGGCAGCGGCGATTGCCGAGTGCCCTGGGGTGGGACGTACCATATTTGAATACAAACCCAACAGTCAGTCGGCGAAAGAGTTTAAAGCCCTGGCAGAGCTGTTGATGAAATCGGCACCTGCTGTGTCCGGATAGTGATGCAGGGTGCGATAATGGATTCGACTTAAGCAATGGATGGCGGTGACGATAATTAGTGTTAACAACTTCCATAATCAACGAGGCCAACCATGTCCATATCCTCTGAACTATCCGATGACGAAAAGACCGTGACTCTGAAAATCGCCGGTCGTTTTGATTTTTCAACCCATCAGGATTTCATGCAGGCCTACAAGAGTTACCCCAAGGGCGAGAAGCTGTTTGTGGTGGATCTGGCAGAGACCGATTATCTCGACAGTTCGGCGATGGGTATGTTGTTGCAGCTGAGAGAGCATAGCGCGGTTCAGGAGAACAATGTGATGCTGATCAATGGCAATGATGCCGTGCTGGAAATCCTGCAGATCGCCAACTTCGGTAAGCTGTTCACGATTCAGTAGTGGTGCCAATCCGCGCCGTTTCCGGTATGCTTGCTCCTTTTTTTCGCAGGGGCAGCATTCATGGGTTTCAAATGCGGTATCGTCGGTTTGCCGAATGTGGGCAAATCCACTCTTTTCAACGCCTTGACCAAGGCGACGATTGCAGCGGAAAACTACCCCTTCTGCACCATTGATCCCAACGTCGGGGTGGTTCCCCTGCCCGATCCACGGCTGGATGTGATCGCATCGATCGTCAATCCACAGCAGGTTATTCCCACCAGTATGCAGTTTGTCGATATCGCCGGCCTGGTGGCGGGCGCCTCCAAGGGGGAGGGGCTGGGTAACAAGTTTCTCGCCAATATCCGTGAAACCGATGCCATCGCCCAGGTGGTGCGCTGTTTTGAAAACGACGATGTCGTGCACGTGGCGGGGCGGGTCGATCCGGCCGGCGATGTGGAGGTCATCAATACGGAGTTGGCTCTGGCCGACCTGGAGTCGGTGGAGAAGGGGCTCGATAAAACCGCCCGACAGGCGAAAACCGGAGACAAGAAGGTACTGGCCCGAAAAGCGTTGCTGGAGTCGGTACGCGACCATCTGAATGATGGTAAACCGGTGCGCAGTATGGATCTGAGTGAAGAGCAGCTGATTGAGTTGCGGGATCTGTTTCTGCTGACCATCAAGCCGGTGCTCTACATCGCCAATGTGGATGAGGAGGGATTCAGTGACAATCCCCATCTGCAGACCCTGCAGGAGCTGGCGGCTGATGAGGGTGCGGAAGTGGTACCGGTGTGTGCCGCCATCGAGGCCGAAATCGTTGAGCTGGATGAGGATGAGCGGGGTGAATTCCTGGCCGATATGGGACTGGATGAGCCGGGGCTGAACCGGGTTGTACGTGCCGGATACCAGCTGTTGGGTCTGGAGACCTACTTCACCGCCGGTGAGAAAGAGGTGCGGGCCTGGACGATTCCTGCCGAAGCCACTGCACCCCAGGCTGCCGGAGTCATCCACACCGACTTCGAACGGGGATTCATCCGTGCAGAGGTGATTGCCTATGACGATTTCGTCGCCTGCAAAGGGGAGCAGGGCGCCCGGGAAGCGGGAAAACTACGCTCCGAAGGTAAGGAGTACGTGGTCAGTGACGGGGATGTGATCCATTTCCGTTTCAACGTCTGATTTGACACTTGGCTGCAGCAACAGTATATTTCACGCCCTTCAAGCGTATATGGCAAGGTAGCTCAGTTGGTTAGAGCACAGCACTCATAATGCTGGGGTCGGCAGTTCGAATCTGCCCCTTGCTACCATATTTCAATAAGTTGCTATTAACCCGGCATTGCCGGGTTTTTAGTCTCTGCATTAAATAATAGAATTCCCCCTCCTTGTGATGGCTCAGGAGTTTCACGCACCGAGCCGAATTGATTGGTTTGACTTATCAGTCAGGTCTTCTACCGGGATCTGAATCAATACCTTGAACTGACTCCCCCGATTACTGGCTGTCGAATCACGCCGGTGAAGGTGTCGTTGAAAGAGGTCTGGCTGTTTGACTATGGGGATGTTGTTATGAAGACCTCGATCATTGTTCTGTTGCTGCTGTTTCCTGTTGTTACCTCACAAGCTGATTGGCGGGAACAGGGTAGTCCGTCAGATCAACTGGCAAATCTTGTTGAGCTGGTGCCTGGAACTTCCCACTGGATGTTTGAAATTGGTGAGCGCTACAAGAATCTCTACTGGGCGGCAAAACAGGGGCGCTGGGAGTTTGCTCAATATCAGGTGGAAGAGATTGAGAAGCTGATCAAGGTTGTTCAACTGGCCAGGCCGAAACGGGCTGAAACAGCACAGGAGTTTCTTGAGACAGGCGTTCCAATTATCAATGATGGGGTGGCATCCAAAAAATGGGACCTCTTCAAACCGGCATTCGCAAAGCTGAATCAGGCTTGCATGACCTGTCATGGTAAGAACGACCATGCCTTTATTACTTTACCTGTTGAGCCGGCCAGCGCCAGTAGTCCTGTCCTGAACCTGCCTGACTGATAACTTTTAATGTCGTCCTTGGTGTGACCGATATTTCCGGTTATGACTTAGAGTAGAAGGGCAGACTCCACCTCTTTTTTTATGCTCATAATTTCGTCAAAGGGATTGTTTAACGGTTGCGGGTTGCAGCCTTAACCAATCTTCAAAACTGTTTGTCCCTGCTGCTAGGAATGGTTGTATTGATTTAAAACTATTTAAAGATCAACTGTATCTCTACGACAGATTAACCAAGCGCCAAAAAGAATCCCGCATGCTTTGAGAGCAACTGGTGCGATGGATCTGGGTTAAACAATTAAATACTGAATTGCTGTTATTGGAAATCAGACAGGCTTGGGAATCTAATGGTGTTCAAATAGATGTCTATACGGTAGAGCTGATCGGAATGGTGCCAAAGGCCTTAAGTAGAGCGATCAGTGAATACTGAGGTCTGCAAAAATAGACTCAATTAAAGTTTTACGAACAACAGTCGAGTAAAAAATGGAGATTACAAATCAAGCTCGAATATCAACGTAAAACTGATCGATGGATTCGACTTATAAAAACTGAATTCCGATACATCCTTAATCAGTATCGGTTGAACAGTATTAAATATAATTCACCAAGGAGATTCTTAGATGAAATCTGTAGCCAAGAGTACCTTAGTATCACTTTGTCTTTTATTTACCAGTTCTGCGTTTGCAGTCGACCTGCCTGTCAAAACGGATAAAAGTTATGTATCGCCAGCCACGGTTGCCGGTGCCACCACCGTGGACAGTGCCAAAGCCCATGAACTGTGGAAAGCCAGAGCCTGGTTTATCGATCCCCGCAAGCCGGAACAGTATGAAGCCGGCCGTATCCCTGGTGCATTGAACATCGAGTACGATCCAGGTACTCCCAATCAGCAATTGACTGCAGATTCTCTGGCTGCGGAAGTTCCCAAGGATGAGGCGGTTGTCTTCTACTGCAATGCGGAAGGCTGCGATCGCTCCAGCTGGGGTGCTGCCTTGGCCGTGGAGTGGGGCTGGAGCAAAGTCTATTACTTCAGGGACGGCTTTCCAGGCTGGACAACCGCCGGTTATCCGGTTGAGTGATACCGAAGCGGTACGCTGGGAGTGAATCCCGGCGTGCCATGACAACTGTAAACCATCGGGTTGAAGTTCCCTTCGGAGACCTCGGATGACATTGCTAAATCGACTCTCGCTCAAGCTCAGGCTGACTCTTGTGATCGGCCTGGCGACGCTGATTTTTACCATCGTGCTGTTCTCGTTGGGGCAGCATCTCTACGAAAAGAAAAACAGCGATTATCAGATGGCCTATCTGGCCGGACTGGATGATCTCTGGCGTGCCATCGGTGAAAACGAACGTTCAACCATGGCGGCGAATTTCACCTCGCTGACCCGGAATCGCAAACTCAGTGCGTCCCTCTATCGGTTTAGTGAAGAGGGTGTTAAAGATGCAGTAGGGCCAACCGCAACCCGATTGCAGGCGATGGGGATTGCCGACAATGTAATGATCATCGCCAAGGATGGTCGAATCGGCTTCACCGCCCTGGATGGCGTCAGTCAGAGTCCGGAAGTGGCGAAACAAGCCATTGCCACAGGCAAATCGGTGGATGGGTTTGAGCTGACGACTGATGGGCGATTGGTCAATCTGGTGGCTTTCCCGATCTATGATCGCTCCGATCTGGTTGGTGTCGGTGTCTATGAAAAAGGCCTCGATGCCGTCGCTGAAAAAATCAAAGCGGCAAATGGCAGGGAGATCATTTTTAAGACAGATAGCGGTAAAGTGGCTGCCACGACAACGGAAACCTATCCCGATCTGGTAAGCCCACAGGGTGAACAGCAGAGTTATCAAGAGATCGGTTGGCAGGAGAGTATTCAGGGCGTGGGCTCTTTGCCCTTGCTCAGCACAGATGGCAAGCTGGTCGGCAGAATGTTCTCAATGGAAGACATCACTGAAAATGCCAAATCCCAACAGAATCTGATCCTCATCAGTTACACCATTGCGGTGGTGATGCTTGGTCTGCTTATGCTCGGTGTGATGCTCTATATGAAGATGGCATTGAAGCCACTCGATATGGGTGTGCAGCATATGGAACGGATCGCATCCGGTGACCTTTCACAGGAGATTACCTGTAACCGTAACGATGAGTTCAAACGGTTACTCGGTGCGATGCAGAAAATGAACCATGACCTGAGTGGATTGGTGGGTAAGGTGGCCAATACCTCAGAGAGTCTGGTAATGACGATCGATGAGGTAAACAACTCATCTGAAAAAACCAACCTGGCCGTGACGCATCAGAAGCAGGAGCTTGATCAGCTGGCGACCTCATTGAGTGAAATGACCGCCAGTGCAACCCATGTCTCAGAGAATATCAACCATCTGGCAAGTTCCGCGACAGATTCGATGACCGCGACAGAAGAGGGCAACCGGATCGTCAAAAAGTCGGTGCAGAGCATCGGTACCTTGACTGAAGAGATCCGTAAGGGCAGTGATGTGATCCAGACACTGGTTGATGAAAGTCAGCAGATCGGTGTTGTACTCGAGGTGATCAAGAGTATTGCTGAACAGACCAACCTGTTGGCACTGAATGCGGCAATTGAGGCTGCACGTGCCGGTGAGCAGGGGAGAGGTTTTGCGGTGGTGGCTGATGAGGTGAGAACCCTGGCCGGCAGAACCCAGGATTCGACCAAAGAGATCGAGCAGATCATTTCCGCGCTGCAGGCGGGAGTCAATGAGGCAGTTGAGGTTATGGCGACCAGTGTCAGCCATGCCGAAGAGTCATCTCAGCAGGCAACCACCATTGGGGAGACTCTGGATTCCGTGCAGCAGAAGATTGAACTGATCAATCAGCTCGGCTCCCAGGTCTCTGCGGCGGCTAATCAGCAACGTGCCACGACTGAGGAGATGAATCAGAATATTCAGAGAATCTCCAAAAGTGCGGATGAGACGTCAGACCAATCCAACAACACAAGCAGCGTTGTGCGGGATCTGAAAGGGCTCTCCAATGTACTGACAGAGGAGATGGATCGGTTTAAGGTCTCTTAGGTTTTCGGCAGTGAGTGTTCCCGTGTCAAAAAAAATGGCCTGAGTTGATCAGGCCATTTTATTTGTTGTTCCGTTGATTGGTGCAGAACGTCTAGTGAACCTCAGGATTGCTCCACACCAGCTGGATCATTGCACTGCGCCTTATCTCAATCAGACGATCGGTAAACTCCTGGATGTTCTCATCCAGCAGGTCGGCCAGTTCCAGTTTGCCGAGTCGTTCGCTGATCAGCGTGGCACGCCGGTCAAAAAGCTCCTGGATCAGCTGTTTATCACGGGCTCTTGTGATCGGGACCACCAATTCATTGCTGGGTTTTTTGGCTTCAATGTGGAAAGCCTTGCGACGCTGCAGCAGCTCCTGGTCAAGCAACAGGATTTCAGCATCGATGTTGTCGATCACTTCCAGCTGTTCATCCATCAGGGCGAACAGATTGTCCACACCCTCTTCAACCCAGTTTTGGATCTCCTGGAGGTGTTGAGACTTGATCAGTTGCATGATCTCGAGCGAGTCGGACATTGAGATCAGGTGTTCAAACACCTCGATCCATCCCTCTTCCCGATAGTTGAACATCTTATGCATGTAATGGAGCAGCAGTCCGACCGATTCACTGTAGTCGTAACTTGGAAAGCTCTGACTCACCGTATTCAGTATGTCGGCAAAATTGACCGCTGTGCGGGTGAAGGCCCGGTCATTGTTGTTGCGCAGGCCCTGAGCATAAATACCGTTCAAACGCTTCAGCATGCGGCTGTAGCCATCCGCTCTGAGCTGACTCTTGTTGGAACGGATGAAGCCGGAGACCTCTTTGAGCATTTCACGCAGTTGCTCGACGTCGACGACACTCTCCTGGTTCGAAAGGGTGGACTCAAGATAATCGAAATACTGCTTGATAATGTGACAGGACTCATCCTGAGCAAGTGTTGGTAACTGCTCTATGCTGTTGATTCTAAATGGGGTAACCCCACTAGTTACAACTTGAGTCTGTGTCTGTGTCCTGTTATCCATGTCTCTCAGTCGGGCCGTAAGTAGTAATATACTGCTTCACGGGATACTGTATTAATAATTGCTTATATAGTCAAGTATTTTTGGACAATCCGGTATATGGTATTGTTCATCCGCGAACCCACGTGAATCGTAACGGCTAAAGCGGTTGTAACTTTAGCTCCGATCTGCCATTTTGTGACTCTAACTCAATGAAAATATTGAGTTAAAGCAAATTTTTGTAAAAAAACAGTAAATTGTGTACTAATCCCTGATCTGGGGTGAGGGGGAGTAATGACTGGAAGGGGTATTCATGAATAGTGCGAATACAGCTTGGATCATGGCATCTACCGCATTGGTGTTGTTTATGACGCTACCGGGGCTGGCCATGTTTTACGGCGGCCTGGTGAGAACCAAAAATGTCCTCTCCGTGCTGATGCAGTGTTTTGCCATTGCCGGCATGGTATCGATCCTATGGTTGATTGCCGGTTACAGCCTGGCGTTCGGCGAAGGAAACGCCTGGATTGGTGATTTCAGTCGGATTCTCATGTCAGGTGTCGGTAAGGAGACTCTGTCTGGCGATATTCCGGAATCCCTGTTCATGCTCTTTCAGATGACATTCGCCATTATCACACCGGCTCTGATTGTTGGTGGTTTTGCCGAACGTATGCGTTTCTCAGCCATGCTGCTGTTCAGCGCCATTTGGTTGTTTCTGGTCTATGTGCCGATTACCCACTGGGTCTGGGGTGGTGGCTGGCTTGGCAGCATGGGATTGTACGACTTTGCCGGTGGCACCGTGGTTCACATCACTGCCGGTGTGGCCGCTCTGGTTGCAGCCATGGTGATGGGCCCCAGGCGTGGCTTCGGTACCGCATCCATGATGCCCCACAACATGACCATGACCATTGCCGGTGCCGGCATGCTCTGGGTCGGTTGGTTCGGTTTCAATGGGGGCAGTGCCTTGGCGGCAGACGGCAGTGCCTCGATGGCGATGTTGGTCACCCACATCTCTGCGGCCACGGGTGCAATGACCTGGCTGGTTCGGGAGTGGATCAAGTTCGGCAAGCCGAGTGCGTTGGGTGCGGTTACCGGTATGGTTGCCGGTTTGGGTACGATCACCCCAGCCTCAGGCTTCGTCGGACCGGCGGGTGCCCTGGTGATCGGTCTGCTGGCCGGGATCATCTGTTTCTCAGCCACCAACTATCTGAAACAGGTGCTTAAAATCGATGACTCTCTCGATGTCTTTCCGGTTCATGGGGTTGGCGGGATTTTGGGTACCTTGCTGGCCGGTATCTTCTCCTCCACCTCACTGGGAATCTTTTCCGGATACGGCTTTGCGGATGGCATAACCTCCATGGGCGGCCAATTCTGGGTGCAGTTCATCGGGGTTGTTGTCACCGTCGTCTTTACCGCCGTGGTCACCCTGGGCATTCTCAAGCTGGTGGATGCGCTGATCGGTCTTCGGGTCAACAAGGAAGAGGAGATTGAAGGTCTGGATATCGTTCTGCACGAAGAGCGCGGTTACAACGAAATCAGTTGATCGCCGATATTATTAACACGACATCCTTAGTCGCCGGGTTAATGGATGGGTGCGTCATCTCGTGACGCATCCATCAATAGCCGGTGCGGGTATGACCCTAAGCTGCTGAATCACGGTTTTCGATAGTTTGCCAATGCGCTGTCGGTTTCATGCAGCGATACTTCCATTACCGGAAAGCCGCCAGCCTCGACATCGTCAAAAATCAGCCGTGCAATATTTTCGCGGTTGGGTTGCTGGAAATCACATAGATCGACTCGCCGGCTTCCTTCAGCAGGTGCAATACCGGATCATCACTGTACAGCAGCATATTGTGATCCAGATTCTGACTGATCCATTTCTGATGTAATGGCCAATCTCCGCTCGCGTTACTTCGCATCTTCGTGGTTGTTGAGCCTGTCGGCATTTCTCTTCGAGAAAAATCTCGAAGGAATGATCTTGCGTCTGTTTTCTCTTCCATGAAAGTGAATATGCCCGATATTCTGAAACATGTGGTTAATTACAACTATCTAATATTTTTAAGTATTACGATTGACACATGTCAAGGCCAGAGATCGAAATGGACAGAGAATCAATGTAAAGACAGCGGGAGCATTTCTATGATTAAGATATCTCAGTCGATGACCGAAGATCATCGGTGTATTGATCAGGTTTTTGTCGAGATGGAAAGGGCGATTACCAAGTCTGAGTGGGAAGATGCCTGGTTAATCGCTGATTCATTCGATGAGATGATGGAGCGTCATTTTTCTATTGAAGAAGATGTCCTTTTTCCTGCTATTGAGGATGCGACTGCATCTGCCAGCGGTCCAGTCAGAGTCATGACCATGGAGCATGATCAGATACGATATCTCGTTAACGTTCTGCGAACTGCTATAACCGAGCAGTCACGGGATAATGGACTTAGCGCATCTGAGACACTCCTTATGATGATACAACAGCATAATTCGAAAGAAGAGAGTGTGCTCTATCCGATGGCAGACAGAACCGTACAGACGCTCGAGGAGGAGGTATCGAGGCGGATCTCAGAGGCATCATGATGGAACGTAAGCTGGATGTACGAGAGCTGGAGCCGCCGGTTCCTCTCGAACGCATCCTTGATATGCTTGACACCTTGTCAAAGGAGGATTGGCTCTGCGTACGCCACAATCGAGAGCCCTTCCCACTCTATTCTCTTCTGAAACAGATGGATTTTTCATGGGATAGCCGGTGGTCGAATGGTGAGTGTTTTATTCGCATCTGGCACACGGGGCATCCTCCGGTTACCGGTTCGGGCTAGTCAGGTGATCAATACATCGGGACTTTCCCTGGAACAAGCGCCGCCACTGTTTGTTCCTTTCAAGTTCTTCTTTAGCGCAGCGCTTTTTTCTGTGGCGATTGGCCTGCTTCTGATCTTCAATGGCCAGGATCTCTTCGTATCGCGCTGGAGCCCGTTGGCGCTGGCATTGACGCATCTCGTTACCGTGGGCTTTCTTGCACAGGTCATGACCGGGGCAATGTTTCAGCTACTGCCGGTAGTGGTCGGTACGCCACTGCCTTCCGTAATGCTAGTGAGTAGTATCGTGAACCTTAGTTTAGCACTGGGTGCAATCTCACTCAGTGGTGGATTTCTCTTTTTAAATCACGAACTGTTAATGCTTGGGGCAGTTTTGGTTAGCGTTGGATTCTTTATTTTTCTTGTGGCTGCAAGTCTCGCGATACAAGGAGAGTCCGTACCCATCAAGATCACTTTACAACTGGGGCTGGGTTGGTTTTCAGTGATCCCGACTGTGTTGCTCGGCATACTCCTAGTGCTCTCCTTAGCGGGGAAGGTGGCACTGAATGACATGCAACATGTGGTTACCGTCCACCTTTCCTGGGGATTGATGGGGTGGATGGGGATCGTGCTTTTTTCTGTGCTGTTCAAGCTCGTGCCAATCTTCTATGTCACTCGTGAAATTCCGTTGTTGCTTCAACAGATTTATGCACCATCTATCGTCATTCTATTGACGTTCTTCACACTATCGATCTTTATTAAAGAGCCGGTTTTCAAATCAAGTATCTCAGGAGTTGTGTTCCTCTTATGCCTCATTGCAGTAGGAATTCTTGTGATTATGATTCAAAGAAAACGGTCTATTATTGATTCAACCATTTTGTTCATAGGTACCGGTATCGGGTGCCTGTTGCTTGCGGCGGCGATATGGGTAGTATCGGAGCGGGATGTTGTCATAGGTATTCTGCTTCTCATCGGCGTTGGCTTGACCATCCCAATTGGCATTATTTACAGGGTTTTGCCTTTTCTATGCTGGTACCATCTGCAGGCGGTTGTGCTTAAAAGACGCCGTCTTAACACTCAAATTCCCTCCATGAAGCATTTTATACCTGAGCGTTCTGCCAGGCGGCATTATATCGTTCATACATCCGCGATTATCCTGCTGTTAGCAGGTGACTTGATGACGCAACCTTTTTCAATCCTTCCTGGTGTTGTCTTCACAGGATCTGCGATCTATCTATCAAGTAATATTGCCAAGGCCTATATTGTTTATCAGCGAGAACTACAAGTGCATGTCTAGTGGGCCACGCGAGTAGCGGTCATTGGAGAGCAACTGTTTTTGTCGACGAGGCATCATTACGTAGCGATACCCAATGAGGCGGCGGCAGTGAGCCCAGAGTTCGACTCTGGGGAGCTAACCCGCAGCAAGTAAACCGGTTTTAACCGAAACAGCGCTGTTTTCTGGCCAAAAACGTGAGTTTTCCGCAAATGGTAACCAAGAATGCTGGAACTTGTTCAGGAGTTCCCCAAGCAGAGAACAATGAAAAGAGTGATGAATTTCTGCCTGCCGCCCAAGCGCAAATCGCGCTTCTGAATCTGTAATGGCGCCACACACTCACGACAACTTTCCTAAACGTCCGCTTTTTTTGAACCACAAGGCAGGCGGTTGACTCTAATGATACGCTGATTGGTCGATTTCATGTGGATTCAGCGGATCCCTTTGTCACGTAAAAACTGGCTATAGTTCTGATCTGTGCCTGCGATATGGTTTATTAACCAAGTCTTAAGAAAACTGGTCAAATCGTCAATCGTCGCTTCACGGTTCTTTTCATAAGCATCCATGTAGCTACTTACTTCCATGATCATTTTTTCGTGCTGTTCCTTGTGCGGCTCAAAATCCGGATAGCCGTTATCCTGCATCAGCTTTTCTTCTCGTGCAAAGTGGTACTTAGTGTAATCCACTAATTCACCCAACGCCTGACGTTCGAATGCTTCACCGGTCGGATAGAGTATGGCGGTCTGTAAGTTATTGATCAAAGAGAGTAATTTTTTATGATCCTCATCAATGACCTCTATTCCAACACTCAGGCTGTCGTCCCAGGCAACAAACTTCCGTGATGTCATTTTCTTATGGATCACGGGTAATGCAATGAGTATCGCTATCATGATCCATGGAACCGGATTGTCGATACCAAACAGAAACCCGATACCGATAACCAGAAAGGCCAGGACGATAAACAGGGAGAGTCCGAAAGTCTGTAAGCTTTTACGCATGACGAGCATCCCGAAACTGTTGTCGATGAATAACAAAAGGAAGACCGGATACGGACTGAGTCACTTCTATCTTGCAAATAAACCCAACCCGGACTCGGAGCTAATACCTTGTCTGGATTGACTATCGTGTAAAACCACATTTTTTGATTTGACATTTGTCAAGGTTGATGACTTGACCAGGGAGCTTAATTTGTCGTGCGACTATCGACACACGAGGGAGGATTACTCCAATGACTAGAAGTTTCAGGCCAAGCGTAAGGACCGGTATTAGCGTCAGTACGCTCTCTTTGGCAATCAGCTTGACAATCGGCGGTGCAGGTATTGCTGCCCAAGCCGCTACACCCACACTCAGCGAAGCGGACTTTGAGGCTTCCAAGACCACCTACTTTCAGCGTTGTGCGGGTTGCCATGGCACCCTGCGTAAAGGCGCGACAGGAAAGAGTCTGGAACCGAAAGAAACGATGAAACTAGGACAGGAGCGTTTAGAAAAGATCATCAAGTTCGGTACCGAAGGTGGTATGAACAACTTCGACGATATCATGACTGAAGATGAGATCAAGAAGATGGCCACCTACATTCAGATGGAACCCCCGGTGCCACCTGAGATGTCTCTGGCCCTGATGAAAGAGCGCCACAAGGTCTTCGTAGACCCGAAAGATTATCCCACCAAGCCTCTGCATGGCCGTAACTGGAAAAACTTCTTCCTGGTCATCGAGCGTGATGTGGGCAAAGTGGCCGTTATTGACGGCGACAAAAAAGAGGTTGTTGCCCACGTCCCAACCGGCTATGCGGTACATGTTCTGAAAGCTGCTGAGCATCACAAGAATCTGAAAGCCAAGGACGCCGGCCGCTTCTGGTATACCCAGGGCCGCGACGGCAAGCTGACCAAGATTGATCTCTGGCAGACCCCTGACAAGATGAAGGTTGCCGAGGTGCAGATCGCCTATGACGCTCGAGACGTAGCCGTCTCCGGTGACGGCAAGTATGTGGTGGGCGGTGGTTACTGGCCACCCCATTTCGTCATTGCCGACGCCCATACCATGGAGCCGTTGAAAGTGGTCTCTGCGCGTGGTGTGAATGTGGATGGTGAATACGTCAACGAGTCCCGTGTGGCGGCTATCTATGATACACCCAACCACCCCAGCTGGCTGGTCTCCATGAAGGAACTGGGCCAGATGTGGCAGGTCGATTACAGTGATATCGACAACCTGAAGATCACCAAGATGGATACCGCCAAGTTTCTCCATGACGGCTTCTATGATCCGACGGGGCGTTATTTCCAGATCGCAGCCAACGCATCCAACCAGATGGTTGTCGTAGACACCAAAACCCAGAAGCTCACCAAGCTGATCGATGTGGACAAGTTGCCCCATCCCGGACCGGGAGCCAACTGGGTCGATCCCAAATGCGGTCCTGTCGGCGGTACCACTCACTTGGGTGTAGGCAAAGTCACTGCCTGGGGTAACGACCCTGTGGGCCACAAAGATCAGGCTTGGAAAATCTGTTATGAAGTCGAAACCGACGGTCCCGGCCTGTTTATCCGCACTCATCCCAAGAGCGACTACTACTGGGCCGACCAGACTAAGCATCCGGAACCTGAAGTGCAGCAGTCCATCCAGGTCATCTCGAAAGAGACCCGTGAGATCGTCAAAACGCTTCGCCTGACCGATAAGCCCGGCTACGCGGCTGTACACATCGAGTTCAATAACGATGGTACCGAAGTCTGGACCTCTGTCTGGAACCGCAGTGACTCGAAGGAGCCAAACGGTGAGATCATCATCTTTGACGCAAAAACCCTCGAAGAGAAGGCACGTGTCAAAGGTCTGTTCGCACCGACTGGCAAGTTCAACGTGCACAATCGGGTCAATCACGTCACTTGATGTCCGCAAGGTGTTACGCACGTAACTGAAGAAAAGACGGACATGGGGCTGAGTCCCATGTCTGCCTATTTAACCGACATCAGCACCACCCATTCCGAAAGTGGTGTATCACCTGGCCATTGTGACCTGAACGGGGAAAGCGATGCATCAGCAGTCTTTATTCAAAAGCCTACTATCACGCAAAGTCGCCTTTGGCGCGACGCTGGGTGGTGCTGTCCTATTCATGGTGATCGGCGTCATACTCTGGGGCGGCTTTAATACGGTGATGGAAGCCACCAACACCATGGAATTCTGTGTCTCCTGTCACGAGATGGAGGAGAATGTCTATCAGGAGTTCAAAGGCACTGCCCACGACGGCAATCGAAGCGGTGTCGGTGCAGGCTGCCCGGACTGCCACGTCCCCCGCCCCTGGGTACACAAGATCGTCAGAAAGATCAAAGCCAGTAACGAGCTCTGGCACAAAATGTTGGGGACTGTAGATACCCCAGAGAAATTTGAAGCACACCGCCTTACCATGGCCCGCCGGGTATGGAGTGCCATGAAGGAGACCGATTCGAGAGAGTGCCGCAACTGCCACGATTGGGACACCATGAATCCCGAAAAGCAGAAACCGCGTGCCCGCAACCAGCATGTCTTCGCCATGGAGAACGGCAACACGTGTATCGATTGCCACAAAGGACTCGCACATAAACCGGTACACAAAGAGATCAGCGAGGAGGAGTTGGAGGAGTGGGCCAAGCCGGTTGAAGCCTATAAGACCGAGATACCGGCAGCCTTTAAAGATGGTCTAGCGAAAGCCGAAGCTACGGAGGCAGCTGAAGAAGCGGCACGTCAGGAGGAGTCACGGAAAGATCGTGAACGTCGCAAGGCGCAGGCTTTGGTCATACAAGAGAAAATAGAAGCCGCCGTGGCTCAGGCCCTTGCTGCGCTGAAATCGCAAGACGCCGGAACCGCTGCCACAGCTGCTGCGACCGTTCGCGGCTTTGGTGTCGACTGGAGTGCATCGCCCGAACGCCTGATCACCCTGTTCTATCCAGGACAGACCTCTATGGAGTGGACCCTGGTGGGTAAGTTTCACGGTGGTGCCAGGCCCTTCCGCGCCGGTGATCGCTGCACGGTCTGCCACGAGAAGGAGCTCGCTGATATGGGCAATAAGATGGTGACCGGACAGAAGGCGGAACCGACGCCACCCGAAGGCAAACGCGCGGCCATCCCGGTCACACTCCAGGCTGCCCATGATGATGAGAACCTCTATCTGCGGTTCCAGTGGGAGGATACGGAACATGTCCCCGTCCCCTTCGTGGACGGTGGCAAGATGGATCCCGCCAATCAGGTGAAATTAGCCTTGATGCTGGCAACGGACGAGCTGGAGTACGCCTCCCAAGCCGGCTGCTGGGGTACCTGTCATGAAGACCTGAGAACCATGCCCGGTCATCCGGAGAGTGCTGCCTCAGCCGGTCTCAACCTGGATCTCTCCAACGGCGTGACCAAATATATCAAGGAGTCGCGAACCAAGGTTGAGGAGAAGGGCAGGCGCGGCAAGAAGCTTGGCGGATGGGATAAACTGAAAGACGATGTCGCCATCAAGGCAGAGCTTGATGCACACAAGGTCATGGACCTGATCCGTTGGAACAGCAACGGTAAAACGGAAAGTGGCTATGTACTCGAACAGCGCATCATGGACGATGGCGGCAAGGTGGATGCACAGGGTTGGCTGGAAGCAGGACTCTGGACTGTGGTAGTAAGACGCCCCTTGAAATCTTCAGGCACGGGTAATATCGCGATAGATCCGGGTACTGTCTATAATTTCGGTTTCGCTATCCATGATGATTTCACCAACGCCCGTTTTCACCACGTCTCGCTCGGCTATAAACTGGCGTTGGATAACGACCAGGCCGAAATCAATGCGGTAAAAGCCGTCGTCACTCCCCCTGTCGCTGCTGCAACCACACCGCAGAAGGCTGTGTCACCTGCCAGAGGGGATGCGGGCGGCAATGTTGACTGGTCAAAAGCTGGAGAGCGTCAGATCACTCTCTTCTATCCCGGTCAAACCTCAATGGAGTGGACGCTGGTGGGTAAGATGCACGGCGGCGCCCGGCCCTTCCGCGCCGGTGATCGCTGCACGGTCTGCCACGAGAAGGAGCTTGCCGATATGGGTAAAAAGATGGTGACCGGTCAGAAAGCCGAGCCGACCCCACCCGAAGGAAAACGGGCCGCCATCCCTGTGACGGTGCAGGCGACTCACGACAATGAGCATCTCTATCTGCGTTTTCAGTGGGAAGGCACAGAGCATGTGCCGATCTCCTTTGTGGAGGGCGGAAAAATGGATCCCGACAATCAGGTGAAGCTGGCCTTCATGCTGGCCACCGATGAGTTGGAGTACGCTTCTCAGGCCGGCTGCTGGGGTACTTGTCACGAGGATCTGCGAACCATGCCTGGCCATCCCGAGGACCCTGCCGCGTCTGGACTTCCTCTCGATTTCAGCCAGGGTGTAACCAAGTACATTAAGGAGTCTCGCACCAAGGTCGAAGAGAAGGGCCGGCGTGGTAAAAAGCTGGGCGGCTGGGACAAGCTCGAAGACAAGGCTGCCCTGCAGGCGAAAATTGACGCCCATAAAACTATGGATCTGGTGCGGATAAGCAGCGGCAGCGGTAGCGTGGAGAATGGATACATCCTTGAGCAACGCGTCATGAAAGGCGGCGAAGCGGTACAGGGTAGTATTAAAGAGGAAGCTGGCTACTGGACTGCCACCTTCAAGCGCAAGCTGAAATCTGAATTATCCGGTGATGTGGGGATTGAAAAAGGCACAGTCTACAATTTCGGATTTGCGATCCACGATGATTATACCAACAGTCGCTTTCATCATGTCTCACTCGGCTACAAATTGGGGCTGGACAATCCAGAGGCGGAGATCAACGCAATATCACAGTAACTGCCTTTTACCCCAGACCAAGGGATAGTAAGTGGCCACCATGAAATGGAGAGAACCATTATGTTTCGATCTGGCATAATTCTGCTACTGTGGCTGTTTGTTGCACAACAGGCAACTGCCGGCGGCGACGAAGTAGTCACAGTCATTGCGAAGGACTACAAATTCCAACCTGAAGAGATTACCGTCAAAGTGGGCGCCACCGTGCGCTGGGAGAACCACGAAAAGCGCCAGTATCACAGTGCCTGGTTTGAAGTTCTCGGCGAAGAGCCCGGCGACTACTTCTTTCCTGGGGATATCAGGGAACGTACCTTCGAAAAGGCAGGTACTTACCACTATGTCTGCGAACCCCACCAAGAGAGCCACCAGATGAAAGGTGTGGTGCACGTTGTAGAGTAGTCTCTGCTGACTTCTGATGGGTAGCGAGCGAACTTATCACCTGGGCCGCAAAAAGCTGTTGGCGAAATGCCTCTGCCCAGTTGGGATAACTAAGATAACATGATCGATAATAGACAGTTCTGGCTTGTCGGTATTACCGCCCTTCTGCTGGCATCCCTGAGCTGTCACTCCGTTGCCGAACAGGAGCGCAGTTTCACGCTACTACCCGACTCTCTTTCACAGTGGTACAAGCCAGAGAGCAAGAGACAGGTCTGGCTTCACACAATGTTTGCGCTTCGGCGAGAACTACAGGCCGTAGATGAGTATGCCGCTGAAGGAGACCTGGAGTTAACCCGTAAGTGGGCCATCAAGTTCACCGCACACTATCGTAAACTCCCGGAAATGGTGCCCGAATGGCAGGATGAGGTTGAGCTGGAAGAGACCGAACGACTGGAAACGGCAGCTCAAAGAGGGGATTTCAAGACTGTGGCCAGCGCAGTTTCACGGCTGCAACGCAACTGCCGAAACTGTCACCGGGAGTACCGGGCGCTAGCTGCTCTGCGATATCGCTCACCAGATTTTAGCAAGATTGTGATTGTTGGCGACCAGGGCCGACCGCAGGAATATGGCGATCACATGGAGGCCCTCTCCCAAACGATCAACCGCATCAAGATAGCCAGTGTGGACGATCGATGGAGCCACGCACAGAAAGCTGTTCAGCAGCTCCGTCGGCAACTTCATCGACTGGCAGAGAGTTGTGACTCCTGTCACAAAGACGAACTACCCCGTCAACGGATTCTCGGCGATGCAAGTGTAAAAACACTCGATGAACTGGATGAGGCATTGATGCAACAGCAACCCAAAATGACCGGCAGAAAACTGGGTGAGGCCGCTGTCGTTATCTGTGCCAGGTGTCACGGCGTACACCGCTCATTGAGCGATACCCGATCCTTTCTGTTTGATTGAAGTTAGGGCTGTTAATGCGCACTCCTCCAGCCCTGGGAGGCTAGAAAATGAAACTCAAACTCAGTCACATTGTGGTCTTGATGCTGTGCCTTTTCACTGCTGGCGTACAGGCGGATAAAACCGATCGCTTGATCAAAAAAGCCAACCGTTATTTTGCCCCACTGCCCCAAACCATGCCCGGCAGTGAGAATGACACAGCGGAACGTGTCGAACTGGGGAGAGAACTCTATTTCGACCCCCGCCTCTCTATCAATGACAGCCAATCCTGTGCCACCTGTCATCCGCTGGGAGATGGTAGAGGCGGTATGGACAGCCTTCCGACATCACCTGGAGCACGCGGGGAGTTCGGAGACCGCAATACCCCCACGGTACTGAACGCCGGATGGCAGAGTTCTCAATTCTGGGACGGTCGCGCTAAGGACCTGGCGGATCAGGCACGGCAACCGATACTCAATCCGATAGAAATGGGCATGCCGGACGAAGCGAGTGTGGTGAATAAACTCGGCGCCATTCCGAGCTACGCGGATGCCTTTTCAATGGCCTTTCCGGAGGACGCCTCTCCACTCTCCTATGACAATCTTGCGGGGGCTATCGCCGCGTTCGAACGTACACTGCGCAGTGAATCCCGCTTCGATGATTTCATGCTCGGAAATAAAACGGCTTTGACCGATCAGGAACAGTCGGGGCTCGCTCTTTTCATTCGTCATAACTGCGTGCGCTGCCATGATGGTCCCATGATCGGTGGTACCTTATTGGAGAAACTCGGTGTGCACGCTGAATTTCATAATACGGAAGACCCCGGGCGCTTTCGGGTGACCGGTTTAGAGGCCGACCGCATGGTTTTCAAAGTAGCCTCACTACGCAATGTGGCGATCACCGGTCCCTGGTTTCATGATGGTTCGGGAAAGGAACTCTCTGAGGTAGTGAAAATCATGGCGCGAATTCAGCTCGACACCGAACTCAAAGCTCAGGACGCTAATGCTGTCACCGCCTTTCTTCACGCGTTGACCGGTAAGGACTTTGAACCCACAGCCACCACGAGCCAGTAAACTTGAAACCTTACTTCACCGCCCTCAAAGGGCGGGTATTCACCGGTATCAGGCTGTGAGGGTTCAGTCTGAACTGTAGGACCCAGCCCAAAGTCGGGTAGGTTTCGCCAGCAGTCCCCAAAGTCCTCTGTGATCGCTCTCGGCCTGTCGTTGCACGGATTGAAGCGTTGACGATACCCCTGGCAATGCAACGGCATAACCCTCTTCAACCATTCGCGTGTTAATCGAGACTCCGGACGGTGTGAACAACTCCCCCGGTAGCCGTCCGTACTTGTCGGGCTTATCCGATTCCCATCTGAGCTGGTACTCGTCACCTGCAGCGAGTTGTTTCTTCAGATGACCGGTGGCAATGATACCTAGCGAGAGCAAGGTCTCCTGGGAGAGGCCAGTGCGCTTTCTATCTGCAGCGAATTTAGGATTTTCAGTATCCTCCGGCGCATCGATTCCGATTAATTGTACCCGCTTGATACCGACTGCCACTGTGACCTTAAGCGTATCACCGTCTTCCACTTTGATGGCGTCGACAGAAAGCGTCAGCGTCTCCGCCCGACCTTGTGTGAACCAGAATAGGAGACCCACCGCAATGAGCCTGGCAAGGGGTTTCATTTCCATTCCATATGCACCTTGTTCAATGGCTGGTCCCTGAAGAACGGGTCAACTTGTTGTATACGTTGTACTTACCGGACGGTTTCTTCATCGGCAGCCGCTTGACCTCCTCAAGGGTGTGAGCATCATAGATAACCAAGGCACCCTCCTGATCCCACACACTGACCAGTGCGTAACGTCCATCCTTGGTGAATTCCACATGAGCTGAGGTCTTTCCCGGTGCCGGATAGAGCGTCTTGACCACTTCCAGGCTCTGTTTATCGATCACGTGCATGGCGTCCTTGTGCTCACCGAAGAAGACATCCACCCAGGCGAAGGGATTCTTCTCGTGACTGCGCATGAAGAAGCCAGGCCCAAGGGTTGGAATCTCCTTGATCACCTGCCAAGTGTCAGTATCGAGCACTGTCACCTTGCCGGCTTTGATATTGGGTGTAGCCATCACCGGGCGTTCGGCGATGCGCCAGGTAATGCCTGAGCTGAGATGGGGCATGCCGGGAAGGTTCAAGGCCCCGATTGCGCGCCCCAGATCGAGATCTACCACCTGTCCCTTGCCGTCGCGTGCCGTGCCGGCAATCTGCGTGTAGTCCTGATTGATAAAAAAATCGTCGAGATAGTCCCGGGTCCGGATTCGCCGGACCGGAAAGGCTTCGGTCACTCCCATCTCCCCTGAATCCTCCCGATAGTCATGAATCCATTGCCCGAACCCTTTCGGCGGCGGTATCTCATAACTGATCTCCCAAACCTGAGGGATATCCTTCATCGCGGCAATGAAGGATGAGCGGGGGTCCGCGGTATAGACTGCGCTGACTCTGGAACTCTTGCCCTTTTCATCTTCCACAGGTATCACTTTCAATGGCTTTAGATCCCTTGCATCCAAGACCACCAGTGTGTGGGGCAGGTAGTTGGCCACCATGACGAAGCGACCGTCATGTGAAACAGCCAGGTTCCTTGTATTAATGCCCGCTCTCACCTCTGCCGTGTAACTGAGGTTGAAGGTGTCGAATTTACTGATCCAGCCATCGCGGGAGGCAAAGTAGACGTAGCGACCTCCCTCTGCATACTTGGGACCACCATGAAGAGCGAAACGGGTCTGGAAGCGGTGAATCGGGGTAAAGGTGTCACCATTCAACAGGGTCGCGTGATGATCTCCCAGTTCCACCACCACAAAAAGATTGTCGATATCGGCCTCGTAGAGCGGCTTGTCCGGTAGGCTGCCATGAACATGGTGCTCGATTCGGCTGGCGGCAATCTGTTGCATTCCCCACTCAGGGATATTTTCGAGCGGGGTATAGACATACTCCACCAGCGTCTGGATCTGATCGTGGCTCAGACGTGTGCTGAAGGGAGGCATTTGGGTCGCGGCACGTCCTTCTGAAATGGTCTTCAATGCCTTTTTTTGACGTAGCCTACGAAGGTTCTCGGGCAGCAGTGCGGGGCCCGTCAGCCCCAGTCTGTCCGCGCCGTGGCACTCAGCACAGTGTGTGCGGTAGAGTTCATCGACTGACAGCTCAGATTGCCCCGCACTGGCTGCGAGAACAGCGAAAGCAAGGAGTAGCGGCATCAACTGCGAGTACTTTCTGACCGCCGGTATCTTGTAACTTTGTTTCGCCAACATTGAATCACTCCGCCATGCGATCGATACGGTAAGTCGCATGACAGCTGACACAGTTGTCCAATACCTGGGTCAACTGTTGAAGACTCAACTGCATGTCGCCCATCTGTTCCGCATCCAACGCCATCTGATCGAACCGACGATGGGTGTCGAAGCCAAGACGTTTGAATTCCATCGGCAGACGCCCTACCAGTGATCCGGGCATCTCTCTACCGGCAGACATACCTGAAAGCCGTGCCGCCTTGGCCAGTGCATCGGCATCATCCTTTTCAATAGCCGCGGCGACATCTCGGACACTTGCCAGAAAACTTCGCATTTCTGCCAGCACCAGATCCCTTTCTTCCTCTGGCATCAAGATGACCAAACGTCCATCGTTTGCCGGTGCGGTATCCCCCTGCAGGATGAATTTGTAAACCAGTCCACCTGTTACAACCAGGAGTAACAAGGCGACAAGACAGCAAGTTAAGCGTTGCATAGTCTGGATAAGTGCAATGGTATCAACAGGCCGCCAATGTGGCGGGTTTGGATTTTAGATCGATCTCCTCATCGGTCAGATAGCAACCGGGATCCTCTGACCAGGGGTTAGCGGTCATTCTCCAGGCCCGGGTCCGGCTGTTACCACCACAGATGGAGAGTCGGCCACAGTCTGCACAACGCCCCTCTAAAGGCCTTTGAGGTTGCTTCAGTCCGGCCATCAGGGGATCTGAGGTGTCTTGCCATATTTCGGAGAAAGGCCTCTCTTTGACATTACCAAGGGTATAGTCCCACCACATGGTGTCCGGATGTACTCGACCCTCGTTGTCGATATTGGCAATATTGACCCCGCTGGCATTTCCACCCCAGCGATTGAGCATCTCCAGCAAGCGAGCATGATATTGGGGCAGATGTCTGGCCACCCAGTGAAGAAGATAGACGCCATCGGCGTCGTTGTTACCGGTAACAAATTCACGCTGATTACCCAGCTGCACATCCTGCCAACAGGTGGCAAAAAGTAAATCCATCGCTTCACGCGTCATTCGATGGTGGACATCATCACGGCGGTTCTTGTAACCGCGCCCGGCGTAGTTGAGATGAGAAAGATAAAACTTCTCGATCCGCTCCCGCTCCATCAAATCCAGCAGGCCGGGAAGCTCTGCTGCATTGTCTTGTGTCAGCGTAAAGCGTAAGCCCACCTTGAGGCCGGCCTCGGTGCAGAGCCTTATGCCTTGGAGAGACTCATCGAAGGCGCCCCCCTTACGCCGGAAACGGTCATGGGTCTCGCGTAAGCCGTCGATGCTGATCCCTACATAGTCGTATCCTACATCTGCGATCTTGCCGATAGAGTCCTCATCAATCAGTGTGCCGTTGGTGGAGAGACCAACATAGAAGCCCTGTGACTTGGCGCGTTTTGAGATGTCGTAGATATCCGGACGCATCAGCGGTTCGCCACCGGAGAGAATCAGTACCGAAACACCGAACCCCTTCAGGTCATCCATTACGTCGAAGACCTGTTGCGTATCCAGCTCACCCGGAAAATCCTTGTCGGCTGAAGTGGCGTAACAGTGTTTACAGGTCAGATTGCAGCGGCGTACCAGATTCCAGATCACCACCGGTCCTGTTGATTTGACTGGCCGTTGTGGATTTCCGTCTTCAGGCGATTTTTGTAACGCATGTAGATAGCGACTGATTCGGAACATGGTAATCTCCTAGAGATTCAACCGCATACCGGTCTTCTTCAGCACCGCTGTGCTGAACAGGACCTCGTGACCCAGGTGAAAGGATTTCAGGACCTGGCCCATCGTAATCAGTTTCTCCTTTACATCATCCCGGTCCCGGCCATGCACCATGGCAAACAGGTTGTAGGGCCAGTCGGGTAGATGGCGAGGCCGGGAGTAGCAGTGGCTGACATAGTCGAGTGAGCCCAACCGCTGTCCCGCCTCACGTAGCTGCTCATCCGGGATGTTCCAGACGGTCATGCCGTTGCCGCGAAAGCCAAGGCGGTAGTGGTTGGGCACCAACCCCGTTCGGCGTATGACACCCATCCCCAGCATATCGTTCATACGCTTGACCACCTCGCTGGGCCAGCAACCAATACGATCAGCCACCTCTTCGCAGGGATCATGACTCACCGGGAGACCAGACTGGGTTTCAGCGATGATACGACGGTCAAGCTCATCGAGATGATGAGTGCCACAAGATGTGCCGGCAGGGATGGAACGGGTGGTGAAACCGCCATCCTCTCCAATCTCGAACCAAAGACCGAGATAAAACTCCTCCTGTTTGGGAAAGGCGTATACCCGCAGACCGGTTATCCCTTCGATGTGGCTGATAATGCTGGCCATACTCTCATTGGAATCAGTGGCCAGGACAAACCACATATTCAGCCAGTGGTCACGTCGATAGTTGTGAGCCACCTCCGGCAGAGCATTCACTTGCTCGACCACATCGTCAAACACCGCTTCAGGGGCAGCCATGGCGGCAAGTGCCAGGCTTCCCCCCAGGCGTTCAGCGTTGTAGAGGGGGCCGAATCGTGAAAGCCAGCCGTCGTCCAGCAGTCTTTGCACCGCATTCATCACTTCGGATTCATCCGAGTCGACTAGTCTGGCCATCTGATGGAAGGGTCTGTCAGACAGGTCGACACCGCCCTGGAAACGGTTGATCAGTTGGCGATCGAGTGATGACAGACTGGACATGAAGTCACTCCACAGTCAATGAGGTTTGGCAGGGGAGAGGATCTCGGCTCTCCTTTTGCGTCACGTAACGAGCGCCACGCTGCTTGAAGCGACGCCGGCTGAAGAGTACCTCGTGTTCTATTGTCTCCAAGCCGCAGTTTTCGATCAGTAGTTGGAGGTTATTCAGTACGCCCTCGCGGCTGCGGCCGTGGATCATGCAGAAAAGATTGTAGCGCCATCGACCAGAACGACGGGGTCGACGGTAACAGAGGGTTACGCATGATTGACGGCCGATCAGCCGACCAATCTCCGATACTCGCTTGTCATTCACATCCCAGACCACCATGGCATTGGCTCGATAGCCCAACTCCCGATGTCTAACCACAACACCGAAACGGCGAATGTCGCCACTCTCTAACAATCGCTCCAAACGGCGAATCACATCAGTTTCGTCAGTACCAATCTGCTCGGCGATCGCTGCATAGGGGTTGACCACAAGAGGTAGTCCGCCCTGAACTGCCTGTACAAGCTCCCGATCCAGGGGATCACTGATCAGGCTCTCAGAGTTACCAATCATAGCCATTGCAGGGGAAACCCGAGATTGATGTGGAAGTCCTCTATCATCGGCAAGTCGATGACCTCCAGTCCGGTTGTGTGCTCGATCTCTAACAGAATGCTCTCAAGCATTTCTCGGTTGGCAGCGGTGACGACAAACCACAGATTCAGCTGATGTTCCCGTTCGTAGTTGTGATTGACTTCGCCGTATCCGTTGACAATATCTGCAACCACCTGCAGGCGTTCAGCGGGTACTTCCATTGCTGCCAGGGTGCTGGCACCGACTCGATTGGGGCGAAACACCGGTCCCACTCGGCTGATCAACTGGTTAGACTGCAACTGTTGCAGTGTGTGCATGGCTTCATCCTCCGTACAGCCCACACTCTCCGCAATTGTGCGGAAAGGCCGTGAAGTGAGTGGAAAACCCTCCTGGAAGTCGTTAAGCAGCCTACGCTCAAGCTCATTCAAAGGGCGATCAAGAATAGACTCTTTCTGTGCCATCTCAGAGACCTGTACGATGTGCACGGGCGCTAAGAAAGATCCCGGATGGTTTTTCCGCCGGTCGATCGGCCAGCATGCTGAAGTCGGTTGTGTCGTAAACCTGGAGCCGGTCAATATCGCGCACCGAGACCCAGACTTCGCCTCCCCTGGGCTCGAACTCCATGTGCAACACACCCTTGCCCGGTTTCAATGTCTCGACCAGTTTGAGATCGCGGGTGTCAATGACCTGTATGGTGTCGTTATTCGGGAATGCGAAGTTGACCCAAATCTGACGTCCATCGGGTCTCGCCATCACAAAGACGGGTTGTCCGTGCACAGCGAGCCTATCGATCTCCTGCCAGTTGTCGGTATCGACCACCAGCACCTGATGCTGTCCTACAGCAGGAATGAATAGATGGCGTCCGGCCTTTGCCCACCCCTCCAGGTGCGGCATCTTGTAGACGGGTAACTTCTGCTCTCCCTTTCCGTAGTCGTTCAGAATGCGCTTAACGCCACGCTCCGGATACCAGAGATCGAGTAACGCGAGTCCGTCCTCACCATAGAGACCGGCGATGTAGTAACGACCTTCCGGTGTGATCAGGGCATCATACGGATTCTTTCCCACGTCAGGGTATTTGGTAATGACCGGGTTCTCTGGATCGCTCATCCCCACACTCCAGATTTCACCGGCATCCCATAGACTGAAGATGAAGCGGTTTCCGGGGGCGTCCACCAGACCAACGACCTTCGATCGCAAGCTTTCTCCGTAGACCGCAGGTATGTCTGCCACAGGATCCAGCGTCTCTGCATCAAAGATACGAACCCCGCCCGGCTCATAGTTGGATACCGCAATCAGGCGTCCATCTTGGGAGATGGCCCCACCAATGCTATTACCAGACTGAATGACTCGCGCGACGACTCTACGTTCGAGTACATCGACCTTAGTCAGACCTCCATCTCTGCCGAACACATAGGCATAGCGTTCGTCTCGGGAGAAGACCACGGAAGCGTGCGACAAATCACCCAGGCCGTCGATTCTCCCCAGCACACTATTCCCACTGGTCTCGATCACCTGCAGACTGCCTCCGGCACGCTCTACCACCACACCCAAATCGCCGGTGCCACGCAACTCGCCAGCCTCTATCGGAGCAACAGAAAACAACATTAACAGCGGAAATATCAGCCAGCGGCTCATTGCACCCCCTCCTTGATACGTTGAGCAAGCCAGTTTGCTTCGCCTTCCGACATAAATGGATGCCAAGGCGGCATGGGTGTTCCGCTGCGTCCGTAGAGAATGGTTGCACTGATATATTGAATTGGTTTTTGCCGCATTACATCCGGAGTAAGCGCAGGGCCCAACCCCCCCTTCAGCGACAAACCATGACAGGAACCACAATCGTGTTTGAGTAGGTTTAAAAGCTCCAATTCCCGCGCCGAAGAGATATCGGAAGCCAGTGCAACTTGAGCACTAAAGATCAGACTAAGGACGATCAAGGCAGTGCGCTTCATTGCGACCCTCCTCCGTCACGAACCAGTCGAGTCGATCGGCAAGCGATACGGTCTCACCGACGATTATGATGACAGGGGAGCGGAGCCCTTCTTCTTGGACTGCCTGTTCCAACGTCCCCAAGCAAGCAATCACTCTACGCTGGCGGGGAGTGGTGCCATCCTGAATCGCTGCTGCAGGCGTCGATGATTCGCGTCCTGCGGAGATCAGACCTTGTGTGATCTTAGCCAGGTTGGTGAGCCCCATGTAGATCACCAGTGTTGCGCTGGGGTCGGCAAGCCTCTGCCAGTCGAGCTCCAGTCTATCGCCCTCCTGTAGGTGGCCTGTCACCAACCTGACGCCGCGGCACATTGAGCGATGGGTCAAGGGAATGCCTGCATATGTGCTGACAGCTGATGCCGCCGTGATACCCGGAACAACTTCGAATGAGATACCCAGTGCTTCGAGATGGAGCGCCTCCTCGCTGCCGCGACCGAAGACGAATGGATCACCGCCCTTAAGTCGAACGATGTTTCTTGATTTCCGCGCCAGACTGGCCAATAGCTCATTGATTTCGTGCTGCGGAACACAGTGCAGACCCGGTGCCTTGCCCACGGCGATTCGTGATACACCTGGGGGTACGAGATCCATGATCTCAGTTGAGACTAGCCGATCGTATACCACCACATCGGCATACTGAATCAGTCTCAGTGCCTTAACGGTTAGCAGATCAGGATCACCGGGTCCCGCACCTACCAGATAGACAACCCCTTTTGGTTTCATATTTGGTCCGCCTCGCTGGGGAATCGGGATTCGCCTGGCTTGGCGAACCCCCCCTTCTCAATCTTGATCAAGCACCCTCTGTGAAGGTCTTGTCCCGAGTAATGCTTTACCTCTTTCTTGTTGAAACTTTAAGACTCCCGCTCGAGCCCTCCTTGACTAAGGTCAAATGACTTCAACTGCACTTAGGCCAAGATTACCCACAGATCGCCATACGCATGGCATTAGCTGCAAGACAAGGCGCATGATGTGACTGAATTGAGATGTGATGTGAGAAAAGCCTAGGCTTTGTTAATGCCCATACCCGGAATAGCTAGATATGAACATCGATATCAGATCTGCACATCTGTTTTCATCATTGAATGACCATCAGGTTACACAGGTGCTTGAAAGCAGCCATATCAGCACACTGAAAGATGGCGAATCCCTGTTTGAGACTGGTGACGATGCAAATCGTTTTTTTCTCGTGATTGGCGGTCAGATTAAGCTCTTTCGCGTCTCATCTAATGGGGATCAGAAAATCATCGATATCATCCAGCCAGGTAACACATTCGCTGAAGCTCTGATGTTTATGGAACACCCGATCTACCCAGTCAGCGCCGAGGCATTAGGGCCTGCACGAATAATCTCATTCGACAGCAAACGCTTCCTTCACATACTGAGTGAATCGATTGAGGTCTGCTTCAGAATTATGGGCACCATGAGTCAGCGCTTGCGCGGCCTGATTAAAGAGATCGATGATTTGACGCTGCAAAGTGCCACGACTAGGATGTGCGCCATGTTGCTAAGACGAATGGATGAAGTCGGAATGTCCAGATTCACCCTACCGGCCGCCAAAGGAGTATTGGCCGCCAGGTTATCAATGAAGCCGGAGACATTTTCACGCATTCTGCAAAATCTCTCATCAAAGAGTATTTTAGAGCTAAAAGGCAGCGAAATAGAGATCATCGATGTGTCACTTTTACGCTCTCTCGCCCACATTGAATCGATATACGGGCTGGAACCAGAGATGCCTTGCAGAGTAAGAAGCTCGCTCTAATTCATAAATGAGTATGAATCTGTCAGTGAAGATGGCCAGGGCTGTCGTAGCTCTGGTATCGCCATCCAGGTTCGGTCAGATCTCTTGTTCTAGATCTGCAAGCCTCAGCTCTGGTGGGTCATTCATCCAGGTGCGGGTATGACCCTAAGCTGCTGAATCACGGTTTTCGATAGCTTGCCAATGCGCTGTCGGTTTCATGCAGCGATACTTCCACCACCGGAAAGCCGCCAGCCTCGACATAGTCAAAAATCAGCCGTGCAATATTTTCCGCAGTTGGATTGTTGGGCATCACATAGACCGATTCTCCGGCATCCTGCAGCAGGGGCAATACCGGATCATCAGGATGCAGCAGCATATTGTGATCCAAGTTCTGATTGACCCACTTTTTGACATAATCACCGATATCCGAGAAGTCACAGACCATTCCCAGCTCATCCAGCTGTGCGGACTCCAGATGGATCACCGCAGTTGCGTTGTGGCCGTGTAGATGGCGGCATTTTCCCTTGTGGTTCAATAGCCTATGGCCGTAGCAGAAGCGGATCTCTTTGGTAACCGTATACATTGTCTGGGTCAGGTGAATAAATCAGTCGGCAAGTATACGGGGTGGTGGTTCGCTTCGCCAGCCTGAAGCGATGGTTGTGTCGCCAGGAGCTGGTAAAGGAATTTTTCTGAATGCCGTTAGTAATAGCAGGTCTGTCATTAGCGTATTCCTATGAGTGATACAGAAAATTGTGAGTTTTTGGATGCTGCCAGAGAAGCGGTTCAACAGCTGAAGAAGCTGTCCAAGGAGTATCCGCACCTGACCACCCAGCCGGTACGCCATGCCCTGGATAACTGGAACGAGGATATGTTCCGGCGCGGCGAGCTGATCTGGGAAGCCTATCAGAAGGTGCTGGCGGAAAAGAGTGCGGTTGAAACGCGTCTCATCGAGCTGGTCGACAGCTTTCATGTGGATGACGCAATCGATATCATCAATAGTGAGTTCGGTAAGAACATCGACTACTACGACCTGATCGACGTGGTTGGCAAGGATCGCTATATCGCCGCATTGAATCGTGAAGCGGTTGAGTTGCAGGTCAATTGCATCTCCCCGGAACAGACCGCCGATCTGTGGAATGGCAGCGGCAAGCCGACAGTTGGCGGTGAACGCTGGACTGCAACCGCGGTATCCGTACTCATGGGCTGAGTCAGCCCAGGTCCCTCAGCTGCCTGTCAGATAGCATCCTGTATAGAGATGACTCTCGCTGGTCATGAAGCGGCCGTGGAATTTGAGTTCTGCCGGGAATGGGATGGTACTGGTAGCCGAAGGGATGAAATCGAAGCTCATATTCTCCGCATCGATGTTCAGTGATACGGATTGAAATCCCATGTGTTCGCCGATCAGTGGATAGAAGCATTTATAGAGGCTCTCCTTGGCACTGAAGATCAATCGCTCCGGCAGCGTGTTATCTGCCTGCATGGTGGCATGATCATCGGCTGTGTGGATGTATTGATCTACCCCCTTGGGCAGGGGCTCCAGAGGTTCCACGTCAATACCCAGACTGGCCAGTTCAGCGGCTTTGGCGCACACCGCCACACATTCACCACGGCAGTGACTGATACTCCCCACAAAACCTGTCGGCCATAACGGCTGACGCTTTTCATCACGCAGCAGCGGTTGCCAGGGTGCGCTGAGCTGATCCAGCGCCTGGTGGGCGGCATGGCGTCCGGCTCGAAACTCCTGTTGACGCTTTTGCACCGCCGTTTCAATCAGCTTCTCTTCCTCATCGCACAGTGGTGTGGTCCACATGGCTTGATCCGCCGTGACCACAATGGCGCAGGATGGAAAGAGTTCTGCAAGTTTGATCTTCATGATGGTCTGAACCGGGACCTGAAAAGAGGGATTGTAACAGCTGGTGGAATTAATCCATGCATATTGCACTCTCCGTTTGGTTGATAAGGCAACTAGCCCGATTACCGATCACCAGACAGCAATGCCCAAATTGGAAAATCTTGGCTTGACCTCAAGCTTGGATCCATGCAATGCTCAAAGCATGAATCAGATCAAACCGACCAACAAGATGGTGATTAAGCGCCGACTGTTCCTCTGGGCAGTGGGTGATCCGTCTGTGGTCAGAAGATCCGGTTAAACGACAGTTTAAATCACAGGATTTTTTAACAAGGCCGCAGATGGAAACATCTGCGGCCTTTTTCGTTATGGAGGGTATCAACATGTCTGTGCCAGCAGCCTATGTAGGGGTATTGCTGATTTGGGGTACTACGCCCCTGGCCATTCAATGGAGTGGTCAGGGTGTGGGCTATCTGTTCGGTGTAACGGGGCGTATGGTGATCGGTGTGGTGCTCGCCTTGCTCCTGTTGCGTCTGATCGGACTGCGACTGGCATGGCATAAGACGGCACGACACACCTACATGGCAGCCGGTCTGGGTATCTTCATCGCGATGACTTCGGTCTACTGGTCTGCGCAGTACATCCCATCCGGCTGGATCTCGGTCATCTTCGGACTGTCACCGATCATTACCGGTCTGATGGCCCGCTATTGGTTGAACGAAAGAGGCATGGACGCTTCGAGATTAGTAGCCGTATTAATCTCACTCTCCGGTCTGGTCACCATCTTCAGTGTCGGCATCAATGCGGGTCCTGAATTTGCGCTGGGCCTGTGTGGCATGCTGGTCTCGGTGATAACCCATTCCGCCAGTGCGGTCTGGGTGAAACGGATCGATGCTCAACTGCATGGGCTGGTAGTGACAGCGGGCGGTTTGCTGGTCGCAGTACCCCTGTTTCTGTTGAGTTGGTTCATTCAGGGTGAGAGTTGGCCTCAGGTGATTGGAGAGCGGGCCCTGGTATCGATCGTCTATCTGGGGATCATCGGCTCGGTGCTTGGATTCGCCCTCTACTTCTATATTCTGAAGAGTGTGGAGACCACCAAGGTCGCGCTGATCACATTGATCACTCCGCTGTTCGCCCTGCTGGCCGGGCAGTGGCTCAACGGTGAGCAGATCGATCAGCGGGTCTGGTTGGGCACCGGGTTGATCCTGCTGGGGCTGGCCCTGTTTGAGTTTTGGGGTAGAGGCTTGCCTCAACTCCGGTTCAACAGGGCAAGAGAGAGTGAGGGCCAGTAGGTGATCACCAATACCGCGCCGAAAAGGAGCAGAAACCAGGGAAGGGTGGCGCGGTATATCTCGGCGATCGGTTTACCGAACCGGTAACTGGCGATGAACAGATTCATGCCCACGGGAGGGGTGAAATAACCGATCTGCATATTGGCCAGAAAAATGATGCCCAAGTGGACAGGGTCGATACCATACTCCACCGCAACCGGCAGCAGCAGTGGAACCATCAACACCAAAGCGGAAAAGATATCCAGCATGGTGCCGAGTATCAGCAGAAAGATATTCAGCAGGATCAGAAAGGTGAGTGGGTCGTGTACCCGCTCATGCAGCCAACTGAATAGCATCCCGGGTACATCGCTGTCGATCATGTAGTTGGTGGATGCCAGGGAGAGGCCGAGGATGACCAGAATGCCACCGACTAAGAGCATCGCCTCATGCATGATGCGGGGCAGTTGGCGTAACGAGATCTCCTTATGGATCACCATTTCAACAAACAGGACGTAGAGCGCGGTAACGGCGGCCGCTTCAGAGATGGCGAAGTAGCCACTGTAGATACCGCCAAGCAGGATCACCGGCAAGGGCAGTTCCCATGCGGCATCTTTGATTGCTCTGCGGGCTTCCGCAAAGGAGAAGGGGGTGAGTTGCAGATGGCGACCGGAGTAGAGTCCCCAAACCATGAGGATGAACAGCATCAGCAGTCCCGGCAGAATGCCGGCGAGAAACATATCGTCCACTGTGATCGATCCGCCGATACCCAACTGTTGGGCTACTACGGCATACAGAATCAATGGCAGGGCCGGTGCGAACAGCAGGCCCAGGCTGCCTGAGGTTGTCACCAGGCCGAGGCTGAAACTCTTTTTGTAGCCGGCCTGTTTCAATGCCGGATAGAGCAGGGCACCCAGCGCTACGATGGTCACACCGGAAGCGCCGGTGAAGGCGGTAAACAGGGCACAGGCGATCAGTGCAACGAACGCCATACCCCCCGGCATCCAACCGAGCAGGGATTGGGTCAGCCTGACCAGTCGACTTGGCGCATTACCTTCGCTCAACAGATAACCTGCAAATGTGAACAGGGGAATGGCGAGCAGAACGGGTGTCTCTGCCAGTCGGAAAAACTCGATGGCGACCACGGACAGGTCGACTTCAGATTGATAGAAACCCCACAGGGCTCCTGCACCAATTACCGCAAACAGCGGTGCGCCACTCAGTGCCAGCAGAATCAGGCCGATGGTGACGATCATGCTGCCTTCCTATTCATCAGATGCAGTGGGATGTTGACGATGAAACGGATGCTCATGATGGCAAAGCCGATCGGTATGATGATCTCCCCGATCCAGGCTGGCAGAATGGAGAACAGCTGAGTGCCGTCCTGCCACTCGAAGTAGACAAAACGGGCTGAGTGCCAGGCGATCAAGCCACAGACCAGAGCGCTGAACAGATCATGCAAAACGGTTAGCAGGGATCTGCTGCGATTTGAAAGTACATGAGATAGCAGGTCGATACGGATATGCCGATTCTCCCTGGTGGCTGCAATGGCACCCAACAGGGCGATCCATAACACCATGATACGTAAGCTGGGGTCTGCCCAGATCAGACCGGAATCGAACAGATTGCGCAGTACGATCTGACTGCCTGCCAACAGTATCATGCCACCCAGCAGAATAGCTGTGAGCAACTCCTCGAAGCGATGGATGACCTGGCGAATGGTCTGGAGCATATTTATCATGGGGATCGATTATAGCGGTATATCAAGATAGATAGTTATTCCAGTTTCTGAGCGTGCAAATCAACGCCAGCTAAAAGCGGCATAGCGATGCGCGAGCGTGGCGGCTTTCGGCTGTTCGAGTGCCTTTGACTTGTCAGTCCATATACTGTGTTTTGAATTGCTCGTGTAATTTTTGTGTATTTGCTGTGCCATAAAATGCCTTAACCAACTCGAAGTTAGAGAAATCCTTAGAGCGCCATTTGCTTTGTGGAACCTCTTCTATATAGTAAAAGTAATCCCACAGCACTGCCTCCCAACTTATACAACGGATTGGTATACTATCCAACTTCCCCAATTTTTCCATCGGACATGTCCCTGCCGGTGGCCCATCTAGCTCGTAGCTACCTCCGACGAGAGTGCATGGCTCACAGTCAATGAGAACCCCCTGAAGACTAGCGAGAAAACCGTAAGACGTTTGTTGCGTAATGTTGCCGCCTAGTCTGAGCAGCAACGCAATAAAGTCATTTTCTTGATCTGAAGGATATGTAACATCAATATCTTCGTGCTCCCAGGTTACTTGGTCTCTTTTTGCATCAATAGCCCACCCACCACTTAGCCACAATGGGATTTTTATTTTCTCTGCTTCAAAGAACAGTAGATGGATTAGCTCAATATGTTTGCTATTCATTCTCGTGGCCTAATAGATGTTGCACCAGAGTGTGAAACCACTATCTATTCTTTACTCCCTGTGATTAATGGCGTGACCTGCTGGTATGCATATCGATTCCATGCACTGGTTTTGAGTAATCGGAAAGGATGCGTTCCCGCAGAACCGGATGGAAATTAACGTATATGTACCGTGAGCCAGATGCAGTGAGGCTGGTGGCTGGTTGTCAGCACACGATGGGGTGTGTTGGCTGGGATCAATACGCAATCCCCCCGATGAAGATTGTGTTGTGTGTCATCCATTTCAAGTTTTGCACTCCCCTGCAGGATGCTGATCCATTCGTCATGGGGCTGTTGCAGAATCTCAGTGATACTATTCGGTGGACTCAGGATACGCTCGATCGTGACGTTTTTCCTGCTCAACAGAGTCTCCAGATTCTCCTTCTCTCCATCCGCCTTATCTGGTTTAAACAGATTCATTTCCGGCATGGCTAGCGATACCTGCAGTGTGAGTGATTGGTTTTTAAAGGATATCGTCTGTTATCGATCGATGAATGAATCCATCGGTTCATCCGGTCTCAGGTGGATCTCCTTTGCAACGATACTCAGTTGCAGAAAGCGACATTCTCTCTGCATAGGTTATCCACTGCAAGCCTCAGTTTGATCGAAGTACCGGGACAGATTGTCTTCAATCTGCTCTCCGCTTCAGTCCCTCTGCTTACTGCATCGAGTGGGACTCATTAAAACTGGACTTGAGTGCGGTATCGCGGCGATTGATCAAGATCTCTTCAGTCTGTTTTGTGACTGGATTCGAATCCCGTTGCAGCTGGATCAGATTCTGCATCTCTTCCAACAGTTGGATTGAGACCACTCCTTCATTGCGCAAGCTCTGCAGCGTTATGTTGGCATGCTGCTCCCAGGCCTGTTGCTGTTGTTCAGTCGGGCTGATGAACTCGATACCCTGTTTTTTGAGAGCGGAGAGCGCGGCGATATTGTCTTCACGGTTCTGTTGGTTGAGTTTGACGAAGGTGGACTGGAGGGTCTGTTTGACCAGATCCCGGTCGGCTTCAGTGAGTTTGTTGAAGGCCTTCTCCTTGATCACCAGTGTGGCGTAGAGATAGGCGAGCGGGACCTGAGTCAGATAGTTGACCCGGGTATGCCACTGCAGTGCTATGGCACCGATGGGGGCGCTGGCGATGGTATCGATCAGTCCGGTCTGCAGGCCGGTCAGTACATCGGTCAACGGCAGGGGGATCGGCGCGATGCCCAGTTTGCTGAATATCTCCGCGTTAACCTTGTCCCCTTCCGGTATCCAGATCTTCAGCCCTTTCATGTTGTCGGTGGTCTTCACCGGTGAGTTGGAGAGCAGGTAGGCAAAACCACCTTCACTCAGGCCGAAACTGATAAAGCCCTTCTTTTGCAAACCATCGATGATCCGCTTATCCATCACCTGGCGTACCGCATCCACCTCCTCAAGGTTGCGGAACTGGAACGGCAGTGTGTAGATCTGGGCGTCGGAGTAGATACTGCTCAAGCCACCTCCGGTGATGGCGCCACCCTGCAACTGACCGATACGGATTTTGCGTAGCACGCTGTTGTCGTTACCCATGACCCCACCGGGGTAGAAGCGGATCTTTACCCGTCCTTCACTCTTCTCATGGATCTCTTTGGCAGCCGCCCGCATCTGCTTCATCCAGCTGGTGCCATCCGGTGCCAGAGTGGCGATCTTCAAAGTGGTCTTGGCATGACTGACTGGCAGCAGCGTGAGTGTCATGATGAGAATGGCCAGCAGGCGGAACATGTGTCTAATCCTCTAAGGTCAAAGAGAGAAGTCAGTGATTGTGCCCGTGATCACTAATCCAAGCGGTCCTGACTCTGTGTGTTATACGTCAGACTGATCTGTTTGGACTCATGCAGGGGGAATATCATTGGGGTTTGTGGGGTATTTGCTCGCTTACCCCGGGGTGCAATCCGTTCCGCGGTGCTGTCAGTCGATTCAACTACCGTAGTATAGATGTTCACTGTTTACAAGATGTTACATCTGTTGGTTGTTAAAAATAATCTTCTTCGATCAATGACTTGGCTTGTTGTTGCGCCATGATGTTACTCAATGTCAGGCCGCTTTGTACCGGATCGGCCTGCAGTACCTCATTGAGCAGTCTGTCATGTAGAGTTTTATCAAAAACCAATCGGGCATAGTGTCGAGCGTATTCCAGTTTTACCATCAGGTCCTGACCCTCGGAGTAGTCGATGGCCGACTCAAAGTGCTGTTTGCCGAGTTCCGGTTTACCACCCAGTGCGGGGGGGATCTGACTGCGTATCACACCCAGGTAGAGCTGGGCGCGACCCTTTTCATAGCCAGGGTCCCGTTCGACCACCCGCAGCAGCAGCGACTCGGCTTTAGCCAGATCAGCAACCGCATTCCAGTCATCACTGTGTGCCTGAATCCAACCTGCCCAGGTAGCGCCATAGAGATAGAGATCTTCCAGATCGGGCTCATCGCTCTTGGCCAGGGTGGCGGAAAACTGTTCGAACGGCTTGTGGCTGTCGTGGCAGAGCTCCGGCTCCGCCTCACAGAATCCTGTGGTGGCGTAGTCCATCGCTTTCTGGGTGAGATTTTTCTGCCGTTGCGGATCCTTCACCAGTCCGCCTGCATAGGCACCATACAGTCTGGCGCCGGCATAGAGCAGATCCCGATCGTTGGGGTTCTCCGCGATAAACGAGTCGAGTAACAACAGATAGGCCGGTGCACCGTGTCGCACAATCTCCGGATCCGTCTGATTGAGCATGGCGTTGGAGAGGTTGGCTGCCAGACGGCTGGTTGACAGTGAGCTGCAGCCACTATCCAGAAGTAGTGCGGCTGAGCAGAGAAGTGAGACTGTTATGAGACGACGACGGTTCTTGATCATCCGCCGATTGTGACAGATTTCAGCGATGTTTTCTGCCGACCTGTTCCATGTGATGCAGCCAGCTTGTAAACACGTTGCCGACAGAGCCGCTACCCGATCTGCGTCCTTTGAAGGTATGGAAACACCCCTCCTCCTCCTCTTCAAAGCGCGCCGCGCCGATGTTGAGGAACATGTAGATCAGGAACAGATCCAGAATCAGTATGCCGACCACCACAGGCACATGGATCACCGCATCGGTCTTCATCCAGCTGATGACCTCGGAATAGTTGCTGACCACCAGATAGAGTGTGCCGAACAGCAGTGCAACCGCTAACAACGAAAACAGATCTGCTACACGTTCATGTTTTCGGGAGTAACCCTTAAGACTTTTACAGACAGACATGGATTCATTCACCAAAACGATTTGGATGCAATCAGTACCAGATTAGTCTTCTGGGCCAATAATCTCAAGCAAAATGGGTGTTTTTGGATTTTTTACCGAAAACTTGTGAGTGTGTATAGTAGGTTCACGGAAGTATCGTGTGAGATCCCGCAAGGTGCATGGCGATTCACTTCAAAAGTGTCCTAACTACCTGCCATGCAAAATAAAAATAGATAAGGGGGTATGCAGTGGAACTACTCAAAGAACTGATCGGCGGGCTGAACAGCATTGTCTGGGGGCCTGTCATGCTGGTACTGATTCTGGGTACCGGGCTGTTCCTGATGATCGGCTTGAAGCTGATGCCATTGGCTCGGCTCAAATATGGATTTCAAATGCTCTGGGGAGGGCGCGAAGGCCGGGGAGAGGGGGAGATCACCCCGTTCAACGCCCTGATGACCTCGCTCTCTGCAACCATCGGCACGGGTAATATCGCCGGGGTCGCCACCGCCATCGCTCTGGGTGGTCCAGGGGCTCTGTTCTGGATGTGGTGTACCGCGCTGGTCGGTATGGCCACCAAATACGCGGAAGCGGTACTGGCTGTCAAATACCGGGAAGTGGATGAGAACGGCAACCACGTCGGCGGTCCCATGTACTACATCAAGAACGGTCTGGGCAGCAAATGGACCTGGCTGGGTACCCTGTTTGCGGTTTTCGGAGCCTTGGCCGGATTTGGTATCGGTAATACCGTACAGGCCAATTCGGTTGCTCAGGCACTGCTGAAAAACGAGAGCCTGGGTATCGATCCGGCCGTTACCGGTGGGGTGATGGCAGTGCTGGCGGCGCTGGTGCTGATCGGTGGAATCCGTCGGATCGCGGAAGTGGCCGGTAAACTGGTGCCCCTGATGGCGATCGCCTATCTGTTGGCCGGGGGCGTGATCATCGTTCTGAATATTTCCGAGATTCCGGCAGCGATCGGTCAGATCATCCAGTATGCCTTCACTCCGGTGGCGGCCACGGGTGGCTTTGCCGGTGCGGCGGTTTGGGCGGCGATTCGTTTTGGTGTGGCCAGGGGCGTCTTCTCCAACGAGGCCGGACTCGGCAGTGCGCCGATCGCGCACGCCTCTGCAGCAACCGACAGTCCGGTGCGCCAGGGTACGGTGGCGATGCTGGGAACCTTCATCGATACCCTGATCGTCTGTTCGGTTACCGGTCTGGCGATCGTTGTCACCGGGGTCTGGACTACGGGTGAGACCGGAGCGGCACTCTCGTCTGCCGCCTTTGAGATGGCGCTGCCTGGGGTTGGCGGTTTGATTGTCAGTGTGGGCCTGGCGGTGTTCGCCTTTACCACCATACTGGGTTGGAGCGTCTACAGTGAACGTTGCGTTGAGTACCTTGTGGGTATCAAGGCGATTGTTCCGTTTCGTGTACTGTGGATCATCATGATTCCGGTTGGCGCGCTGGCGCAGGACTATCTTAATTTTGTCTGGCTGGTGGCGGATACGCTGAATGCCCTGATGGCGATTCCAAATCTGCTTGCGCTGCTGATGCTCAGCCCGGTGGTTTTCAAATTGACACGGGACTATTTCGAGCAGAACTCATTGAAGTAGTCTGACCCTTCGTAAAGAGGATTAACCGCAAAAAACGCCAATCACCGTAAAATTTCGCCAATGACTATCCTGTTGCAGCATCGATTTGCGACAGTTCGCGGTGGTTGGCGGTTAATTGCCCAAGGGTTTCGTATCAGGCAATGTGATCTTTCGAAAGGTCCCGAGAGGTTGCAAATCTCTGTCTGAGATAGCGGATGATGTCATCCGATTCATACAGCCAGCGGTCACCATCCTGTTGCTCAATTTTCAGGCAGGGGGTCTGCAGCTTTCCACCGAGTTGCTGTAGCTCGTCAGCCCAGTTCGGATCGCTGGCTGCGTTGCGCTGCTCGATCTTCAGGTTCAACTTGCGAATCACCCGATTGACCTTGATGCAGAACGGGCAGAGGGGGAATTGATAGAGTGCCAGGCGACTGGTCTCTTGATCAACCTGACGCTGGCGGGCCGGATCACGCCGTAACGGTTTGGAGATGAGACTGGTGAGCCAGTGCAGCATCGTCCGCTAGCTCTGTTTTGAGCCACCCAGACATTCAGGTGAAGCGGGTACCGTACCGCCGTGGTTGAACCAATCTTCCGGTGTCAGGGTGTGCAGCGCGAGGGCATGTACACCCCCCTCACTCAACTCTTCCGCCAGGACTTTATTGACTCTACGATGGCGCTGGATCAGCTTTTCGCCTTCAAATGCCTCACTCACCAGTACCACCTTGAAATGGGATTCGGCCCCATCCGGTACACTGTGATTATGGCTCTCATCGATCACTTCCAGGTGCAGCGGTGTAAACGATTCCTGCAGCTTTTTTTCGATGATTTTCTGTGTGGTTGTCATATCACTACCTACTTTCAGGGTTTACATACCCTTGGATCAGGGTTGTGTGTCATAGTTTCAGCGCTTCCCGGACAAAGGGTATAGTGAGTTTGCGCTGGGCTGCAAGTGAAGCCTGGTCGAGTCGATCCAGCAGAATGGTCAGGAAATGGATATCCCTGGGGGTTCTCTGCAGCAGAAATTGAGCGGTTTCTACGCTCATCGACAGACCCCGCAGTTCCGCGTTGCTGATCAGCAGTTCGAGTCGCTCCTCATCATTCAGTGGGAACAGGTGGTAACAGGGCCCCCAGGTCAGCCTGGAGGCCAGATCGTCGAGATGCAGGGAGAGTTGCCCAGGCGGGCGGTCGCAGGCGACGATCAATCTGGCGCCACGCTCCTGCAGCAGGTTGTAGAGATTGAAGATCGCCACTTCCCAGGCCCGCTCTCCCGCAAGTACCTGAAGATCGTCCAGGCAGACCAGGGAGAAACCATCAAGCCCTTCCAGCATCTCCGGCTGCAGGCCATGTTCCGATTTGAATGGCAGATAGGCGGGCTGCTCTCCTTTGGACTGGGACTGCTGACAGGCAGCCTGTAACAGGTGGCTTTTGCCTGAACCCGAATCGCCCCATAGGTAGATATAGGGATCCTGTTCGCCGCGCAGGCGGGAGACCGCCTCCCCGTTTCTGCCGATCACGAAATGGGCGAAATCGATCCGCGGTCTGATGCTCAGGCCAAGAGGCAGCTGGTTGGGCATGGAGTCAGGTCTGTTTTTCCAGTCGCAATAAGATTTCCGCCATGCGCCTGCCCTGGGTGATGCAGATGCGCTTCTCCTCGTCGGTGATGGGCTGCTTGCTGTCGTTGCCCGCGGTATGGCTGGCTCCATAGGGAGTACCGCCGCTCTGGGTGCTCAACAGGGTGGTCTCACTGTAGGGGATGCCCATCAGCAGCATGCCGTGGTGCATCAGCGGCAGCATCATCGAAAGCAGGGTGCTCTCCTGCCCGCCATGCAGGCTGGAAGTGGAGGTGAAGACTGAGGCGGGTTTGCCGATCATGGCGCCACTCATCCACAGCGAGCTGGTGGAGTCGATACAGTACTTCATTGCGGCAGCCATGTTGCCGAAGCGGGTCGGGCTGCCGAGAATCAGCCCGTCGCAATCCCTGAAGTCGGACTCGCTGACATACGGGGCGCCCTGCTCAGGGATGCTATCTTCGGTGGCTTCACACACCGCAGATACTTCCGGGACGGTGCGTAGTTTGGCTTCCACGCCGTCGATCTCCTCGACCCCGCGGGCTATCAGGCGTGCCATCTCTGCGGTGGCGCCGTGTCGGCTGTAGTATAGGATTAGGACTTGTGCCATAGGTTTGCTTCCGTCTCAGTTATGCTCAGGATCAGAGGATCTCCAGAACCTTTTCCGGTGGTCGACCGATGGCGGCCTTGCCGTTCTTGATGACAATCGGTCGTTCGATCAGCTTCGGATGAGCGACCATCGCTTCGATCAACTGGGTGCGGCTCAGCTCGGGATTGTCGAGCTGATTCTGTTTGTACTCCGGCTCTTTGCGGCGCATCAGTTCACGCGGCTCCAGACCCAGCATGTCGAGAATTGTCTCCAGGGTCTTACTGTCCGGTGGGGTTTTCAGATATTCGACGATTTCCGGCTCAACACCCTGTTCCTCCAGTAACTGCAGTGTTTGTCTCGATTTGCTGCAGCGGGGATTGTGATAGATCTCTGTGGTCATTTGATTGTCCTGTCTTATGGTGTTTGGCCGTCATTGTATCCGGATGGTGGTGGTTGCTCCATATCAATCCGGCAGGCCCTGAAATCGCTGGAGTGGTGTATCTGATAGGGTTATTTGGCCTGGTTTCGATTCTGAGGTTGCTGTGCGAAGCGCAAGCTATCGTGATCTTTATCCCCTTCATGGTTTAATAGTCCCTGGTGTGAGTACTCCGATTCCAGGTGCGAGAAGGAAAACCGGTGATGAATCCACAGGACGCTAAACAGACCCTGACATCGAGCATAAGGCATGTTAGTGCCTTTCTGCGCCTGGTGTTTCACCATTTCGCGGCAGATGGTGGGATACAGCATGTGGCTGCACTTACCTATACAACGCTGCTCTCTCTGGTACCGTTGATGACGGTGGTACTGGCCCTGTTTTCGGTTTTTCCCGCCTCCGAGCGGATGTCGGAACAGATCGAGAATTTTCTGTTTCAGAACTTTGTCCCAGCCGCCGGTGAGGCTGTACAGGAGCATCTAAGGAATTTCAGTCAGAAAGCGGCCAAGCTGACCGGTGTGGGGTTTGTCTTTCTGGTACTTGTCGCCCTGTTGTTGATGAGTAATATCGATAAGGCCTTCAACACAATCTGGCATGTCAGGAAGCAGCGTCCACCGCTGGCCAAGTTTACCGTCTACTGGGCAATCCTCTCGCTGGGGCCAATACTGATTGTGGTCAGCGTTGGCGTAACCTCCTACCTGGTCTCCATACCGCTGCTCGAACAGGCCGAGGCGGTGGTGATGGTGCGATCGAAGCTGTTCAGCATGATGCCGGTGCTGATTTCCGCCCTGGCTTTCAGTCTGCTCTATGCGTTGGTGCCCAATCGATCTGTACCCATGCGCCACGCCCTGCTGGGCGGACTGCTGGCAGCCCTGCTGTTTGAGCTGTCAAAGCGGGGATTTGCACTCTATGTGACCACCTTTCCAACCTATGAAGCGATCTACGGCGCGCTTGCCGTGGTACCGATCTTTCTGATCTGGATCTATCTCTCCTGGCTGGTCACCCTGCTTGGGGCGGAGTTTACCTACTGTCTGGGTATCTATCGGGAGGATTGGCGGGAGCATGCCCAGCAGCGGGGTGGCGCTTTTCTGTTGGCGCTGCGACTGCTCGGCCAGTTAAGTGAGGCGCAACGGCAGGGTCTCTCCATGACCACCCGACAGCTTCAGAGCCGAATCGCCGGTACGACTGAAGAGCGCATCGAAGCATCGCTGAACAGTCTCTACAAAGCCCACCTGGTCCTTAGAGCGGATGAGAAAGGCTGGGCTCTGGCCCGAGACCTGCGGCAGGTGATGCTGAAGGATCTCTACCAGTCGGCCGCCTATGTGATCCCCGATCGGGATGAGCTGGTCGATATTCCCATGGCTCTCGAGGAGTTGCTTGAGAGCTTGAACCTGACCCTTGAGCAGAGCATGGATCGCCCGCTGGAGGAGTTGCTGCATGAGCAGCATGGGACAGCGGATTAATATTCAGCCGCCTGGCTGACGGTTACACACTCTTGATTCGAAAGCGCTCGAAATGCGCTGTGGTCTCAAGCTGCTGCAGTGGGCTGATACTCGGGGAGGGGATCATCTCCTCGACCCGGTACTCCTGACCGATGACGAAGAAATGCTTGGGTACGATGAGAGAGCTGCGGTTGTTGTGGCCCTGATCGATGAAGATTGCGCCGTGATCCGGGTTCGACTCTTCCTCGTTCTGCAGTTTGGCGAGTCGCAATGTGATCGGTTCCAGCTTGCCCGCAACAAACTGCACGCCGACTTCCAGCAGGTTGTCGCCAGAGTTCATGGCCCGTTTGACGACCCCCAGTTTCCAGTCACTGCCCTGTTTGTTCTCATGGGTCGAGATCAGGATCAGTTGTCCAATCAGCTCTTTCGATACAGCCTGTCGCGGGATGCGTAATGCGACGCCGGAACGACTTTGATTGCTGCGTAGTGCGATAATTCTTTTGTTGCCGACGCGGTGTGCCGAATCCCGCATGCCAACCGGTTGAGTCATGGTGATCTCCTCATCACCAGGCTCCTGGTTGGCGCTCTGTCCGGCCAGGTATTGATAGGCATTCTGTACCCCGATCCAGACCATGATCTGGCCAGAGGTGTTGTGTCTTTCACTGTCTCGCTTAAGTCGGATGTGCCAGGATTTGAGCATCCGGGCCAATAGATTGTTGGCCTCTTTGGCGGTCAATCGATTCATGCAGGCCGGTTTGCTCTGTTCCGACTTTTCCATCAGGCGCAGCTGTTGGTGCAGCGTCTTGCTGACGGGGCTCAGATCGAACAGGGTAAATCTGGGCAGCGGCAGGTTTTCCAGGCAGTCAGGATGGTAGAGGTAGGGAGGCACCTCGCCGAGGCGATCGATCACGTAGCGGCCGGTGGCATCCACATCCTTATCCGGTGCGATGATGTTGGCTTCGCCGGCGAGTTCGTTCAAATAGTCAAAGCAGATCCTGGGTTCACCCTCCTGCAGATGGCAAGGGTCCAGCAACAGCAGCAGGAGAAAGCGATTGTACTGATGGGATATGGTCGCCTGGTGGGATTCGCTCTGGTCATGATCCTCCATCTCCAGCAGATGCAGATTCTGTTCCCAGGCATAGGTCATCAGTCTTGATAGATGCTGATAGGGGGAGACGCAGCGGCAATCAAAATCCTCACAGGCCAACAGGTATTCGAGGATGAAATATTTGCTTGCGTTGTAGATTGCCTGCCCGAGCTTCTGCGCTGATTTTTTACTCTGCTTACTGCTGATGCAGTGATTGACGATATGGCAATAGCCATAGGCCATCTCAAGCATCACCCGCCGCACCAGGCTGATCGGTGCCTGTTGTTTGCGCTGGGACATGCCGTGGGCCAGCCGCATCGCTGGTGTGATATAGATCTGCATCAACTCGTCGCGTTTCTTTACCTGACCGGGATAACGGTTCAGGCGGCTCAGGCTGGTGATCACGTTTTCAGCAAGCTGCTGGGGATTGGCGAAGGGAAGCGCGGTTGCCCACTGGGCTAACGCATGGGGATCGGTCTCAACCAACGGGTTCTCGAATGGATCGGCCTTGGGCACAAAGAACTGAGGTTGCTTTTGCGCAGGTGTCCGCTGGCTGAAAAAGTCAAACATGGTGTGGTGTCGGTCCGTTTCCTTTATGCGGGTGACTCGGGCCTGTTAGCAGACCCTAGGACCTGTTAACAGGCCCTGACGGAAACTATATCATTATTGGCTGCTGCAGGGATGATTAATCATCAGCGCAGCATTCTCCCGCAACAGGTCGTTTTGTCAGTGGTTTAATTGATCTTTATATAGATGAAGTATAATTCATGGGGCCACTGAAAGACCCCTGATTTTTAGACAAAGTTGTTGTATTTTAGTAAGTTAATTCTTGAATGTTCCTGTTTTGACAGCGGCCCTCGTCATCTCTGGATCCACCTGAGCTTTGCTCCGCCTCTGATCCGTTTCAGTTTGTCGATTATGGTTTACCTGAATTGAACTTATCGGAATTAAGCATGAAAATGGCGGTCTGAAAGATCGTCCAACAGCGGGCTGATTGAATAAGTGGCAACAAGCCCGAGACGAATACCGATCCACTGGAGAGATCTATGTATTGCAACAATCCCCTGAGCCGTATCCTCTTGATCTGTGGATTGTGGCTGTTTATCCAACCGGTCGTGGCAGAGCCGGTGGATTTTGAACTGCCGGGCCTGGATGGCAAAAATTACCGTCTTTCCGACTATCGGGGGAAGTGGGTCCTGGTCAACTACTGGGCTACCTGGTGTCCTCCCTGCCGCGAGGAGTTGCCGGAACTGGAGGTGTTCCACAACAATCACAAAGACAAGGATGCGGTGGTATTGGGTGTCGCCATGGAGCGTATCGATCCGCACCGCCTGAAAACCTTTGTCGACGAACAGTTTCTTAGCTATCCGATCCTGTTGACCAAGCCGGCAGCACGTACCGAGCTGGGGCGGGTGCCCGGTCTGCCCACCTCATTTCTGGTCAATCCCAAAGGTGAGCTGGTTGCCCGTCAGGTTGGGCCGGTGACCCTGGAGGATCTGGAGACCTTCATAAAAGAAGAGAGCAACTAGTGTACTGTCTAACAAGCCCTAAGGAGTGATAGATGACACGACCCATGCTGATGCTGGTTTTGTTCTGCCTGACGCTTGCCGAGGCAACGGCTGCAACCCGGGATCCCGGTGAACACTTTTTCAATCAATCTCTGGGGGATTTCAGTGAAGAGCTGATGGTCGCCAGGGAGGAGGGAAAAAAAGGCGTATTGATCATGTTTGAAATGGATGAGTGTCCCTTTTGTCACCGTATGAAGAGCCGTGTCCTCAACCAGGTGGCGGTGCAGGACTACTTTCAGGAACATTTCCAGATCTATACCGTGGATATCGAAGGTGATGTGGAGATCTCCGACTTCAAGGGAAATCCGATCAAAGAGAAGGATTTTGCCTTCAAACACTTCAAGGTAAGAGCGACTCCGGTATTCGCCTTCTTTGATCTCGATGGCAATCTTCTGACCCGTTTCACTGGTGCGACCAACACCGCCGATGAGTTCATGTGGCTGGGTGAATTCGTTGTCGACGGCCACTACAAGTCAAGCAACTTTTCCCGTTACAAAAGAGCCAAGAAAAAGGAAATGCGCAAGTAGTGGTCAGGTTGTCCAACAGAGCCTGTTGCAGGCGATTGCTGCTGTTTCTACTGAGCTCGATTTGCGGCTGGGCAATGGCTGTGGAGCCCCTGCCTTCACCGCTGACGCTGGCGTATGCTCTGAGTCTGGCGGATGCGCAACATCCGGAACGCACCCTTGCAGATGCGGCGCTGGCCCAGGCTGAAGCCGCTCGGCACCTGGCCGACTCAAACGATGATCTGCGCGTCGATCTGAGTGCTGAATTGCGTGCCATCGAGCCTTCGGAAATCGCCATCTATCAGACCCACAATGACAGCCTGGCTAGGCTCAAGATCAGTAAACAGCTCTACGATTTTGGACGCACGGCGCACGCTCTGGAAGCTGCGGATGCGGATCTGGAGTCCCGTCGCTGGCAGCTTATGGAGGTGCGTCAGCAGCGCAGGCTCGATGTCATGGCCCGCTACTTCAATGTGCTGCTGGCCGATCTGGAGAATGCCCGCGACACCGAGGCCCTGTCGATCGACTACATCCGCTTCGATCGGGCCCGCACCAAAAATGAGCTCGGCAGGGTCTCCGATGTGGAGATGCTTGAGCTTGAAAGCCGCTACCAGCAAAGCAGAAGAAAGGCGGCGCTGAGCGGTAACCGCCAGCGCATCACCCGCTCCCAGCTGGCAATCAGTCTGAACCGTCCCCTCGATCTTCCCGCTGAACTGGAAATGCCCAACTTCGAAGCGCAGGATGAGCTGGCGGATGTTGATGAGTTGGTGGCCTTGGCGTTAAGCGGCAATCCGGGGATGCAGAAACTGAGAGCGGAACTTCAGGCGGCAAAAAAACAGCTGCAGGCAACTGAATCGGAAAGCAATCCGGTGATTCGTGCCCAGTTGGAGGCAGCGACCTATGAGCGTGAACTTGGCGGGCGCAATCCTCTGACCGCGGCGCTGGTTTTTGAGGTGCCTCTCTATCAGGGAAGTCGTGTCGAAGCGGATAGCGCCAGACAGCGTGCCAGAGTGCAACAGAAGCAGGCTGAGTTGGCGGCTTATGAGCTTGCCCTTCGACAACAGGTTCTGGACTATTGGATGGAGCTCAATCAACTGCGTGTGGCCGCAGAGGAGATCACTGTCACCGGGGATTACCGGGATCTCTATCTGGATCGAAGCCGTACCCTGTATGAGCTCGATCTCTCATCGGACCTGGGTGACTCGATGACCCAGATCGCCGATATCCAGTTCCAGCAGGCAAAGAACACCTATCAGATACAGTTGGCACTGGCCCATCTCAAGGCTCTGACAGGGGGCTTGCTGGAAGCGGAGAAAGGTGCCGGGAAGCCTTAGGGTATGGTAGGCAGGCGCCGACGGGTATCGAACGCTCGTCGGTTCAATCTCTGATGCGGGCTGTTGATGACTGCCGGATCGGTACAACAGGATGAGCGCAACATGCTTCCCCGTAAGTTACCAGGAAACGTATCCGCAACTGCTCGTTTCACTTCGAATCAAACCACCAGGTCCAGTTGCTGAAGGGTACCGGTCTCCCCATCTTCGGAGAGATAGATGCCAGTCTGGCGGATCTGCCCCAGGGTTTCATTGCCTGCATCCTTGAGCAGGAAGGGAGTCTCAACCGAACCGAGATAGATAGCTCCGACGCCGGTCTGCCCCAGCGCCATGAGCGAATCCTGACCGTCAGCCGATTTTGTCCAGATCCGTAGACGACGATAGATTGAGTCCGCTTCATCGATCCAGCCGTTACCATCCTTGTCGTGATTGGCCAGTTCACTGAATCCATCTCCGCTGAGCGCACCAAACAGTTCGCTACCATCATTGATGCGGCCGTCTGCATTGCGATCGAGTGCCAATAAACCACTGCCTGGCCGGACAAAAGCGATCTGCTCATCCCGGCCGTCTGCATCGATGTCGAAGTGGAAATTGCGCTCCGTCAGTTGCGCGGCAGTACCGTTGAAATTGACTACCAGGGGATCCTTCATGACCGCATCACCGGCACGTATCTGGACAGTCGATTCACGTAGAAACTCACGGCTCATGCTCAGTTGCAGAGCGATACTGATCTCACGTCCGTCCGCCGTCAGAACCTTACCCTGGGCCTTGAAATCGACATGTTCCGACTCGTAATGTGACTCGTAGAAGTCATAGATCATTCCCCAGCCGGCGGATTGGGCCGGCGCCTGTAGCTCTAACTTAGTCTGGGTCGGCTCAGTCTCAACAGGTTGCGCTTCCGGCTGCAGTTCATCAGGCGTCAGAATATCGATCTCACGTCCGGTGAAATGCTCGATCATTATCTTGATCAATTGAATCTTCAGCTCCCCCATGTGGGGTTCGGGAGCCGCATCGTCGAGTTTCAGGAGTGCCTCTTTCGGTTGCAGTGAATGGGCTGTCTGGGAAATAGTGACCTGCAGGGCCTCGGCACGCACCACAAGCGATCTGCCTGGCGTGCGAGTTTGTTCTGAATCCGCGCTGCTTCGTTCTCCGCGCCACAACGTGAGTTCGCTCTTAACTTCGTGTTTGACCTCAGCGGTGCGATGACTATCCATGCTGAGGGAAGATTGGCTGATGATCATGTTTGAAACCCCGCTGCGCGTCAATTTATAGCCGCAAGCATAATTCCAGAGTACACGCCTCTCTATCTTTATATCGGTCTGTCGGCTCGATAGTTGAGCGTCATCCTGACTATGTTGAGAATATCGCCCGGTGACCCGTGTTGGTGCAGGGAACGGCCTGTCATGCGATTGGCTCGATCAGAGTAAGCCATAGAGGTCATGTTCTGCCGGATGGCCCAACAGCAGCCTACCTCTGGCCGATTCGGGTCCGGCTGATGGGTGTGTGGTAACGCGCTGTTTTTATTATATCTTTGGAAGTGTTAGATGGGCTATGATAAGCCTGTTATGGTGAGGTGATTGGAGCTGAGCATGCATGCGACGGGGCTCTCTATAATCCGATAAAGCAGATTTTCATGCTCAGCTTTTAGCGTCGTTCATTTGAATTTACAGCAACGATTTGGCGGTTTATCTATGCATGGCGTTTTTCATGGAATTACCATTTAACAAGAATATAAGATATAGAATATATAAAAGATAATAATGGCTTGTTTGCAATCGAGTGGCATCAATCTCTCAGAGATTCGGGTACGCTGTCTGATCAGTAGTGACTGATAAGAGACTTGGCTGGCCATGGCCGATTAAGGTGCTGGGTTAATAATTAAGTGAAAGGGGGTAATCATGAGGGTGCTGATGCTAATCTGTCTGTTGTACAGCGGACAGTCTTTGGCCCTAGATCTGGAGGCGGTGACCAGCTGGTATCAGCAGGTGGAGCTGAGTACGACAGTGGATGGCATGGTGAGTCGGGTTAATGCCGGGGAGGGCGAGAAGGTCAGTCGCGGAACCATACTCATCGAACTGGACCAGCGGGCCTATACAAGCCGTCTGGCAGCCGCCGAATCGAGACTTGAGGCGGCTACGCAGCAGAATGCGGAGGCCAAAAGAGAGTTGGATCGCTCCCTTGAGCTCTACGATCGAACACTGTTGTCCGACCATGAACGTAAGCAGGCTGAGATTGAAGCGGCCGAATCGGATGCGGCTTATCGCGAAGCGGATGCGCAACTGGCCAAGGTTCGATTGGATATCGATTACAGCCGTATCACGGCACCGTTTGATGGCATTGTGGAGGAGATCTATGTACAGCCCGGCCAGGCGGTAATCAATCGCCAGCAGGCACAGCCACTGCTCAATCTTTGTCATACCGGGCGAATGAAGGTCACTACCGATGTCACTGCTCAGCAGGCGGATAAACTGAAGCCGGGCATCGGCGTGCAGATCGGCCTGCGAGGTCAATGGTTGAACGGAGAGATTTCCAGAGTGGGCCTGAAGCCCGTTGCTGAAGATGCGAATGGAGCCCGATATCTGCTTGAAGCGACTTTCCAGCCACCCGAGGCGGTGGTGGTCAGGGCAGGTGAGAAGGCGGTTTTGAGGATAGCCGATGAGTGATCGAATCAGCAGCGGAGAGATCTGTGTGCGCTGTTTTGTTGGTGGTCGGGTGCAGGGGGTTTTCTATCGGGCATCCGCCAGACATGAAGCCCAGCGACTGGGGATTACCGGATTTGCCAAGAACCTGAACGACGGGCGTGTGGAAGTGGTTGCCTGTGGCCGTGCTGATGCCTTGGATGAACTCAAGGATTGGCTGCGCAGGGGGCCTTCAGGTGCCAGTGTCTCCGCAGTCTCCTGTGAAGTGATCGATCAGCATAACTATGCCGACTTCACCATTGGCTAGTGGGCCAC
>NAUB01000017.1 GCA_003676145.1 gamma proteobacterium symbiont of Stewartia floridana | reverse complement strand
TTCCGTACCACCGACGTAACCGGAGCGTGTGACCTGCCGGAAGGCGTGGAGATGGTCATGCCGGGTGATAACGTGAAGATGACAGTGCAGTTGATTGCACCGATCGCGATGGAAGAGGGTCTGCGTTTTGCGATCCGTGAAGGCGGTCGAACCGTGGGTGCCGGCGTGGTATCCAAAATTATCGAGTAAGTGATAATGGCTAACCAGAGAATACGAATTCGTCTCAAAGCATTTGATCATCGACTGATTGATCAATCTGCCCGTGAGATTGTGGAAACCGCTAAGCGGACCGGTGCACACATCCGTGGCCCGATTCCACTGCCGACTAAGAATGAGCGATACACCATCCTGATTTCACCGCACGTCAACAAAGACGCGCGTGATCAGTATGAAATCCGCACCCACAAACGTCTGCTCGATATCGTTGAGCCGACCGATAAGACTGTGGATGCGCTGATGAAGCTCGATTTGGCTGCCGGCGTAGACGTGCAGATCAAACTGAACTGAGGTTAAGAACGATGGCGATTGGAGTAGTCGGCCGCAAGGCAGGAATGACCCGAGTATTTACCGAACAGGGTGATTCCGTGCCTGTAACGGTAATAGAGGTTGAACCCAACCGTGTGACTCAGCTGAAGAACGACGATACCGATGGGTATCTGGCGATTCAGGTTACTACCGGTGCTCGCAAGGCGTCACGGGTCAGCAAACCGGCCGCCGGACACTACGCGAAAGCGGGTGTTGAGGCAGGTCGCACAATGGTGGAGTTTCGCGCAGAGTCCGCTGATGTCGAAGGCATCGAAGTGGGTAGCGAGATCAAAGCTGACCTGTTTGAAGCCGGGCAGATCGTGGATGTTCGCGGTCAGTCACAGGGTAAGGGCTTTCAGGGTGGCGTAAAGCGTCATAACTTTCGCACTCAGGATGCTACGCATGGTAACTCCCTGTCTCATCGTGCCCCGGGTTCGATCGGACAGTGTCAAACACCAGGTCGTGTATTCAAAGGCAAGAAGATGGCCGGTCACATGGGTGCCGCTCAACGCTGCCAGCAGAACCTGGAAGTTGTGCGCGTCGATGCTGAACGCAACCTGATCCTGGTGAAAGGTTCAGTGCCTGGTTCCAGAGGTGGGGACGTGATCGTCACACCTGCTGTGAAGATGAAGAATAAAGGGTGACAGTAATGGATCTCAACGTAAAGACAGCCGCCGGCGCTCAGACAATTCAAGTGTCTGATGACGTGTTTGGCGCAGAGTACAAGCAGTCGCTGATACATCAGGTGGTCACTGCCTATATGTCTGCTGCACGTTCCGGTACCAAAGCGCAGAAGAATCGCGCTGCAGTCCAGGGCGGTGGCGCCAAGCCTTTCCGTCAGAAGGGCACCGGCCGCGCGCGTGCCGGTACCAGCCGCAGCCCGATCTGGCGCAGTGGTGGTGTTAATTTTGCTGCTACCCCGCGTAACTACGAGCAGAAGATCAACCGCAAGATGTATCGTGGCGCGATCCGCTCAATACTGTCGGAACTCAACCGGCAGGAGAGACTGGTGGTGGTCGATGAGATCAGCATCTCTCAACCAAAAACCAAAGAGTTGGTTGGCAAACTGAAGGACATGGATCTGAAGGATGTCCTGGTGGTATCAGAAAACCCTGATGAAAACCTCTATCTGGCCTCCCGCAACCTTTATGGTGTGGATGTGCGTGATGTTGAGGAGATCGATCCGGTGAGCCTGGTTGCTTACGAGCACGTTCTGGTCACCGAAAATGCGGTCAAGAAACTTGAGGAGCGTCTGGCATGAACAACGAACGTCTCATGAACGTACTTCTGAGTCCTCTGGTCTCGGAAAAGAGCAGTATCGTTGCAGACCAAAACGATCAATACACCTTTCGTGTCACCAAGGATGCGACCAAGCGTGAGATTGCGAAAGCGGTCGAGAAGCTGTTCGAGGTTGAGGTCGAGCGTGTCCAGGTGGTTAACGTCAAAGGCAAGCAAAAGCGTTTTGGCGCCATCAATGGCAAACGTTCCGACTGGAAAAAAGCATATGTACGTCTCAAGGCTGGAAGCGAAATCGATTTCGCTGCCGGTACGTGAGCAAGTAATACAGGATTGGGATAATGGCAGTCGTTAAAACTAAACCGACCTCTGCAGGCCGCCGATTTGTGGTCAAGGTTGTCGATGCGGAGCTGCACAAAGGTGCACCTTATGGTCCGCTGCTGGCAAAGAAGAGCAAAAGTGGTGGTCGTAACAACAACGGTCGTATAACCACTCGTCATCGTGGCGGTGGTCACAAGCAGCGCTATCGTATTATCGACTTCAAGCGCAACAAGGAGAATATCCCGGCGGTCGTCGAACGCCTGGAATACGATCCGAACCGTACTGCAAGAATTGCCTTGATCCGCTATGCGGATGGTGAGCGCAGTTACATTATCGCACCGAACAATCTGCATGTTGGCGACACGGTTGAATCCGGTAGCGCTGCAGCGATCAAGACCGGTAACTGTCTGCCACTGCGCAACATGCCATTGGGTTCAGTGGTTCACTGTATCGAAATGAAGCCGGGCAAAGGTGCTCAGATGGCCCGCTCCGCAGGTGCTGCTGTACAGCTGGTAGCGCGTGAAGGTGAATATGCCACCCTGCGTCTGCGCTCTGGTGAGATGCGCAAAGTGCCTGCAGACTGTCGCGCGGTAATTGGTGAAGTCTCCAATTCCGAGCACAATCTGCGTTCATTGGGTAAAGCTGGTGCTAAACGCTGGAAGGGTGTACGCCCGACCGTCCGTGGTGTCGCCATGAACCCGGTTGATCATCCTCACGGTGGTGGTGAAGGACGTACCTCTGGTGGACGTCATCCTGTATCGCCCTGGGGTACGCCAACCAAGGGCTATAAGACCCGCACCAACAAGCGTACGAACAAGATGATTGTTCGTCGCAGAAACCGTAAATAGATAATTAGGGGTTAGAGTCGTGCCACGTTCAGTCAGAAAAGGCCCATTCATTGACCACCATCTGGTAAAGAAGGTGGACGAAGCGGTAGCCCAGAACAACAAGCGTCCTATCAAAACCTGGTCACGCCGATCAGTGGTGTTTCCGGAGATGGTAGGTTTAACCATCGCTGTGCACAACGGTAAGGTTCATGTGCCTGTTCTGGTCTCGGAAAACATGGTCGGACACAAACTGGGTGAGTTTGCGTTGACCCGTACCTATCGCGGCCATGCCGCTGATAAGAAGTCGAAGTAGAGGTAATAACGATGCAGACAACAGCAAAGTTACGCCACGCTCGTCTTTCGGCTCAGAAAGGTCGTCTGGTTGCTGATCAGATCCGCGGACTGCCAGTTGAGCAGGCGCTGGACATTCTGTCCTTCAGCAAGAAGAAAGGTGCGGTTCTGGTGAAGAAGGTTCTCGAATCTGCGATCGCCAATGCCGAGCATAACGACGGTGCGGATATCGACGAGCTGAAGGTTGCCGCGGTCAGTGTTGACGAAGGGCCAACCATGAAGCGTATTCGTGCTCGCGCCAAAGGTCGGGCATCCAGAATTCTCAAGCGGACCAGTCACATCAACGTGACTGTCGCAGAAAAGTAATAGGCAAGAGAGGCCGAAATGGGTCAGAAAGTACATCCAACCGGGATACGTCTTGGCATTGTCAAAGACTGGACGTCCAAGTGGTACGCAGATTCGAAAGAGTACGCGACACTGCTCAACAACGATCTTGAAGTGCGTGACTACCTGAAAAAGAGACTGTCGCAAGCCTCTGTCAGCCGCATCCAGATCGATCGTCCGGCTAACAACGCCCACATCACTGTTCACACAGCCCGTCCAGGCCTGGTGATCGGTAAGAAAGGCGAAGATATCGATGCATTGAGATCCGAAGTCTCTGCAATGATGGGTATTCCGGTACACATGAGTATCGAGGAAATCCGCAAGCCTGAACTTGATGCACAGCTGGTTGGTGAGAGTATCGCTCAGCAGCTCGAGCGTCGCGTCATGTTCCGTCGCGCTATGAAGCGTGCAGTTCAGAACGCCATGCGTCTGGGCGCTGAGGGTATCAAGGTCAACATCAGTGGTCGTTTGAATGGTGCTGAAATCGCCCGTTCGGAATGGTATCGCGAAGGTCGTGTACCGCTGCATACCCTGCGTGCTGACATTGATTATGGTTTTGCTGAAGCCAATACCACTTACGGCATCATCGGTGTCAAGGTATGGGTCTTCAAAGGTGAAGTTTACGGTGATCGCGAGGAATTTGAGGTTGAGACCAAGCCCGCTGCCGCACCGAGCAAGAGGTCTTAAGTCATGCTACAGCCAAAACGGACAAAATTTCGCAAACAGCACAAAGGACGCAATCGTGGCCTGGCGTTTGCCGGCAGCTCGGTCTCCTTTGGTGAGTATGGTCTGAAGTCGACTGGCCGGGGCCGCATTACTGCGCGTCAGATCGAAGCAGCACGTCGTGCGATCACCCGTCATGTAAAACGTGGCGGTAAAATCTGGATCCGCGTGTTCCCCGATAAGCCGATTACCAAGAAGCCTCTCGAAGTTCGGCAAGGTAAAGGTAAGGGTAACGTGGAGTACTGGGTTGCTCAGATTCAGCCTGGACGTATGCTCTACGAAATTGAGGGCATTTCCGAAGAGCTGGCGCGTGAAGCGTTTGCACTGGCATCTGCCAAACTGCCTGTCGCGACTACTTTCGTGAAACGGACGGTAATGTAATGAAAGCATCTGAGATTAGAGAAAAGTCACAGCAAGAGTTGACCACTACTCTGGATGAACTCTTGAAAGAACAGTTTAACCTGCGCATGCAGCGGGGTACCGGGCAGCTTGCTCGTCCCTCCCGTATGAATGAAGTTCGTAAAGACATCGCGCGGATCAAGACTGTGATGAATGAACAGAAGTCAGGTGACGCATCATGAGTGAGCAACAGGCATCAAACCGTACGCTGATTGGCCAGGTGGTCAGTGATGCGATGGATAAAACTATCACCGTTACCGTCGAGCGACGCGTAAAGCACCCCGTTTACGGGAAGTTCATGAAGCGTTCCACCAAAGTGCACGCACATGACGAAGCGAACGAGTGTCACTCCGGTGATACCGTAATGGTAGAGCAGTGCCGTCCTCTGTCGAAGAGCAAGACCTGGCGTCTGGTGAAGGTACTGGAGCGTGCAAGCTGATCAATCAGTTTGTACCAATCGTAACTATTTGGAATTAGGGCAATACCATGATTCAGATGCAGACTAACCTAAGCGTTGCTGATAACAGCGGTGCAAAGCGGGTTCAGTGCATAAAGGTGCTCGGTGGTTCGCACCGTCGCTATGCCGGCGTTGGCGACATTGTGAAAGTCAGTGTCAAAGATGCGATCCCCAGGGGTAAAGTAAAGAAGGGCGACGTTTACAACGCCGTTGTTGTACGTACTAAGAAAGGTGTTCGTCGGCCTGATGGTTCGGTGATTCGTTTTGATTCCAATGCTGCAGTTCTGCTGAACAGTTCCCTGCAGCCCATTGGCACACGTATCTTCGGCCCTGTTACCCGTGAATTGAGGAGCGAGCGGTTTATGAAAATAATCTCGCTTGCACCTGAAGTTTTGTGAGGCAGCACTAATGGCAAGCAAAATCAGAAAAGGTGACGAGGTAATCGTCATAAGCGGCAAAGACAAGGGTAAGCGCGGTACTGTTGTCAAGATGATGGATGACGACCGCCTGGTGGTCGAAAACGTCAACATGGCTAAAAAGCATACCAAGCCAAATCCGAACCGGGGTGAGCCTGGCGGTATCCTGGACAAGGAGATGCCTCTGCACATCTCCAATGTGGCTTTGTATAATCCGGCAACCGATAAGGCTGACCGTGTTGGTTTCAAAATTCTCGAAGATGGCAAAAAGGTTCGGGTATTCAAATCCAACCAAGAAGTCGTCGATATTTGAGGCATGATGAGAGATGGCTAGGTTACAGCAATATTACAGTGAAACTGTTATCAAGGATCTGATGGACAAGTTTCAGTTCGACAGCATCATGGAAGTGCCGAAGATCACCAAGATCACCCTTAACATGGGTGTCGGTGAGGCGATCGGCGATAAGAAGGTGCTGGAGCATGCGGTTGGCGACATGGAGAAGATTGCCGGTCAAAAGGCGGTGATTACCCATGCAAGAAAATCGATCGCCGGTTTTAAAGTCCGTGAAGGATGGCCGATCGGTTGTAAAGTGACTCTGCGCAGAGAGCGCATGTATGAGTTTCTTGATCGTCTGATCAATATCGCAATACCCCGTATTCGTGATTTCCGTGGTTTGAGCAATAAATCTTTCGATGGCCGCGGCAACTACTCGATGGGTGTTAAAGAACAGATTATGTTTCCTGAGATCGATTACGACAAAATCGACGCACTGCGTGGTTTGGATATCACCATCACCACCACAGCGCGTACCGATGACGAGGGTCGTGCGCTCTTGGAAGCCTTCAAGTTTCCTTTTAAGAACTGAGTTTAATATGGCAAAGAAAAGCATGATCGCTCGGGAAACCAAGCGTGCACGGACTGTCTCCAGGTTTGCGGCGAAGCGCGCTGCCCTGAAAGCTGTGATCAAGAATCCGAACAGCAGCTTTGAAGAGATCGAGGTGGCGGTAGCTAAATTGCAGAAATTGCCCCGGGATGCGAGCCCTTCTCGCCGGCAGAATCGCTGCCAGGTGACCGGTCGTCCTCACGGTGTCTACCGTAAATTTGGCTTGTGCAGAAACAAACTGCGTGAAGCAGCAATGAGAGGTGATGTGCCAGGACTTGTTAAAGCAAGCTGGTAACAGTATAATCCTGCGCCCTTACCCGAGTGCCCCGTGCATTCGGTTGTTCAATCATTAGGTATCGCGCCAGAAAGGCGGACTGACCTTAGGAGCTCATTATGAGTATGTCAGATCCCATCGCGGATATGCTTACACGCATCCGCAATGGCCAGGCAGCGAAGAAAACGACTGTCGAACTGCCTTCTTCCAAACAGAAGGTAGCCATTGCCAACCTTCTGAAAAACGAAGGCTACATCCAAGAAGTTTCCGTAAATGAGAATGGCGCCAAACCTACCTTGGTTTTGGAGCTTCGCTATTTTCAGGGTCGTCCCGTTATCGATCTCATCAAGCGGGTAAGCCGTCCAGGACTGCGTGTCTATAAAGGCAGGGATGAACTGCCAAAGGTACGTGCCGGACTCGGCGTTGCGATCATCTCCACATCCAAAGGTGTGATGACAGACCGTGCGGCGCGTGAACTCGGCCAGGGCGGTGAAGTCATCGCCTACGTCGCCTAAGGAGGGCTGAGCAATGTCTCGAGTAGCAAAAAGCCCTATCGCACTGCCTTCTGGTACCAGCGTAAAGATGGCGGGTCAGTCGATCTCCATCAAAGGTCCGAAAGGCGAAATGGCGCTCAACCTGCATCCTGACGTGGCTGTCAACGAAGAGGACAGCCAACTGAAGATCGCTCCCAAGAGCGAGAGTAAGGCAGCCTGGGCCATGGCCGGCACCTTCCGTGCACTGGTCAACAATATGGTTCACGGTGTCAGTCAGGGTTTTGAGAAAAAATTACAGCTGGTTGGCGTTGGTTACCGCGCCCAGGCCGGTGGTAAGTCACTGAATCTGAATCTTGGTTTCTCCCACCCGATCGACTACCCGGTTCCTGAGGGAATCACCATCGCTACCCCGTCCCCGACAGAGATCGTGGTCAGCGGCAGCGATAAGCAGCGGGTTGGTCAGGTTGCTGCAGAGATTCGGGCCTATCGTCCACCTGAACCCTACAAGGGCAAGGGTGTCAGATACGCCGACGAATATGTGGCACGTAAAGAAGCCAAGAAGAAATAGGTAGAACGATGGACAAGAAACAATCACGTATGCGCCGCGGGCGCCGTACCAGAGCTAAGATTCGGGAGCTGGGCGTTCATCGTCTCTCGATTCACCGTACACCTCGCCATATTTACGCTCAGGTCATCAGTCCTGACGGTTCCAGTGTGTTGGCCAGTGCCTCGACTCTGGACAAGGATGTAAAGGGTGAGATCAATGGCGAGGCCAGCGGTAACGTCAAGGCGGCCTCTGTTGTTGGTAAGCTGGTTGCCGAGCGGGCTAAAACCGCCGGTATCGAAAGTGTGGCCTTTGATCGTTCGGGTTTCCGTTATCACGGTCGGGTTAAGGCCCTCGCTGAAGCGGCTCGCGAAGCCGGTCTTCAATTTTAAAGGTTTAGGATTATGGCAAATTTTAATGCAAAACCTGAGGGTGACGAGTTACTTGAGAAGCTCGTCAATGTTAACCGCGTGGCCAAGGTGGTCAAAGGTGGTCGTCAGTTCGGTTTCTCTGCACTGACTGTGGTCGGTGACGGTAAAGGCCGTGTCGGTTTCGGTACCGGTAAAGCACGCGAAGTACCGGTAGCCATCCAGAAAGCGATGGAGACAGCTCGCAAGAACATGGTCTCTGTGAAGCTCGATGGGGCTACCCTGCAGTATCCGCTGGTCGGTCGTCATGGTGCTGCCAAGGTCTTCATGCAGCCTGCATCGGAAGGTACCGGTATCATCGCCGGTGGTGCGATGCGTGCGGTATTCGAAGTACTCGGTGTACAGAACGTACTGGCCAAATGTATCGGCACCAACAATCCGATGAATGTGGTGCGTGCGACCATCAATGGTCTGAATGAAATGGCCGACGCTGAATCGGTTGCCCTGAAGCGGGGCAAAAGCGTCGAAGATATCCTGGGGTAAGTCATGGCTGATAAGAAGATGATGCGGGTCAAGCTGGTGCGTAGCACAAGCGGTCGCCTTGCTAGCCATCAAGCATGTGTAAGAGGTCTGGGTCTGCGTCGTATGCATCACGAAGTGGACGTAGAAGATACCCCTTGCACCCGCGGTATGGTGAACAAGGTCAGTTACATGGTTAAGGTAGTGGAGTCTTAAGATGAAATTGAATACTCTCCAGCCTGCTGCGGGAAGCAAAACCACACGTAAGCGTGTCGGTCGTGGTATCGGCAGTGGCCTTGGTAAAACCTGTGGACGCGGCCATAAAGGTCAGAAGTCCCGTTCCGGTGGTTTTCACAAGGTCGGTTTCGAAGGTGGTCAGATGCCACTGCAGCGTCGTCTGCCGAAGATTGGCTTCACCTCTCGGGTATCCATGGTATCTGCTCAGGTTCGTCTGGGTGAACTGGCAAAAGTCGAAGGCGACGTTGTCGATCTGGATGCGCTGAAGAAGGCCAATCTGATCACCCGTGATATGAAGCGGGCAAAGATCTTCCTTTCCGGGGAGATCGATCGTGCAGTTACTGTTAAAGGTATCGCCCTGACCAAGGGTGCAAAAGCCGCTGTTGAAGCTGCTGGCGGTAAGGTCGAGTAAATTATGGCCAACCAAGGTGCAATGATGGGTGCTCTGGGCAGCATGGGTCAGCTGACTGAACTACGTCAGCGGCTGCTGTTTGTCGCCGGTGCGCTGCTGGTTTTCCGGATCGGTACATTTATTCCAGTACCCGGTGTGAATCCAGTGGCATTGGCTGCCCTGTTTGAGCAGGCTCAGGGTTCGATCCTGGATATGTTCAACATGTTTTCCGGTGGTGCACTGGAACGCGCCAGTATCTTTGCGCTTGGTATCATGCCCTACATCTCGGCGTCGATTATCATGCAGTTGATGTCGGCTGTCATACCGACCCTTGAGCAGTTGAAGAAAGAGGGTGAGTCCGGTCGCAGGAAGATCACTCAGTACACCCGTTACGGCACCGTGGTATTGGCGACCTTTCAGGCGGTCGGTATCTCCATTGCCCTGCAGAGCCAGACAGTCGGTGGTGAAACCATCGTGGTTCACCAGGGAATGGGCTTCGTTGTCACGGCAGCGGTATCGCTGGTAACCGGCACCATGTTTCTGATGTGGCTCGGTGAGCAGATCACTGAACGTGGTATCGGTAATGGTATCTCAATGATCATCTTTGCCGGTATCGTCGCCGGATTGCCGTCCGCGATCGGTGGTACTCTGGAACTGGCCCGTACCGGTGAGCTGAATGCATTGACCATTCTGTTCCTGTTCGTGCTGGCGATTGCGGTTACAGCGTTCGTAGTATTCGTCGAGCGTGGGCAGCGTCGCATCACCATCAACTATGCCAAGCGCCAGCAAGGCCGTCGGATGCTGGCGGCGCAGAGTACTCATCTGCCGTTGAAACTGAATATGGCTGGTGTAATCCCGCCGATTTTCGCTTCCAGTATCATCCTCTTCCCAGCGACCCTGGGGCAGTGGTTTGGCAATACGGAAGGTACCCGCTGGATTCAGGACATCTTCGCCAAGTTATCCCCTGGTGAACCAGTTTATGTCATGGCCTACGCGGCGGCGATTATCTTTTTCTGTTTTTTCTATACTGCGCTGGTCTTCAATTCACGGGACACCGCAGATAATCTGAAAAGATCCGGAGCGTTTATTCCAGGGATCCGGCCTGGCGAACAGACCGCCAAATATATCGATGGCGTGATGTCCAGGCTGACCATGGCGGGTGCTGTCTATATCACCCTGGTATGTCTGCTTCCTGAATTCCTGATAGTTGGTTGGAATGTGCCCTTCTACTTCGGTGGCACATCACTGCTGATTATCGTTGTGGTAGTGATGGACTTTATGGCCCAGGTACAAGCGCACCTGATGTCACACCAATACGACGGCTTGATGAAGAAAGCCAACCTGAAAGGCAGTGGTGGCGGATTGCTACGCTGATCTGACCGAATCTGAATTGGAGTCTGAAAAATGAAAGTGCGTGCATCTGTTAAAAAAATCTGCCGCAATTGCAAGATTGTTCGCCGTAACGGCGTAGTTCGGGTGATCTGTAAAGAGGGTCGCCACAAGCAGCGTCAGGGTTAACCTGGCAATCAAATGATGGGGTGACGGCTTGCTAGAGGCTGTCGCCTGAGGTATTATTGTGCGTTTCCCTTCGGAACAATTCCAGGGGTTACTTTAGGAGATTAGAAAGATGGCTCGAATTGCAGGAGTCAACATTCCGGATCGAAAACATGCAGTTATTGCATTGACCTCTATCTATGGTATCGGCCGCTCAACTGCTGGTGATATCTGTAAAGAGGCTGGTATTGAGCCCAATATCAAGATCCAGGAGCTGAGTGAAGACCAGATTGAGTCCATTCGTGGCATCGTCGCCCGTTACACAACGGAAGGCGATCTGCGACGTGAGATCTCCATGAACATCAAACGTCTGATGGACCTGGGTTGTAATCGCGGCATACGTCATCGCCGTGGTCTGCCTCTACGTGGACAGCGTACGCGCACCAATGCCCGTACCCGTAAAGGTCCTCGTCGTCCAATCAAACGTTAATCAATTTTAAATCGAATCTGTAGGTACAGAAGATGGCAAAACCCAGCAGCCGTGCCAAGAAGAAGGTAAGAAAGAGCGTCACCGACGGTGTTGCGCATATTCATGCCTCTTTCAACAATACCATCATCACCATAACCGACCGTCAGGGTAACGCTCTTGCATGGGCGACAGCTGGTGGTTCAGGTTTCCGTGGTTCCAGAAAAAGCACCCCATTCGCAGCTCAGGTGGCTGCCGATCGTGTCGGTCAGATGGTTAAGGAATACGGCGTCAAGAATCTGGATGTCAACGTCAAAGGTCCCGGACCAGGCCGTGAGTCTGCCGTAAGATCATTGAACAATGCCGGTTTCAAAATCACCAGCATCTCCGACGTGACACCGATTCCTCACAACGGTTGTCGTCCTCCTAAAAAGCGCCGCGTATAAACACTGGAGTTATTGAATCATGGCAAGGTACATCGGACCAAAATGTAAGCTGAGCCGTCGGGAAGGCACAGATCTCTTTCTGAAGAGTCGCGTGCGTTCGCTTGACTCCAAGTGCAACATGGAGAAAGTGCCCGGACAGGCTGGCGACCGTCGTCGTCGCGTCTCGGACTATGGACTGCAGCTGCGCGAAAAACAGAAAGTGCGTCGTATCTATGGCGTCATGGAGAAGCAGTTCCGTAACTACTACAAAGCGGCTGCGCAGAACAAAGGTGCAACCGGTGAAAATCTGCTGCAACTGCTTGAAACCCGCCTGGATAATATCGTCTATCGCATGGGTTTTGGTTCCACTCGCGCAGAAGCTCGTCAGCTGGTCAGCCACAAGGCAATTGAAGTTAACGGCAAGATCGTCAATGTGCCTTCCTTCAACGTGACTGCTGAAGATGAAATCTCCATTCGTGAGAAGGCTAAAAAGCAGGTACGTATACAGGGAGCACTCGAACTGCAGGGTCAGTATGGCTTCGTGGATTGGGTAGAGGTCGATCCAAAAGCGATGAAGGGTAAGCTGAAGCGTATCCCGGATCGCTCCGATCTTTCTGCTGAAATTAACGAACAACTGGTCGTTGAGCTCTACTCCAAGTAAGCCTTGACGAGGGAAAATATATGACCGAAAGCGTTACGGAATTTCTGAAGCCGCGTATTGTCAACGTACAGCCGATCACTGCCACTCGCGCAAAAGTGACTCTTGAGCCACTGGAGAGAGGTTTTGGTCATACGCTCGGTAACGCCTTGCGCCGCATCCTGCTCTCATCGATGCCAGGTAGTGCGATTACAGAAGTGGAAATTGCTGATGTTTTGCACGAGTACACCACCATCGAAGGTGTTCAGGAAGATGTTCTGGATATTCTGCTCAATCTGAAGCAGGTTGCCTTGATCATGCATACTCGTGATGAGGCTACCCTGAAGCTGCAGAAAAAGGGACCCGGTCAGGTCTTCGCCAGTGACATCGCACTTGATCACGACGTGGAAGTAGCCAATCCGGATCATGTGATCGCCACGCTGACCAAGTCAGGTGAGATCAACATGACCCTCAACGTGCATCGTGGCCGTGGCTATCATCCGGCGGCTGCCCGTCAGGGATCTGCCGGCGATGAGCGTCCAATCGGCATGCTGCAGGTTGATGCCTCATTCAGCCCGATTCGTGAAGTGGCCTACAGTGTTGAAGCGGCTCGTGTTGAGCAGAACACCGGCCTGGATCGTCTGGTCATTGAGCTGGAGACCAACGGTACGATCGATCCTGAAGAGGCGATCAGACGTTCTGCCAGCATCTTGCGCGACCAGCTTTCGGTCTTCGTTGACCTTGAAGCTGAGGCTGCAGAGTCTGTCGCAGAGCCGGAAGAGCCGGCAATCGATCCGATCCTGCTGCGCCCGGTAGACGATCTGGAGTTGACCGTTCGCTCTGCAAACTGCCTGAAGGCAGAGAATATTTTTCTTATCGGTGATCTGATTCAGAGAACCGAAGTGGAACTGCTCAAGACACCTAACTTGGGTAAGAAGTCACTGACTGAGATTAAGGATGTGCTCGCACGTCGTGGTCTGTCACTGGGCATGCGCCTGGAACATTGGCCACCAGAGAACATCGAGGAGCAGCTGGCTCACTAAAGCCAGTCGCTATTAACCGTTAAACAATTTTGAATTTGGGAAAGTCGACTCATGCGTCATCGCAAATCAGGACGGCAGCTAAATCGTAACAGCAGCCACAGGAATGCCATGTTCAGAAACATGGCGGTCTCTTTGATCAATCATGAGTTGATCAAAACGACTGTGCCTAAGGCAAAAGAGCTTCGTCGTGTAGCTGAGCCGCTCATCACCATGTCCAAGACAGACAATGTTGCAAAACGTCGTCTCGCTTTTTCACGCCTGCGTGATAAATCTGCGGTAGGCAAGCTGTTCGCTGAGCTGGGCCCAAGATACCAGTCTCGTCCTGGTGGTTATGTGCGCATTCTGAAGTGTGGCTATCGCCCAGGTGACAAGGCGCCAATGGCTTATGTGGAACTGGTTGATCGTCCGATCGAAGAGCCGGTTGCAGAGGAAGAAGAGGTCGCTACTGAAGAGTAACGACTGAGCTGCTGGCAGCAGAGTTGAAAAACCCACGCTGAAAAGCGTGGGTTTTTTTGTGCCTGTTGTGCCGCTGCTCACTCGGCTGAATAAACCGCTAATGAACGCCAATCACCGCGAAATGACGCTAATCGTGGCCCTAAAGTGACATTGATTCATGGCATCTCGTTTTATCAAGGGATTTTGGTGGGCCAAGCCCCACCAAATCCTGCTCAAGCAAGTGTCAGTCAGGTGTAGCCCGATTACTTCAGCCAAAATCAGCTTATGAGGGCTACTTTTTTAAGCTCTTCATGAGGTCATTCAGGTCAACCGTGGTTGTGCCAGGCTCTGATGGTTTTTCCGAGTGCTGAAATATCCGATGGCCATTGATCATGCCGGATATATCGGACCCACTACCACTGAGATCGTGGGCGAAAACCGCAAGGATATGCAGCAGGCTGAACCAGGCAATGATCAGATAAGTCAGGTGGTGCAGGTCCGCCATGACGATACCGAAGAGAAATTGCAGATCATTGAGCAGAGCGTAGCCACTGATCAGGCTGAGTAGCAGAATAAAGAACAGGCCGATGTAGATGGGGCCCCAGAGTGGATTATGGCTGAACCAGTTGGGCAGTGGCGCCTTCCCCAGGGTCAGGTAGTGTTTGGCGACCTGCCAGCCCTGTGACAAGCGGTGGGCGTTCGGCTCGCAATCACTGATATGGTCTGTTCCTTTGCCAAACAGCAACAGATAGAGCCTGATCAGAAAGCCGGGGAGCAGGAGTGCACCAAACAGGTAGTGAACATCCTGGTGTGTAGCGCTCTGAGTGGTCTGGATGGAGAGCAGATAACCACTGCCGATCAGGCCCAGAGTGGAGAGACCGATCAGCCAGTGGGAAATCCTGAGCCATCGGCTCCAGACAGAAACACGGGTTACACTACTCTTTTGCATGGCGACTCCGAGCGGGACTGGGTCAAACTGATATCTTACGCTGGATGGCAACTCCAGATGGATGCTATTGGTAAGGTTATTTGATGGCAGTCAGTTGGGGATTGGCTTGATAGTATGATTGGGTGGAAGTCTGTTTTGCATTGATAAATAACATGTTACGCCAAAGAAAAAGTAAGCGGGAAAAACGAGAAGCCAGGGACCAGGCACTGCTGCGCTATACCAAGCAGCGTCAACGCAACCTGCTGGCCAAGCCGGGAGTCAATGATTTTATTCTGGTTCTGGACCATATGAAGGCTGGATTCAATGTGGCCAAGATATTTCGCAGTGCCGAAGCCTTTGGCGCAGCCGAGGTCCATCTGATCGATATCGGACCTTTCGATCCCTCTCCGGGTAAAGGGGCCTTTAAAAAGGTGCCGGCGAAGTTTTATGACAACTTCGAGCAGAGCTATCAGGATCTGGTCGAGCGGGATTACAAGATTGTGGCGTTAAGCGGTGATTGTGAGCATCTGTCGACGCAGACAGCTTTGGATCGCAAGACCGCCTTCGTGCTGGGGCATGAGGAGTGGGGGCACAGTTTCGAATTGTCTGACTACCCGGAGATCAGCTGTCTGGCGATACCCCAGTTCGGTCAGATTGAGAGTCTGAATGTGGCGGTCGCCGCCTCAATCATGATGTACGAGTACATACGACAACACCCCTCGAGATAAGTGACTCGATGGATGCCTGAGGTAAGTCGTTGTTAGTCAAACGACTTATAAGTCGGGCAGCTCAACACTCTTGGTGGAGAGAACTGTTACGACGATGGCTGTCAGTGCAGCGAGTAATAACCAAGACATAGGTTGCCTCCTCTTTTGCCTTGAACCGGTACATTGCCGGTTGATTTCTAATGTGTTGTTAAGACTATGGTATTAAGTTCGTCTGTACTGTGACTTGTAACTTATTTGTATTAAAGAAACCTTAAAAAAGGTGAGACTCTGTTCACAATTTTTTACGCTCTAGATTCTCACGGCATTTTTCTGAGCAGCTGAAGGTCTGCAAGAAATCGGAAGATGGCAGCAAGATAGAGTGAAATGTCGACGATTTAGTTCAAGTTAGGCTCGATTTGCCAACGAACATAATGGTGGGTGGGCGTTCGTCCTCAATCTTAATCCGGGAGAGGCTGGCCGTGCCAATCGAGAAGCGGTACATGGAGCCCAGCGGGGCATCCAGCAGGTTGGCAAGGATGGAGCGGATCACCCCGGCATGGGTGATCAGCAGAATATGTTGACCCGTATTCTCCCTGACCGCCTGGTTGTAGGCTTGGGAGACCCTTTCGCTGAAGCCATCCAAAGGTTCGGCGTTCCGCGGGCGATGCCCTATGGGGTCGTGATAAAAGCGTTTCATCTGTTGCGGATCCTGGGCGCGCAACTGATCCCCCGAAAAGCCCTCCCAGTGGCCAAATCCTACCTCCTTGAGTCGCTCGTCATAGGAGAGCCCAATCTCCATTTGATCGCTGAGTTCAGCAGCAAATGCGGCGCAGCGTTTGAGCGGTGAACTGATGATGGTCTGCCAGGGCCGCTGACCGGATACGGCCTCACGCATCTCCTGCCAGCCGGTTTCACTCAAAGGGTCATCGATCTGCCCACGATAGCGCCTGCCGCCGATGGGCTCGCCGTGACGTAACAGATCGATGGTGGTTGTCTCACTCATCAGCGTCAAGCAGACGATCAGATCAGGCCGGTAAAGGTGAGGAAGGCGACGATCACCAGAAATACGATCAGGCTCCTCCAGATCAAAGCCATGGCGGCTTTCGGCAGGTAGGTATAGAGATGGGCGCCGGCGTAGGCTTCATCCAGCAGCGTGGTCAGCCGCATGGCACCGCCTCCGGTGCAGATCAGGGTGCCTGTGTTGCTGTCGCTGAATTCACTCTGGCGACTCTCCTGGTAGCTTCTCCAGCCATATAACGCATCCTCAAAGCTGCCGGCGATGGCATAACAGAAAGCGGTGACTCTGGCCGGCAGCCAGTCCAGGATGATGACCAATTGCCTGGTATTCAGCTTGAAGTCGATATCCTGTGCGGCCTGGTCCGATTGAGGCATCCAGGTGGCAAGTCGATAGAGTATGGCGCCGAGTGGGCCGAGCAGGATGAACCAGAAAAGTACCGCTACCGTTCGCCGGTTTGCTTGTTGCAGCGCTGCTTCAGCAACAGCCTGTGAGCGGGCGGGTTCACTGGTGGGTGGTTCATCTTCGATAATCTCCCGGGCGATCTCCCGGGCTTCAGCGTCATCGGCTTCAGCCGTTTCCACATACTGGTTGATCTGGCTGTCCAGATCCTGCGGCCCCAGGGCGTAGAGCAGTACCCCGATGGATAACAACAGGCTGGGTAAACCCAGCAGAGTGTCGGCAAACAGATGTTGCAGCGCTGCGACTGCCAGCAGTGGCGGTAGTAACAGCAACAGCAGCCCTATGACGCCCTGCTGCATCCATTCAGGCAGGTTTTGCTGTTGATGCCACTGACAATATCTGGTGAACCAGCGATTGCTTCTCAGGTGGCTGTGTTCAAGTAAAAATCGCTCTGCTATCAGGCAGATAAGTATGATCGTCAATGTCATCGCGAGAGTTTCACCGAATCAGCTGAAAGTTTCAAGTTATCCCCAGCGTTTCATCTCGGTGCCATTGATGGTTGCCGGGTTGATATTTCAGCATGGAATATCCGCACTTTCTCTCAAGAATGCAATAAGCGGAAGTACTTTTGCCAATCGAACATCGGGCCGGGATCGGTCTTGCGTCCAGGGGCAATCTGCGCATGACTGGTGATCCGCTGTTGCGTGATGTTTGGGTAGATCGCCATGATCTGTCGTGTTGCTTTCACCAGGCTGGCGTATTGGGCTTCAGTGAAGGGCTGCTCATCGCTGCCTTCCAACTCGATTCCGATGGAGAAGTCGTTACAGCGTTCGCGCCCGCAATAGTTGGACTGACCAGCATGCCAGGCCCGATGGTGCAGCGGGACATACTGCACCTGAGATCCGTCCCGCCTGATCAGCAGGTGGCAGGATACTTTGAGGTGGCTGATCTCCTGGAAGTAGGGATGGGCGTCCGCATCCAGGCGATTCATGAACAGATCATCAATCCAATCACCGCCGAACTCTCCCGGTGGAAGACTGATGCTGTGGATCACCAGCAGGTCTATGTCGCAGTCGGCGGGCCGCTGATCCTGGTTAGCGGAGTTGTGGAACAGCACGCCATCAAGCAGTCCAGCCTGTTTCTGCTTCAAGATTGATCTGCAGCAGATGGGAAACCCTTCAGCACCATATCGGTGTAACTGACGATACCGATCACTTTGCCATCCTCCACTACCGGCGCCCGGTTGAGTTCAAAGCGGCCAAACAGTCTGGCGCAGTAGCGGATGTCCATATCAGCCGATACCGTGAAGGCTGGTTTGCTCATGATCTCGTAGATATTCACCCGTTCCGGAGCCCGGTCCTTAGCCAATACCTGTCGCGCGATATCCGATAGGGTGACGATACCGAATTCATCGTTTTCATCACGCTTCTTGACGATCAGTGACTTGGTTTCAACGTGGCTCATCTTCTCCAGGGCACTTTCAACGGTATCCATGCCTTCAACCAAATCAAAATCGTTCTTCATTACGTCTCGCACCCGGACTAGTTTGCGCTCGGTCATAATTCCTCCTCGACCACTTGTGAAAGTGAAGCTATCTGATGGCTGACACCGACGGCATCCTCGATGTCGATCTGAAAGGCGATACCACTGCCCGACTGGTTATCAAATTCTCCGGCCTCGGAGATCTTTTCCAGAATCGTCCGGCTCAGATGCTCCTCCACCAGCAGCAGTAGAACATCCCGTTGTGTATCCAGGGTCAGGCCGAGGAAGGTTTTCGACTGTTCGATACCTTCACCCCGTGCATGGTTGATGACGGTTGAACCTGTGGCTCCGGCAGAGCGCGCAGCCTCAAGCACTTTTTCCGTGGTGCTGTCTTCTACCAGGGCGATGATGAGTTTGAAGTGCATCTCAATACCTCGTGTGAATCATTGACGACTGCGCCACTCGCTGAGCTGGGCGTAAGCCATAACGGACATGATGGGAAACAGACTGGCAAAGGCGATCAGACCAAAGCCGTCGATCAGTGGATTACGTCCAGGAATGTTACTGGACAGGCCAATACCGAGCGCAGCGACCAAAGGAACGGTCACTGTGGACGTGGTTACGCCGCCGGAATCGTACGCCAGGGCGATGATGGTGCGGGGGGCGACCATGGTTTGAAAGATCACCACCACGTAGCCGGCGATGATGTACCAGTGCAGGGGTGTACCGGTAATGATCCGGTAGCTGCCGAGTGCAATGCCGATCGCAACCCCGATGGCCACGGCAATCCTCAAGCCCCATTGACTGATTGCCCCCGCGGATACCTGGTTTGCCTTGATTGCAACGGCGATCAGGGAAGGTTCCGCGATGGTGGTGGAGAAGCCGATGCTGGCGGCAAACAGATAGACCCAGAAGTAGTGATGCCATTGGACAGTCTCACCGCCCGTCGGGACATTCAGAACCTCAGGTGAGGTGAGCTGGCTTGCCATCAGTTCACCCAACGGGAAGAGGGCTAGATCAAGACCCTCAAGAAACAGCGCCAGGCCGAATAGCACCATCAGGAATCCGATACCAATCTCCTTGGCATTTTTCAGTGGCCTGCGTAATACGAAGATCTGGAAGCCGAACAGGATCGCTGCAATCGGCAGGATGTCCAGCACAGTACCGACCAGGATGTTGAGAAAGTGTTCGATGCCTGCCGTCATAACATGATTCCGTAGAACATGACGAATATCATGGGTGTCAGGGAGGCAAAGGCAATCAGTCCGAAGCCATCTGTCATCGGGTTGCGTCCTTTGATACTGGATGCCAGGCCCACCCCGAGAGCCGTCACCAGGGGAACGGTTACGGTGGAAGTCGTGACACCCCCTGAGTCATAAGCGATACCGATGATCTCTTTGGGGGCAAAGGCGGTCATGATCACGACACCGATATATCCACCGATGATCAGGTACTGTACCGGCCAGCCTTTGACGATCCTCAGGACACCCAGCACGATGGCGAATCCTACCGAAAGGGCTACGGTATAGCGGAGTCCCTGGGCATATTCGTGCATCGCCTCAATGGAATCATCGATCATGCCGCCGGTAGCCGCAATTTTTGCCGCCTCCTCAGCAATCTTGATCAGTGCGGGTTCCGCCACTGTGGTACCGAAACCAAGTGCGAAGGCAAATAGCAGGAGCCAGCTGAGACTGCCTTTGCGGGCAAAGTTCCAGGCCATCGTTTCGCCGAGGGGGAAGAGACCCAGATTCAGGCCTTCGATGAACAGGCTCAGACCCAAAAGCACCAGTACCGTACCGATCAGCAGGGAACCCAGGTTGGGTATCGGCTGTTGCAGCACCACCAGCTGAAAAAAAGCGATGACGATGAAGATCGGCAGTAGATCGCGGAAACTGCTGATAAGTGATGCAAATAGGCGCCGGACTGTATTCATTTTATTCTGGCCGGTTACAAGGTAGTCATTATTGTTTGCTGACTGGTGATAGCCCCAGTGCTCTGAACAATGAACCATACAATAGATTGAGTTGAGCATCTATTACATTAGTATTGCTGTTGGCGGGTATCCACCGTAAACCGGTTGGTCCTGGGGGGGCTTCAAAGCGCGATGCTTTAATAGAGAGTGAAAGTGTCAGTTGAAGAGGTTGAGTCGATAGAGGGCTGGGTCGTGAGGTTATGACAGTAGACTGGGTTAGGGATTAAGTTCCTGAATTTTTGAAAATTTAGCCCAAAAAGGGGGTAATAATGGAATTAGTTTCCCAAAATCTTGCATTATTGATCAAATACCTATGCTGAGCTTCAGTCTGTATTATCTTTGCCGATATGTAGAAACTATTGATTGGACAGGCACTTGGTGCTAGTTTTTGAGTAGTGTATCCAATCATGATGTAGAATGGCCCTAAAATGAGCGTGGTTCTTTTGTGAGGCTATTCTCAGACGCTTAGCGTGTACTGTCATAGCCTCTTATTAGGTGCGGGCTAAAGGGAACTTGTAAGCATTTGCTTGGGTATGTGTAGGTTTTTTCAAGTGATTTTTGGATGCAAAGGCAAGACAACATTATTACATTCGGCTCTGCTGTGCCTCATCAGAAAAACATTTCGCTGAATGCTAACGGGCGAAGGATTTCGTCTGAGTGCCGTAATCTGGTCATCAAGGCCATCCCCAAGTTAATGAATGATTTGTTCGAGAATCTGGACGATTCTCTCTATGAAATGGCGAACAAATCGGATAATAACGCACTGCAGAACGTCTATTTCGATTCCATGAGAGAGCTGCGCAAACAGCGCGCCGGAATCGATCGCGCCTTCACCCAGGAGTTGCTCAGCATCTACGATCGCTATTGGCAGACCGGTGAGATCCATGTCAATCAGCCAACTTTGGATGAATTGAGCCGAGACTCAGAGATGTCGCTGGTGGAAAACGACGATCTTGAAGAGTCTCTGGCGATTACCAATATGGTCAGCAAATCGGAAAGTCGGTTTGCCCGGGAACTCTATGCCATGGGGCAGCGATTCGCGTTCATCATCGGTGGCGGCAATATCAATGAGCAGATCGCCCAGCGATCCCCACTGGAACCCGGTGTTGTCTGCAACGCGTTTCAGTTCGCAATGTCGAATGTGCCGGTTGAGCTGCCGGTCAAGCTGGTTGTCTACAAACTCTTTGACCGCCATGTGATGCACTATATCGGTGGTCTGTATGATGAGGTCAATCTGTTGCTGGGTCGCGCCGGTGTGATACCCAAATTGACACCGAAAGTGCGTCGCAATCCGATTGCTCCCAGTATGCGGGGTGATGCGGGTGAGAGTTACCTGGCGAGCGACTCATCCTATGTCTCGACCTCTCCGCCGAGCGGCTACCCCGAGAGTCAGATGAGCTCCAGCGGCAGTGAAGTGCAGGCGGAGGTGTTCGCCACACTGCAACAGTTGCTGGGCACGCGCCGCGCCAGCAGTGGCAGCAGTATGCTGACTTCGAGTCTGATGCTGACAACGCCAGCCGGCAATATCCCGGTGGTCGATACCGGTGAGTTGCTGGGTGCCCTTTCAGCAATTCAGCAATCCAATGTGGTGATGTTGCCGCAAGGCCGGCGGATCGATAAAACCCTGACTCCGGAAGAGATGCGAACCCGTCTGGTAACGGATCTGAAGATCGCAAAGGATGGGCAACTGACCCGATCCCTGGGCGATGCGGATAACGACACCATCGATGTCATCTCCATGCTGTTTGAGTTCATCCTCGATGACTACAGCCTGCCCGATGCGATGAAAGCCTTGATCAGCCGTCTGCAGATACCGATGCTGAAAGTGGCAATCATCGACAAGAGTTTCTTCAGTGAAAAGGTCCATCCGGCGAGAAGACTATTGAACTCTCTGGCCCAGGCGGCCGTAGGCTGGAATGATACCGGAGACCGGGTCAACGACACCCTCTACACCAAGATCGAGTCGACCATCAAACGCATACTCAATGAGTTTCATGATGATCCGGAACTGTTTGCCGAACTGAATGATGAGTTCTCAAAATGGTGGGAGAAAGAGCAGCGCGGTGCACAGATTGCTGAAAAACGCACCAACCAGATCACCAAGGGCAAGGAGCAGCTGAAATCTGCCAAGCGGATTGTCTCCGAAGAGCTCAATCAACGCTTGCGTACCCAGAAGCTGGTACCTCAAGCGGTGATGTCGATCCTGGAAGATGGCTGGAAGGATGCGTTACTGCTGATCTATCTTCGCGAAGGTGATCAGAGCCAGGACTGGACCGATGCGCTGGAGATCGTCGATCGGTTGTTATGGAGTGTGCAACCGAAGTCAGAGTATGGTGAACGCCAGCAACTGCTGCGCGGTATTCCTGAGTTGTTGCGCAATGTACGCGAACGTCTGAATAGTATCTCTTTCGATCAGCACAAGATGGCCCGCCTGTTCAAAGAGTTGCAGAATTGCCATATCCAGGTGTTGCGCGGTGGTGATGGCAGTCAGATGAACACCACCGGAACCCAGCCTGTCAGTCAGTATGAGATTCATTTCCCGGACAGTCAGCTGACTTCCGATGACAACAGTCAGTTGATGGAGATGGCCGATGAAGCAATCTCCGACAGCGATGAGTTTTCAAAAATGGCCAGCGAACTCGAACCGGGCATGTGGCTCGAGATGGCGGATGGTCCCACCAAGGTCCGTGTCAAACTCTCCTGGAAGAGCAAGGTGACGGATACCTATATCTTTGTGAATCGCAAAGGTATGAAAGCGATGGAACTGACATCGGCCGGCGTGGCAAAGCAGTTGCGTGAAGGCAGAGCCAAAATGGTCGAAGTCTCATCCACACCGATCATGGATCGGGCTCTCGATGCCATGCTCAGCGCGCTGAAGAATACCGACGCTTCATCCGCTTCTGCCTGAAGCCGTAATCACTTTGATTCAGTATGATTTCTGCCTGCACCCAGCAGGCGGGCAAGCTTTGCCTGAAAGTAATATAATGCGGGCCAATCAAGTTGGGCCGGGTGATCGTTAACAGCCGGTCCTGGATATGAATTACCTAAACAATGAGAGAGAACAATGAGTGAAAAGATCACCGATTCCGGATTGAAAATTGAAGACTTGGTTGAGGGTGACGGCCAGCTTGCAGAGTCTGGTCAACGGGTCTCTGTCCACTATACCGGCTGGTTGCTGGATGGGGATAAGTTCGACTCCTCAGTCGACCGGAATCAGCCGTTTGAATTCGCCTTGGGCAAAGGCATGGTGATCCGTGGTTGGGATGAAGGGGTTGCCGGCATGAAGGTGGGTGGTAAGCGCAGACTGACCATTCCTCCTCAGTTGGGTTATGGCGCGCAAGGTGCCGGTGGTGTGATTCCGCCCAATGCAACTCTGGTGTTTGATGTGGAACTGCTTGCCATATCCGGATGAATCTACACAGCAATCACTTTTTGATAAGCGGCCAGGTCAGTCAGGCGCTGGCCGAGGATCTGGGTAGTGGCGACCTGACTGCGGCCCTGTTGCCGGCAGATGCCGTTACCCAGGCTCGGATCATCTGTCGGGAACAGGCTGTGATTTGCGGGATTGCCTGGGTAAATGAAGTTTACCGGCAGCTGGATCCGGACATCGGCCTGGAGTGGTCGGTTGAAGAGGGTGAGATGGTCAGTGAGAATCAGCCGCTGTGCCGGCTCACCGGCAATGCCAGAGCCTTGCTGAGTGGTGAGCGTTGCGCGTTGAACTATCTGCAAAGTCTGTCGGGTACCGCAACCCTCACCAGACGCTATGTGGAGGCGGTATCCGGCATCGATGTGCGGATCCTGGATACGCGAAAGACGGTGCCGGGACTGCGTCTGCAACAGAAGTATGCGGTCCGCTGTGGTGGGGGGCACAATCACCGGGTGGGGTTGTATGATGCTGTGCTGATCAAAGAGAATCATATCCGGGCTGCCGGATCGATTGAAGCCGCATTGGTCAGGTCCAGGGAAGTGGTACCGGATGGGGTGTCTGTCGAGATCGAAGTGGAGACACTGGATGAGTTGCAGCAGGCCCTCGATGCGGGTGTTCAGCGGGTATTGCTGGATAATTTCACCCCCGAAAAGCTGCGCGAGGCGGTGAAGCTGGCTGCTGGTCGCGCCAGGCTGGAGGCCTCCGGTGGCATCAACTTGGATACCATAAGAGAGATTGCCGAGAGCGGGATCGATGATATCTCAGTTGGTGCTTTGACCAAGGATATACGTGCCATCGACCTGTCGATGCTGTTTGAGCTGTAGACTCGGGGGAAGTGGATGAAACGCTCTCCCGCAAGGGGAGCAGCGGTTGGTATCAGACTTTCTCGTCAATCAGTGTGCCGAGGACTTCATCGGCAGCCTTAAGGGTTTTCACCTGGGCCTTCACCTGGTTGGCCTGCTGCTGCATTTCAACCATGGAGCGGGAGAGATCTTTCGGGTTTGATTGTTGTACCTGATTGGCACTGGCAATATCAGAGGCCACACGGCGCATTCCCTGAAGGCCTTTGTGGATGCCCTGCAGTGCCGATCCAGTGATTGAATTGATGCCCATAACTACAGCAAACCCTTACAATTTCGGTATTCCCTACCTGCTTAGTTGGCAGTTTTTTACAATTCTTTAATAGTTTCATTCTCAGGCGTGACCGATACCCCCATGTTCATGAATTCACTTCCTGTATGGGGCTGTTTGAGCTGAGAATGCTTGCTTAACCGGGCGAGCAGGGTTGCTGTTCTGATTAACCGATGCCACTGAAAACCGGGCAAGGCGTACCGCACAACCCTGATCTCAATCCAGTTGTGAGCAGGGAGGCTGGTACGCCGCTTAAGTTGAGGGGTACAGGGTTCGTGTTAACTGGCCCTAATGGGGAGGGTGGCTAGACGCAACCGGTAGGTTTAGGCAAACCGCCATATTTGGTAATCGGTTTCATCGGTCCTGTCAGCCACAGTTGAAACATCGCTTTCTTGTCCTCACCCAGGTATTTGGAGAACTTGCGGATTGGCGGGACAACATTGAATTCGTTGTAATATTCTCTGGCTTTCAGGATCTGCTGCCACTTCTCGTCGGTCAGTTCAAACTCATCCTGCTGCGCCATCGCCTTGGCAATTTCAGGTGTCCAAGCATTCATATCGGTGAGATAGCCGTCCCCGTCTCGTTCTGGAATTTGGGTGTTCATCTGTCCTGCTCCTATTACCAAGTAAAAAGGTTGGTTATTGATTGGAGAGGAGTGTATCGGTAATCAGACTTGTTTATCTACCCCAAATTTTCTACGGATTTATCTCGATCAAGGGCTATCAAACAGGCTGGAATCCCATCATCGTTGGAGCTGTGTTGCGTGTGGTTTGTCAGCCGGCTTCGATCATCTGCAGGAAATCATCCACACTTTCGCAGGGCTGGTGAGCGTGCACGCGACGTAAGTTGTCACCCTCCCTGATATCCAGACCCATGGGGTCCGCACCAACGGCCTCCACCCCAGCCGGGTTGCTCTGAAGTCCCCGTTTTCCAAGATACTGGATCAATAGCTGATTATTATGTGCGTTCAATTGATAGAGTGCCTCCGCCTCATCAGAGGTCGAATAGGGGCAGATCGGTTCGATTCGGCTGCCGTCAAACCAGCGTGCCGAGCCGAATCCGCCGATAAAGTAGTATTGCTCCACGCTCAGTTTGTAAAAGTTGAAATTGAGTTCTTTGTGGTATCGGCGGGCCGTGGGGTAGTAGCGGAAATAGCGTTCTGATGCGGCAGTGGAGTTGAGTGGTTCTGCCTTGGTCAGGCAGGTCAGTCGCGCCAGTTGCTGTACATCGCTGCTGCCGCTTTCACTGAGTGTCATGGAGCAGCGAGGATCGCCCTCCAGGTTTCTGGTATGTTGCGCCAGGTGAGAGATCAGCAGAACCATATTACCTTTAGGGTCTCGGCAGGTCGGCAGTAGCGAACCGAAAGGATAGCCCGGGAATTTTATCGAATGGGTGGACAATAGACCGCTAAAGCTCTCGTTCCAGAGTCGGTTGATACTCTGCAGCAGATCTTCTGAAGGTGTTTCTTTGTTCATCTTATTCTCGTTTTCTGGGCTTGTTAACACGAATCCAATAGCCCCTGCGGTGACTGTTTTTTTGCCCGGCAATCCCTTGACGGATTTGTATCCTGGGTAGACTGGGAATCCCGGATTTATGACAACCGGTGCGGTTTACCCTGGCTTTAGACTGGCCCGTTTATTCTGCAATCAGAACGAACTGGGCTGACCCTTTAAATTGGATTCGTGTTAACAGGCCCTGGTTCAGGTGTTTACCTCTCCGATATGTTTCCGGATTGAACCTGGTTTGCTCTCCATGCGATTCGTCTTACCACTTCTGATATCCATTTTTATTGCACTGTAGATGCGATTGCAGCCTGCCGCGCTGAGTAGTTGTGTGGCTCTCTCCACGATCTCCAGGGCCTGACTGACCGTGTCGGTTTCGATCAGGGTGCCCATTGCGGTCAACTGATAGCTGACGCCGCTCTCCCTGATCATTTCAATTACCTTGCTGACTTCCCGGCTGACACTCTCCCCCTGGTCGAGTGGGAAAATACCAAATTCGAGTAACACTGACATTAGCCAACCCTGCTGCGGTTATTCAATTTATCTTAACGTATTGACCTGGCGGCCGAATCGGTCAGTTTCAGCCGCTCGGTGTCTCTCTGCAGTGAGTGCTTCACCAAACTCCCCCGCCACAGCCTCTCATCAATATTAGTCTCAATGCCAGGGGCTTCAAGCATGCCCTGAAAGTGGACTATTTGCTATCCAGGTCAATAAGTTGTGTAAGGGGTGGTTCGTTTCAGCCATTGTACGGAAATTTTTCCATCTCCTAACATCCCTCTTCACCCGTTGAAACAGGGTATCTGCCAGCCATCATTATCAAGCAGCAATCAAGTCGTGGCTTTGTCCCATTGCCTATTGATTTGTCCGGCCGAAAGAGAGAGTTTATTAACCGCCCCGCATTTTTCCCCTGGCAACCAGAGATCCTGCTTCCTGGTCATGCCGGTATGAGGGTCGCAGCTTTGGTTGTTTCAGAGTGAGTTTACAAATCTTAACAGCCGGCTGCTTTATTCGAAATGAGTGATTGAATAAGCTGCTTCAGCAAGAGCGCTTTCAGTTTACTGAAGAGGGTTGCTTCTCAATGCTTTGGAATAACCAGTTATTCTCATGGGAAATCCACAGCCGATGATTTGTTAACAATTAGAGGCTGAAGAGACGGGGTGGTGAACAGTCCTGTCGTTTAAATCTAACAACGAAATCAGTTTGGGAGAGAAAATATGGATATCTCATTAGATACATTACTGAATACTTATGTTATTCCCTGGGGTACCAAGATCATCATGGCGGCGCTGGTGTTTATCATCGGCCGCTGGATTGCCAAGGCATTGACCAAGGCCATGCAGAAGCTGATGACCAAAAGCGATGTGGATCCGATGCTGGTCAGCTTTCTGGGGAATATCGTCAATGCGGCACTGCTGGCTGTTGTGGTGCTGGCGGCGTTGGAGCAGTTGGGTGTCAATACCACCTCCGCACTGGCTATTCTCGGTGCTGCCGGCCTCGCGGTTGGTCTGGCTCTGAAAGACTCGCTGGCCAGTTTCGCAGCAGGCGTGATGCTGATCATCTTCCGTCCGTTCAAATTGGGTGATTTTGTTGAGGCTGGTGGTGTTTCCGGGGTGGTTGAGGATATCCGCATCTTTCACAGTGTGTTGAAGACCGGTGACAATCGGGAGATCACCATGCCCAATGCGCAGATCTACAGCGGCACCATTATCAACTATTCCGCCCGTGAAACCCGTCGCATCGATCTGGTGATCGGGATCGGTTATGAAGACGACATCAAACAGGCCCGCGATCTGTTGACACAGATTCTCGCCACGGATGAGACGGTCCTCAAAGACCCGGCGCCAACCATCATGCTGTTGGAACTGGGTGAGAGCAGTGTCGATTTCGCCGTTCGACCCTGGGTTAAAAGTGGTGACTACTGGACTACCAGGGCAGCGCTGCTGGAAGCCATAAAGACCCGCTTTGACCGGGAAGGTATCAGTATCCCCTATCCACAAAGGGATCTGCACATGATTCAGAAGAGTGCTGCCTGATATGCAGTGCTCGATTCAGCACGGATGAATTACTTAAAGAGGAACATTCTATGAAGATTAGTGTGAATCGCACTCTGATTTTGGCTATGACAGGCTTGCTGTTCAGCGGCTCACTGCATGCCGAGAAGGGGTTGGCCTACAATCCGACTGGTAGCGTATGGCGGACCAGTTCCGGTGAGTGCTGGACAACAACCTATCGGGACAAAGCGACCCAGGAGAGCGGCTGTTTTGGCGAACCGGTGGTGGCGGTCAAAGAGGATCAAACCGAAGCGGACAGCGATGGCGACGGTGTTGTTGATTCACAGGACAAGTGTCCAAACAGTGCCGCCGGGTCTAAGGTTGGTGTTGATGGGTGTCCTCTGGATAGTGACGGTGACGGTGTTGTCGATGGCGAAGACAAGTGTCCCGGTACAGCTCAGGGTCTCAAGGTTGATGCCATGGGTTGTGAAGTGGACAGTGATGGCGATGGGGTTGCGGATAGTCAGGATAGCTGTCCGAATACCCCGTCGGGTGCCACGGTCACCGCTGATGGATGTGCTGTAAAAATCGTGTTGCAGAATATACAGTTTGAGTTGAACAGTCATCAGATCAGCGCAACCTACGGTCAGGTCATCGAAAAGGTTGCTGCCTCGTTGAAGTCCCGTAGTGATATCAAGGCATTAACCGTGGTGGGTCATACCGACTCCTTGGGTAGCGCGGAATACAATCAGTCTCTGTCGGAGAAACGTGCGCAAGCGGTTGCAGATGCCTTGGCAGCAGAGGGTATCGATCAGGGGATGATGACGGTGAAGGGGATGGGAGAGAGTTCCCCTGTTGCTGACAATGAGAGTGCCGATGGACAAGCGCAGAACCGTCGGGTTGAGTTGAAACTGGCCAACTGATTAATCTGGCGAAGTCAGGCCCTGGCGGTACAGAGTCGAGTACCGCGGGGCCTTTCGCCAGGCTGAGTAATTTCTTTTGCCACCTTGAAGGTGAAAAGTAAGGATAGGGAAAATATTAAACTATTCGCTGGCCGTAAGGCTGGATCCATGTCTGAGTGCTGATTTGTTGTTTCATTGCATAGGAATAGCGAATAATATGACAGAACGGTTTAATTTTGGTTGAAGTTTGGACGACTTGTATTGGGCCTAGGATATGGCACATCAGGGCGTTTCCCAGCGCCTATAGTCGTTTCGTGATACGTCAGAGGGTCTCGTCGGCGTATTGCCTGAGTGGGAGTAGCTTATGCGAATAGCCTATTTAGAAGACGACAAAGTGCAATCGGGCGTTATGAAGGAGTGGCTGGAGGCTGAAGGATATGTCTGCCGCGTATTCGATAATGCAGACGCATTCATGCGTGAACTGCGCCATGAAACATACGATTTATTGATTATGGATTGGGAGTTGCCCGGCAAGAGCGGTGTCGAGGTGCTTTCATGGGTGAGAGGAGAGCGGGAGTGGGATCTGCCGGTTTTTTTCATCACCCACAGGGATGGTGAACAGGATATCATCGAGGCCCTCGACAAAGGTGCCGATGACTATCTGGCCAAACCGGTTAACCGTGAAGTCATGTTGGCAAGAATCAAGGCCCTGGTCAGGCGACACAGCGGGCGAAGGGATCTTATCCGGATCTCCAATTTCACCCTGAATAAAGAGAACAAAACCCTGACACTGAAGGATGTGCCGATTGAGATGACTGAAAAGGAGTTTCAGCTTGCCTGGATGCTGTTTACCAATATCGGACGACTGCTATCCAGAGATCACCTGTTAGAGAGTATTTGGGGCTTCGGTCCTGGGTTGATGACCCGGACAGTCGATACCCATATCAGTCGGTTACGCAGAAAGCTGGGTTTGACCCCGGAAAACGGCTGGCGATTGAAAGCGGTCTATCATCAAGGATATCGACTCGAGCAACTCGAAGACGAAGGGTGAATGGTTGTAGGTTTCGCTCCCGGATTGAAGACGGTGCCTAAACCGATCGGCATGCTATTGTGATTTGAAATGTTTATCGTCAGTCGAGCTACCCTACTGCTTCTATTGCTGTTTAGCCTATTCTCCTCCACCGCCTGGTCGGAGGACTGGATCTACAAGTTACACGAAGGCGAGAACCTGACCCTGGTCAAGGAGCGTTTTCTCAAGCCGGAATTCACCGCCTGGCAGTTGCAGGTTTACAACAGCATCGAGAAGGACAGGGAGATTCCGGTCGGCACCGAGATCCGGGTGCCCATCGACTGGATGCGGAACCAACTCGCCGGTGTTGAAGTCAGCTATGTCTACGGTAGTGTGTCTATCGTTCGCCGCGGCGATGAGGCAGAAAATGAAGCCCTGAGGGGTGACATTCTTAAAGCCGGAGATCGCATCAAAACAGCTGAAAGGTCTGCGGCTTCCCTGCGCTTTGCCGATCAATCCGTGTTGCTTGTCGGGGAGTCCAGTGAGGTCGTCTTCGATGCGCTCTCTTCCTATCAGGGCGTTGGTATGCTGGATACCCGTATCCGCTTGCAGCGGGGTCGGGTGGAAAACCGTATCAAGCCATTCTCAAGACCGGAATCACGCTACGAGATACACACCCCTGCGGCAGTGACCGTGGTCAGGGGTACGGATTTCCGTGTCTCAACCGACCAGGCCGATGGTGTGACACGCAGTGAGGTTACCGAGGGTGAGGTTCAGGTGACGGCACAAGGAGCCTCTGTGTTTGTGACGCAGGGTGAGGGGACCCGTGTGGTATCCGGAGAGCCACCGGCGCAACCACGCAGGCTGCTGGCGGCACCGGATATGGCTGAATTGGACCTTAGCCGGGTCGATGGCGGCCTGTTGCTGGAGTGGCCTGGGAACTCGGCCGCTGTCAGCTATCGCTATCAGTTGAAGGATAGTGATCAGGTGCTGGTGGCGATCGGTATCAGCCAGACTCCCCATGTTGAGATACCCCTGCAACCTGCGGGCGAGTACCATCTGCTGCTGCGCGGCATCGATGAGCTGGGTTTGGAGGGCATGGAGGGCGAGACTCGCTTCCAGTTGGATTTGCAGCCAGCGGTTGAGAGAGAACCGTCATCAGCGCCCGTCGCGGCCACCACTCAGTTGATGCCGCCACAGTTTTTCCCCCATGGGCTGCGGTTTCAATGGCGTGCTGTGGCGAATGCCTGGGGCTATCGATTTCTATTCGCCCGGGATGCGGGATTCAGCGATCTGCTTTTCGAGCGGCTCTCTTTCGATAGCGGCTTTGAAATGGGTTACCCTGGGCCAGGCCGGTATTTTGTCGCGGTTGAGGTCTTGGCGGAAAACAGTGTAGAGAATAAGCGGTTATCAAATATCTATGTCATAGAGATACCAATCAGGTAGTGAGAGATTTCAAGGGATTGTGACAAGCACCGGAAATATTGCGTGTGATGATTAACCTCGTCATGATTGGATAGAGCGAAACAATGGTGGATGATTCAATCTATCTTCAGGCAACCGGCTGTTAGCGCTATTTACACTTTACTATGCAGATCACAGCAAACAGATCATCGGAACAGCGAGCCCATCGGGGCTTGCCTGAACCGTTCAGAAGCGCCCTGATACTGGCGCTGTTTACCGCTCTGTTTGCCGCCAGCGGTTGGCTGCACCGTTGGGATCTGTTGCTGTATGACTTGCAGATGGGGGTGAAAACCGTTGCCCCGTCTGATGACATTGTGATTGTCGCAATCGATGAGAAGAGCCTGAGGGCACTGGGCAGATGGCCATGGTCACGGCGGGTGCATGCCGAGCTGGTGGATCGCCTGACCCAGTCGGAAGCGAAGGCCATCGTCTTCGATATCCTGATGGCGGAAGAGGATAGAACGGATCCCCAGGCCGATGTCCAGTTGATTCAGTCCGTCGCCGCCAGTGAGCGGGTCTTCATGCCGGTAATCACCGAGCAGATTCGCCAGGGGGGGATGCTGGTTGAGTCGATGCCTCTGCCGGCGCTGTCCAATGTGGTGGCCGGTCTCGGGCATGTCCACATCGATCTGGACGCCGATGGTATTGCCCGAGGTGTCTACCTCTATGAAGGACTTGGCCAGGCCTATTGGCCCCAATTGATGCTGAGTCTGCTGAATTGGCTCAATCCTGAGCAGCATCCGCTGGATAACAAACCGCTGCCTCACCAGCAACATAATGTACACCTGATAAGAAGGCATACCCATCGACTGATCCCTTTTACCGGTCCGGCAGGGCACTACAACCGTTACTCATACAGTCAGGTGCTGGAGGGTGACTATATGGCCGATATGTTTCGTGACCGGATTGTGCTGGTCGGGGTCACGGCGACCGGAATCGGCGATGCCTTGCCCACCCCGTTGTCCGGTTATGGCGTGCCCATGCCGGGGGTGGAGATCAACGCCAATATTCTGGATAGTCTGCGGCGCAATGAAGTGGTCACTCCGGTCAGTTTTCTTACCCATCTGCTGGGCAGCACCCTGGTGGTGATGTTGCCCTTTCTCTTCTATCCTTTTTTTCCGACCCGCGCGGCACCGCTGGTCTCTGTGGCGCTGTTGATGGGATTTGTCCTGGTGAACTGGATTCTGTTGAGAGGGATGGAGGTCTGGTTTCCTCCCTCTGCTGTGCTGCTGGGGCTGACACTGAGCTACCCGCTTTGGAGTTGGCGGCGTCTCGATCAGGCGGTGCGCTATCTGAACGAGCAGCTGGAACGGATCCACCGGGAGCAGAGTCTGCTGCCGGTACACCTGCCGGCAGGCGATATGTCGACGGCGATGCAGTTTCTCTCCCGCCTGATGCCGCTGCAGGGCTGGGTCGTCCACGATGCCCGTAGTGGCGAGCGGTTGATGGGCGGTGGTGAGGCACTGGGTGAGCCGCTTGAAGCGCTGGGTAAAGAGGAGTGGCAGAGGTCGGGTGCAGAGCTCTGGACACTGATCGAACGACCTGAGGGAGATTGGCAGCTCGGTTTGAGTTGGCCGCGCAATGCGGTGCCAGAGGGTCGGGCGTTGGGGTTGGTGAGTGATTTTGCCTATCAGTTCTCGGAGAACCCGGAGACGGATCAAGGTGGGGTTTTGGAGCGTGTTGAGTTGCGGCTGCGCCAGATGCGGGTGGCTACTGCCAGAATTCAGAGATTCCGTAACCTGATTCGCAATGCGGTCGGACAGATGGACGATGGGCTGATGGTGATCAACAGTCACGGTCAGGTGGTGATGTCCAACCCGCGCAGTGCCTTCTACCTGGGCCATGAAACCGATCAGGAGCTGCTGGGTGAGGATGCCTATAAGCTGTTGAAGGTGTTGGAAGTCCAGGGAGGAGAGTCCTGGGAAGAGATCTTCAAACAAGTGATGCTGGCCGATGAACCGATACGTTTCGAGGCGATACGCCGACCCGATACCGAGTTGTTTGTACAGTTGAAGTCGTTGCAGGGTGTGGAGGCGGATACCCATGGAATGATTGTCAACCTCTCCTACATTGGTACTCTGAAAAGGTCGGAACGCACCCGGGCCAAGATGCTCAACTTTCTATCCCATGATATTCGCTCTCCCATCACCTCACTGCTCTCATTGACTCAGTCGCAAAAGAAACGCCAGGGCAGTGCAGAAGTGCTGGCTGAAGAGATCGAACCCCTGGCGCGCCGATCGCTGAAGCTGGCCGATGACTTTCTGCGCCTGGCCAGGGCTGAAGCCGTGGAAGTGGCTTCATTCATCGATACGGACTTTGTCAGCGTGACCTGTAATGCACTGGATGAGATCTATAGCAAGGCCAAGGAGCATCAGGTCAACTTCAAAAGTGAATTCAGTGATGACGAGATCTGGCTGTTGGGTGATCCCAGTCTGCTGGAACGGGCGCTATTCAACCTGATGGAAAATGCGGTCAAGTTTTCACCGCCCGAGAGTCAGGTGGAGGTCAAGGTCTATCAGGATCAGGGCTCAGTGATCTGTGACATCATCGATCAGGGAGCAGGCATACCCGAGGATCAGCTGCAGGAGATCTTCCTGCCCTTCATACAATCCTCACTGAATGCGTTATCCGATATTCGCGGGGTTGGTCTGGGGCTGAGTTTCGTCAAGGTCGTGGCAGACAAACACCACGGTAAAGTTACCGCACGCAATAATCAGCAGAGTGGCACCACCTTCTCGCTGAGTATTCCCTGCGAAAGTGAATCCCCCATCCAGAGCAATAACTGACCCGGCTTTTGAGTTTCACCGCCAAATACCCCAAACAGCTTTTTTGACAGGAGATTTTTTGCGTTCATTCGCGGTGATTGGCGTTCATTGGCGGCAATATTCTCTTCTCCCGATACCATTCACTTTGGGTTTGTTTGCTCACTCTGAAAACAGGCATAATAGTCGTTTGTACTGCTAACTGTCGGAGCCTGAGATGCCACAATATCGTTCACATACCACCACCCATGGACGCAACATGGCGGGTGCCCGCGCCCTCTGGCGGGCTACCGGTATGAAGGATGACGATTTTGACAAGCCGATCATCGCGGTAGCCAACTCATTCACCCAGTTTGTACCGGGTCACGTTCATCTGAAAGACCTGGGGCAGTTGGTTGCGCGGGAGATCGAGCAGGCTGGGGGGGTTGCCAAGGAGTTCAATACCATTGCGGTGGATGACGGAATCGCCATGGGACATGGGGGTATGCTCTACTCACTACCCTCCCGGGATATCATTGCGGATTCTGTGGAATATATGGTCAATGCTCACTGTGCCGACGCCCTGGTCTGTATCTCGAACTGCGACAAGATCACGCCCGGTATGCTGATGGCTGCGTTGCGCCTCAACATCCCCACGGTGTTCGTCTCCGGCGGACCCATGGAGGCGGGTAAGGTCAAGCTGCAGGGCAAGGAGCTCCATCTGGATCTGGTGGATGCCATGGTCTCTGCCGCAGACCCCAATGAGAGCGACGAAAACGTCGCCCAAATCGAGCGATCCGCCTGTCCTACCTGCGGTTCCTGTTCCGGTATGTTCACCGCCAACTCCATGAACTGCCTTACCGAAGCGCTGGGTCTGTCACTGCCCGGCAATGGCTCTCTGCTGGCCACCCATGCGGATCGTGAACAGCTGTTTCTTGAAGCGGGAAGGCTGGTGGTCGATCTGGCCAAGCGCTGGTACGAACAGGATGATGCTTCGGTTCTGCCCAGGCAGATTGCCAGTTTCCAGGCGTTCGAAAATGCCATGAGCCTGGATATCGCAATGGGAGGATCCACCAATACGGTGCTGCACCTGCTGGCGGCAGCCCATGAGGGTGAAGTCGATTTCACCATGCAGGATATCGATCGTCTGAGCCGTTCAGTGCCGAATCTCTGTAAGGTGGCACCAGCCACGCAACAATACCATATGGAGGATGTGCATCGGGCTGGTGGGGTGATCGGTATCCTTGGTGAGCTCGACCGGGCCGGGCTGATTAAACGTGACGTACCCACTGTCTATGCAAAAAGCCTGGCCGAAGCGCTGGACGGTTGGGATGTGATCCGAACCGAAGAGGAGATGGTTCACACGCGCTATCTGGCCGCGCCAGGCGGTGTTCCCACCCAGGTGGCCTTCAGTCAGGAGGCCCGTTGGCCCGGACTCGATCTGGATCGAAGCGCAGGCTGCATTCGTGATTTGGAGCACGCCTATTCGAAGGATGGTGGCCTGGCTGTGCTGTTCGGTAACCTGGCAGAGCATGGCTGTATCGTCAAGACGGCCGGGGTGGATGAGTCGATTCTCAAATTTTCCGGTCCGGCGCGGCTGTTTGAGAGTCAGGAGGCCGCAGTCGAGGCCATTCTGACGGACCAGATCAATCCCGGTGATGTGGTGATCATCCGCTATGAGGGTCCGAAAGGCGGACCAGGCATGCAGGAGATGCTCTATCCAACCAGTTACCTGAAGTCGAAAGGTCTGGGTAAAGCGTGTGCCTTGATTACCGATGGTCGGTTCTCCGGTGGCACCTCGGGGCTCTCAATCGGTCACTGCTCACCGGAGGCCGCTGAGGGTGGCAACATCGGCTTGGTGGAGGAGGGAGATCTGATCGAAATCGATATTCCCGCAAGAACCATTCAGGTTGCACTCGACGATCAGCAGCTGGCGCAGAGACGGGAACAGATGAATGCACGGGGTGGGCAGGCCTGGAAACCAGCTTCACGACAGCGGCAGGTATCCACCGCTTTAAAGGCCTACGCGGCATTGACCACATCGGCTTCCCGTGGCGCGGTCAGGGATCTGTCGCAACTGGATTAGTGCTATCAGGCCCAACCGTTCACCGGCTTTGGAGTTGGTTACAAGCCATGCTGTTTTTACACTGCAACGATCTCTTGACTGCCAGGCGGTCCAGTGCCGTTGGGCTTTGTGTTGCGCTGAGTCTGACGCTGATGGGCTGCAGTGGCGGTGATCCCACGGCAACGGATCCTGAGTTGATATTCAAAGATGGTTTTGAGACTCCCTACGACCAGGTAACCCTGCTTGATGAAGGCGGCAGCATGGTGCGTGGTTTCAGTGCCTGGCTCAAATTGACCACGGAAACATCGGATCTGAGGCTTCGCAGAAGCAGTGAGTATGACACTGTGGGCTGTGGGGAAGCTGCAGAGTGGTTCTATCAGGTCAGCGGTGATGAGGCATTGATGACCAACCAGGGAGGGCTGAGCTGCCAAAGGTTCACCGAGAAGCGTTTCGATTTTGACAATGGGCGATGGTTGGTTAGCGACAACAGCCGCGGCATTGTCTATTACCGGGTGTGGAAACTGAATCACTGAGTCTGGCACCCGACGATGCAGTTAGACAGTCGGGTTCAGAGGAGCAGAGGTTCAATCCTGTCGTTCAAACTGGAGGCTGGTTAGTGGAATACGATCTCAGGCAATGCTATCTGTTTGCGCATTTGGATGATCAGCAGTTTGCCGTTGTAGAGCAGATGGCGCATGGTGCAAAGCTGAGGGATGGGCAGCTCTTTTTTCAGGCTGGAGATCCGGCAACCCACTTCTTTCTGGTGGTCAGTGGCCAGATCAAGCTGACAAGATTATCGATGCAGGGTCAGGAGAAGGTGATCGAGATCATCACCCCGGGGCAGACCTTTGCCGAGGCGCTGATGTTCGGTGAACAGCCCGACTACCCTGTGAATGCTCAGGCAATGGGGGAGACTGAACTGTTGGTTTTTGAAAGTGATCCCTTCAAGGAGATCCTGCGGGGTTCGGTGGAGACCTGTTTCCATCTGCTGGCCGACCTGAGTCAACGCTTACGCATGCTGATCCGCGAGATCGACAATCTGACTCTGCAGAGCGCCAGTTGTCGGGTTGCCAGTTTTCTGTGGAATCGCTGGTGTCTGGTGAAGAGCCAGGGAGATTCATTTGAGCTTCAGGCGCCGAAAGGGGTGATTGCATCCCGGCTTTCGGTGACACCGGAGACCTTTTCCCGCATTCTGCACAACTTTTCCGATCAGGGTGTGATCCGGGTCGAGGGGAGTCGTGTGGATGTCCTCGATAATGAGCAGTTGCAGGCCTATACCGCCAGCGATGGCAAGTTGGCTCAGATTCCTCCCGAGAAGGGGTAGAGCCGGCTTTCGTTACCGCTGGAGTCAACCTGTATGCAGCTGCATATTGGGGCTGATCACAGCTTTTTCCTTCGATTTTTGAGACATTCCCGGTGCTGGCCGGTTATACTGTAACGTTTTCTCACCCAAATATGAGTTTGAACGAATCATGAAGGATAGTTTTCCCTTTCCGGTGGCCCGTATCGGTGTGATAGGGGGAGGTCAGCTGGGCCGCATGATGGTCAAGGCGGCAAAAAGACTCGGCTGTACCTGTGTCGTGCTGGATCCCTATCCAGGCTCACCGGCCGGCCAGGTGGCCGGACATCAGATAATCGGCGGCTATCACGATCCGGCCAAATTGAGAGAGTTGGCAGAGTCCTGCGATGTGGTGACCTATGAGCTGGAGAACACCGATACCGAGACCTTGCGCCAACTGGAGCTGGAAGGGCATAAGATCAATCCCGCACCAGGCCTGCTTTCGATTCTGCAGGACAAGTTGACACAGAAGCAGTTTCTCAAGGATGCAGGTATCCCGACTTCAGAGTTTGTCGAGATGGCGGATGCGAATCTGGCCGATTGCGAAGCCTTTGGCTTTCCGTTGGTACAGAAGGCCCGGCGTGGCGGCTATGACGGTCGTGGTGTGGCGGTGATGATGGATGCGGCTGCCTTCAGCTCACATCTGCCGGTACCTTCGCTGATCGAGCGTTTTGTGGAAGCGGAAAAAGAGCTGGCGGTGATGGTGGCACGCAATGCGGATGGGGATTGTGTGGCCTATCCGACGGTGGAGATGTGCTTTCGTGCCGGCGAGAATGTGCTGGATCTGCTGCTCTGTCCCGCCAAGGTGGATCCCGCGATTGCACAGCAGGCGGAGGAGCTGGCGATCCGTACCATTCAGGCCCTCGAAGGGGTTGGTGTGTTCGGGGTGGAGATGTTTCTCACCCGGGATGGTGAGTTGCTGGTCAATGAGATCGCCCCACGCACCCATAATTCCGGTCATCACACCATTGAGGCTTGTGTGACCGATCAGTTTGAACAACATCTGCGCGCCGTCCTCGACCTGCCTCTGGGTTCCACAGAGTTGCTGGCGCCGGCGGCCATGATCAATCTGCTGGGCGCACCCGATGCGGCCGGCAGACCGGTCATCAAAGGCATCTCCGAGGCGTTGGCTATCCCTGGTGTATGTCTGCACCTCTACGGCAAAGCGGAAGTGAAACCGTTTCGCAAAATGGGCCATGTGACGGTCATCGACCAGGATCTGGACAGTGCCCGTCGGAAAGCCGAGCAGGTGCGGGATTTAATCGAAATTAGTGGAGAACAGCATCCATGACTAAACCCATAGTTGGCATCATTATGGGCAGTGACTCCGATCTGCCGGTCATGCAGGAGGCAGCCAAACAACTCGAGGCGTTTCAGATCCCTTTTGAAATGACCATTGTTTCGGCTCACCGCACACCTGCCAGGCTCTATGAATACTCCCAGACCGCTGAGCAGCGCGGTCTGAAGGTTGTCATTGCCGGTGCCGGAGGCGCCGCCCATCTGCCCGGTATGGTGGCCTCAATCACCCCTCTGCCGGTGGTCGGTGTACCGGTCAAATCCTCTGCCCTGAGTGGTGAGGATTCCCTGCTCTCGATCGTGCAGATGCCACCCGGTGTGCCGGTGGCCACGGTAGCCATCAATGGGGCAAAAAATGCCGCCATCCTGGCCGCTCAGATGCTCGGCACGGCGGATCTGGAGATCCGCGAAAAGGTCCGGAAATACAAGGCTGACCTGGAAGCGATGGTGATGGGCAAGGTGGAAGTGATGGAGAAGCAGCAGGGCTCTCACTCCTGAATTTTTAGAATAAAAAAGGCCGCTAATGAACGCGAAGGACCGCAAATAGCCGCAAATGGTAAACAGCTGTTGTGCGGCTGCCAGGTCCGCAAGAAGTGAATATTTGCGAGGAATTTGCGGTGATTGGCGTCCATTTGCGGTTAGTGAATCTCTTTTCAGGGGTTGCAAAAGACTCAGTCGGTTGAAAAAAGCAGTGCCTGCTGCTGGCTGAAAAACAATCAACTTGAAATGTTGGGGTTTCTCCCCAATCTATTGGGTATTCAGAACAGATTTTGGAGTAATACCCCATGCGAATGGATCGTTTGACCAGTAAGTTCCAGATGGCGCTGGCCGATGCCCAGAGCCTGGCTGTTGGCCAGGATCATCAGTTCATCGAGCCGCTGCATCTGATGAGTGCCATGCTCGACCAGGATGGCGGTACGGTTCGCCATCTGTTGGCTCAATCCGATGTCAACGTCAATCAACTGCGCTCAAGTCTGAGTGCGGCCACCGAACGCCTCTCCAGAGTTGAAGGCGCCGCTGGAGATCTGCATATCTCCAACGATCTGGGCCGCCTGCTCAATCAGACCGATAAGCTGGCGCAACAAAGAAATGATCAATACATCTCCAGTGAGTTGTTTGTGCTCGCCGCCGTCGAGGACAAGAGTGAGCTGGGGGATATGTTACGCAATGCCGGCGCCAGCAAGGAGGTGCTGGAACAGAGTATCGAGAAGATGCGTGGCGGTCAGAATGTGGATGACCCGAATGCGGAAGATCAGCGTCAGGCACTGGAAAAATATACCATCGATCTCACAGAGCGGGCCGAGCAGGGCAAGCTCGATCCGGTGATCGGCCGGGACGATGAGATTCGTCGTACCATTCAGGTGCTGCAGCGCAGAACCAAGAATAACCCGGTACTGATCGGTGAGCCAGGTGTGGGTAAGACCGCGATTGTCGAAGGTCTGGCGCAACGTATCATCAACGGTGAAGTCCCTGAGGGTTTGAAATCCAAACGCCTGCTCTCCCTCGATATGGGGGCATTGATCGCCGGGGCGAAATTCCGTGGTGAATTTGAAGAGCGACTGAAAGCGGTGCTCAACGATCTGGCCAAGCAGGAGGGGCAGATCATCCTTTTCATCGATGAGCTGCATACCATGGTGGGCGCCGGTAAGGCGGAAGGTGCCATGGATGCGGGCAATATGTTGAAGCCGGCGCTGGCCCGGGGTGAGCTCCACTGTGTGGGTGCCACTACCCTGGATGAGTATCGTCAGTACCTGGAGAAGGATGCGGCACTGGAACGACGCTTCCAGAAGGTGTTGGTGGATGAGCCCAGTGTGGAGGATACCATTGCCATTCTGCGTGGGCTGAAAGAGCGTTACGAGGTCCACCATGGTGTGGATGTCACCGATCCGGCAATCGTTGCCGCGGCAACCCTCTCCCATCGCTATATCACCGATCGCCAGTTGCCGGACAAAGCGATCGATCTGGTGGATGAGGCAGCCTCACAGATCCGTATGGAGATCGACTCCAAGCCGGAAGAGATGGATCGCCTGGAGCGTCGTCTGATTCAGTTGAAGATTGAACGTGAGGCGCTCAACAAGGAGTCTGATGAAGCCTCCAAAAAACGCCTGGCGGATCTTGAATCCCATATCGAACGGTTGCAGCGGGAGTTCTCCGATCTGGAGGAGATCTGGAAATCGGAAAAAGCAGCCTTGCAGGGAACCACCCATATCAAGGAGTCCCTGGAGAAAGCCCGGCTGGAGCTGGAGACCGCCCATCGTGCCGGTGACCTGGCGCGCATGTCCGAACTGCAGTATGGAAGGATTCCTGAACTTGAGAAGCAGCTCGATATGGCCACCCAGGCCGAGATGCAGGAGATGAAACTGCTGAGGAACAAGGTCTCCGAGGAGGAGATCGCCGATGTGGTCTCCAAATGGACAGGTATCCCGGTCTCCAAGATGCTGGAGGGTGAGCGGGACAAACTGCTGCGCATGGAAGAGGAGCTGGGCAAACAGGTCATCGGCCAGGAAGAGGGGGTAAGAGCGGTCAGTGATGCGATTCGTCGCTCCAGAGCAGGCCTTGCCGACCCTAATCAGCCGAATGGTTCATTTCTCTTCCTCGGACCAACCGGTGTGGGTAAGACCGAGCTGTGTAAATCCCTGGCTGAGTTTCTCTTCGACACCGAAGAGGCGATGGTGCGTATCGATATGTCCGAGTTCATGGAGAAACACTCAGTGGCCCGTTTGATTGGTGCACCCCCCGGCTACGTGGGCTACGAAGAGGGTGGCTATCTGACCGAGGCGGTACGGCGCAGGCCCTATTCGGTGATCCTGCTCGATGAGGTGGAGAAGGCCCATCCGGATGTCTTCAATGTGCTGTTACAGGTACTGGATGACGGTCGCTTGACCGATGGACAGGGCCGCACGGTGGATTTCCGCAATACGGTGATCGTGATGACCTCGAATCTCGGTTCCCAGATCATTCAGGAGATGGCCACTGAAGAGCAATACGATGCCATGAAGGCATCGGTGATGGAGACTGTGCAGCAGAACTTCCGTCCCGAGTTCATCAACCGGGTCGATGAGATCGTTGTCTTCCATCCCCTGGGAGCGGAGCAGATCCGGGCGATTGCCAGTATCCAGGTGGACTATCTGCGTCAGCGCCTGGCAGAGCATGAGATGGTCCTGAGCGTTACCGATGCGGCGTTGGATCGTCTGGGGCAGGCCGGTTTCGATCCGGTATACGGAGCGCGACCCTTGAAGCGGGCGATTCGCCAGCAGCTTGAGAATCCACTGGCGCAGGAGATTCTCTCGGGTCACTTTGCCGCAGGGGATACGATTGAAGTGGATGTTTCAGGTGATGGATTGAGCTTTCGTAAAAGCCAGAAGATGAATGTTGCTTGATTCGGCAGGTTGTAACCACTCGCAGGTAATTACCTGCGAGTGAATCCACCAGATCCCGTGCCTATACGCAGCTGTATGCTATCGTGCTGGATCACTGGGGATGGGCTTACTCAAGTCGCATCAGGTGGGGCCATGCCCCACCAAGCCTCTCTGGTTAATCATTAAGAGTTCGAAAGCGTTAAATAGGTCTGATGCAATCGTTCAGTTGCTTCGGTCAATGCAGCCAGGTCCCCGTTGTTCTCAATGATATCATCCGCACCCTTCAGTCGGGTCTGGCGATCGACCTGGCTGGCGAGGATCTGGGTGATTTGTGACTCGTCCAGGTTATCCCGTTCTGATACCCGTTGATACTGCAGTGACTCATCGCAGTCCACTACCAGGATACGTTCAGCGATATCCTCTTGCCCGGTCTCGAACAGCAGCGGAATCACCAGAATCACATAGGCGGCCGTCTGTTGTTCGACCCAATCCTCCATGGCCTCTCTGATCGGCGGGTGGAGTATGGATTCGAGACGTTTTCTTTGACTCGGGTCGTTAAACACGATCTCTCTCAAAGCGCCCCGATTCAGCTTTCCCTGCGAGTCGATCAGATGATCACCGAATGTCTCCTGTATCCGGCTCAATGCCGGTGAGCCGGGTTGCACCATCTGATGCGCCAGCCTGTCCGCATCGATGACCGGCACGCCAAGGGTTTCAAAATGGTTGGATACAGCGCTTTTACCGCTGCCGATTCCCCCGGTGAGGGCTACTGTCAGCACAGGGATTACAAGCCGGACCAGCGAAGATAGGCCTGATTGATCTGAGAGCCCCACATCAGACTGATCCAGCCGGCCGCCGCCAGATAGGGGCCAAAAGGTATTGGAATATTCCGGTCACGGCCTCTGACAACGATCAGCAGAATACCGACTACGGCGCCGACCAATGCGGAGAGTAGAATGATCTGTGGCAGATACTGCCAGCCCAGCCAGGCACCGAGCATGGCCAGCAATTTGAAATCGCCATAGCCCATGCCCTCCTTGCCGGTGAGTTTTTTGAATAACTGAAAGACACTCCACAGTGCCAAATAACCTGCGATGGCACCGATCACAGCCGATTCGAGGTCGGTGAACAGGCCGTTGATATTCACCAACAGGCCGAGCCACAGAAAAGGCAGCGTGATGTTGTCCGGCAACAGTTGCACATCGAAGTCGATCACGGTCAGGGCAATCAGGCTCCAGGTCAACAGCAGCGCGGCAATTGCTTCCCAGGAAAAGCCGAAATGGAAGGCAATCCAGAGTGACAGTAACCCGGTTACGGCTTCGATGATCGGGTACCTGACACTGATCGGATTCTGACAGTTGGAGCAGCGGCCTTTCAGTAGCAGCCAGCTGATGATGGGGACGTTCTCCCAGGGACGAATCTTATGTTGACACTTTGGACATTGAGAAGCCGGGGTGTTGAGATTGTAAACCTCGGTTTCAATAGCATCTTCTGGCGCTAATCCTTTTAACTCGTCGCAGTCCCGGTGCCACTGCTGCTCCATCATTTTTGGCAGACGATGGATTACAACATTCAGAAAGCTGCCAACGATTAATCCTAAAAGAAAAACGAATAGATAAAAAGCAGTGCTGTTCTGAGCTAAGAAATCTACAACAATCACGATGGTCTACTTACTTTATTCCGCAACTCGTACTTGGGTTTGTAGGTTAAATTGCTGAACCCATTTTAAAGATTGGCAGATACATCGCGATAACCAATCCACCAACCAATACACCTAGTACTACCATGATCAAAGGTTCCATCAGGCTGCTCATGGCGTCTACCGCGTTGTCTACTTGTTCTTCATAAAAGTCTGCTACTTTATTCAGCATATCATCGAGTGAACCGGATTCCTCGCCAATAGCAACCATCTGTATCACCATGTTGGGAAAGAGGTTGCGCTGTTTCATAGCGAGCTGTAGAGATTGTCCTGTGGCCACATCCTCACGCATTCTAAGTACTGCATCGCTGTAGACCACATTACCTGTAGCACCGGCCACTGAGTCAAGTGCTTCTACTAATGGAACGCCGGCAGCAGACATGGTTGCCAGGGTGCGGGAAAAACGGGCAATGGCTGATTTGTTAAGAATCATACCTATAACGGGCAGCTTCAACAGCATTCGATCGATAGCATGTCGAAATTTTCGTGATCGCTTCCAGGTATTTGAAAGTATATAACCGGCAATTATTAAGCAACCGAGAATAACCCACCAATAGTCTCTAACAAAATGTGAAAGATTAACAACCATTTGTGTGAATGCAGGTAGATCGGCACCAAAATTAGTGAATAGATCTTCGAATTGGGGGATAACAAAAATAAGTAATATTGCTGTTACCACAACTGCAGCGGCTACGATCGCAGCTGGGTAGAACATGGCTTTCTTGATTTTGCCCTTTATAGATTCAGTTTTTTCCTTATAGGTCGCGATTTTGTGAAGCAGAGTTTCCAGTACACCAGCGTGTTCGCCTGCTCTAACGAGGTTCACAAAAAGGTCTTCAAAATGTAATGGGTGTTTTTTTAGAGCATCTGCTAGAGCGGTACCGCCTTCTACATCGGCCTTTATTGTAAGGATGAGTTCCTGCATAGATGGGTTTTCATGACCCCGTCCTACGATATCGAAAGCCTGAACCATAGGTACGCCTGCGGACATCATGGTGGCCAGTTGTCGACTGAAAATCGTGACGTCTGCGCTGGTTATTTTCTTCTTCTGATTGAAAATCGAGGTGGCTTTTTTGCGAACCTTAAGTGGATTTACACCCTGACGCCTAAGGTCGGCTTTTACCATGTTAATGTCAGTTGCTCTGCTTTCACCAGTTATGCGAGAACCCTTCTTATCAGTTCCTTCCCAGGTGTATAGATATGATTTAACCTGAGTTTTCTTTTTTGGGGGCGCCATTTGCTAATCCTTGGTTACACGGTTGAGTTCTTGAAGGCTGGTGATCCCTTGCTTGACTTTGCGTAGACCTGACCTTCGGAGGTTGTAGACGCCCTCAGTTTCTGCTTGTTTTTCGAGTTGCAGCGAGGTTCCGCCTTCCATAATGATTTTTCCCATTTCTTCAGAAACTGGCATAACCTGAAAAATACCAACTCGCCCTTTGTATCCATTTGTACATAGATCACAACCGACAGGCTTATAAGTTGTGAATCCTGAGTCAATATCCTCATCAGTAAATCCTTCTTCCAGTAAGGCTTCTCTTGGTAGGTCGTCTGGAGTTTTGCAATTTTCACATAGACGCCTAGCCAGACGTTGAGCCATTATGAGAAGTACTGATGAGGCAATATTGAAAGGGGGTATCCCCATATTCGCCAGACGAGTCAAGGTCTGAGGGGCGTCATTCGTATGTAGAGTGGATAGGACCAGATGGCCCGTTTGAGCGGCTTTTACAGCAATCTCAGCAGTCTCCAGATCACGAATCTCACCTACCATAACAATGTCAGGGTCCTGTCGGAGAAATGCCCTAAGGGCTTCAGCAAAGGTTAGACCTGTTTTTACGTTAGTATTGACTTGATTTATTCCTGCTACCTGAATTTCAACTGGATCCTCTGCTGTTGAGATGTTGACTTCCGGTTTGTTTAGCAGATTAAGAGCTGTATAAAGACTGACAGTTTTACCACTACCAGTAGGTCCGGTTACCAACACCATGCCATATGGTTTGTTTATTGCTTCTAAAAATGCTTTATTTTGATCCTCTTCGAATCCGAGTGCCTCTATGCCAAGTTGTGCGCTAGTTGGATCAAGAATACGAAGAACAATTTTTTCGCCATATAGAGTAGGGCATGTGTTTACACGAAAATCAATTGCACGGGATTTGGATAATTTCATCTTTATCCTACCGTCCTGTGGAATTCTTTTTTCAGCGATATTCATGCGTGACATGACTTTTATACGGCTAGAAAGTCTGCTTGCCAGGTTTGATGGTGGGTTTGCCACCTCATGTAGCATACCGTCCTGACGATAGCGTATACGATATGTGTATTCGTAGGGCTCGAAATGGATATCTGACACGCCCTGATTAATTGCATCTAGAAGGATTTTATTGATGTAACGAACAACGGGTGCTTCGTCTACATCCAGATTGTTTTCGTCACTACTGCCCTCATCGTCACCTGCGGATATGTCAAGATTATCCAGGTCAGCATCAAGTAACTCATCCATCCCTGTTTCTTGTGCTTCTAAAACCTTCTCTATTGCCCTGTTGAGTTTGTCCTCTTCAACAAGAATGGCCTCGGATGCAAGGCCTGTATTAAACCGGATTTCATCCAGTCCCTGATGGTTCGTTGGGTCTGATACTGCAAGAAATAAGCGGTTGCCCCTTTTAAAAATAGGTAAGGCATGGTGAGTACGAACTAATTTTTCCGCAACAACGTCAACGGGGATAACCGTTGTATCAATGACATCAAGGTCAAATATGGGAACACCAAATCCTCTGGAAGCAGATAGTGCTATATCGATACTGTTGAGGATTTTGTTTTGAACTAAGTAGGTGACGAACGGGGTTTTCTTCTTAATAGACTCCCCAAATGCAGAAGCTGCTTGATCCTCATCAACTAGCCCATCCTGTATCAGGCATCTAGCGAGGCCGCTTAGGTTTTTTTGAGGTGTATCTGTGACCATGCTTTACTTAAATAACCAGATAGAGAGGAATATTCAACTATTTCGGCAGCAATTGCGTTTCATTGAGGGATAAATCAAAAAACTGCCTACTCTGCAATTTTGAGTGGCATAAATATTGAGTGCCAAATAATTGCCGACAAATGCCCATTGATCATTATAGTCATTTGCTTATCAATTAGATAGTTAGTCGATAATCTTCTATCAAACTATAGCTGAGGTTCAATCAAATGCCGTGTTGGTGGTGGCTAGAATGTGAAATGTGTACAATAAATAATTAATAATTATAATAGGCACATAAATTAATTATATGGCATTCTGGGTCAGTTGTTATTTAAAGAAGTGATATTAGTCGCGAAATTGATACTCTATCTGGTTGGTGGGGGTAGTGATAAACGTATTTTTTACTATTTATGTGGTTTTACCAGCCTAACATCCTGTTTAGTGAGAATTTTCCAGGCCTTTTCAGTTTAAGGCCAGCCTCATGCATAAGGTTGTAGTCCTCTTCGGAAAGTACATCACCGAGTTCTCTGATCAGTGGTTCAAGGTGCTTGGCGTATGGTAGCCAGCGGTTTACTGAAGAGTTATAGATGGGTTGTCGAACCTGCCATAGGCTCGCGGTTTGAACTGCGCGCTTGGATTTGTGGAAATTTAGGCAGCTATCCTCCCATTCCAACCCGGCGAATTGGATCAGTTTTCTGGCATTTGACTCTAAATCGGCAACCATATCCTCATAATTAATATCAAGAATCTCTATTGGCAGGCTTGCCTTCCAGTGGTCCATGATGTTCAGGTAGGCTTTGTAATACTGTCCCAATGCGACCAGGTCGTTGCTCCAATCCATATTTGAAGCTTCGGTAAATCTCTGAAAAAAGCAGGAGAGGCAGGTATCTAATGGGTGTCTTTTTGAGTGTACGATCTTAGCATTGGGAAACAGAGTGTAGATATACCCCAAGGCAAAGAAGTTGGCTGGCATTTTATCGACGATCCTAAGTGCATTGGGATGCTCGATAAGTGCACGCTCAAGGTATCTTTCCGAATATTTTTGAATTGTTTCTGGTTTGAGGTGTGCAAGGCAGATTCTGGGTGGATAATCGCCTGTCTCATTACACGCTTCTTCTGAGCCAATTCTAACTTCTGATGACTCTCCGATACTGCCTATTAGGGAGTGACTGGATAGTACTTGATCTATCAGGGTGGTTCCAGAACGAGGCATACCTACAACGAAAATCGGTACTTCCGAAGGATTGCCATTTTTTCTATGGTCCAGAGACCATTTTTTGTTGAAGGCATTTTTGATCTCTTTTAATTCGGTCTTAAGCTTTTTGGTTGAAAAGTCGTTATATAGGATTAAGTTTGCCCTGCTTAAATTGTCGAAAGCTCTATCCGGGTCTTTTAGATCATTATACATCTTGGCTAGGGCAAAATGAAAATGACTCCTAGAATCGGCAGTCATCCCCGATTCGAGTTTTTTCTCAATATTTTTGATAAAGGGAAGATCCTTTGATGTATATTTTTTTGAGTTTGCAAGTATGTAATGGGCGCTTCCGTTCTTTGGGTCCAATGTGACTGTTTTCTCAATTTGTTTTAGTGATTCTTCTTTTTTTCCAAGAACTTGGTAGATATTCGCGAGTGCATAGTAGCTACTAGAGTTTTTTGGTGATAGAGAAACGGCTTTTTTTCCATGCTTTAAAGCCTCATCCAGCTTGCCTTGATATAAACAGGTTTCAGCATAGTATTTGTGTGCATTGGAGTTCGATGGTTTTCTATCAATTGCTTGTTTGAGTAGAGTGCCTGCTTCGTGCCAGCGATTGTACGAAAAATAGAGTAAGCCTAGGCCAAATAGTGCCCGATCATGACCCTCATTGATCTCAAGTACTTTGCGATATAGCTTTTCACTGAGTTCATGGTGACCGCAAAGACGGAGTAAATCTGCATACCAGTACAAGTATTCTAGGTTATCTGGTTTTAACTCAAGGGCTTTGGAAAAGTGTTCGAGCGCAATTGAGAATTTGTTTAGTGAGGTATAAATCGAACCCTTAAGATAGTAGGCGTAATGGTCGGTTGGGTTTTTCTCAGTCAATTCATCACATAGCGCAATGGCGTCGTCAGGTCTCCCTTGATGCAAGTATTGTTGCACTCTAGTATATTGTTTCTGGTTTTCAGGGGCTGGTGGTTGACTTATCACTGTGTAAGTTTTGCCTTTTACTATTTGGGTTACATGCAATTGCAAGAAATGAGGTCACAGCTCGTTAATAGCAATGCATACCCATATCCAATAATTGTGTGATTATGGTGGGTTGATATGTTGTTCTTTTTCAAAAAAAACAAATTAATCAAGAAGTTTGCCCGTTCAACCGCTGAAGAGTTGTTCAGTAACCTACCACCAGCAATACTCGAAAAGCAGTATGACAAAAAAAATAAGAAAATGGCAAGGAAAGCGAATAAGGCCTTTCAAGGTGTATTGGACGACGCGGTCTTCAGTGTCGCTCAGTTCAAATCTGTCAATAAGCTCGGGGTCTATGGCAAGGCGAAGTTCCATCTTGAGTTTGTTGAGCGCCTAAAAGAGCTAGGGTACAGCGATCAAATAGCGGAAGCTATTAATGAAGATATCCTGATTAAGACACCTTAAATTACTAATTAATTGAGTTAGAAACTGAGATTGTGACAATTTTTGTCACTTTTTGACCCTATTGGTCAGGGATTTCTTGTCAATTCTGAGAAACTGGCTAAAAAACAACTTGAGATCGTCAGTAATCTTCAGAAAAACAATATGTTGGCATAATAGTTGCGAGTAATAGCTTGAGCGTACAAAGGCACCTTAAGTTTTCCAAACAAGTGCCGATGACATTGATGTTTACTCAAGTGATTGACTTAAACAATGAGAAATTAATTGTTTTGCTTATTAAGGAGCATTGATTATGAGAAAGCAGATTCAGAAAGGTTTTACACTTATCGAGTTAATGATTGTGGTAGCTATCATCGGCATACTGGCCGCGATCGCATTACCGGCATTCCAAGACTATACGATCCGTGCCCGTGTTACTGAAGGCCTCTCTTTGGCATCAGGCATGAAAGCGACTGTTGCTGAAAATGCAGCGAATGATCCGACTGGTGCTAACCCAAGCCTGTGTGCAGGTACCAACACTAATGTTGCAGGCTCTGTTTCAAGCATTGCCTGTGCTGCTGGTGTAATTACCGTAACAATGGATGGCTCAGCGCAAAACGTCACACTTACCTTGACTCCCGATGCGGCTGCAATTGCTGCCGGTGATCCAATTGAATGGACTTGCACTGGATCTAATGACACTTATATTCCAGCTGAGTGCCGTTAATACTATTTGGATAATGAGCTCAGTAGCTGCTGGGCTCATTATCTAGAAGTACTCCTTTTTTCAAGTGACAGTGTTCATCTGGTAAATGTGTAGTTAGTTGTATGTACCTTCGGGACCGCAGAGTGTAGTGTGATGATGAGAACTCGGCTGGCTTATGGTTTTACACTGATTGAATTGATGATTGTGGTAGCAATCATCGGGATACTAGCTGCTATAGCCATTCCTGCGTATCAGGACAACGTTGTAAGATCGCGGGTAAGTGAAGGCATACTTTTTGCTGGCAAAGCTAAAAATACAGTTACAGAGAACTATAATACGGATCCAACTGGCGCGGCTCCCACCTGGTGTGCGGGAGTGAGTCCAAATGTCGCTGGGCATGTAGCCTCGATAGGCTGTGTAGGTGGCGTATTGACAGTTACAATGGATGCTACGGCGCAGAATGTTACAATTACAATGACTCCGAATTTCGTTGGGACACTTGTTGATTGGCAATGTACAGGGTCAGATGACAGATACCTGCCTAGTGAATGCCGCTAGATAGCACTTGTGTGCCAACTCCTTCCTTAGCTCTTCCTCCCAATGAGTGTTTTAACCGTTTTATAAAACTACTCCTTAGATAAATCGTTAACTACTGTTGCTTTACCATGAATAAATAATTTTCGTTATTTCTGGGTGCAGTTATTGTTGAGTGTTATATGCCATTAAAATATGAGCTTTTATAGTCTGCTCTAACTTGACTAGTTAACGCGTATGGCTAGTAATCACTCTATCAAAAATATTTTAACTGGAGATAGCAAGGAAGCTGTAGGCCTGATTTACCTAAAGGTTCATTTTCTAACAACGAAAGCTATGTATAATCACACGAGCGATTCTGTTTGGGGAGTATAAGGATACATAATTATGTGTGGCTTTGCTGGGATAGTTAAGTTTTCAGGTAATAATATTTGTTCAGACGAAACTCTGAAGTCCATGGGGTATGCTCTACGATTTCGAGGGCCGGACGAGGAGACCACATACAGAGATGATGATCTCGCATTTGTATTCAGAAGATTATCTATCGTGGATATTGAGGGCGGAACGCAGCCAATATGGAATGAAGATAGATCAATTTTTGTTGCGGTAAATGGCGAAATTTACAATCACTTGGCGTTACGAAAAGAACTCTCTGAAGATCGCATTTTTTCCACAAATTCTGACTCTGAAATTGTACTGCATCTATATGAGGAATTTGGTGTAGATGCATTTGCGAAGTTAAATGGCATGTTTGCTATTGCAATATGGGATTGTAAGCATAAAGAACTGATTCTTTGTCGAGATAGAGTGGGTATTAAGCCACTCTATATTACAGAAACAGATGAGGGAGTTGTGTTTGGTTCTGAGTTAAAGGCTTTACTTCAACACCCTCGTTGCCCCAATAAACTCAATTGGTCGGGTTTGGAAAAAGCAGGCCTTCAGAATGAGATTATTACACCGAGTTATGTTGAAGGTGTTAACCACTTTCCTGCTGGCCACTACCTAATTCTCAATCAAGATAATCAGGAGTTAAATTTCAACAGATATTGGCAGTTGGATGATTCTTTGAATCATCGCCTCAATATGTCTGAATCTGAAATTCAGGAAAATTATAACTCATTGATACAAGATTCAATAAATAAACGGCTTATGGCTGATGTGCCTGTTGGGGTATTCTTTAGTGGCGGCCTGGACTCTTCATTGATTGCTGCAGTGGCTTCGCGCCTTTCGTCCTCAGAGATACATTGCTTTACTGTAGTGGACAAGGCAACCTACGATTCTGGAGATGTGCAACAAGCTAAGAATTTAGCAGAACAGAATGGGTTTAAATTCTATCCAATTCTATTCAATGTTGATGAGATGATTTCAGAGTTTAGTCTCTCAAAGCTTGAACAGATGATCTACTTAATGGAGTCGCCAAGGTTTGATTTGGAGTGGTTTTATAAATCTGAACTGCATAAGGCGGCAAAAAAGCTTGTTCCTAGTCTAAAAGTTATTTTGTTAGGTCAGGGTGCCGATGAATTTTCCGGTGGATACTCAAAGTATTTGGGGTCTTCTTGGCATGATTGGCGTGAGTATATTGATGGAAATATAAAGCCTTCTGTTAAATTCAGGTTGAACAAAGAGGCAGGTATTCCAGAGCGATTTAATGCTTATTTTGACTACTCTCAGGCTCGAATAGCGGTCCCAGAGAATGCTTACAAGCAGATGATGAAGGCATTTGTATCGCAGCTTCAGTTCTTCAATCTGTGGCATGAAGATCGCACAAGTTCATATTATGGAATTGAATCCAGAGTACCTTTTCTTGATCATCGAATTTTAGAGTTTCTGGCGGCCATTCCTGCTGAATACCATGAGTCATTATTTTGGAATAAATCTCTGGTTAGAAAAGCTGTTGCTGATGAAATAGAAAACTATCCTCGGGATCATCCAAAAGTCCCCTTCTTTGTTACTGATGACCAACTTGCAATCAATGCATTTGCTAAGGGTATATGTAAAAACATCTACAAAGAGTTTTGTGAAAGCTATCTGACTACCAATGCTCTACCAGTATCTCAAGAAGACTTTGATGAGTTATTTACGTTGTCTCAGAGCGGTAATATTCGAAGCGCAGATTTTGCCTGGCAATTAATAGAATTAATGTCTGTAGTTATATTTGAGAGGCTATGTTCCAATATCTCCTATTTTGTGGAGACTTGTGATAATTCTGTTGAGTCGGCTTTCTCACTGTTTGATTGCGCTGATTGGGATAAGTTGCCTGATATCCTAAATTCGTCAGTATATTTAAAAGATGTCAATGAGTGGAAGCTGAGTGCAAAAATAAATATTCCAAGTGGTTGTGAAATCGTTAATCTTCTCACTGAGGAAGAAGATAGCACTGAGCTTATATGGTTGTTAGAAGGAACTCAGGTATTGCGAATAAAAGTGCCATTAAGTCATGACTGGTTAGTTCAGTTATTTGATGAGATGGGTAGACATCGAGATTCACCCAAGGATTTGAAATTCTGGTCAGAAAAGACTGGAATAGCTGCAAAGGATTTGGTCAATAATCTGGGTAGATTTGTAAAGGAGGGTTATATATCAAAACTGTAGATGAAATGAGGGAGTAGTTTAAAGCTTGAACGCATAGTGACGATCAGTTGTATGCAGTTTTAGCTAGTAATTGTAAGTTAAGTACAAGTAGATACTAGGTTACTTACCCCTAGTGATTTAATTCTGCATAACTGATTAGGCCCTCAGCTATTGGAGATAGTGGGTCTGCTATGTATGCTAATGTTACTCTATTCCCAATTTTTCCAGTCGATATCTTAGTGAGCGCAAACTCATACCCAGTTTTTTTGCGGCTGCTGTTCGATTCCATCGGGTCTCCTCAAGTGCCTTTATGATGGCTTGGCGTTCAACCTGCTCCATTTTTTCATTGAGTTTCTGTGATTTTTCCGTTGAATCAGAATTGCTATTGTGACTAGGTAGAAGTAGGTCGTTCGCTTCTAGTTTGTCACTGTCGAGGAGGGTAATAGATCGTTCCAGAATATTCTCCAGTTCCCGGATGTTGCCTGGAAAGGGATAGGACTTTAATTTCTTGATGGCTTGAGCTGTGAGTTTGGCCTTTTTGTTGCCGCCATGTCGGGCAAATCTGGTGAGAAAGTGCTGTGCTAACAATGGTATGTCATCAGTCCTTTCTCGCAAAGGTGGTAACGGGAGTTCTATGACATTGATTCGATAGAAAAGATCTTGCCGGAAATCCCCTGATTCTACTAGTTTTGCAAGATCCTTATGCGTTGCGCTGATGATTCTTACGTCCACAGGGATTTCCATTTGGCCGCCCACAGGCCTGACCATTTTTTCCTGGATGGACCTGAGAAGTTTTACCTGCATGTGAAGTGGTAAGTCGGCAATTTCATCTAGAAAAAGAGTGCCGCCATTTGCCGATTGAAAAAGCCCCTTATGGTCTTGTATGGCTCCTGTGAAGCTCCCTTTCTTGTGTCCGAATAATTCGCTTTCCATCAATTCTTGCGGGATAGCGCCGCAGTTGACTGCAATGAAGGGCTCTTCTGAGCGAGGTCCTTGATCGTGGATCATTCGGGCTGCCAGTTCCTTGCCAGTCCCAGATTCTCCGCTAATATAGACCGGAGCTTGGCTTCTGGACAATTTCTCGATTAACTTCGCAATACGTACCATTACTTGGGAGTTTCCAAGCATTGGTGAGTGGGATTGCGCTCGATCTTTTTCAACCTGCTTTTTATGTACTGGAGGCTTGCTAACTCTTATTGCCTGTTGAACCAGCTTGCGAAGCACCTCCAAATCAACTGGTTTGGAGACGAAGTCAAAGGCTCCTGCCTTCAATGCCTCTATAGCTGAATCCATGTTTCCATGTGCGGTTATCATGGCTACTGGTAGCTGGGGATATGTCTGATTAATGTGGCGTACGAGGTCTATTCCGTTACCATCTGGCAGACGCATGTCAGAGAGACAGAGATCAAATTTCTGCTCTGCCAATAGTTCATGTGCACTGGCCAGATTGAACACAGAATGGGCATCTATCCCCATGCGCAGCAGCGTTATCTCCAAAAGTTCACAGATATCGGGTTCGTCATCGACAATCAGTGCAGTAGGTTGTGTCATGCTTGTTGAGTCTCTGGCTGCCAGTTTTCAAAGTGTAGGCGAAAGCAGCTTCCGCCGGTTGGGCCCGGGATATACTCCAGTCGTATCCGATTGGTTTCGCTTAGCTCCTTGGCGATGTAGAGGCCCAGTCCCGTTCCATTATTCCGTGTCGTGAAAAAGGGTTCGAAGATCTGCTTGGCTACTTTCGGGGCGATACCGGGTCCATTGTCCAACACATCAAGTATAGGATGTTGGTATTCTTTGGTCACACCACCTACGATCCTCAATTGCAGGTTCTTCTTGTCACAATGTTCCCGCGCATTATTGCAAAGATTACTCAATAACTGGCGCAGTTGCTCCGGATCTGCATAGACTTCGGTGGTTACCGGCTCGATCTGCAGACGTATGCTCTCCTCTTTGAAACCCTGGTGTCTGATCAGATCGGCGGTGAGTTTTTTAAGCCAGGGCTCGAGCTGGATGGTGACCTGTTGGCCGGGTTCCCTGCGAGAGAGTTGCAAGACATTTTCAATAACCTGATTCACCCGGGCGGCATTGGTGGTGATGATCTCCGTCAGTCTTTTGTCGGCGACATTGAGACTGGGGGATTCACGAAACAGTTGGCTGGCGTGACTGATCGCCCCCAGGGGGTTGCGTATCTCATGGGCGATGCTGGCTGTGAGTCGGCCCAACGAGGCCAGCTTCATCTGCTGTGCCTCTCGGGTCACTTGTGAGGTGTCTTCGAGAAAGATCAGCATGTCTCCCGCCTCTTCGCCGCTGAGTGCATTGAATTGAGCCTTGAGTTCAGGTCCCTGGCTCTGGCTGCGGAAGGTGAGTTTCTGTTTGCGTTTGGGGTTTTGCCGTTTGCGCACGATGTGAGCCAACTCCGGAGAGGCTTTGGCCAGATGGCTGCCGGTGGTGGCTGAGGGCATGCCCAGCAGGTGCCAGGCAGGGTCGTTGATCATCAGGATTTTGCCTGAAGCATCGATCACGAGGACCCCGGTCTGCATATGTTTTATGACATAGGCATTGATCTTCGCCATGTGATCCAGTTCGCTGGCCCGTTTCTCGGCCAGACGTTCACTGGCACGTGCCCGGCTGCTCAACACCCAGGTCAACAGAGCTGTGGTGAAATAGACGGCTCCAAGGAATCCGGCCTGGATAAACTGGGGTGATGCGCGGTTGCTCAAACTGGCGTGTACCTGGTCGGTGATCACGGCCAGTGCAGCCAGTGCGGCAAACAGCAGCGAAGCCCGTCCCCCCATGATCAGAGCCCCTGCTGAGATGGAGACCGCGATCAGCATGCCCAGGCCTGTCTGGATGCCGCCGCTGGCATGCATCAGCAGGGTGATTGCCAGAATGTCGATGAACAGGGCCAGGTAGGTCTGATGTTCCGGCCCTGGAGAGCGCCAGATGAACAGCAGTGACGAGAGAATGGTCAGTGTGCTGTAGGTCAGGACAGTGATGGAAAAGATTCGGGGGTCTGTCGCGCCGATGAATGCCGGACCGCTGTCTGCGTAGAAGAAAAAAAGCAGGGTCAGAGAGAGGGTGATTCTGTAGAGCAGGAAAATCCGCAGTGACCGCCAATGGGAGGACACTCCCATCTCCTTGCCGGGGGGTTCTGAGACAATGGTCTGCTCAAGCTTCTCCAGCCAGCTATTCATGATCTGTTGGTTTGCCTGACTCAGCAGCGATCAGGTGCTCTTTGCTGCAGTAGTGAACCCCGTTCTTTGCCACGGCTTCAGTTTTTGGCAGATGCAGCCCACAATGGGCACATTCCACGCTTTCCACCGATTTGACCTCTCTGGATGCGGTTTGATCGATGGAACGCTGCCGGACAAGGTGGCGTATGATGAGGTAGATTCCCCAGATTGCCAAGCCAAAAAGTATCGTTTTTAGTCCCATACAATCAATTGTTTATGATGTCTGAGACTGAGTCAATCAGGATTGTGGCTGGATCGATGTTCAGATGCCGAAGTCAAAAACTTGCAACCGCTCTCTCAATGGTCTGGAATGCAGCCTTTTACACGTCGGTCAATACCATCCACAACTCTGGTTAATCATCAAGCTGTCAGGAGTTCCCGTTTGAAGCTCAAAATTCAGATTGCCCAACTCAATTTTCTGGTTGGAGATATCGAGGGTAATGCCAGGAAAATTATCGACCTGGCGCTCAATGATCAACACGCTGTGGATGCAATTGTCTTTCCTGAGCTGGCGATTACCGGTTATCCGCCGGAAGATCTGCTGTTACGTCCCCATTTCATTCAACGGGTTGAGCGTGCCATTGAGTTGATCTGTTCGGAAGTCAGTCATGTCTGTCTGGTGATCGGCTACCCCAGGTACCGGGATGACAAATTGTTCAATGTGGCAGGTGTGGTCACTGGGGGGCAGCTGATCGCAGAGTATGAGAAGCAGAAGCTGCCCAACTACAGTGTGTTTGATGAAAAACGATATTTCGCGCCTGGGCACGAGGCGGTGACCTTCAATCTAAAAGGGGTGCAACTGGGATTGACCGTCTGCGAGGATATCTGGGAAGCGGAACCCGCCGCCATGAGCCGGGCGGCTGGGGCTCAGGTACTGTTGAATCTGAATGCATCCCCCTTCCATATCGGCAAGGCGCCGGAACGGGAGGATCTGGTTCAACGACGTGCCTTGGATAATGGTATTCCCATTATCTACACCAATCTGGTGGGTGGTCAGGATGAGCTGGTCTTCGATGGGGGCTCCTTTGCCGTGGACGCGACAGGAAACCTGCTGCATAGAGCGCCGTTCTTTGAAGAGTCCTCTCCCATTGTGGAGCTGGAGTGTGCTGCGGATTCTGTTTCGCTGATAGCTCAGCATGTGGAACCGCTGATGAGTGAAGCACAGAGGGTCTATCAGGCCCTGGTGCTCGGGGTGCGGGACTATGTCCAGAAAAACGGTTTCAATGGCGCCATCATCGGTCTCTCAGGTGGGGTCGACTCCGCTTTGACCCTGGCGATAGCCGCAGACGCGCTGGGGCCCGATCAGGTGGAAGTGGTGCTGATGCCCTCCCGTTACACGGCAGATATGAGCAATCAGGATGCAGAGGCTGAGGCGCAGGCGCTGGGAGTCGAGTATCGGACCATCCCGATCGAGCCGGCGTTCAAAGCCTTTCTCGGAATGCTCAGTGACGAGTTTGCCGGCAAACCGGTTGATGTGACTGAAGAGAACATCCAGGCTCGATGCCGGGGCATCATCCTGATGGCGATCAGCAACAAAAAGGGACGGATATTGTTGACTACCGGTAACAAGAGTGAAATGTCGGTAGGCTATGCCACGCTCTATGGCGACATGGCGGGTGGTTTTGCGCCGATAAAAGATGTTCCGAAGACCCTGGTCTACCAACTCTGTCGCTATCGCAACGAGCTCTCTCCGGTAATACCCCAACGGGTATTGGATCGGCCGCCGTCTGCGGAGTTGGCCCCGGATCAAAAGGATAGCGACTCACTCCCCGATTATCCGGTGCTCGATCAAATCCTCGAGCGATATGTGGAACAGGACCAGGATCCGGAAAAGATTATTTCCGCAGGTTTTGACCGTTCGACGGTGGAGCGGGTCATCGGTCTGGTGGATCGAAACGAGTATAAACGTCGCCAGGCCCCGCCTGGCGTCAAGATAACCCGGCGTGCCTATGGGCGGGATCGACGCTATCCGCTCACCTGGCGTAAGTCCAGAGGATCATGAATTGCTAATAAAATCAGTTGGATGGGGGGTTCGGTTTAACCTTTAAACCCTTATGTCTATAATGATTCCCTGCTCGGTTTTGTTGGTGGGCGTATTGGGCATTGGCGAGGTGCTTTGGCGTTGCCGGCCTGAATCCATCAAAATTTGAGTTTTGTTGCAGCAATTTCCTGGGGGTCGTAGACTCGCTGGTTGGCTCGGCGTTACAATCCATAATTACCTGATGCGAAAGATTATCCTACGAGAGCAGAGTAACAATGAAAAAAGTTGAAGCAATCATCAAGCCTTTCAAACTGGAGGATGTTCGTGAGGCCTTGTCAGAGGTGGGCATTACCGGAATGACGGCCACTGAAGTCAAGGGGTTTGGCCGACAGAAAGGGCATACCGAGCTCTATCGTGGCGCTGAATACGTTGTCGATTTCCTGCCGAAGGTGAAATTGGAGCTGGTGGTATCCAGTGAGCAGGTGCAGGCTTGTATCGATGCCATAACCAATGCGGCACGTACAGGAAAAATCGGTGACGGCAAGATTTTCGTCTCCCCTGTGGAGCAGGTCATCCGCATCAGAACCGGCGAAGAGAACGAAGCGGCGATCTGACGCGCTTCAGTAACAGACGGTTTGTCTGATCTATTCACGGAGACCGGCGGATTGACTCAATCTGCCGGTTTTTTGTTGTCCGGGATAGCAGGGTGGTTGTGGATCACTCCACCTCTTCTGCGCCAGGTTGGCTAAGACGGCCGTTTTCCAGGTTGAGGGCCAGCACACGCTGAGCATCTTTGGCCAACTCAGTCAGGCCGAGACGGGAGTAGGCATCGATCATTATTTCCAGCGCTTCCTGAACCGAGTCTGTGCGCTGGAACTGGGTGACCACCCGGTTAGCGCGGTTCGCCGCTGCCAGATAGGCGCCCCGTTTCATATAGTATTTTGCAATGTGAATCTGGTATTTGGAGAGGTTGTTTCTCAGATAGAGCATACGCTGATGTGCATCTGCAGAGTACTTGCTATCCGGGTATCGACGAATCAGCTCGGCGAAGTCGTTGAATGAGTCCAGCGCAGCGCCCGCATCCCGCTCTGACGAATCCGTCGGCAGGATACTGCTGAGAAAACTCTGATTGCGGTTATAGTTGGCCAGTCCCTTCATATAATAGGCGTAATCCACATACTGGCTTTGCGGATTGAGTTTGATAAAACGGTCGGAAGCAGCAATGGCGGAGTCGGCCTCGCCATTTTTGTAGTGGGCGTAGATGATGTCGAGCTGGGACTGGATGGCGTAGCGTCCAAACGGGTAGCGTGCCTGCAGTCCGTTGTAGTATTTGATGGCCAGATCGTACTCACCATCCAGCATGTAGGTTTTTGCTTCAGAGTAGAATTTACTGGCGCTCCAGTTTTTCGTGGGATCGGCCTGCTCCGGCAGGGCACATCCTGTCAGCAGCATGATGAGCAGAATGGTTGAAAAAGTTTTTATGGTCATGGCCAATCTCTGGATGAAACATGATTTGACGCGTGAGTATAACGGAAAGCCGCAATTACGGGGTAACTTGCTCGCTTGTTCCGCAGCTTTTGCCGCTTTGCAGGCGTTGGTTTCCAGTGGAGCGGATCGTGGCGGTCTGCGAAAAGGCTACTCAGGATTATCTTCCAATGTCCGATCCTGAATCCCTCTCAGAAGTTCCCACACAAACCTTTCAGATTCCTCCTGAACGGGCCGGTACGCGCATTGATCAGTTGCTGGCAGAGCTCTGTCCGGAATACTCCCGCAGTCGCCTGCAGAGCTGGATCAAACAGGGTTTGGTGGAAGTGGATGGGGCGAGTTGTCGGGCGAAAGACAAAGTAAAGGGAGGAGAGAGCGTAGTGTTGCGGGCGCTGCTCTCGGAAGAGGTCTCTGACAAGCCTGAAGCGATGGATCTCGATCTGCTGTACGAAGACGACGCTCTGCTGGTGGTCAACAAACCCGCTGGGTTGGTGATGCATCCGGCAGCCGGTAATCCAGGCGGTACTCTGTTGAATGGCTTGCTTCACCACCACCCACCGCTGACAGCCGTGCCGCGGGCGGGAATCGTGCATCGTCTGGATAAGGATACCAGTGGTCTGTTGGTGGTTGCCAAGACACTGCAGGCCCAACATGCCCTGGTGCAACAGCTGCAGGCAAGAAGCGTCAAGCGTGAATACCGGGCGATTGTTCAGGGAAGCATGGTCGCTGGTGGCACCATCGACAAACCAATCGGTCGCCATCCGGTGAACCGGCTGCGAATGGCGGTTGTCGAGAGTGGCAAGCAGGCGATCACCCACTATCGGGTATTGCAGCGGTTTGCAGCACACACCTATCTGCAGGTCAATCTGGAGACCGGAAGGACCCATCAGATCCGGGTGCATATGAGCCATATCCACCATCCCCTGCTGGGTGATCCACTCTATGGTGGACGGCAGAAGATCCCCCCAGGCCTGTCAGATGAAGCGGTTGGGATTCTGCAGCAGTTCAAACGCCAGGCACTGCATGCCACCCGTTTGGAGCTGACCCACCCTGACAGCGGTGAGCTGATGAGCTGGGAAGCTCCGCCACCCTCCGACATGCAACAGCTGCTGAGGCTCTTGGCGAATGACGATTGAGCTGATCGAACCGGACTGGCCGGCCCCGACGCAGGTCCGGGCTGGGACCACAACTCGCCTCGGAGGAGTCAGCCAGGGTGTCTATGAGAGTCTGAATCTGGCTGAACATGTGGATGACGATACTTATGCCGTGGCTGAAAACCGCAAGCGTCTCTCACACAGTCTCGGGCTGCCAGGGGAACCATTCTGGCTGACTCAGATCCATGGTTGTGATATTGCGCTTGGAGAGCGTGACAGCCCGGGATGCCAGGCGGATGGGGTTTACACCCGCCGAAGCGGCGTGGTCTGTGCAGTACTCACCGCAGACTGTCTGCCGCTGTTGCTTACCGATCGTGATGGCCGGGAGGTCTCTGCCGTGCATGCGGGTTGGCGTGGACTCGCTTCGGGTATCATAGAACGGGCTGTTGCCGGGATGAGTGCGCCGGCGGAATCGATTCTTGCCTGGATGGGGCCGGCGATCGGCCCAGCGTCATTCGAGGTGGGTGACGAAGTGCGCGAACTGTTCATGAAGCAGGCAACAGAGGATGCTCTGGCATTTGAAGCCGGGCGGCCTGGGCACTGGTGGGCAGATATCTACCAGCTGGCCCGCCAGAGATTGATCCGCTCAGGTGTGGGGTTCATCAGTGGGGGAGATTACTGTACAGTGACCGACCGCAAGCGATTCTTCTCTTATCGTCGTGATGGGGTGACCGGACGGATGGCCTCGTTAATATGGCTTGAGCCTTAAAATATCCGCTGTCCACTCAGTTATGAGCTGGCTCAGCTGGTTTTGGTTATTCTCCGCTTGCCTTGGTCACACTCTGGGTATGTCACGTTTCAGCGTGAATTGAGCACAGTCCAACTGATCTTTAATTAGGTTGAAAGAGGTTGATATGAAATGGCAGATGTTGACGCTGGTCGGTGAAGATCAGCCCGGGATTGTCGCACAGGTGACCGATGCCCTGTTTCGTGGCGGTTGTACCCTGGGTGAGGCATCGATGCTTCGACTGGGTGGTAACTTCACCATCATGATGATGGTGGACGGTGGGCAGAGTGAACAGACTTTGTCCGCCTGCGTTGAGCCGGTCGCTGAGAAACTGGGATTGAGATTTCATCTGGATCCGATGCATGGTGGGCTGCATCAGCACCGGGTACCCAATTTTCAGGTTCGTGTGAATGGCGCAGACCGGGCTGGTATCGTGGCACAGGTAACCGGATTGCTGGCTGAGAGCGGCTTCAACATTCTGGAGCTGGATTCCGACGTGGTGGGCAGTCAGGATGAGCCTGTCTACATCATGACCATTCAGGGCTACACCGAGGAGACCATCGAAACCCTGGAGGCGGCGCTCGGAAGGCTTGAGACAGATGAGATCGATGTGCATGTCTCCGCCATCGAGACGCTGATTGGTTGAATCATGGCGATACTCGATATTCTGAAATTGCCTGACCCCAGATTGAAGGAGATCTCACAAGAGGTTGAGCATTTTGATGATGAGCTGCTGGCCTTCATCGACGACCTGGAAGAGACCCGTCAGGCGGGGCCGGCGGCTGTTGGTATCGCTGCCCCTCAGGTGGGTAGACTGCAGCGGATTGTCATCATCGATTGTTCCACTACCCGCAAACCGGTACCCAATCATGGCAGACTGGTGCTGGTCAATCCGGAGATCACCGAGTGGGATGGCTTCGAGCTGGGACGGGAAGGCTGTCTCTCCGTACCGGATTATACGGGAAATGTGATTCGCGCCGAACGGATCAAAATGCACGCCTTGACCCCTGAAGGTGAACCCCATGAGTTTGAGATGGAGGGGTATGAAGCGAGGGCATTGCAACATGAGGTCGATCATCTGGACGGGATGTTGTTTATCGATCGGCTGGTGAGTCGCAGAACCGATCTGTTTCAGCGCAAGGTCTATAAAAAAGGTGGCAAGAAGCGGAAATAGTGCTGGAGAGCTCTCTACCCAGCATACTCCGGCTCAACATGACATGCTTGGTCACCGGGTTAACAGAATGCTGCGATAACGCCACAATTTTAAGATGATGCTTACCCTACTTCTGGTTGCCCTGTTTCTGTTCTGGTTGAATGGCCGTTGCCGGGAAGCCAATGGCGCCGACTGGGGATCGTTCTGGTTGAATCGCCTGGATGGCTTGAACCGGCTGTTTTGTCATCACTATCATCGGCTTCAATCGGTACCGGTACCCTTGCCCCGGGAGGGTGGAGCAATCCTGGTCTCCAACCATATCTCCGGACTCGACCCGCTACTGATGATTGCTTCGTGCGATCGACCGCTGAGATTCCTGATCGCCAGAGAGCAGTACCAGCGTTTCGGAATGCAGTGGCTGTTTCGTGCCGTGGGTTGCATTCCAGTGGACCGGGAGAACTCCCCGGAGAAAGCCTTCCGCCAGGCCTTCAAAGCCCTGGCGGAGGGTGAAGTGATCGCCCTCTTTCCCCACGGTAAGATCCACCTCGACAGCGATCCGCCGCGAAAGATAAAGCCTGGTGCAGCCCGTTTGGCTGCCAGAGCAAAACTGCCGTTGATTGCACTGCGTATCAGTGGTGTCGCCGCTGAGGGAGAGGTCATGAGGCCGGTTTTGCTGCGTGGTCGGGCCGTGATCAAGCTGCAGGCTGAGATCGATGGCTCAGAGCTCAGCGATGACGAGCTGAATCAGCGGATCAAGTGCGCCTTGGATGGTGAATAAAAGGCCCTAAAATCCTGCCAATGCTGGGTATTGAGGGCCTGGTGTGGTTTCCTAAACCGCAAACAAGTATCATTGCCGCCAATTAATTTTCACTGAATAAGGGATACCGATGAAAGTAACCGTATTTGGCTCGGGCTACGTGGGTTTGGTCACGGGTGCCTGCCTGGCTGAGGTGGGCAATGATGTTGTCTGCATGGATGTGGATAGTAACAAGATCGACATGCTCAATCGGGGAGAGATCCCGATCTACGAACCCGGTCTTGAAGCCATGGTTGAGCGGAATGCTCAGGCTGGCCGACTCAGTTTTACCACCGATGTTGCGAAAGCGGTGGATCACGGTCTGTTTCAGTTTATCGCTGTCGGTACCCCGCCGGATGAGGATGGTTCAGCCGATCTTCAGTATGTACTCGCCGTTGCCGAGTCGATTGCCGAGCATATGGATGACTACCGGGTGGTGGTGGACAAATCCACTGTGCCGGTAGGTACCGCGGATAAAGTACGGGAACGCATCGAGTCGACCATGCAGGCCAAAGGCAAGCAGATTGAGTTCGATGTGGTATCGAATCCGGAGTTCCTCAAAGAGGGCGCTGCGCTGGACGATTTCATGAAGCCGGACCGGATCATCATCGGTACCGACAATCCGCGCACCACCGAGCTGCTGCGGGCCCTCTATCTGCCGTTCAATCGGAACCATGACCGACTGATCGCGATGGACATCCGCTCCGCAGAGTTAACCAAATACGCTGCCAATGCGATCCTCGCCACCAAAATCAGTTTCATGAATGAGCTCTCCAACCTGGCGGAACGGCTGGGTGCCGATATCGAGCAGGTTCGCCACGGCATCGGAGCGGATACCCGGATCGGTTACGCCTTCATCTATCCTGGCTGCGGTTATGGTGGTTCCTGTTTCCCCAAGGATGTCAGTGCGCTTGAGCGTACCGCCAAACAGGTTGGTTACGATGCACAGCTGCTGACGGCGGTCGAGGCGGTCAACTATCGTCAGAAACGGGTGCTGTTCGAGAAGATCATGCGCCACTATTCCGGTGATGTGAAAGGCAAGACCTTCGCCCTCTGGGGGCTCTCCTTCAAGCCCAATACGGACGATATGCGTGAAGCTTCCAGTCGGGTGCTGATGGAGTCGCTGTGGGAAGCGGGTGCATCCGTACGGGTGTTCGATCCGGAAGCCATGGAGGAGTGTCGCCGAATCTACGGTGAGCGTGACGATCTGGTCTATTGCGACAACCAGGAAGGCACCCTGGAGAGTGCGGACGCACTGATCGTGGTCACCGAATGGCAGGTGTTCAGAAGTCCGGACTTCGAGCACATAAAACAGGTGCTGTCGGCGCCGGTCGTGTTTGACGGCCGCAATATCTACGATCCTCTCCGTATGAAGGAGTCAGGGTTCAGCTACTACGCCATAGGGCGTGGTGATTGATCGAAATCCACCGGGGCGGCGCCTCCAGTGTGAGGCGCCGATCGGTACCGCACTACCTCTGATCTCCAGATACGCCACTCAGCAGCGACTCGATCGGCGCTCAGCTACAGCAACCACGACTTAATCCTCTCTTCTACGCATAACTCGCCTTATCCGCTCTCACTGATACTCAACCTGGCCAGAGAATGGAACCCTGAGAAACTTCCGTAGTCATATGTTGCAGTGCACAATTTTTTTCATTTTGCGCTGAATTGTCGCTGATCGTTTATGGAATGGTGTATCAAATGGTTAACTTATTGAAATTTAATGAGTCTTTCCGGGAGATTGTGGACCTGGACGCTACCCGGCGGATCGCTATACGATTGATTGAACCCAATGACAAGGCGCTACTGCAGCAGGGTTTTGATTCACTATCTGACGAATCCCGCCAACGACGCTTCATGGCCGAGAAGCGTTTTTTGTCGCAGCAAGAGCTGGCCTACTTCACCGAAGTGGACCAGATGGACCACTTTGCCCTGGGCATGGTACGGCTCGATGAGTCTGGAAATGAGACGGAAGGGGTAGCCATTGGCCGCTTCATTCGCCTGGCGGGTGATGCGGAAACCGCGGAAGTCGGTCTGACCGTGGCAGACTCCATGCAGGGGCAGGGATTGGGGCAGCTGTTGCTGGAGCGGTTGGTCTCGGCCGCGCTGGAACGGGGAATCAAACGTTTCCGTTTCGAGTGTCTTGCCTATAACCAGGCGATGAAACAGCTGGTATTGAAGGTGTGTAAAGAGGCCGTCTTTCGCTACGATGAGGGCATCATGATCGCCGAAGCCAGCCTGCCGGCATCGTCATGGGTACCCCCGGTATACAATCCGCTGGATCTCATGGACGGGCTGCTGCGACAGATGCAGGGTCTGTTCTCAGGTGCTTTCAAATATCAGTCAGGTGTGGGCCTGGATCTGATGCGGCAAGGTCTGGATGCGCCGTTCAGGCTCAGGCAGTAATCCGGCAATAAACCAGTTGCCCGGCGGGCTTCCGTCGGGCGCTTGAATGCCCGGGCAATGGTAAGCAGAGAGCTTCCGCATCGTCTGGCTCGCTAAGTTTGAAAGCGGACGATTTGCTGACCGTATCAAGATTGCGTAACCACCTTCGGTTTTTCCGAAAGTCAATATTTCACCTCTCTATCGGCTTTGTTACTATCCCGGCCTCGCTCCATTTCAGCCAGGATGTTAGATGTCAATTTCACAGCGTATTGCAGATGAACTGAGTGTACGAATCAATCAGGTCGATGCGGTGGTCGGCTTGCTCGACGAAGGGGCGACCGTCCCTTTCATCGCCCGCTATCGGAAAGAGGTGACCGGTGGCCTGGATGATACTCAGCTACGCCATTTGGTGGAGCGTCTGAGCTATCTGAATGAACTGGAAGAGCGACGTGATGCGGTGCTGAAATCGGTTCAGGAACAGGGCAAATTGACCGATCAGCTGAAGGCATCCCTGCTGGCGGCGGATACCAAAACCCGATTGGAAGATCTCTATCTTCCCTATAAGCCAAAACGGCGCACCAAAGCGCAGATTGCCCGTGAAGCGGGTCTGGCGCCATTGGCCGAAGCCTTGTTGAATGATCCCGGTTTGCAACCCCAACAGGAGGCACAGGCCTATCTGAATGAAGAGAAGGGCGTGGCGGATAGCGACGCAGCACTGGATGGGGCCAAGCAGATACTCATGGAACAGTTCGCCGAAGATGCAGAACTGGTCGGCCGGCTGCGGGAACATCTCTGGGAGTCCGCTCAGCTCACCTCTAAGCTGGTTGAGGGCAAGGAGAAGGAGGGCGCCAAGTTCTCCGACTACTTCGACTACGCCGAGACGATCAATAAGATTCCGTCACATCGGGCATTGGCCCTGTTCCGGGGGCGCCAGGAGGGGATTCTCAGTCTGGAGCTGGTATTGCCTGAAGATGAGGGATTGAAAGCGGCCGAGATGGGTGTGGCGGAACGGATGATTGCCCGTCAGATGGGGGTGCATGACGAGGGGCGGCCTGCCGATGATTGGTTACAAGGAGTGGTGCGTTGGGCCTGGCGGATCAAGATCTTTACCCACCTGGATAACAATTTGAAGACCCGCCTGCGCGAGGCGGCGGAAGAGGAGGCGATCAAGGTCTTCGCCCGCAACCTGCATGATCTGCTACTCGCTTCGCCCGCGGGTCCCCGTGCCACCATTGGATTGGATCCCGGCTTGAGAACCGGCGTCAAAGTTGCGGTGATCGACAGCACCGGAAAGGTGGTGGAGACCGCAACCATCTATCCCCATGTGCCAAAAAACCGCTGGCAGGAGTCGTTGCAAACATTGGCGGATCTGGCGGCGAAATTCAAAGTGGAGCTGGTCAGTATCGGTAATGGAACCGCCTCCCGGGAGACCGATCGCCTGGTTGCGGATCTGATCAAGCAGCATCCGCAATTGCGCCTGACCAAAGTGATGGTCAGTGAGGCCGGGGCATCCGTCTATTCGGCCTCCGAATTTGCCGCCCAGGAGTTCCCGCAGATGGATGTCTCGTTACGCGGTGCGGTCTCCATCGCCCGGCGTCTTCAGGACCCCCTGGCCGAGTTGGTGAAGATCGAGCCCAAGTCGATCGGTGTGGGGCAGTATCAGCACGATGTCTCCCAGTCCAGACTGGCCCGCCAACTGGATGCGGTGGTCGAGGATTGCGTGAACGCAGTCGGGGTGGATATCAACACCGCTTCAGCACCGTTGTTGAATCGGGTGGCGGGTCTCTCCACCCTGATGGCGGACAATGTGGTGAAATTTCGCGATCAGCACGGTGCATTCGCCGATCGCAAAGCGATTCTCAAAGTACCCCGTATCGGTGACAAAGCGTTTGAGCAGTGTGCCGGATTTCTGCGCATCATGAATGGAACCAATCCCCTCGATGCTTCTGCCGTGCATCCGGAAGCCTATCCGGTGGTGCAGCGCATTCTGGCCAAGACCGGGCGGGAGATGTCGGCTCTGATTGGTGATTCTCCCTTCCTGAAAAAACTCTCCGCCAAGGATTATACCGATGAGACATTCGGTCAACCGACGGTGGAGGATATCATCCGCGAACTGGAGAAACCGGGTAGGGATCCAAGGCCCGAATTTAAAACCGCGACCTTTAAAGAGGGTGTGGAAAATCTACAGGATCTTAAAAGCGGCATGATTCTCGAAGGAGTAGTGACCAATGTCACCAACTTCGGCGCCTTTGTCGATATTGGGGTTCACCAGGATGGCCTGGTGCATATCTCCGCACTCTCCGACAAGTTTGTCAAAGATACCCGTGAAGTTGTCAAAGCGGGGGATCTGGTGAAAGTCAAAGTCATGGATGTGGATATCCCGCGTAAACGAATTGCGCTCTCCATGCGCCTGACCGATGAAGCGGACGCATCACGCGGTGAGCGCAGTAAAAACAGCCGAAGCGAGAAGCGTCAGCATAACACTCCAAACACAAAGAAGAGAGCGTCACAGGCGCCAAAAGGCGCCATGGCGGCAGCTTTCGCCAAACTGGGTAAGGTTTGAAATCAGTACTCAGCCGATATCACTGAAGAGCAGATTCAATGCAAGGGCGATAAACACCAGCCCTGCAATCCGATTGAGGTACTGCTGTGCTTTTGCTGATTGATTGAGCCAGCTACCCAGGCTGCCGGCAAGAAAGGCGATGGCACCGAACGTCATCAGGGTGACCAGTATAAAGAGTGAACCGAGCAGCATGATCTGTTGCACCACCTGGCCCTGTTGCGGATTGGTGAACTGGGGCAGGAATGCGAGAAAAAATATACTCACCTTGGGGTTGGTGACATTCATGATAATGCCGCGTCGATAGAGCTGAAGCGGGGAGAGCTTGATGTTCTCTCTACTGGTCAAGCTGTTGTGTGCTGCATTCAATGCGAGCCATCCAAGATAACTGAGATAACCGGCACCGATGATTTTCAACAGGGTGATGGCAAACGGCGAGGTTTTCAACAGTGCGGCGAAGCCAAGTGCAACCACCAGGGTGTGTACGATCAAACCGGTACACAGGCCTAACGTCACCAGATAACCTTTAACCCTCCCATACAGCGCCGACTGGGTCAGGACAAAGATATTATCGGGACCTGGTGCCAGACAGAGTACAAAGGATACCGTGATAAAGGCATAGGCAGTGGTCAGACTGATCAAAAATTCGCGCTCCTCAAAACGACTTTAGATCTCGAACAATAATCCGCTCGATTACTTCGCCAACGGCTTATCGATTAACAGCTCCTGATAAAAAAGTTCATCCTGATTGAATCCACTCTCCCAAACTGCCCGTAAATAAAACTGAACACAGAGCGAAATGTTATCAGTTTAAAACTTGTGAGGAGAGAGATATGAAAACCTTGGCAATCACTGCAGCAATGATCTTATCAACCAATCTGTATGCCAGTGCTTTTGATGTAACCGGAGAGAATCACGACCTCTATTCTGGTGTGCCCGAATCGACAAAACTGCCGACTGCCGTACAACCCGGTATTGGTGATAACTATGGTAGTTCGATTCTCCATTCAGGCAAGGGTTACGCAAACTCCGTTGCCAAACCGCAGGGTGGTCTGGATGAAGGTTATGGCAGCATTCTGATCGATGTAGGTGTGCCGCTTTATTGGTAAACGAGAATGAGGGTGGGGTTTCTCCACCCTCTTTTTACGCGCATACAGTTCTTAACCTAACGGCTACGTAAGTTGTGGTGAAAATATTTTGACGCGCTAAGTGTGACCACAGGATTGTGGTTGCATGATTGGTCGGGGTGAGAGGATTCGAACCTCCGGCCCCTGCCTCCCGAAGACAGTGCTCTACCAGGCTGAGCTACACCCCGATGCTTGAACCGATCGGCGATCAAACCGAACCAGCGAGCAGCTGATGTTAGCGGAATCGATAGGCCGGTTCAATGGGTTCTGGCGACAGAGTAATCGGCAAGTTCTGCCAGTGCCTGGCGGTATTCGCTGTCAGGTAAATGGTTCAATGCCTGTTTGGCCAGCTCGGCATGTTGTTGGGCAAGCTGCTGGGTGTAGGCGATCGCATCACTGTTGTGGATCGCCTGCAGAACGAAATCGATCTCATCCAGGCCGCCATTTTCGATGATTGTGGCGAGCCGCTGGCGCTGCTGCTGATCCGACTTCTTCATGGCCTGGATCAGAGGCAGGGTGGGTTTACCCTCGGCCAGATCATCGCCCACATTCTTGCCGATCTCTTCGTTACTCGAGTGATAGTCGAGCGCGTCATCCACCAGCTGGAAGGCGATCCCCAGATGAAGGCCGTAGTCGGCCAGTGCCTGCTGCTGTTGCTCAGACGTTTCAGCCACCACACCGCCCAGACGGGAACCGGCCTCGAACAGGGTGGCCGTCTTACGTTTGATCACTTCCATGTATTCTGCTTCGCTGGTCTCCGGATTGTGCACGTTCAGTAACTGCAGCACTTCACCTTCAGCGATACGGTTGGTGGCATGGGAGAGAATATCCATCACCGGCATCTGACCGACTTCCACCATCATCTCGAAGGAGCGGGAGTAGAGAAAGTCCCCCACCAGCACGCTGGCCTCATTGCCCCAGACCGCGTTGGCCGTCTCCCGGTTGCGACGCAGATCGGAACCGTCCACCACATCATCGTGAAGCAGGGTCGCGGTATGGATGAATTCGATGATGGCTGCCAGGTTGATATGCATGGCGCCAGCGTAGCCACAGGCCCGTGCTGCCAGGAGTACGATCATCGGACGCAGGCGCTTGCCGCCACTGTGGACGATATAGGCGCCAATCTGATTGATCAGCACCACATCGGACTTCAGCTGTTGAATGATCAGCTTGTCTACAGCATCCATGTCGTCGGCGATGAGTTGGCGTAGAGCTTTAATATCCATTGCTGGTGTCGGTTGGAACAAACCAGCGCATGCTAGATGAGTGGTCAGGATAAATCAATGGGGGCCGCTCAGCGTTGGCACTTCGGGCAGTAGAATGTGGAGCGCTGGCCGATGGTTTTCTGGCGGATCGGTGAGCCGCATGCGGGGCAGGCTTGATCGGTTTTGCCATACACCTGGAGCTGTTGGGCGAAGTAGCCCGGATTGCCATCCTCCCGCTGAAAATCCCTCAGGGTGGTACCGCCCTGGGCGATTGCCGCGGTCAGGGTCTGCTTGATCGCCTCGACCAGCTTGGCGTAGCGGGATTCGGAGATTCTGTTGCTCGGTCTGGTGGGGTGTATGGCCGATTTGAAGAGGCATTCGCTGGCATAGATATTCCCCACCCCGACCACAATCTTACTGTCCATAATCAACTGTTTAACAGCCACCCGGCGTCCCTGACCCTGTTCGTACAGATAGGCGGTATTGAAGCGCTCCTGCAATGGTTCAGGCCCCAGATGAGCGATCAGTGGGTGCTGAGATGGGGGTTGATCGGTCCACAGTACGGCTCCAAAGCGTCTCGGGTCTCTCAGCCTGAGCAGTTTGCCGCCACTTACCTGGAGGTCGAAATGGTCGTGTTTTTGAACCGCGCTTCCGGAGTTGAGGATCCTCAGGCTGCCGGACATGCCCAGATGGATGATCAGGGTGCCGTGGTGGAAGCTCAGCAGCAGATATTTACCCCGCCGGGATACTTGCAGCAGTTTGCGGCCGTTCAGTTGCTGGGGCAGGTCGGCAGGTATCGGCCAGCGCAGACGAGGCTGGCGAATCACCACCTGCTTCACCCTTTTGCCGGTAATGTGCGGTGCTATACCCCGGCAGGTGGTCTCGACTTCAGGCAGTTCAGGCATCGGGTTGCTCCAGCCAGGCCTCCCGCGGGGCAGTCAGATGGTGGTGGTAGCCATTACCGATCAGGTGAATCACCCCGTTGTGCAGCACATAGCGCCAACCATTGAGTGGGTCGATATCGCCAAAGGAAAAATGCTCCTGGTTGAGCTGAAGAACGATGCTGGGATTCACCAGGCCGAACGGTGTGAGATCCGTGGGGGCGGGGAATTGCTTGAGACTGGCGGTCTGGCTGATCGTCAGCAGCTGTTCAATGCGTGAGGTGAGCCCCGCTTGACCCTCAATCAACCATTGGCCCTGCTCAAGTCTCATGCTCAGGCGATCTGTTGCGGAACGGATGGTGATCGTGCGGATCTCTGCTGGAGCAAGTTGACTGAGTGATGCCATGGGTTCGGGCTGGGATTGCCATACCAGCAGCGCCAGCAGGCCGATAACCACCATCAGGATCAGATTAAGACGCAGCTTATGGGACATGGATGGCTACTATGCCTCAGGCCCGGTTGCGACGCCACACCATCAAGCCGCCAAACAGCAGTAGGAGCAGTGGTGCAACAATCAGCGTGCCGATGCCAATCACCCCGATGGCCAGATTCGACAGGTGCAATTCCCGGTCGCTGGCCTGTTTGACCGGGATGCCGACCAGTTTGTCATCCCCCACCAGCCAGCGGCTGAGGGTCAATCCGAGATCCTGGTTGCCCGCATTGCTGAGAAAACTGTTGGAGAGAAAATCACCATCACCAATCACCATGATGCGTTGTTGATCCCCATCGACCTGTCGGGTCAATGCCACGCCCAGGGTCAGTGGCCCCGCCTCCTCTCCGGCGAGTGGATCCCGCTCGATCTCCCCCTGCAGGGCACCGGTTTCGTTCCAGCTCTTATCCAGGGTCTTCAGCAGCGGTACGATCGACCACATACTCTGTTCGGGTATCGCCAGGGCGGCGGCCTGGGGAAACAGGGTGAGTAGATTGAATGCCCGGGTGGCTTTGTGATCCGGGTACCTGGGAACCAGAGCAATCGCCGGATTGTCGATCCCCAGCTCTTTGACGTTGGCGTCGACAATGGTTCCCGGTAGCTGTTTGATACCCGTCAGCTGGCGCATCAGTGAGTCGCCGATACGGCTCTCCGGTTCGCTCAGCAGCAGCAGATTGCCCCCCTCGGCTGCATAAGCTCTGAGGCGGGCAATTTCCACTTCCAGCAGGGGTCTCTGAGGTGAGGGGATGATCAGCAGGGCGGTATTGTCCGGTGGCGTCGGGGTGGTTGCCAGGTCGATGTTGATGACCTGATACCCCTGCTGCTTGAGGGCGTTGCCGAAATCTCCCAGGTCATGGTTGGCTTGTCCCAGCAGGTCCCGCTCACCATGTCCGGTAAGTCCGGCAATCCAGCGGGTGTGGGTTTGCGAGAGTCGTAGCAGGGCGTTGGTGAACTGCTCCTCATCCAGTTGTTGGATCCGCTCCTCCCGCTCGTTGTAGTTGAGCACCACTTCACCGGAGAGACTGATGCCCTGCCGGCGGGTCTGATCCGGGTGACGCAAGGGATCGACGAAGGCGAGCTCGATATCGGGTTTCAGATGCTGATAGCGGGCGATGAAGCGCGTCAGCTGTTCGCGGATCTTGGCGGTTTCCGGTACATAGGCGGTAACCGTCAGCGGACCGGGGATACGCTGCACGATATCGATACTGACCGGGCTCAGACTGTTGCTGCCCTGGTGTGTCCAATCCCACTGGTTGTCATAGCGGCCACTCAGCCAGGCCAGCATAACCAGAATCACCAGCATCATCAGGTAAAACAGCAGATCATTGAGTCCGATTCTGAGCCAGCCCATCATCCTCTCCGTCTTCTGTCGAGTCGGTGCAGGGCCAGACCGAGAAAGAACAGGGCCAGCAGCAGGAAATAGGCGATATCACTCAGACGGACCAGCCCCAGCTGCAGGTCGAGATAGTGGGAGGGCCAGGCCAGCCAGTGTATGAAACTGCTGGCCTCGGTATGTTGATCGAGCAGGGAGAGCAACATCAGGGTGCCGTAACTGGCAGCAGCGGCAATACCCGGATTTTCGCTCAGCGCGGAGAAGTAGAGGCCAATGCCGGTAAAAGTGGTGCTGAGCAGCAGCAGGCCAAGGGTGGCGGCCAGTAGCAGCCCCAGATCGAGATCGGTTCCTGAGAAGAGGGTCAGGCAGAGCAACAGGGGGATCAATACCAGCAGGCTGAGGTAACCCACCACCGCAAGGAATTTGCCGCTCAGGATGGAGAGATTCGACAGCGGAGCACTGCTCAGCAGTGCATAGCTGCCGTTGCGGAACGTCTCGCTGAAGAGGCGGGCGGTCAGAATCGGAGTGATCAACAGAATCAATACCGCTGCCAGACCGTAGAGTTGCAGGCTTAAATGGTGGCTGAGACCAAGTTCCCGGTGAGCGGTCTGCATACCGCTGAACGACTCCAGGGTGCCGAGAAACTGCCAGCTCAGCAGGCAGACGCAGAGCGCCAATGTGCCCCAGGCGAGTGGCGTTCGCATCAGTCGCCGCCACTCTATCCAGGCCAGGGAGAGGCTCATTGCAGACCCCCGGTGGTGGCTTGCAGAAACAGCTGCTCCAGGCTTCTGGAGGCGGGTGACAACTCGCACACCTGCCAGCCACGTCCAAGCAGCTGCTCAAGGCACTCACTGGGTCGGTAGCCAGGCTCCAGAGTGATCATGAAGTAGTCGGTATGCAGCTGTTCTGCTGTGGCGATGGCCGGCAATGCGGCGATTTCGGACTCCAGGGGGTTCTGCTCCAGGCCCAGGCGATAGCTGGTCTGTTCGGCCGGAGTGATATCCCCATTGTATACACTCTTACCCTGTTGCAGGATCACCACCCGGTTACAGGTGGCCTGGATCTCCGACAGAATATGGCTGGAGAGAATCACCGCCTTGTCGGTTGCCAGCTCTTTGATCAGCTCTCTCAGTTGACGTATCTGAGCCGGATCCAATCCATCGCTGGGTTCATCGAGAACCAGCAGCTGTGGGTCGTGGATGATCGCCTGGGCCAGACCGACCCGTTGCTGGTAGCCTTTTGACAGCTTGCGGATCAACCGTCTGCCGCTCTGCTCCAGACCACAATCTCTTTTTGCGGCCGACCTGGCTGCGTCGATCTGGGCTTTTTTCAACCCGTGCAGGTAGGCGCAGTCGGCTAAAAACTCATCCACAGTCTGGTCCGGGTGGAGCGGTGGGCGCTCTGGCAGGTAACCGATGTTGCGCTTGGCCTGCTGCGGTTGCTGAAGTAGATCGAAGCCGCAGATCTCCACCTCACCACTGCTGGGTGCAAGATCCCCGCAAATCATCCGCATGATGGTCGATTTACCGGCGCCGTTAGGACCCAGCAGACCCAGAATATCCCCCCGGCTGAGCTGAAGGTCGAGGGGCTGCACAATCTGATCTTGATGAAAGCTTCTGGATAACTGGTTGGTTGTCAGCAGGTTCAGCATATTCGATTGATTGAAGAGAGATTATTCGCGCCAGCTAAGCCGGATTGGCTCCGGCCAAACATAACACTCCTGGGCCACTATGCAAGGGGCGGGACAAGAACCAATGCGCATTTTTCATTAGGTCCGGGGTGATTTTCCCCATCTCAACCCCCTGGCCAGATTACCCGGGGATGTCTGGTTCAGTTGAAAGGGGGCGTCGGGTTAATAACATTAGTGTTTCAATGAGTTGTATCCGGCGGGTACACTGCGCCACTCAGAATAGTTTCGCGATTCAGGTTAGTTGATGACAAGTCAGGCTTCAAACAGAGCTGCGCCACTCCTGCTGGGGGTCGATACCGGCGGTACCTTTACCGATTTTGTCCTGCTCAGAGAGAAACAGATCGAGACGCACAAGGTGCTCTCCACCCCACAGGCCCCTGAGCGCGCGATTCTTCAGGGTATCCGTGAACTAAATCTCGAGCCGTCGGATCTGATCCTGATTCATGGCTCCACCGTTGCCACCAACGCGGCTCTGGAAGGAAAAGGGGTTCGTACCCTCTATATCGGTAACCGGGGGTTGGCCGATCTGCTCACCATCGGGCGCCAGGCCCGTACAGAGCTCTATAACCTGCAACCTGAAGCCAAACCACCTCCGGTGCCGGCTGAGCTCTGTATCGAGACCGGTGGGCGGCTGGCTGCGGATGGGGCAGTGGTCGAAAGCCTAAGTGAGCAGGATCTGGCCCGACTGAAAGCGGAAATCGCCCGCTTGGATCCCCAGGCGGTGGCGATCAATCTACTCTTCAGTTTCCTCGATGATCGGTTTGAACGAATGATTGAGCAGTTGGTGCCGGAACAGCTCTTCTGTTCCCGATCATCGGAGGTGCTGCCGGCCAGCGGTGAGTATGAACGTGGCATTGCCACCTGGCTGAACAGTTGGGTGGGTCCCCTTGTGGCTGGCTACCTGAAGCGCCTCAATCAAGGTCTGCCCGGTGTGCGACTCTCGGTAATGCAGAGTTCCGGGGAAGCGATAGCCGCAGACCAGGCGGCACGACAGGCGGTACGGATGTTGTTGTCAGGACCGGCCGGCGGCCTGGTGGGGGCCGGTTTTGTGGCGGCGGAATCGGCAAGGACTCAGCTCCTGACGCTGGATATGGGAGGCACCTCCACCGATGTGGCGCTGATCGATGGTCAACCCCGATTGACCCGGGAGGGGCGGATCGGGCCCTGGCCGGTGGCTGTTCCGATGGTCGATATGCATACCATCGGTGCCGGTGGTGGCTCGATTGCCCGCTTGGATGCCGGTGGCATGTTACTGGTGGGGCCGGAGTCAGCCGGAGCGGACCCGGGGCCGGCCTGTTATGGCAGAGGAGGAGTGGAGGCGACAGTCACTGATGCCAACCTGTTGCTCGGTCGATTGAGGGAGGATGCCTTTCTGGGTGGACGGATGAGGCTGCAAAGGCAGGCGGCGGAGGCAGCGATCGCTCGTCTGGCCGAACAGATGTCCCTGCCATTGACCTCAGTGGCGGAGGGGATTGTGCGGGTCGCCAATGAGCATATGGCCCATGCGTTGCGGGTCACCTCGGTACAACGGGGTGTCGATCCGAGACACTACACACTGGTCTCATTTGGCGGTGCCGGTGGGCTGCATGTTTGCGCCTTGGCAGACGCGCTGGGAATGAGTTCCGCGCTGGTACCGGTGAGTGCAGGGGTGCTATCTGCTCTGGGTATGCTCGCCACCCGACCCGGTCGTCAGCAGATTCGCACCAGGCTGGGGGTACTGCAGAGCCTGGACGATGGGACAATCAATCAGGCACTTGAGCAGTTGGCGGCGGAGGTCAGTGGGGATCTGCTCAGGGAGGGGGTCGGTGAGGATGAGATCGAGGTGGAATACTCCCTGGATCTGCGCTATCTGGGCCAGTCCTATACCCTGAATGTTGCCTGGCAGAGTCTGTCCCAGGTGGAACGGGACTTTCATCGACTGCACGAATCCCGCTACGGTCACCGAATGAGCGGTGATGTGGAACTGGTCAACCTGCGAGTGGCATTGCACGGTGCCCGCGCCGAGATGACGCTGCCCCGGCTTGAATCGAGCGTCATGGGTGAGGTACGGGAGTGGTTGGATCTGCCTGGAGAGGAGACCGCTGTGCCCCGCTACGAGCGGTCAGATCTGGCCCCCGGTCAATCGATTGAAGGGCCTGCACTGATCAATGAGATGGCCTCCACCACCTGGTTGGCAAGGGGCTGGCGCTGTGAGGTGGACCCGGCTGGAAATCTGCTGCTGGAGCGGCAGCCGGCTTGATTGGCCCCGGAGCAGAATGGTAATGATTTGGGTCGCTGGTCTAAGAGATTAACCGCTAATGAACGCTAATCACCGCGAAACTTCGCTAATTGACTCCTCTGCGTGAGAGTTTTTGCGGCATTTTGCGGTGATTAGCGTTCATTGGCGGTTTATTTTTCACAAGTTAAACGCCATTTCCTTAGAGCATAAAAAAACCCGCCGGAAGGGCGGGTTCTTTCCAGGGATCGCACAAGATCTATTTGATCTTGGCCTCCTTGTACATCACGTGTTTGCGTACCTTGGGATCGAATTTCTTGATCTCCATCTTGCCAGGCTGGTTACGCTTGTTCTTGGTTGTGGTATAGAAATGTCCGGTCCCGGCGCTCGAGACAAGTTTGATTTTATCACGCATGACTCATTGCTCCTCAGATCAGATCTTTTCGCCACGGGCACGAATCTCGGAGAGAACCGTGTCGATGCCTTTTTTATCGATGATGCGCATACCCTTGGAAGAGAGACGCAGACGAACCCAGCGGTTTTCACTCTCGACCCAGAACCGGTGCGTATGCAGGTTGGGGAGAAAACGGCGCTTGGTTTTATTGTGCGCATGGGAAACGTTGTTTCCCGTAACCGGGCGCTTTCCGGTAACTTGGCAGACTTTTGACATCGTCAAAACCTCAAAATTTGGTTATCCCTGGGGGCGAAAGGCGCGTATTTATATCAGAGTGCCGGCTTTGAAGCAAGGGAATTCCATGAATTTCGGATCTGGCTTGGGCGAATCCGGCTGCCTCAGCTCAGGTGCGGGGTGGGGCGGCCGGTATCGAGGATAATGGAACAATCAGATCATCCCCCGTTCAGCCAGTGAGGTGGGCACCCCTTCGCCGATAATGAAGTGGTCCAGCACCCTGATATCCACCAGCGCCAGGGCGCTCTTCAGCTGGACAGTAATGGCCCTGTCGGCCTGACTGGGTTCGGCTACGCCGGATGGGTGGTTGTGGGCGAAAATCAGTGCCGCCGCATTGTGCTGCAATGCCCGTTTGACCACCTCACGCGGATGCACGCTGGCACCATCGATGGTACCGCGAAATAGCTCTTCATAGCAGATGACCCGGTGGCGGTTATCCAGAAAAAGGCAGGCAAAGACCTCATAACTGTAGTGACGCAGTTTGCTGTGGAGATAGTGGCGCGTCTGTTGTGGGCTGCTCAGGCTGTCGTTCTGCTGCAGTTGCTCGTGAAGATAGCGCCTTGAGATCTCAAGCGAGGCCTGAAGTTGGGCAAACTTGGCCAATCCCATCCCTTTTGACCGGCAGAAGCGGCTTTGCTCGGCACGCAGCAGCCCACCAAGACCACCAAATTCACCAAGCAGGTTGCGGGCGAGATCCACGGCGGTGAAGCCTTTGATTCCGGTGCGCAGAAAGATCGCCAGCAGTTCTGCATCGGACAGGCTTGCAGCGCCCCCGTTCAGCAGTTTTTCACGTGGGCGATCATCGCAGGGCCAGTCGGTGATGGGCATGCAGACCTCCGTGTCTGTGTCTCGAAGTTGAGTTGGGATAATAGCCGGTTTTATCTGGCAGGTGCATCATTATTTTCTTATATAACGCAGATTTATTAACATTTTCAGGTGCATCGGGTACCCTTGTCGGAATGAGTAAGTGGTCTGGACATAAGGGATGAGTCGTCTGAAGAATAAAAAAATCCTCCTCGGTGTGACCGGAGGCATAGCAGCCTACAAAAGTGCTGTACTGCTGCGCGGACTACTGAAAGAGGGTGCTGAGGTGCGTGTGGTGATGACCGCCGCGGCCCACAGTTTTGTCACACCGCTGACTTTTCAGGCCCTCTCCGGTCATCCGGTGCATACTGAACTGTTGGATCCTGAACAGGAATCCGCCATGGATCATATCAGTCTGGCACGCTGGGCGGATTTGGTGCTGGTGGCACCTGCTACGGCCAATTTCATGGCAAAGCTGGCCTCCGGGCAGGCCGATGACCTACTCACAACCCTCTGTCTCGCGACCACAGCACCCCTTTCGATCGCACCCGCGATGAACCATCAGATGTGGCTGAATGGGGCAACTCAGGAGAATCTTCAGAAGCTGCTTGGCAGAGGCGTTGTCTGCTGGGGGCCGGCCGAAGGGGATCAGGCCTGTGGTGAGAACGGTCCAGGCAGAATGGTCGAACCTGAGTTGTTGTTGCAACAGGTTGAGCACTCTTTCTCCCAAGGGTCTCTATCCGGTGTGCGGGTATTGATGACCGCTGGATCTACCCGGGAACCGATTGATCCGGTTCGATTCATTGGTAACCGCAGCTCAGGCAAGATGGGCTATGCATTGGCTGAGGCGCTGAGTGAGCAGGGGGCCGAGGTAACCCTGGTCAGCGGTCCGGTGACGGTGTCGCCGCCGATGGGGATCACGCGCATCGATGTGGAACAGGCCGAGGAGATGCGCCGGGAAGTCATCGATCGGGTTGCACAGGCGGATATCTTTGTCGGTGTTGCGGCAGTGGCAGATTATCGACCTCGCCAGGCGGCGGATGAAAAGATTAAGAAAGATAGGGAATCGGTCACACTGGAACTCGTGAAGAATCCGGATATACTCGCAGAGGTGGCCAGTCTCGAAGGTGCCCCGTTCTGTGTCGGTTTTGCAGCTGAGACAGAAAATGTGGAAGCCTATGCCGAAGCGAAGCGCCAGGCCAAAGGATTGGATCTGATCGCAGCCAACCAGGTTGCTGCAAAGGAGGGTGGCTTTGAGTCGGATCAGAATGCTCTGTTGCTGTTATGGCATGGGGGTAGGGAAGTTCTGCCCATGATGTCCAAACATCAGCTGGCAAGGCAACTCGTCGAGCGGATTTCAGAACAATATCATGCCAGTCGGTAAGAGCTGGTGAGAACTGAATAGAATTCAGGGTTAAATATGGCTTTTTCTAAAAAGAACGGGGAGCAGATGGCGAAACAAGGAAGTGGACGTTCAATAAAAGGTTATTGGACGCTAGGCGTGTTAGGGATCTTGGTTCTTGTTGCTGCCAGTTGGGCGGCAAACTTCTACCTGACGGATAGTGCGAATCAGATAAAACAGCGGCAACAGGTTCAAACCATTGCCGAAGTTCTCGCCAGAGGGCTCAGTGCAAACATCCAACAGCGTACGAGTCTGGTCCACGGACTGGCCAATCAGGAGATCACTGCTACCGCGCTCGACATGGACGAGCCAGAGTATCTGAGCCAGGAACAGCAACGATTGGCGAAACTGGTGCCTGAAGCGCTTCAGGTTCGCTTGCTGCCATTGGGATTCAGTGAGCCGGACACAAGTGCAACGCCGAACATGGGATACGCATCCCTGCTGTTGCTCAGACAAGCCGAAGAGAGCTCCCAGACCATTGCCGCGGAAGTGCATCAGTTCGGTACCCCGCATCAACATATTGCCGTCGCCTCCTCTGTCCGGGATCAGCTTGGAGAGGTCAAAGGTGTCCTGCACGTGGCCTATCCCACTCAGGAGTTTCAGAGTTTGTTGGATGCGTTGGGCAGCCTGAGTGGCCGCATCGAATGGCAACAGGTGATTCCCGGCAAACCGCCACTGATGCTCGCGGCCAAAGGGGGCACAGCCACATCAAAATCGCAGCCTGACGGGGTGATATCGATCGCTGGCAGCATCTGGCAGATTGCCTACTGGGGTTCAGTCGGTACGGTATTGGATCCAGTTGCGTTAGGTATGCAGGCTGCACCGGCCGCGATCCTGTTCCTGTTGGCCGCTGTTTTGCTGATGATGCTCTCAGGACGAATGACCAAAGCCTTGAAGATGGATCAGGCCAGCATCCTCTCCCTGGTGGAAGCCTTGGTGGTTGGTCGCCCGCCAAAATCCCAGTCTGCGCTGTTGAGCGATCTGCAGCCGACCTTCGATGTGATGGAACATCAGATCCGGGAGTATCGAAGCAATCAGGCCGGCAAAGGGGCTAGCCGAACTGCAGCCACCACGGGTCAAGCGGAAATGGGAATCTCTGTCGAGGAGGGTTTGCCGACCGTAGAGACGGCGCACGAAGTGACAGCGCTGGCACCCAAAGTCGATATCTCCGCAACGATCTTCCGTGCCTACGATATCCGTGGCGTGGTTGGAGAGACATTCTCGGAAGATGTGGTTGCCCTGTTGGGCCAGGGATTTGGCAGCGAGGTGTTTGAAAGGGGCCATAGTGCCGTGGTAGTGGGGCGTGATGCCCGTAATTCCAGTGAAAGACTGCAGAGTGCCCTGATTCAGGGGCTGCAGAGTAGCGGTCGGGATGTGATCGATCTGGGACTGGTGCCGACCCCCTTGCTGCACTATGCGGTTCATGAACTGGATGCGGAGTGTGGCGCCATGATTACCGGAAGCCATAACCCCTCTCAATACAACGGGCTGAAAATGATCATCAGCGGGGAGAGTCCATCTTCCGAGGCTATCCAGGGGCTTCGCCGTCGCATCGATGCGGATCAACTGCTGGTGGGTGAGGGCAGTTTCGACTCCCGGGATATCATCGAAGACTACATCGAACGGGTGGTCTCCGATGTGCGTATGGGGCAGAGCCTGAAGGTCGTTGTTGACTGTGGTAATGGCGCCGCTTCGGTGGTTGCACCGGAACTCTATCGTCAGCTCGGTTGTGAAGTGGTGGAACTCTATTGCGATGTGGATGGGGACTTCCCCAACCATCATCCGGATCCGGGCGATCCAAGCAACATGGCCGATCTGCAGAAGGCAGTGGTCGATCATCAGGCCGCTTTGGGTATTGCGTTTGATGGTGATGGTGACCGTATCGGACTGGTGGACTCTTCCGGAAAGATCATCTGGCCCGACCGATTGCTGATGTACCTGGCGATCGATGTGCTGACCCGGGAGCCCGGTGGTGACATCATCTACGATGTAAAATGTACAAGACACCTGGCGAATGTGGTGCTCTCCAATGGTGGCCGGCCGTTGATGTGGAAGAGCGGTCACTCCATGCTGAAACAGAAGATGAAGGAGACCCATGCACTGCTGGCTGGTGAGTACAGTGGCCATATCATCTTCTCCGAACGCTGGTTCGGTTTTGACGACGGCATCTATACCGGGGCCAGATTGCTGGAGATTCTCTCACTCGATTATCGGACCAGTGCTGAAGTGTTCGCAGAGCTGCCGGAGAGTCTTTCAACACCAGAGTATGTTGTGCGTCTCGAAGAGGGGCATGCAGAGACCGTGATGGAAGCCATCGATCTGCTACCGGATATTCCCAACGCCAGAATGGTCAAGATTGATGGTCTGCGGGCCGAATTTGAGCAGGGCTGGGGATTGGTGCGCGCCTCAAACACCTCGCCGGCGCTGCTGTTCCGGTTTGAAGCGGAGTCGGAAGCGGAGTTGGATAAGGTCAAGGGGGTCTTCCGCGAGTTGGTCAACAAGGTTGATCCCCAACTTGAGTTACCGTTTTAATCCTGTGTAAGAATCCAGGGTCTGTTAACAGGCCCTGGATTATTTGGCATACTGTTAGGTTTCCTCTGAAAGTAGTCACCTTAAGATGAGTCTATCCACAGATCAGGCGCAGAATGTCGCCCACGTATTAACCTCAGCCCTGCCCTACATCCAGCGTTTCAGCGGTAAAACCCTGGTCATCAAATATGGTGGCAATGCCATGGTTGATGAGGCGTTGAAAAACAGTTTCGCGATGGATGTCGTGTTGCTGAAACTGGTGGGTGTCAATCCGGTGGTGGTCCATGGCGGTGGGCCTCAGATTGGTAACCTGCTGCAGCGTTTGGGTAAGGATTCACAGTTCATTGAAGGCATGCGGGTCACCGACAGTGAGACCATGGATGTGGTGGAGATGGTGCTGGGTGGCCTGGTCAACAAGGATATTGTCAGTCTGATCAACAGAGCTGGAGGCTCGGCTGTTGGATTGACCGGCAAGGATGGCGACCTGATACATGCGAAAAAGATGGTGATCAGCCGTCCAGGTCCTGAGCTGGATGTTCCGGAAATTATCGACATCGGCCACGTTGGTGAGGTTGAGAGTATCGACGTCAGTGTGGTGAACATGCTGGTGCAAGGTGACTTCATACCTGTCATAGCACCAATTGGCATTGGCAAGGATGGTCACTCCTACAATATCAATGCGGATCTGGTGGCCGGAAAAGTGGCTGAGGTCATGCAGGCTGAGAAGTTGATTCTTTTGACCAATACACAGGGTCTGCTCGATAAGGATGGGGGGTTGCTTACCGGCCTCTCTGCAGAACGGGTGGATGAGCTGATCGAGGATGGCACCATTCATGGAGGGATGCTGCCGAAGATCACAACCGCCCTGGAGGCGGTCAAGGCGGGTGTTTCCACCTCACATATCATTGATGGCCGGGTTCCTCACGCGGTGCTGCTTGAGCTGTTCACGGATGAAGGCGTGGGAACACTGATTCGGCGCCGCTGATGAGTAAACAGACCAAGGTTCCCCGCCGACAGTTGATTCTTGAAGCGCTGGCCCGGGAGCTTGAACAGAACCCGGGTGATCGGATCACAACCGCTTCACTTGGTCGTGCGGTTGGCGTATCCGAAGCGGCGCTCTATCGCCACTTTGCCAGTAAGGCAAAGATGTTCGAGGGGCTGATCGATTTTGCCGAAGAGAGTGTTTTTTTACGCATCAATCAGATCCTTAAAGAGCATGCCGATGCGCAGACCCGGTGTGCCCAGATACTCTATCTGCTGTTGCTCTTCTCTGAGCGCAATCCAGGTATAACCCGGGTCTTGCTGGGTGATGCGCTGGTTGGTGAGACAGAGCGACTGTTGTCCCGGGTAGGGCAGTTTTTCGAAAGGCTTGAAACTCAGCTCAAACAGGTGTTGAGAGAGGGTGAGCTGCGCAGTGAAGGCCGGCCGTACGCTCTGGACAGTGCCATCTCTGCGAATATGATGACGAGCCTGGCCGAGGGTTTGATGCATCAGTATCTGCGCAGTCGATTCAAAATATCGCCGCTACAGCATTGGCAGACCCAGTGGCCGCTGCTTGCCTCGACCCTGTTTCCGGATAATGCTTCCGACCGTTGATCTGAGGCTGCTGCCGGTCTAAGCGGATAGCACGGCCGGGTTACTGCAGCAGTGCCTGTTGGAAACCTGCTTTTATCTGCATAACCTCCGGTGTCTTTTCACAGGCCATTGCCCGCGCAGGATCCTTTTTGCACTGCAGATCCATGAAGATCACGGTATGACCTTTTTTCGGGTCCTCGATGCGTGACATGGAGATACTGATGTCACCCTCTTTGATCGGTTCTGCGGTGATGACAATGTTTGAACCATCAATTTTCACCGCCGTTGTACTGTGCTTTCTAAGATACTGCTTGGCCAGTCGCCAGGGTTTGTTGCAGGCCATATCCGATTCACAGTTGAAGACGTTCTGCAGAGCGTCACTGAAACTCTCCTCAGCCTCCTCGATAGGATTGCTGGTGCTGTTGAGCTTTTTCAGCTCGCGAAAGCGTTTCAGGTCCATGGCAAAGGATTGGCGAATGCGGTTTTTGTGGTGTTCACGGTCGATGATTGAACTGTAGGCATCCTTCAGTGCCTGGCGCTTGACATCGATGTCCTTCAGCATCTTTTTCGATACCGGTTTTCCGCTCAGCTCTCGTTGAGCAGCAAACTGTTCCATATCATCGAGAGTCGATTTTAGACGCTTGATATTCGATTGGGTGACGCGAATATGGGTATCCACGGCCTGCAACTGACCGTTCCGGGTCATTAAGATATCGTCTTCCGTACGGAAGGTTCTCAACAATACCCGATCCAGTGCCTGTTGCTTTTCCAGCACCCGTTGACGCTCGAGCCTGAGGCGCTCCTGCTCCTGCTCCTGCCTCAGCTCCTCATCTGTTTTCGCCGCATCCACCTGTTTCACGGTGATGCCTTGTTGATCCAGGTGGGATCTTGCCCGATGAGTCTCGGAGGGGGGGAGTTTGTCTGAGTAGTGGGTGCGCCCTTCGTCATCCACCCACTTGTAGAGCTTTCCTGCGTAGCAACTGAGTGACAGATTGAAGCACAAGAAGATAATAATACTGAGATTTTTCAAACCCATATCCACTGAAAATTCTGACTTATCGAATATACACCAACTTCGATTATACTGCTCGACTCATCTCATAAGATAGCTACTTTGTGGAACAGTTCACCCTTTTAATTATTTCTATTCTGGCAAATCTCTTCTCCGCCTTCTCCGGCGGTGGTGCCGGCTTGGTCCAATTACCCGCCCTGATATTCCTTGGATTGCCCTTCGGTATCGCCCTGGCGACCCATAAAGTGGCCTCAGTGGCGCTTGGTATAGGCGCCACCATCAGGCATTTACGGGAAGGGGGCTTGGAGCGCCAGTTTGTCATCTTCATGCTCACGGCCGGACTGCCCGGGGTGATCATCGGCGCCAGCCTGATACTGCAGATACCTGATCGGATCGCCGAGGTGGCGTTGGGTATTCTGACCCTGGGTCTGAGTCTCTACTCGTTCATGAGTCCCCAGCTGGGTCAGGAGTATTGCGCTATTCACAGAGACTGGAAGGGTATGCTCTACGGAGCTGTGGGACTGTTTTTTATCGGTGTGCTGAATGGTTCGCTCACCTCGGGTACCGGACTGTTCGTTACCCTTTGGCTGGTGCGCTGGTTTGGTCTCGATTACCGACGTGCCGTGGCGCACACACTGGTGCTGGTTGGTGTGTTCTGGAATGGTACCGGCGCCATCACACTGGGAATACTGGGCGAGATCTGGTGGCAGTGGTTGCCGGTGTTGATTGTCGGTTCACTGATTGGCGGTTATCTCGGTGCCCATCTGTCGATTGCCAAAGGCAACCGATGGATCAAACGTGGATTTGAAACGGTAACCCTGTTGGTGGGTGTCAAACTGATTGTGGGGTAGGTGTTAAGTCTCTATGTGATCTGCACTTAAGCACTTTGCATCCAGTATTATCAAAGGGTTTTGCTGGGGCATGGCCCCACGACTTGAGGCGTTTACACGATCTGATTAACCGCAAATGGACGCGAATCACCGCGAATTAACGCAAAGAAGCCAGATGACAAAAGCTATTCGCGGCATTTCGCGGTGATTCGCGGTTATACTCTCTAAATTCCATTTCCATTGTAATGATGCTGGCTGAAACATACTTGGAAGTTCGGCAAAGTCGAACCCAATGGAATCGGTGATCAGATCGTAGAGCCCTGCCCCACCGATAATGGTCGATATAAGAGTAAATTTGCTTTCTTTAACACACCATGGCGGGGCTGGGCCCCACCCCATGAATGAACAGGGTGGGGCCATGCCCCACCAGATACCGCTTATGTAAGTACCACTCGCCGCAAGGGTCGATTGGATTCGCGTTAAAAGGCCCTATACCCCGTAGGTCTGTCTGTAGGCTTGAATTCGCTCCAGATCCGTTGCGGAGTCCTCTTTCTGTTGCAGATACTCGATCAACTGCTCCAGCCTGACAATGGCGCTGACCGGCAGACCGTAGTCAGCTTCGACCTCCTGAATGGCTGATCGCTCACCCTGTCCTCTCTCCTGTCTGTCCAGAGCGATCACCACACCGGCAGGGGTAGCCTGCTCATGTTTGATGATCTCCACAGACTCACGTACCGAGGTGCCGGCCGAGATCACGTCATCGATGATTATGATTCTGCCTTCCAGCGGATGTCCGACGATGACTCCCCCTTCACCATGATCCTTTGCCTCTTTGCGGTTGAAGGCATAGGGCAGATCCAGGCCGTGCTGATCGTAAAGGGCAGCTGCCGTTACCGCAGCCAGGGGAATGCCTTTGTAGGCTGGTCCGTAGAGCACATCGAATTCAATCCCGGAATCAACAATGGCCTGGGCATAGTAGCGTCCCAATCTGGCCAGACTGGCACCGGTGTTGAACAGGCCCGCATTGAAAAAATAGGGGCTGACACGACCGGATTTCAGAGTGAATTCACCAAATCGCAGTACCTCGACATCGAGTGCGAAGTCCAGAAATTCCCGTTGATAATCCTGCATGATTGAATACCTGTTTTGAGCGAGGTGCGCATTGTAACCCATTCTTAATCCCTAAGGGCCGGTTACCGCCGATCCAGTGCATCCTGCTGGGACTGTTTCTGTGTCCAGCAAGGCAGAATCAGCGTCGTTTAGCCCGGTTACACGAGCGAATGATAGTGCCGCTGGGCGCAAAACAGATTGGCGCGGCTTAGCCGATAATTGGTGGGGCAGGGCTCCACCAAACACCCTTTGATATACCCGATGCGGTGTGTACCTTGGCGCTTTTTCGGTCACAGCAGGGCGTACTGGATTCGTGGTAACAGGCCTTAATCGGGGGCGATCCGGATTTAATCAAAATCGGCACTGTTATGAGACAGTACCCCGGCAGCAGCCTATAATGGCGGATCTTTCCACGAATAAGAGGTATCTGTGCTGACCGCCGGCAAACTATCCGATTGGCGCCAAACGCTCTCCATCTATTGGCAGCCGGGTGTACGGAATATGCTGTTTCTCGGCTTCTCCGCCGGATTGCCCCTGTTGCTGGTTTTCGGAACCCTCTCTTTTTGGTTGCGCGAGGCGGGTATTGCCCGCTCAACGATCGGTTTCCTGAGCTGGGTGGCGCTGGCCTATGGTTTCAAATGGGTTTGGGCGCCATTGGTGGACCGAATGCAACTCCCCTGGTTGACCCGGCGCTTGGGGCGTCGCAGAGGCTGGATGATCTTCGCCCAGGGTCTGGTGATTCTCGGGCTTTGTGGCCTGGCGCTCTCCGATCCTTTGCAGGGTGTTTACTCTTTTGCCCTGCTGGCCCTTTTGGTGGCATTCGCCTCTGCCACCCAGGATATTGCCATCGATGCTTACCGAATCGAATCCGCCGAGGTCAAACTTCAGGGTTATATGGCGGCCAATTACATGATTGGTTACCGCTTGGCAATGATTGTCAGTGGTGGTGGAGCCCTGGGTATCGCCGGTTGGATTGCGCCAGAGGGGAGTGGCTATCAATTGCACGCCTGGACGGTTGCCTATCTCTGCATGGCATTTCTGATGTTGATCGGTGTGATTACCGTGTTGTTGATCGCCGAACCGGATGTTCACCCTGACCGTGACACCTTGGCCCAGGAGGCCAAGGCCGAAAAGCTGATTGAGCAGCAACAATGGATGCCGGGACGGCTGCGTCAGTTTGCCGAGTGGATGTTCGATGCGGTGGTCAGCCCATTCGTCGACTTCATCAGACGCTATCGATGGCAGGCGGTATTGATTCTGGCACTGATCGCGACTTATCGGATCTCTGATGTGGTGCTTGGAGTCATTTCGAGTGTTTTCTATGTCGACCTGGGTTTCAGCAAGGGTGAAGTTGCACTCGTGGTCAATGTATTCGGGGTTGCAATGACCTTGATTGGTGCGGTTGTTGGCGGCATGCTGGTCGCCCGATACAAGGTGTTGCCAATCCTGCTGTTGGGTGGTGTGCTGGCTGCAGCAACCAACCTGCTGTTTGCCTGGATGGCGAGTGTGGGACATAACGTGATCTTTCTGACCCTGGTCATCTCCGCGGACAATTTAAGCGCCGGTCTGGCGACAGCCGCCTTTGTTGCCTATCTGTCGAGTCTGACCAATGTCTCCTATTCGGCAACCCAGTACGCTCTGTTCAGTTCAGTGATGCTGCTGTTGCCGAAGTTTATCGGTGGTTTCTCCGGTCTGATGGTGGACAATATCGGTTATACATCGTTTTTCATGATTACCGCATCGATGGGCATTCCGGTAATCGTGCTGATTCTGCTGGCGATGCGATACTTGCCGGCTGTCGATGAGAGACCGGATGGGTCAACGGCTTGAGGTGTGGCAATGTGTGGGTTTGATTGGATTCAAAGGTGCAGGTCGGTGTTTTGCAGGAGTGCACTGAATGATTGAACAGGGTAGTTATCTGGCCGCCTTTGTTGTCGGTTTACTGGGGGGCGCCCACTGTGCCGGTATGTGCGGTGGTATTGTCGGTGCCTTAACCTTCGGTCTACCCGAACCGATCCGTAACCGGCTGGGACAGACCCTGCCCTACCAGCTGGGTTACAACCTGGGGCGTATCACCAGCTATGTTGTCGCCGGTGGGGTGATGGGTGGGCTGGGTGTGCTGTTGGCACAACTGGTGCCCGTGTATGCCGCTCAGCAGGTACTGTTGGTGATCGCATCCCTGTTCATGATTCTGCTTGGACTCTACCTGGGGGGGTGGTGGCTGGGTCTGTCGAGAATCGAACACCTGGGCAGCGGATTGTGGAAAAGCATCGAGCCTTTTGCGCGTAAGCTTCTTCCCGTCAAGACACCTGGCCAGGCCTGGGTGCTGGGTCTGGTATGGGGTTGGATCCCCTGCGGTCTGGTCTACAGCATGTTGATCTGGACCGTTTCGGCCGGTGGAGTGTTGCAGGGGGCTGGACTGATGCTGGCGTTTGGTTTGGGTACCCTGCCAAATCTGTTTGCCATGGGCATGGTGGCAGGTTCATTGGCCAGATGGTTCAAGGATATCCGTATCAGGCGGGTGGCCGGTTTGATGGTAATCCTGTTCGGCCTGGTAATGCTCTATCGCGCCTTTTTATGACGCTTGTTAATTTGCAGTTGGTGTTGATTGAAAAGCTTTCAGGACTGTTTGTTCAGTCCTGAAAGCAGTCGGATCAGTGGTTCACTACACCTTCTAGTCGATATAAAAATCCTGACTCAACTTGGCAGTATAGAAACGTCTCTCTCCTCTGGGCTGTACTTTGATCTCGAAGTTCAGAGTCTCCTGGTCTGCAATGCGAAACTCACCAATGTAGTAGACAGCATCGCCCTCAGTGACCTTGCGCATCGGGATGCTGATCAACTGACCGCGAATGTTGTTTGCTTTGGCCATCACCACAGCTTCTGAAGAGGTGCCGGTGGTTCCTTCAACTGACTTGATGATGCTGACATTCAGCATGCCTCTGTATTTACTGCGCTGAATACCGTATTGACGGGCAACGGTGGGCTCCAGCGAGGCACTGGGGATTGCGTTGTGGTGAATAGTAAACCCTGGAATGGCTGTACTGTTTTCAGCCAGAACAGGGAAAGCGAACAGTGATAAAAGCAGTACTCTGGCGATAAGGTTGAATACGGACATATAAACTCCTCCTTCTGTGCCGGCCTGTTTGGCTGGTCTAGGTTGTGATAGCCCTTAAGCTAGGTTGTCTCTTTTCTGCCGGTATAAAGTGGATACGTGATCTGCTGTCGGGCAGATTCATCCTCCACAAGGGTCAGGGCATGAAAAACAGTTTAGACGATCAGGACCGGAGGGTGAAGTGGAACAGATTTTGCCGGTTGGTAGAGGTTCAGAGGATTGGGCCAGCTGTTTGAGGTGTTCATGCATAACCAAAAAAGCGCCCACCTCAAAGAGGGGAGCGCTTATTGATTGTTGATATGTAGCCGTTCGGTCGGTTTGGTTGTGCTCAGCCGACGTTCTGCTTGACCAGGGTGGGTTTCTGTCGCTGCGCATGGTGTAGAGGCCGGCTGTTACTCAGTCGGTTCGACATGTTACGCAGTGCGGTCAGTTGCCTGGCGAGCTCGGTGTACTGCTCCTGCAGCTCCAGGATTCGATACTGCAGTGTATTGCGGGACTGGCCGATCTTCTGCAGATTGGTCAGACGCTTCTCCATCATCTCCTTATGATCCTTGATCTGAATGACCAGCGGTTCCAGTGTGGAACCGAGCCATTGATTGATCTCTTCGTCGGCCCGTTTGAAGATGTCGTGAGCCCGTTTGACCAGTGCAGAGAAGAACCTCTTAACCACAAAGTTCTGTTCCATCATGGCGGTTACCGGGCTGTTTCTGAAGATCTCCGCTTCCTGATGCAGCAGTTCCAGTTCAACGCGATACTTCACGATAGAGAACATCTTCGGCTGCACCACCGCAAAGCCGTGCTCATTCTGAAACTTGCGGTAGATGGCCCGAATCAGTTTGCGTGTCTGTTCACTCTGATTGACCACCTTGAGCATGGTGCGGCGGGTCTCATCGAAGAGGCTTTTCATCGAGCTCTTCATGCCGCTGGTGGTCCAGCTGTTGGACATATCCTTGCGGCATTTTTCGATGGTGCCCTCCAACGCTTCGAGACTGAGAATCTCTCCAAGCAGATTGGCCTGTTGTTTAAGCTGTTTCCTGCTCTGCTGGAAGGTGTCCACATCCCGTAGGTATTGCGCCTGCTCACTGCGGGTCTTTTCCATCAGATTGGTGATGACGTCATCACTTTTATCGCTCAGCTCTTCAAGCTCTTCGAGCTGGTATTTGGTGTCGTTCAGTTTGCCGGAGAGCATGCTGCGGCTGTTGTCCAGCATCTGGCCCACATCGGCACTCACAGTATCGAGAATGATCTGCTGTTTGATATTCAGAACGTCCTGGCCGAGATAGTTCTCCAGGTCGAGCAGTGCGCTTTTCTCAAGCAGCTGTTTTTCGCCTTTGATTTTGGCAAGCAGCCCCTTCTGCGCCGAGATCGGAAATACCACATGCGGTTCAACGCCTAACAATTCAGCGGTATTGGTCTGCTGATTGCGGATCGCCTCGTGGATGTCCTCATGCTCTCTGAGATCGTCCCACAGGGTGTCTATCTTGTTCAGCACCACCATCAGTCCCCGTTGCCGGCCGCTCTGGAATCCTTTGATATGGTGTTGCCAGATCTCCATGTCGCTGCGGGTGACGCCGGTATCGGCGCCAAGCACGAACAGCACCGCCTGGGCGGCGGGTAACATGTTCAGGGTTAGCTCAGGCTCTGTGCCCAATGCGTTGAGTCCGGGGGTGTCGAGAATGGTCAGGCCTTTTTTCAGCATCGGATTGGGGAAGCTGATCTGTGCATGGCGCCATTTCGGGATCTCGACGGTTTCCGGTGGCTGATTCTGGTGTGGGTGCAGGTCCGGACTGTAGAGACCGAGATGCTTGGCCTCCTCCAGGGAGACCTCTTTGGTCTGTACCACTTCGCTCAGGGCCGCCTGCATCTGCTCTACGGAGTCGGTCTCCAGCGGATAGTGGACCCACTGTTTGGTATCGTGTCTGAGTTGGGACAGGGTGTTTTCCTGCAGACGGGTTTCGATGGGCAGCAGGCGAACATAGGCCTCATTCCGCTCGTCATCGTAAAAGATTTCGGTCGGACACATGGTGGTGCGGCCAGCGTCAGAAGGCAGCAGCCGGCGACCGTAGTCGGCAAAAAATATGGCATTGATCAGCTCAGTCTTGCCGCGGGAAAACTCTGCAACAAAGGCAATGGTCAGTTTGTCGCTTTTCAGCGTACCGAGAGTATGGTTGATGCGCTGCTGGATATCCTCGGTGGACATACCGTTCTCTTCCAGCCAGGGACCATACTCCTCAATGGTATTGATGATATCCTTTTTCCACTGCTCGTAAGCTTGTAACTGTTCTTGAAATCTTACTTTTTCCATGCACTAGCCCCAGTCTCACGTTAGCCGGTGGGGTGGTTCACCACCCGATTCAGCTGTAGGAATAATAATACTAGAGGAACAAGCCGGGCGCCATAACCCCACTCTCACTTCTCAATTGCTATCGGCAGGCGCCCTGGGGACTTTAGTTTCAGGCACTTACTGCGGGAACTCTCCCCGGAGAGCAGTTCGATTCGGCTGCGAGGCAGATCAAAAGCCTTGGCGATGAACTTCAGCAGCCGCTCGTTCGCCTGTCCGTCCACCGGTGGGGCGGTGATCGATACTTTGTATTGATTGTCACCGTAGGGGCCGATAAAGCGGTCCCTGGAGGCCTTAGGCTGTATCCGCAGGCGCAGAATCAGGTCATCCTGCTGCCATTGGTACCAGCTCATTGAATGAGGCTGGTGGTAAGTTGCTGCAGAGGCGGAATGAGAAGCATTTTGAGCAGTACCAGGCCGATCATCACCAGCATCGGCGAGAGATCGAGGCCACCGACCGGTGGCAGCAGCTTTTGCGCCGGCCGCATCACCGGTCCTGTCAGGCTATAGAGCAGGCTCACCGCCGGATTATAGTTGCCGGGGCTGACCCAGCTGAGAATCACCTGAATCAGTACCGCAAAAAGAAAGATATTGATGGTGAGTTCGACCAATTCAGGGATTGCCAGCAACAGAGGGCCCAACAGGCTGGCGCTCTGCCCGGCAATCATGATCACAATAAACAGTTCCACAGCCTTCAACAGCCAGGCGAGGATCAGGGAGGAGATATCGATACCGCCAAATCCGGGAATCAAACGGCGCAGCGGTTTCAGCGGTGGATTGGTCACTTTGACCAGGAACTGGGAGATCGGGTTGTAGAAGTCCGCCCTCACGACCTGCAGCAGAAAGCGCAGCAGAATCGCAAGAATGTAGAGACCGAACAGGGTCTGAACCAGAAATACCAGCGGATTGGTGAGATAACTGCTACCCATTTTCTTTATGTCCTAAAAGGTCGGAGAGTTCCCGGGAGCGTTCCGCCGCACCCTGCAGAGCTTCATTGAACAGAGTGCGTAATCCTCCCTCTTCGAGGATCCCCAATGCCCGCTCCGTGGTGCCTCCGGGAGAGGTCACTTTCTGCCTCAACAGGGCAGGGGAGTCGCTGCTTTCAATCGCCATACGGGCTGCACCCAGTGCGGTTTGCAGGGTCATCAGACGGGCACTCTCCTGATCCAGCCCGAGGGCTCTGGCCGACTCCTCCATGGCCTCCATGACCAGAAAGAAATAGGCGGGGCCACTGCCGGAGACCGCCGTTATGGCATCGATCAGGGATTCATCGTCGACCCAGCGGGTCATTCCGACCGCCCGCAGAATGCTCTCTGCCTGATTCCGCTGATGCTCGTTTACCGACACCCCCGCATAGAGTCCGGTGGCACCGGATTGAATCATCGCCGGGGTGTTGGGCATGCTGCGTACCAGCGGCATCTCCGAGCCGAGCCAGTCGGCCAGTGCTTCGGCTGTGATCCCGGCTGCAATCGAAATCACCAATGGTTTGCGTTTCTGCAGCGCCGGGGCCAATGCCCGAGCCACAGGTTCCATGATCTGGGGTTTGACGGCCAGTACGACGATGTCAGCCTGAGATACGGCCAGATTATTGTCCGGCTCGGTGGCAACCCCATAGCGGGCGGCCAACTGGCTCAACTTTTCCAGGTCAGGATCACACACGGTGATCGCCTGGCTCTCATATTCGTCGGCGATCAGGCCACCGATCAGGCTGGTTGCCATGTTGCCGCCGCCGATGAATGTAATTTTATCGCTTTTCATACTGCGCTTCTGTCCGTATGGATTAGTGGTAACAGGCTCTAGTATTGTCAATCAACATGGGGCATCACACTAGCTATAGTTTCGCGGGCCAAAAATTGCGGTGCCGATTCTGACGATGGTCGAGCCTTCGCAAATTGCATCCTCCAGGTCGTCTGACATTCCCATGGACAGTGTGTTCAGGGGATTATCCGCTGTCTTCAGCTGTTCACGCAATCGGTGCAACAGTTTCAGGGCGTGTTTGGGGTCCTCTGTCTCTGCAACCGGCGCCGGTATGGTCATCAATCCCCTGACCGCTATTCTATCAAGCTGTCGGTAGGCGGGGAGTAGTTCTGCCAGCTCTTCCGGTGTGTGCCCGTCCTTACTCGCCTCACCACTGGTATTCACCTGCAGGCAGATGTTCAGCGGCGACATCCCCTCCGGGCGCTGCTGACTGAGGCGGGTGGCGTGTTTCAGACTGGCGACGCTGTGCACCCAGTCGAAGTGTTCGGCGATCGGCCTGGTTTTATTACTCTGGATGCGACCGATGAAATGCCAGCAGAGGTTGAGGTCGGCCAGCTGCTCGATTTTGCTGATCGCCTCCTGCAGATAGTTCTCACCGAACATCCTCTGCCCCAGGGCGGCCAGTGCGCGGATCTCTTCGCTGCTGCGGGTCTTACTGACGGCCAACAGCTGCACAGAGTCGCTATCCCGCTGGCAAGCTGCAGTCGCCCGCTGAATGCGCTGCTCTACAGCCTCAAAGCGTTGTTGCAGCTGATCGGGATTTGATACGGTGTTGTCTGTCACGTTGATCTTTGGGCCTATGCCCTATCTGCGGGGTTAAAAGTTAATTGTCAGGCAGTTTGGTATATCATTAATCCCGTAGCACGTTCTACATTGCAAAGTGCGGTCAGGCGGATGCCATTTCAAGTCCAGGCGCCGGTTAAATATATCTGTCTGGATGTCGATAAGGGGATAATGGCCGTCCGGCTGGAGATAGAGTACCACGATTTGCGATCAACAATGGTAGGCTTCACAAGCCTGATTACAACGGGGGAATGAATGGATATCGCTGAACTATTGGCCTTCAGTGTCAAACACAACGCATCAGATTTACACCTTTCCGCTGGTTTGCCGCCAATGATCCGTGTCGACGGAGACATTCGCCGCATCAACGTTCCGGCACTTGAGCATAAGGTGGTGCATGCCCTGGTGTATGACATCATGAACGACAAGCAGCGAAAGGATTTTGAAGAGTTTCTGGAAAACGACTTCTCCTTTGAGATCCCCGGCCTTGCCCGTTTTCGTGTCAATGCCTTCAATCAGGCCCGTGGTGCATCCGCAGTATTTCGTACCATCCCCTCCAAGGTTCTGACCCTGGATGATCTGGGCTGTCCTCAGATCTTCAGGGACATTGTCGATGTGCCCCGTGGGCTGGTGTTGGTCACCGGTCCCACAGGTTCCGGTAAGTCGACCACCCTTGCCGCCATGATGGACTACAAAAACGACAACGATTACTCCCACATTCTTACCATCGAGGACCCGATCGAATTCGTTCACAGCAGTAAAAAGTGTCTGATCAATCAGCGTGAGGTGCACAGGGATACCCTGGGTTTTGCCGAAGCCCTGCGTTCGGCACTGCGTGAGGATCCGGATATCATCCTGGTGGGTGAGTTGCGTGACCTTGAAACCATCCGTCTGGCGCTGACCGCGGCCGAGACCGGTCATCTGGTATTCGGTACCCTGCACACCAGTTCGGCGGCCAAGACCATCGACCGTATCATCGATGTGTTCCCGGCCGGTGAGAAGTCGATGGTTCGCTCAATGCTCTCCGAGTCGCTGCGCTCGGTAGTCGCCCAGACCCTGCTGAAAAAGATCGGTGGAGGCCGAATCGCAGCCTGGGAGATCATGGTGGGTACACCGGCGATCCGAAATCTGATCCGTGAGGATAAAGTGGCGCAGATGTATTCAGCGATTCAGACCGGTCAGGCTGCTGGTATGCAGACCATGGATCAGGCCCTGAAAGAGCTGGTGCAGAAGGGTGTGGTCAGCCGTCTGGATGCCAAAACCAAAGCACAGAACAAGGATCAGTTTTAGTCTGATGTTGTATCATTAATACAACCAGGATTAACAACCACTCTCAAAGGTAGCAACCCAGGGTCGATTGAAATCGTCTCAACAGACCCCAGGCTACCGGCTCAACAGCTGACGCTGTGGCATCAGCCGATGAATACGAGTGTACAGAGGACAAGACTATGGAACTGAACACACTCCTAGCCATGATGGTCAAGAACAAGGCCTCGGATCTCTTCATTACCGCAGGTAGGGAGCCTTCAATCAAGGTCGATGGCAAGATTCATCCGGTCAACAAGACCGCATTGACAGCCCAGCAGACCAAAACCCTGACCTACAGCATCATGACCGATGCCCAGCAGAAAGAGTTCGATGAAACCCACGAGTGTAACTTTGCCATCAGTGCGAAAAAAATCGGCCGGTTTCGTGTCAGTGCATTTGTCCAGCGCGACGCGGTGGGCATGGTGTTGCGCCGGATAGAGACCAACATTCCAAGCCTTGAATCCCTCTATCTGCCCACAGTGCTTCAGGACCTCTCCATGGCCAAGCGTGGTCTGGTGATCTTCGTCGGCGCGACGGGTACCGGTAAGTCGACCTCTCTGGCCGCCATGATCGGCTATCGGAACAAGCGTGGGGACGGCCACATCATCAGTATCGAAGACCCGATCGAATTCATTCATGACCACAATCAGTGCATCATCACCCAGCGGGAGGTCGGTATCGATACCGAGTCCTATCAGGTGGCGCTGAAAAATACCCTGCGTCAGGCGCCTGATGTGATACTGATTGGTGAGATTCGAACCCGGGAGACCATGGAGCACGCGATTGCATTTTCTGAGACCGGACATCTCTGTCTTTCAACCCTGCATGCGAACAATGCCAATCAGGCGCTGGACCGGATCATTCACTTCTACCCAGAGGATCATCGGGAACAGATCTTCATGGATCTTTCGCTGAACCTGAAGTCGATCGTGGCGCAGCAACTGATACCAAAAGCCGATGGAAATGGTCGGCGTGCAGCGATTGAAGTCCTGCTGAATACGCCTCTGGCTTCAGAATTGATCCGCAAAGGTGAGATTCACAAGCTGAAAGAGCTGATGAAGCGATCGAACGAACACGGCATGATCACCTTTGATCAACACCTCTATCGCCTCTACGAAGAGGGTGTTATCAGCTACGAAAACGCACTGGCCCATGCGGATTCGGCCAATGATGTACGCCTGATGATAAAACTCGGAGCCAGTCAGACCAGTGATTCGCTGGTTGACGGACTCGATGGTATTACCCTGATGGATGGAAAGAGCTAAATACTTCAGTCCGCAAACAAACGCCGGTAACTGTTGTCAGGCAACGGCGTTTATTTGCGGACCAATATATCAGAAGGCCCAATCAGTTAAACGGCTAAGGTATGAAAGCCTCAGCTAACTGATACTGCTTCTCAGATTCGTTGGCCAACCCACCTTCATTGTTCAGAATCATTTCGCAGTTCTTCGCCATGCGTGCCTGCATGGCGGCGCGCCAGGCACCCTTGCTCTCATCAGGTTCATCAGGCGCAAGCGAGGCTGCCGCAGCGGCAGCGACAAAGTGTTCGGCTTGAGCGGCCCAGTCAGCATCCCGGCCGCAGGCGGTATAGGTTTGTGTAGCAAAGCTTTTGACTTCTTTGTAAGCCGCTTCAACCTCTTGCGGGTGCAGATCCGGATCGGAAGCGACCTGAACGGCTCTGGAAATCCTCGGGTCGGCACTCAAATGCTCGACACTGGCAACAAACTTACCTGCCAGGGCGCGCTGTTGAACCGATGAGAGCTGGCCAATGGCATCGCGAAGAGTTTGATCATTGGTAATACGGATTGTCATGGGATACACCTCCAGAGAGCAAAAGCCTAAATGTATAGGGGAGAGTTCCATCTCGTCCGTACATCTTAGGAGTTGATCCGGCATCAACTCATGATCCAGATCAGTGAATCCGGTCTTTTCACAAGATTATGTTAAGTGGTTTAGAGATGCACCGGTCGAAGTGGGTGCTTTTTGCCATTCAGAAAACTGATCAGCAACCCAAACTGCGCTAATAGTTATAAATGTAACTTATTGGGAATGTGCGGTTTCGAGTAACTTTACGATTTTATTGTGTTGATTCTTTTTCGCCCAATCCAGGGCGCTCAAATCATCAAAATCTATGAGTTCGGTCTTGGCGTTGTGTTCGAGCAGGGTTGCTACCGAATCCGTGTGTCCCAGTTTTGCCGCCCAGATCAGTGCGCTCCAACCGCCGGTTGTCTCGATCTGATTGATATTCGCACCACGGCTCAGCAAGAGCTCGGCGATCTGGTGGTGGTTATTGGAGACGGCCAGCATCAGAGCCGAATAGCCCCCCTTATCGACCTGGTTAACCTTGGCCCCTGCATCGAGCAGGCTCTGTGTCGCTTGCAGATGCCCATTGAGTGCCGCTTTCATGAGAGGCGTCCACATACAGGCATCCTGAACATCCACAGGGCTATGACCTTCGATCAGTTTACGAATGGTGGGCAGGTCACCCGCCTCAGCGGCAACGATCAAAGGTGGATTGTCTGAAAACTCTGAGTCTGATGTATCAGAGCTTCGATCAGAACAGGCGCTGGTAAGCAAGAGAATTGTGAATAGTAAGGTAAGGGGTTTCATATTGAGAGGAAGTTGTGTGGTACACAGCTATTCTCAATATTCAGCTCAAGGGATCAATGCGTAATCGCAATCGGGGTGTTACTTCTCAGGGCTGTTTTTGGGATTGATGAAGTGGGTGGGAAATGGCGTGATATTGGAGTTCGCATCAATCTCAATAATCTTGCCTGGGCCGTGGTCCTGCTTCTCCACTTCATCGATACGGATCACGGAGTGGATCGGTATGCGGGTGCGCTGTACGCCTGAGAACTCCTCTTTAAGTTTTTCAGCCGATGGATCCACGACCAGACTGCTGGTCTCCTGAAAGATCAGATCCTCCACCTCCACGAATCCATAGAGCTCACCCTGACGAACGGTACGGGCGAAGATTTCATAGACTTTCCCCTGGTTTAAAAAGACGATTTTAAAGAGGCGCATGGGGAGTAGATCGGCTCCTGAGAGAAAAATGGCAGCAGATAATAGCTGATGTGCAGGCCTGAAGATAGCTTAATTGATCGACAGAGAATGTCTACTTGTGAGTGGAAAGCAGCGTGAATTGATGGAGCCGATGGGCGGAATTGAACCGCCGACCTACTGATTACGAATCAGTTGCTCTACCGACTGAGCTACACCGGCTGAAGGCCGGCAATTATAGACCTATCTTGATCTCGTGGTCTAGCCCGTATTATCTGGATGTATTGCTGCGATCTTGGCGTAACTGTTGGAAATTATTGCTAAAATCTCTTCGCATCAAGGCGGTAGGGTTGGCTTGGAAGGATTGGCGGTCGCTCGAGGACGATGTCAGCGAGAAGGCGGCATGAGGCCGGTCCAAGGACAACCCCGTTGCGGAAGTGTCCCGCATTGACATACAGGCCTGACACCTCGGGAAGCTCGCCAATGTATGGGATACCTTTGGGTGAGCCTGGCCGCAGTCCAGCCCAATGATGCTCAATTTCTGCCTGGGCCAATTCCGGAAAGTGGTTCAGAGCGTAGGCTTTGAGCTCCTGCTTCGCCTCTTCTGTTGTGGTTTTTTCAAACCCTCTATGTTCCAGCGTGCTGCCAACCAGAACCCTGCCATCACGCCGTGGAATCACATAGCGATCCTGGTGGAGTGTAATCCGGTTAATTCTTTGCGGCTGATGTTTGAAAATAATCATCTGCCCAAGTACCGGTTCGATCGTCGGTGGCGTGGCCAGTGATTGCAGTAGTGTTCGGCTCCAGGCTCCGGCACAGATCACCACCCGGTCAGCTTCGAATCGTTGTTTGTCCGTTACAACCCCTTTGACCTGTCTGTTCTCTACGATCAGCTCATCCACTTTGCAATGCTCGTGGATTTGTACCTGGCCTTTGATATCCTGGTAAAGGGATTGGGTCAGTCTTGGATTTCGTACTTGGGCAACATCGGGCATCCAGGCGGCTTGCTGGGCGTCGATCTCCAGTGTCTGCTCATAACTGGCAAGCTCGCTTCCCTCAATCAGTTTGAGATTTTGTTCCTGGTTGAATGACCAATCCAAGGCCTTGTCGATATCTTCAGGATCAATGGTCAACAGCCCGCTGATGGTGTACTCCGGGTCGATACCTGAGGTTTGCGTCAGTTCCTCACAAAGGGTCGGGTAGGATTGCTGACTCCAGGCAGCAAGGTCATTGACAGATTTGGTGTATCGCCAAGGGTAGAGCGGGGAGATGATGCCCCCGCCGGCCCAGGAGGACTCGCGGCCAATGCGGCTCTGTTCGAGTAAGGTGACATCCATGCCTGCAGCAGAGAGTTCCCGTGCCGTGAGCATGCCGATGATCCCGCCACCTACGATGAGACAGTCTGTCATTTGTTGCCTTGATTGTATTGATGCTGGGACATAAGCTAGCTGCGAATCCAGTTACTTATCTTAACCAATAGAAATAGCGTCTGGTTAATATATCAAATATTGCTTAATAATGGATTGCCAAGAGTTACGGGCTTCATTGTGAGCCAAAATGTAGTACTTCAAATGGTTCGGGCCCCACATCGATTAGATGTAAGGGCCCGTAACCACTGCTTTTGGAATTGTCAGAGATGGATAATGGTTATTTAATACTCGGACTATTTCCAACCCTCGGTCCAACCGCCTTCATTGCGTTCCTTTACTCCATTCGAGTGTAATCTCATTCCAGTCACATCATCCTGATTCTGTCCGTTTTTAGTGGTCGGCGTAATCGTGATTGTATAGCAGTTTACAATATTTCCGCAGTCTCCTGCTGCAATGGTCAAGCCATCATAATATCCATTTACACTGGTGGTTGTTATATTGGCATCTGCAGGGGTTATTGTATATTCGGCTTCCCTGGCTCGATATACTTCTAGCTTCTGTGCTGCATCCATTAGGGCACTCATTCCATCATTGCGGCGCCCTTGGCGAACTGAGTCTGTATATTGGGGGTATGCTATAGCTGCGAGTATACCGACAATAGCGACTACAATTAACAGTTCAACCAATGTAAACCCTTGGTTCAGTTTTACTAAATTAGTCATCAATAACCTCTTCCCAATAGGTGGGTAAGAAATAATCATCCCAATCCCGTTTCTTTTCAATGCCAACCAGCAGGTGGACCTTATTGCCTAGGATTTGATTACCTTCGTTATCTAGATCTCCAGGAAATACAAGCATTGGTGAAGGTGGAATACCGAGCATGTTCAATGTGTCTGAGCGATCATTGACTGTCAGGCTATCCTCGCTGCCACCATTCCAGTTGAATTTCGCATTGGCATCAATCAGGTCGACAGCATAGACTCTTGCTGTACCGGCAGATCCTCGTGCTTCACAGTCACCGAGGTCATCAGCGCGCGTTGCACTGAAAGTGGTAAAAATTACAGCATAATTGTACAAAATTGCTTTTGAATACGATTTTTCTGTATTCGAAAGATCGAAATACCATCCGCCTGTAGCTGGATCAAGTACATCAGAGCGGGTTGCTGGGGTGCTTGATGTATTGATTAGCATGGATTGTGTGACCGTTGTGTAGGAGCTTGGTGGATTCCAGACATTTCTGTCTTTTATCATATAAAAACGGTCAGTTGTACTACCATCCAATGGATCGGTTCGGTTGCCAGAGCCAATTAAAATGGCAACAAATTGAACACCACCTTTGGAGTAGTAGCCTGCTTGAGGGGTGTTGAAGAAACGTCTGAATCCTCCACCGGAGTTTACATCGGCAATAATCCCGCCAGTCATGGCGTCGACATCCACGCGAATGATTCTGCCTCCCACATCTGCGGCGTAAATTCGATCAACTAAGGCATCACCATCGATATCAATAGTCATGACATCGCTTGGGATGCTATTGGTCATACCGCTGACTGTGACATCTGCACCGGAATTGGAGACGGATCTAATTAAATTTCCATCTGCAGCGTTAACAATGAAAATATAATTGCCTTCATCGTCGGCGGTGAGTGTGGTTTCAGTATCCTGGTCACTATCATAGCCTCCAGCAAAAATCAGTACAGGTGTTGCATTGCCGCCGATGTTGATATTGACAAACAGGGGCTTTGACCATGTTTGCGCAAGGCCTGTGAAATTCACATCGCTTGCGGCAGCGATCTCTCTAACAAAGACGGGGGAGTCTCTGTCCGTAACGTCGAGCAGAAAGTACTTTTTACCACCACGACGCATGCCGACGATGGCCATCTTACTGCTACCAACCTCGTAAACGGTGAGCGGTCCATCCAGTCCATAAAATGGGGTAGTTGACGGGTTGTTTGTTTTAATTGTGTTGATTTCGCTTAAAAAATCCACTGGCATGAAGGCCCACAGTTCTGCGCCAGTATCTGCATCGATCGCTGTAAGTACGCCTTCACTGGTGGGTAACAGGACAACGTCGCCCCCCGCGTAGTTAACAACGGCCGGTTGGGTATGTATAGGAGCGCCCATTACCCCGGTATGTGGCTCTTCATCCGGATTGTTTAGGGTCCAGGTCGGGTCCCAGGTGATCCAGTTCAGCAGATCGACGCGCTCTTCATCGGTTGCGACGCCCATCATTGCGTTGGTAATTGCGTTGTTACTGAAGACGACCCGGTTGGTTGTGTCAGACAGTGGGGCGCTACCATTCAGATTGGTATACAGATTACGGATACCGTGCGCTCCCATGTGAGAAGCTGCTCCGCCCTCAAGGGTCTCCCCTCCGTCGGAAGAGTCGTTCCAATAGTCTTGAGAACCGGTGAACTCATAGGCATCGTTAACCACTGAAGCGCCAAGTTCGTCAAGAATCACGATATTGCCGTCACTAACGGAGAAGCTGTAGCTCTTCAGGTTGCCTTTCCAAAAGGTGGTTGCAGATGGAACAAATAGCGGTATATAGATCCGATCTCCACTGATGGCGGCATTATCTGGGTTGAAAGGAATTACTGGAGCTGTGTAAGCATAGGGAATGGATTCCTGAGCGTCGACAATGATCGATGTCAGAACGCTTGACAGGCCGGCGACACTGTTGGCGGGTGCGCTACTGTCCACCTGATAGTAGTTGCCGCCGCCGGCATCAGCACCTACCAGACTCTGCAGGAAGATCTCCGTGCTACTGCCGGTCGAAGTGTCGAAACCTATAGTGTGGGTGGTGATGTTCTGGGTCTCATGCCAGCCACTACCCTCTTCCAGGTCAGTGGTGTAGGCCCAGCGCGCAATCTCTTTTGCGCATCGACCATTTTGCCATCTTGAGGTGGAGTTCCTAACGCAACTGGTTCCTTCGTAGGAGGTCAGGCCGTAGGCTTGTCCACTGGTCGGTGAGTTGGAGTTAGGCGCGCCGTCAGACAGCAATACGATGTGGTTGGGTCGGCACCAGTTGTCTTCCGGGTCACCGTCGATGGGTGATGTCATGCTGTTACCGAAATAGTCGGTAAAGGTGCGATCCCGGCGGAACCAGTCTACTGCAGCTTCCATCGCCTTAACCGTCGGGGTGTAACTGATGGTTTGCAGGCTGGAGACCTGAGAGGTGAAGCTGGATTCATTCCCGTCGAAGAGTTTGAACTCTCCGGTGTGGGCGCGCATGTAGAGTGTGCCGTTATTACCCCAGCGCGTCGTATAGCCGAGCAGTGCTGCATTTGTGTTGGCAAGGTCCGGATTGTTGACCACGGCGGTCATCGCATCGACCAACTGGTTTCTACGCGAGGGTGAGCCGGAACTCATACTGCCGGATTCATCGAGTACGAAGAGTACATTCGGTGGTACTGGATCTGGTGGCTCCTGCAGGTAGATCTCGATATCGTCTGCAATGGATTGTTGCGCAGACAGACTGATGAGTATAGCGCCGCAAAAGGCAGGCAGTCGGTGTCTGATTACTGGTTTCTGCTTCATGAATAACATAATTTGCTCCTTACTGCCTGATCAGTGCAACTTGCATCCTGTTGTGAGTCTGTGTTCCGCTGCCATCGACGATACCTCTAGAGTCCACTCGAAAGAGGTGGGTTGAGACATCGAACTGATATCCGGAAAAGAGTCTGTTGCCCATGCCTTGCTTTGGATCAATGAACTCTTCGTATGTCATTTCAATATCTGCGTGAGAGCTCGCTTGATCTGTTCCGCTTGAAGCGTAAAAACCATCGGTTGCGGCAGTGTTGCCAACAACACTCGGCACATCTAGGTTGTATACAGTTACCAAGTCACTGGTTGAGGTGCCGGTGATGATTGATAATGCACTTTCCGCAGCTTGAAAGCTTAACTCTTTGAGTTGGTGGTTGGTTGCAATCTTGGTTTCAATGTTGGTGCTGCGCATTGAACTAACACTAAGCAAAGTAATAATGGCGAGTAATACCATACTAACGACCAGAGCAAAGCCACTTTGTTTTGTGCTTCGTTTGATTGGTTTAATATGTTGTCTATGTTCACTCATTTATGCTTTCCCAAATTTTATGAGGTTGCTTGTCTGTTGATCCCATTACGCAGGTTTCTTAAAGTAATTGTGGTGCTTGATGATTTATATGCCCTGCTGGTCTCTGTGGGAGTGAAAGTAGACCCCATTACATCCATCTCTTCAGGTGTTTCTGGCCTGAATGCTGCTGGAAGTTCTTGCCCTTCACCTGAACCTGCAACAATACCGACACGAATCGCCACGACATTGACCCAAAGAGCACCGTCATCAACGAGAGTTGCTGTTAGATATTGGTTTGCAAGGCCATCGCCATCGGTGTCGATTCCATATAAGGCTCTCATTCTGGCAATACCTGAAACCAAAGCTTGTGCATAGTCTCTTTCAGGTACCTCGCAAATGAGATTTCCATCCAGGTCAATATAGAAACGAGCGGTTATGGTTTCAGCAACATCACCTGTCAGTGTGCCGCCGAGGCCACATGGGGCTGGCCCAGAGGAATAGCGGATAGCTATGATACTGGATTGTGTGGTGGGATCTATATCAAGAATGCCATTTGCACCAATTGCAGGGAAGGTACGTAGATTGTTATCGGTATCTGCATAGACTGTGTCGCTATCATTTTCCGGGAGTATGCCTCTACCTGCCATCACGATCACACGTCGCATATCCTGAAAGGCAAAGCGGTAATTTTCTGTTGCCGCAGCAATGGCGGATCTGGCATTGAAGGTGTTCTTGCTGTCAACGTAGACTTTGCCTGCTCCCCCAATGACAAAGATGCCGATTAAGCTTGCAATCATTAAGGAGATGAGCGAAACACCTGATTGTTTTTTAATCCTATTTAGACTCATCATTTTATCAATCTCTCGGTGATCCAGGTACAATTCTGGTAACTACGGTTTCAGTTGTAGGAATGGTCGTATCAGACTGTACTTGCCAGGTAATTGTTACCACAAAGTCTGAATTAGGTGAGCAGTCATTTCCGTCACCACCAGAAAACGGGTTATCTTCACAGACTACCGTTATCTCTCCACCCGGTAGTGATGTTTGTACACCGTTTCTGCAACTTACTTCCCATAGGTCGTATGTTGCCATTTGAGTGGATGAACAGTCAGTGAGGTGGCTTGAGCTTGTGTCGTCTGGGCTCATAGCGCAGACTTCGTTCGGAGGATTAGTGCAATCGACTGGTGCCTCAAGTCGGTATTCATTGGCTTCGACTGCATACAGATTTGCTCTCATTCGGTCAGCCAGAGCTGAAGTGAGGTCTGCTGCCCTGGATCTGTAATCCGCATTACTCGCTCCCTGGAGAGCGGTGAGTTGTAGTGATGCAACTCCCAATAGGCCGATGCCGATAATTACAGCGGCAACAAGTACTTCGACCAATGTCATGCCGCGACATTCATATCTGTTTATTGGTATGTGTCTGTTTATCATGGACATAATCCATCCTCTGCCTTTCTGACAAATGGTCTACCGGTAAGACTCAAGCAAATTCGTGATTTAACCTCACCATTGAAACTGATGGAAATGGCATCTGTGTCGTTTAAGGCAGCTCTTCCTCGTGAGTTATAAGTAACTGCATTACCACTTATGGTTATACTGTTGCTGTCAACAGTGTGGGTCAGTAAATTAAGTACGCCTGTATCGACCTGCCATCCGTTGCCGGATGGGGTGAAGGTAGTATTACTTTCTTGCCTAACTGCTTCGCTCCTGGCGAGGAGCAGGGCGGCCAACATTTCATTACTTGTTGTTGAGACTGAAGTTCTTTCAGACAAATTTAAGAATGCGGGTATACCTACGGATAATAAGATTGCAGCGACTGTAACCGCCATCATCAGTTCGATTAATGTAAAACCCTTTGTCCCTTTCATATTTAAACCTCACCTATTCTGACCAATAGCTTAGATTATGCGATTTGCTCGTGTCATACCGTTTATCGGTGTAGCAGCCCCACACATCGAAAATTTCACCAAAATCAGGACAATAAGAGGATTTCAGTGGGAATGTAAGTTGTATCAAGGGGTGGGTGGGTAATCCTGTGCCACAGGCGAGTGCCTATCACAGTGTTCCCAGGGGGCAGTCTGATCAGAGTGAACAGTTACTGATTCGACGCGAGTTATTCACCTGCCAGTGATTTCGGTAGAGCAAACACCACTTCTTCACTCTTCCCCTGGGCCTCGACAACCGCTTGTGCACCCCAGCCCTTCAATTGCTCTATTACACTTTCGACCAAAACCTCCGGAGCTGAAGCGCCAGCGGTGACACCGATGGTCTGCTTGCCGGTCAACCAGGACTGGTCGATATCCTCGGCACCATCGATGAGGTAGGCGGGGAGGCCATGTTTTTCGGCAATCTCTCTGAGCCGGTTTGAGTTGGAGCTGTTGGGCGAGCCGACGACCAGTACCAGGTCACAGCTCTTTGCCAGCGACTTGACCGCATCCTGGCGATTCTGTGTTGCATAGCAGATATCGTTCTTCTTCGGCCCGGTGATATTGGGGAAACGCTGCTGCAGCGCCTCGATGATCTGTTGGGTGTCATCCATGGAGAGGGTGGTTTGGGTGACGAACGCAATCTTGTCGGTATTGTCGATCTGCAGCTGTTCCACATCCTGAGTGGTGACCACCAAGTGAATATGGGATTGTCCCTCACTCTGGGTGCACTGTCCCATGGTGCCTTCGACCTCTGGGTGGCCTCTGTGGCCGATCAGGATCACCTCGTAGCCATCCCGGCAGCGACGGGCAACTTCCAGGTGTACCTTGGTCACCAGCGGGCAGGTCGCATCGAAGATTCTGAGTTTGCGCAGCTTGGCCTCTTCACGCACCGCCTGTGAGACACCGTGGGCGCTGAAAATCACCGTGTGTCCATCCGGTACGTGTTCAAGTTCGTCGACGAAGATCGCGCCCCGTTCCCGCAGACTCTCCACCACGAATCGATTGTGCACCACCTCATGCCGTACATAGATCGGAGCACCCAGCTGGTCGAGGGCCCGTTCGACGATTTCGATCGCCCGGTCTACGCCGGCGCAGAATCCCCTTGGGTTGGCGAGTAGAATCTGTTGCATCGTCTTATTCCGCCATTTCGACGCTGATGATGGATACCCGGTAATGAAAGGTCTTGCCACTCAGGGGGTGGTTGAAATCCACCAGCAGTTGATCGTCATTGAGCTCCAGTATCGTGCCGGCAAGCTCCTCACCCTGGGCTGTGGTGAAGGCAATGACCTGGGACTCCTGCAACGACATATCCTGGGGAAAGTCGGAACGGTTGAGCCAGTGCTGTTTGGCTTCATCCCATGCCCCGTAGGCCTCGTCGCCGGAGACCTCCAGAGTCTGTTCATCACCCGCCTGCAGACCAAGCAGGGCATACTCGAGCAGAGACACCATGGTGCCATCCCCAAGCGTGAATTCGAGTGGTGAATCATGGTAGGTGGAGAGGACTTCGGTACCGTCGCTCAGGCTCAGGGAGAAGTGCATGGTTACACGATGGCCCGGGTCGATTCTAAGGGGTGCTTGATTCATCGGTTTATGCGGTTGCCAGGGTCTGTTCCAGGTTGAGCAGTTGCGGCAGCGTCAATCCATGCTGCCGGGCATGCGCCAGGGCACGCTCGAGTCGTGCCGGTGCGCTTCGGCCCATGCATTTGTGTTGAGGGTCGCCATCGAAAGCCTCAAGCATGGCATCGATCAGTGCTTCCGCATCCAGGGATTGTCCTGTCAGCACCTGTTGAAGCTGGATGACTTCCCGGGCTACCGACTCGGCAAATGATTGGTGGTTTTGCCACAGCTCTGCCACATTGCCGCCGGTTCTCAGTCCGGCAAGATTGGTCGTCAGGATGTAAAGGTTTTTGGTGACCAGTTCAAACAGCAGTTGTGCTTCATCGGCCAACACTTTGCTCGGAATGTTGACCTGTTGCAGGGCATCCTCGATCAGTGCCGCCTGTGGCCCGAATACAGGTGATGGGATGATCACTTTTGGATCCATACCGGGTTTCTTTTCAAACCAGATGGAGATCACAGTGGGATTGTCCGTTTCGCGCCAGTCTTCGGGCAATAGTTCGTTTTGCAGCAGACCGACACGGGATCGCCAGGTGTTAGGCAGCTTGGCCAGGACAGCGGGCAGGTCGGCTTCACCCACTGCAACGATCACCAGGGCAGGATTGGGGAGCTGTTCAGCCTTCTCTTCCATCCGCATATCACGTGTCACCGGATGGATGGTATATCCCAGGCGCAGGAAACCCTTGGCGAGTACGCCGCCGATTTCACCAATTCCAATTAAAACAATCTCTTTACTCTTATCTGACATGCTCGGCTTGCTTTCGGGTGATCTCTATGGAGCCCGCATCATAGCGGATTTGCAATATTTTTTTAACGGTCTAACATATAAGTTAACCAACAGGATTAATAAAGGTATATATCATTATGAATAATAAAGAAATATTACCAGCAAATGGATTGCCGCTATATGAAGTTGAGGAGATGTCCCTGCTCGATGCCATGATACTTTTGAAACGCAACGGGGGAGTTCTGCAGCCATCGACCATAGAAAGGGCTGCAGAGCGTCTTAATCCAGCCTTTGAACTGCCTGCTGCGAGTGACGCCGGATCCCTCTCCTGAAGTAGCTCGTTCTCTCCTGCAGGGCGGAGCGTATGGGCAATCAATCCGCACCACGAGTCGCAAGTCAGGTGCGTTGACCGATCCTCTGCTGCCGTGGAGGATCATTCAGCTCTGCCCTAACCAACCAATCCCCACAACTGATTGTTTGTCTCTCCTGATGCCGGTCTTTTGAGTTTCGCAACGCGGAATCTACCGCTTAGCCATGCTTTTTAAGTGTGTTTGGTTTGAAGCCGATTCTGAACAGATTAAACTGACCTCATCGGTGACTGTGGTGTGGATAAAAGATGCTGCTTGAGGCTGATGTTAATAATTGTTTTGAATGAGGTTGGCTATGCCAAACAGCGGTAAGAATATAGGTTTTGTCTCATTGGGTTGTCCCAAAAACCTGGTGGATTCCGAACGGATTCTCAGTCGTTTACGCGCTGAAGGTTATGACCTTATCGGCAGTTATGAAGAGGCCGACCTGGTGATCGTCAACACTTGTGGTTTTATCGACTCTGCAGTGGAAGAGTCGCTGGAGGCGATCGGTGAGGCGCTGCAGGAGAACGGTAAAGTGATCGTTACCGGTTGCCTGGGCAAGGATGAATCAAGAATCAGAAGCGCCTATCCGAAAGTGCTGGCGGTAACCGGCCCTCATGCCTACGAAGAGGTGGTGGAGGCGGTGCACGATCAAATGCCGGCTCCGCATGACCCCTTCACCAGCCTGTTGCCGCCTGAAGGGATCAAACTGACGCCCAGGCACTACGCCTATCTGAAGATCTCCGAAGGGTGTAACCACAGTTGCAGTTTCTGCATCATCCCGGATCTGCGGGGTCCTCTGCTGAGTCGGCCGTTTGCCGAGGTGATGCTGGAGGCGGAGCGCCTGGTCGAGTCCGGTGTTCGGGAGTTGCTGGTAGTCTCCCAGGATACCAGTGCCTATGGGGTGGATCTGAAGTATCGCCCCGATTTCTGGCAGGGCCGGCCGGTGAGCTCAAAACTCAAGGATCTGGCCGCTGCCATGGGCGAATTACAGGCCTGGGTAAGGATGCACTATGTCTATCCCTATCCTCATGTGGATGACCTGATACCGCTGATGGCGGAGGGCCATATCCTTCCCTATCTCGATATGCCGCTGCAACACGGCAACCTGCGCGTGCTCAAGCAGATGAGAAGACCGGCGGCTACGGAAAAAGTGCTTTCGAGGATCGCCCGCTGGCGCAGAAGTTGTCCCGATCTGACCCTGAGAAGTACCTTCATAGTCGGTTTTCCTGGCGAGACAGAGGCGGAATTTGAAGATCTGCTGGCGTTTCTCCAGGAGGCTCAGCTCGATCGGGTCGGCTGTTTTGCCTACTCCCCGGTGGATGGGGCGGCCGCCAATCAACTGCCCGGGGCGCTGCCCCTGGAGGTCAGGGAGGAGCGGCAGGCCCGTTTCATGCAGGTCCAGGCGGAGATCAGTCGGCAACGGCTGCAAGCCAAAGTAGGCAAGGAGATGGTCGTGCTGATCGACGAAGTGAATCAGAAACAGGTGATTGCCCGCAGTTCAGCGGATGCGCCGGAGATCGATGGGCGGGTATTCATTCCGGGGGGCTGGGAGCTTGAGCCTGGCGACTTCATCAAAGTGAAGATTACCGCGGCGACGGCTCACGATCTGCAGGCGGAACCAATCGAGGTGGATGAGACTGAGGAGGATTAAACTGGCGCATCCATGCGCCTTGCCAACCATTTGGTATAGGTAATCCTATTGGATCAGAAAGCGGAGCCGCTGCTGCGACCCAATTTTTTCAGAATCATCGCCAGTGGGCAGAAACCTGTGAAAGCGGACTGCAACAGGTTGATGCCGACAAAGGCGGTGAAGAACAACCAATAGGGGTGATGGTAGTGTGAGAGTGCTACGCTCAATAGGATGGCAAAGCCTGCAAAGGCAAGCACAATGCGGTCAATATTCATGAAAAGGCCTCTAAACTGTAAGTTTTGATCAGTCTAATACCGTTTGTATGCATGTCGTTAAACGGCGTGGAGGATCGTAACCTGCTGCATACGATCAAAAAGTGGACGCTATATTAGCACTATCTAATATTTAGTCAAGAGATGACACAATCATGACCGGCGACCTGAGAGATCTGGCGAGACAAAATCAGCTTGTGGCTCAGTTGCTGGCACATCCGGAGTGCTTCGGTCATGGTATCGAGCGGGTCGAGCATATCGAGACCCATATATCCCACCTACTGCTGATCGGGGATTTTGTCTACAAGATCAAAAAGCCATTGAATCTTGGGTTTCTCGACTATTCCACCCTGCAGAGAAGGCAATTCTGCTGTGCCGAGGAGCTGCGACTCAATCAGCGTTTCGCGCCCCAGCTCTACAAAGGCGTTGTTGAGATCAGGGGTTCCCTGGAGCAGCCGGAGATCGGTGGCCAGGGGGCGGTGCAGGAGTTTGCCCTGAAGATGGCCCGCTTTCGCCAACAGGATCTGTTTGACCGATTGACCCTGGACCCACCACTTGTCGAGCGTCTTGCTTTGATGATCGCCGATTTTCACCGACGTGCCGGGCGGGCTTCGGAGTTGCCTCGGGGTGGTGTTGGGAAGGTGATCGCACCGATGATGGAGAACTTCCGGGTGATCCGGGAGTTGAGGCAGCCGCTGCTGGAGATCGAGCGTCTCAATCCCCTGCAGAACTGGACCGAAGATCAGGCTGATCAACTGGGCGAACTGATTGAAGAGCGCTATCTGGCGGGATCGGTCAGAGAGTGCCATGGAGACCTTCATCTGGGTAATATCGTGTTCTACCAGCAGCGTATCACCCCCTTTGACGGGATCGAGTTCAACCCGGATCTGCGTTGGATCGATACCCTCAGCGACATCGCCTTTTTATTGATGGATCTGCAGCATCGTGGACTGTATGCGTTGTCTGATCAGTTGTTGAATCGCTATCTTGAGGAGACCGGCGATTATGCCGGCCTGGCTCTGCTCAGGTTCTATCTGCTCTATCGCGCCATGGTCAGGGCCAAGGTCAGTGCCATCCGGGTCTGCCAGGCGGATCTCTCGGCGGCGCAACAGATGGCGTATCTGGAAGAGTATCTGAGTTATCTCACTCTGGCAGAAAAGCTGGTTCGTCACCCGCCTGCCTCCCTGGTGATCACCCACGGCGTGTCGGGATCGGGTAAGAGCACGGTCAGCGCTCAACTGGCGGAACAGTTGATGGCGATCAGGATACGTTCGGATATAGAGAGGAAGCGGCTCTTTCCACCGCGAGACGGAGCAGTAGGGGAATTCGCTTCAGACCGCTATAGCTCTGCGGCAACCAGGACCACCTATCACCACCTGGCGGGGTTAGCGACAAGGCTGTTACAAGCCGGTTTCTCGGTAATCATCGATGCGACCTTTCTCAAACGGTGGCAGCGGGAACGCTTTCATCAGCTCGCCGATCGTCTGCGGGTACCCCTATTGATTCTGGATTGCCAGGCTTCCCCAGCTCAACTGCAGGAACGGATTATTACCAGACACCGGCAGGGGGGGGATGCATCCGAGGCGGACCTGTCTGTACTACAGCTGCAGCAGCGTGGTGCTGAGCCGCTCACAGAGGATGAGCGTCAGCTGGCTTTGAGCGTTGATACAGAGAACTTTCCACCCCACGGTTTTCTGGCAACGGTGTTACAGCGTTTGATGAGATAAGCGTCTGCGATGGCGAACTCCTGTTCCGCCGTTCACCTCACCGCTACCCATGTTTATAAGTCGGTTCCGGCAGATTAAAATCATCAGCTGTTTTCAGGAGTGAGGTCAAAGTGACCAGTCACTCGATGCCAGGATTTCGTTGCGAGGTTTTTTATGCGCTTTCCTCTTCTCAAGCCAGGTCAGAAATTTCTCTATCAGGAGAAGCGATACACCAAAACAGGGCCGATGACCGCTGCCGAGGAGGAGAGTGGCAAGACCTGCATGATCCGCCGCTCAGCCGAAGTCACCCTGTTACACGACCAGGATGAGAGGCAGCAGGTTATTCCACAGCAGTATGCCGGGGATCAGGTCGTGACTCTGTTGAAGGCTTATCAGCAGGAACTGAAAACGAGACTTTCCGATGCCATCGGCTCGCAGCAGGCGCAGCAGCCTGTTGATCTCCTAAAAGTTGTGGATGAGTGTAACGCGGTGACTTTTCTTTCGCAGTTCGACCACTCCGGTAGCTCATGAGATGACATGCGCCAAGCCATCGTCCCAGTAGGGGTGGTCGCCGAACTGCTGTCGCAGATAGTCTGCCAGGGCTCTGACCCGTTGCGGAATGAAACGTCGGTTCGGGTAGACCGCGTAGGCGGTGACCGGGGGGATGTGGTGGTCGGTAAGGATCGGTTTCAAACGGCCATCCAGGATCGCCTGGTAGGCGATGAAAGTGGGTGAGAGGCAGATACCCTGGCCTGCGCTGGCCGCATCCAGCAGCAGCTGGCCGTTGTTGGCCTGCATCTGCAGTGGGATGCGGATGGTCTGGGCTCGACCTGCCGGATCGATGAAAGGCCACTTCTGCGGTTCCGGGAGATTGCTGTAACAGAGTCCCCGATGCCCGCTAAGATCCTCTGCCGTATGGGGAGTACCCATGCGCTGCAGATACTCCGGGCTGGCGCAAAGCACAAAGTTGATCGGTGCGAGGGGGCGGGCAACCATGGTGGAGTTGTCGAGATCCCCAATCCTCAGCGCCAGGTCGATCCCCTCCTGCACCAGATCCACTTCACTGTCATTGAGATCGATATCCAGTACCACGCGAGGGTGTAGATTGCTGAAGCCGTTCAAGGCATTGGAGAGGTGAAACAGGCCGAAGGAGAGGGGGGCGGCAAGACGTAACCGTCCGCTCAGGTCCTGTTGGGAGCGGGAAACCGATTGTTCCGCCTCATCCAGATCCTCGAGTAGCTGAACCGCCCTGGGATAAAACTCCCTGCCTGCATCGGTCAACGAGAGGGTTCTGGTTGTCCTGTGCAGCAGCAGTGCACCCAGATGCTCTTCCAGTTCCGAGACACGCCGGCTGATCACCGATTTACCGATACCCAATCGATCCGCCGCGATGGTGAACTGGCCGGACTCCACCACAGCGACAAAACTCTCCAGAGACTCCAGGCGATTCATGCTCCGACTCTCCTCATGTTCAAGATCCGCAAGCTTTGGAATTTTCAGAATAAATAGGACATTTATTCTGATAGAGTCGTCTATTGTTGCTAATAATGCAATAGTGTTTCTTATTTTGCCGTCTTTATATCCTCAAATAGCAATCTACAATCGGTCTATAACCAATTGTAACGCTAGGTTTCTAGCTTGGAGATTGCCATGTCGGAAGTACTCAACAAAACACGTTCTGTGCAGCAGGTGCTGACCGGACAGGAGACCGCTGATGGCGCGGGTGTTCGCTTGACCCGTCTGATTGGTGGCCCGCAATTGATGCAACTCGATCCGTTTCTGCTGTTGGATGACTTTCGTTCCGACGATCCGGATGACTATATCGGTGGATTTCCGCCCCATCCCCACCGGGGATTTGAAACGGTGACCTATCTGATGGCCGGTAAGCTGGAACACCGGGACAATGCGGGTCACACCGGGATTCTGCAGACCGGAGGTGTGCAGTGGATGACCGCAGGCCGGGGCGTGATCCATTCGGAAATGCCGCAACAGCAGGATGGGCTGCTGGCCGGCTTTCAGCTCTGGGTCAATCTGCCTGCCAGGGACAAAATGACAGAACCCCGTTACCAGGAATTCGATCAACAGGAGATCCCCCTGGAACAGCGCAACGGCGGTGTCGAGATACGTGTCATCGCCGGTGAGACCTCGCAACATACCGTGGGGCCGGTAACGGATCTTAAGACGCCGGCACGCTTTTTCGATATCTCGCTTGAGGCGGGTGCGCAGTTTATCGAGCCGATCGAAGCCCACTACAACGCATTTGTCTATCTGCTGAGCGGTAGTGTGGAGATCGCGGGTCAACCACTCAGCGGCAGGCGGCTGGCAGTGCTGGATCAGGCGCCGGGAATTGAGATCACGGCGCAACAGCCGAGCCGTATGATACTGGTTGCGGGAGAGCCGTTGGATGAACCGATCGCCCGAGGCGGCCCTTTCGTGATGAACACTCAGGATGAGATCAAACAGGCTTTCAGTGACTACCAGGAGGGTCGCTTCTGATGAGGATGCGCAACGATAGGGAGGGTTATGGTGCGGTCGCCATCAGTCTGCACTGGCTGGTGGCCATCACCGTCTATAGCCTGTTCGGTCTGGGCCTCTGGATGCGCAGTCTCGGCTACTACGATGCCTGGTACCAACTTGGGCCCTGGTGGCACAAAGGGATCGGCGTGATGCTCTTCTTCGTGTTGCTGTTCAGACTGATCTGGCGGCTGGGCAATCCCAGGCCGGATCATCTGCAGACCCACAAGCCCTATGAACGTAAGGCGGCCGGGTGGGTCCATCTGCTGCTCTATCTGATGCTGTTCCTGTTGATGCTCAGTGGTTATCTGATTTCGACCGCGGATGGCAGGCCGTTGGAGGTGTTCGACTGGTTTGCCATTCCCGCCACCCTCAGTGGCCTGGATCAACAGGAGGATATCGCCGGCAAGATCCATCTCTATCTGGCCTGGAGTGTGGTTGTGGTCTCCGCACTGCATCTGTTGGCCGCGTTCAAACACCACTTTTTCGATCGTGACCGAACCCTGCTGCGGATGCTGGGTCGCTAGAGTCAAACCAAAGATTCAATTCAGTTAGAGGAGAAATTGCTATGACAACTGTGGCCATTATCTATCACAGCGGATTTGGGCATACCAAGTTACAAGCAGAAGCGGTGGAGCGGGGAGCTGCCGCTGTCGATGGTGTCGAGGCCCTGCTGCTCACTGCGGAGGAGGCCGGTGCCGACCTGGACCGGCTGGATAGTGCGGATGCCATTATCTTCGGCAGTCCGACCTACATGGGCAGCATGTCGGCCGAGATGAAGAAGTTTCTCGAGACCGCGGCGGCCAAATGGTTCACCCAGGCCTGGAAGGACAAGGTGGCCGGTGCCTTTACCAATTCGAGTTCCTTCTCGGGCGACAAGATGAACACCCTGGTCGGTCTGATGATCAATGCCATGCAGCAGGGCATGATCTTCGTCAGCCTGGGGATGCATCCGGCGGCCAGTGATCCGGAATCAATGAACCATATCCAGGGCCCCGGTCCGGAAGTGCTGAATCGGCTCGGCTCCTATATCGGTCCAATGGCGGCCAGTTTTCAGGTCAATCCCGGAGATGCACCTTCCACGGGCGACCTGGCCACCGCGGAAGCCTATGGTACCCGGGTTGCCACCATTACCCAGCAATTGACTAGAGGCCGGGCTGCCTAGTGGCCCACTAGCGGCATCCCGTCATGAAGAGATCCATCAGCAGGTTGATAGGGAAGCGGTTGCCTGCTGGTTTTTTTACCGGGGAGTGATCCCCGAAATACTACTTAGGAGTAATTGGAGATGATGAAAAGAGTTTGGCTATTGGGTTTACTCTCACTTGCCGTTGTTCTGCCAGTGAATGCGGCGGAATACACTATCGACAAAAAAGGCGCCCATGCCTTCATACAGTTCAGGATCAAGCATCTTGGTTACAGCTGGCTGTTTGGTCGCTTCAACGATTTCAGTGGTCAGTTCAGCTATGACGAAAAGAATCCTGCTGCCGCCAAAGTGATGGTCGACATCAAACCGGCAAGCGTCGACAGCAATCATGCCGAGCGTGATAAACACCTTCGTGGGGAAGACTTCCTTTATGTGGATAAGTACCCAACTGCGAAATTTGTCTCAACCGGCTTTAAGGAACTGGGAGACGGAAAGGCGAGTCTGCAGGGCGATCTGACACTGCGTGGTGTCACCAAGCCGGTGGAGATCGATGTGCAGCATATCGGGCATGGTGACGACCCCTGGGGTGGCTATCGTCGAGGCTTTTTTGGTACTACGGAGATAGCTCTGGCCGATTTCGGTATCCCGTTCGATCTGGGACCTGCCTCCAAAACGGTACAGCTGGAACTCTCGATCGAAGGGATTCGCCAGTAGTTGATCGACACTCCGCTCAGCTGTTGGCTGGCGGATTGGTTAAGGTGGCCTGTCTGACAGGCCACCTCACTTCTGCTTATGCCGCCTGCTGTTCGGTCATCGCCAGGTTGATTGCGGAGAGCACCGCATTCAATGAGGCATTCACCGTATCCCGGCTGATCGATGCGCCGGCGGTACGCTGTCCCATATAGTTCAGCAGGACATAGGCCGCTGCTTCGGCATCCGCACCCTCACCAATCGCATGTTCCACATAGTCGATGACCTGAATCGGTACACCGGCCCGTTGGGAGAGGGCATCGATGAAAGCGGATATGGCGCCTTTGCCCTCTCCTTTGATGGTGGCTGTGCCCGATTCGGTCTGTAATTCAGCCTGGATCTCCTCTGAATCGGATTGGCGATCGATGCGGTATCCTGCCAGTTGGTAGGGTCCCTGCCGGCTGACGAAGTGCTGTTTGAACAGCTCATGAATGGTCTCGCTGCTGACTTCCCCCTGATGCTGTTCCGACTCCTGCTGTACGATGTTGGCCAGTTCCACCTGCAGCCAGCGGGGCAGTACCAGGCCATAGTCCCGTTCCAGTACATAGGCGACACCACCTTTTCCGGATTGGCTGTTGACCCGTATCACCGCCTGGTAGTCGCGGCCGATGTCCCGTGGATCGATGGGCAGGTAGGCGACCTGCCAGGGTTCCTGTTCCTGCTGCTCATGCAGACATTTGCGGATCGCATCCTGATGGGAGCCGGAGAAGGCGGTATAGACCAACTCACCAACCCATGGGTGACGCGGATGGACCGGCAGACCGGTGGCGTCACGATAGACCTGGATGATCTCATCCGGATTGGAGAGGTCGAGCATAGGATCGATACCCTGGCTATAGAGATTCATCGCCATGGTGACAATGTCCATATTGCCGGTGCGCTCCCCATTGCCCAGCAGTGTGCCTTCGACCCGGTCGGCACCGGCCAGCAGTGCCAGTTCGGCGGCAGCCACGGCACTGCCCCGGTCGTTATGGGTATGCACCGAGACCACCACGCTCTCCCGTCTCGATACCTGGCGACAGAAATATTCCACCTGGTCGGCAAACAGGTTGGGGGTGGAGCTCTCGACGGTCGCCGGCAGATTGATGATGCAGGGGGCTGACGGTGTCGGCTGCCAGACATCGATGACCGCATCGCAGACTTCCACCGCGTAGTCCCATTCGGTATTCGAAAAGCTCTCAGGGGAGTATTCGAAGACCCATTCAGTCTGTGGGTGGTTGGCCGCCTCTCTTTTGACCATTTCCGCACCCTCAACGGCAATCGCTTTGATGCCTTCCCGGTCCCGTTTGAAGACCCGTTCCCGCTGTATTGTGGAAGTGGAGTTATAGACGTGTACGATCGCTCGGCGGGCGCCACGCAATGCTTCGAAAGTCTTCTGGATCAACGATTCGCGGGCCTGAACCAGCACCTGGATGGTGACATCCTCAGGAATCAGATCATCCTCGATCAACATGCGCACAAAATCGTAGTCGGGTTGACTGGCTGAGGGAAAGCCGACTTCGATCTGCTTCAAGCCCAGGCTAACCAGGAGATTCCACAGTCGACGCTTTTGAGTCACGTTCATAGGCTCCAGCAGAGCCTGATTGCCATCACGCAGGTCGACACTGCTCCAGATGGGCGCCGCCTCAATGGTGTTGTCAGGCCATTGGCGACCCGGCATCGGGTTGGCCGGGTTGGCTCGATATTTTCTGTGGTCAAAACGTCTCACGGTTGTCTCCTGGCAGGGGTCTTTGCTGTCTGGCTGTCATGGATTTTCATGACAGTGGTGGTGGCCCTTGTGGGGCGTCTCACTTGCTCTGCAACTTTTGGTTTAAGAGCGCTTGCTATGACTTGTGGCCATGTGGAAAGCCTAATGCAAATCTGCCGGTGAATGGTTGCTAATTATCGCCTAATTTTTAATAGATGTAGCAATAAATACTAAAAAAAATTATAATAAAGCAAAATAATTGCTCTTATTGGTTGAATAGAGAAATATGCAATGAATCTGGATCGTTACGACAAACATCTTCTGCAGATACTGCAGGAGGAGGGGCGGATCAGTAATCAGGAGCTGGCTGAGCGCATCGGCCTCTCATCGTCCCCCTGTCTGCGTCGTGTTCGGGCACTGGAGGATTCCGGGGTGATCGCCGGTTATCGTGCCCATCTGGACAGCAAACAGCTCGGTCTGAATCTGATGGCGTTGGTGCATATCTCAATGGATCGGCACACCCCGGAGCGATTCGAGAATTTCGAAAACAAGATTGAGGCCATGCCGGAGGTATTGGAGTGTCTGTTGATAACCGGTCAGGACGCCGACTATCAGATCAAGGTTGTGGTGCGTGACATGGATGACTTTCAGGCTTTGCTATTGAACAAGATTACCCGAATCGAGGGGGTGACCGGTGTCCATTCCAGCTTCGTATTGCGTCGGGTGGTGGATAAATCCAGCCTGCCTTTGTGAAGACTATGAGTCGGCCAGAAGTGGCTCTGTGGCATAGTTTTCCATCAGCCAGGCCACAGCATCCTCTCTTTTAAAGAAGGATTTCACCTCGATGTCCTTGAAATAGGTGCTGGCGGCAATGCGGGTCATCAGTGCATCCCGGTTATTGCGCTCGACAAAGGCAGCCGCTTTCAATCGGTTTTTGGTCTGCTGCAGCATAACGATCTGCACCATCACCGAGATGGAGTAGTGCCCTGTACGCTCAATCAGTATTGGAATGGGTTCCTTGAACTGATCGAGATAGTCGGTAACCGACTTAACATCCTCTTTTTCGATTTCGTCATTGGTGTAGATAACCGCCAGCACATAGCGGTTCTCTTCCAGGCTGAGGTTGATTTTGCCGGTATCGATGTTTTGCATACCAAACATTATAACTGGCTTTGCGTATCTGCTGTAAATCCCGCTTCACTGTATTACGTTGCCTGGAAAAGTAATATAAATAGAGACTTGTTGCCGTCACTTTCTTTTCTGGCATAACAGATGTTACCGGGTTCCTGTTATCAGGCACTGTTGGTATGGGCTGGATACAGGGTTTTAAATAATAGACAAGCGGCCGTTAACACAGCGTATAGGGCGTGTTACCAATTTTCTTTGGAGTTTGTTGTCTTAGGACCTGTGTGTGGAGAGAATCGATCACTTTGGTTCTCGATCTGTAAATTATGATTGAACGCATCTGGATTAGATGAACCGATGATATATCAAACAATCAATGATCGGCAGTTGGAGTTGGTTGATCTGCTCAACTGGCTGGTGGAAGACGGATTGATCGAAAAACAGCTGGCGGAGACGGTCAGTGCGGTCAATCAGGGAGCGAAACGGACCAGTCATCCACTGGTGATGATTGCCGAACACAAGTGGCCTGATCAGCGCAATCCCCAGACAATCCTCGATCTTGAACTGTTGACCGACTGGTTGGCGCGGCGGGTGAATCTACCGCTGGTGCATATCGATCCGTTGAAGATCAATGTTCCGGCCATCACCGCTGTGATGTCATACGCCTATGCCAAGCGTTTCAATATCATCGCCCTGGAGGTCAAGCCCGATGAGGTGGTGATTGCCACCGCAGAGCCGTTCTTCACCGAGTGGGAGATGGAGCTTACACCGATTCTCAACAAAGCGATTACCAGAGTGATTGCAAACCCGATTGAGATCGAGCGCTATCTGGTGGAGTTTTACAGTCTCTCCAGATCTGTGCGGGCAGCCCATGACGACAGCCAGGAGGCGGGACCTTCCGGGGTGCAGAACCTGGAACAGCTGATGGAGTTGGGGCGCAGTGGCAAGCTGGATGTGGATGATCAGCATGTGGTCAATATCGTCGACTGGCTGCTGCAGTACGCATACAGCCAGCGGGCCAGTGATATCCATATCGAACCGACCCGTAACCAGACCAATATTCGATTCCGTATCGACGGCGTGATGCAGATGGTCTACCAGATTCCACCCTCTGTCGGAACCGCGGTCACCTCCCGGATCAAGATACTGGGACGTATGGATGTTTCGGAGAAGCGGCGTCCCCAGGACGGCCGACTGAAGACCCGCAGCAACCAGGGGGGTGAGGTTGAGTTGCGTCTCTCCACCATGCCCACCGCATTTGGTGAAAAGCTGGTGATGCGGATTTTCGATCCCGAAGTATTGGTCAAAGACTATCGTGCACTGGGCTTTTCCCAGGCCGAGGCCGCTCAGTGGGGCGACATGATCAGCCGGCCCAACGGTATCATTCTGGTGACCGGACCAACCGGCTCGGGAAAAACCACCACCCTCTATACAACCCTCAAAGAGCTGGCCAAGCCGGAGGTCAATGTCTGCACGGTGGAGGATCCCATCGAACTGGTGGAGCCGAGTTTCAATCAGATGCAGGTGCAGCATAATATCAATCTCGATTTCGCCAGTGGGGTGAGGACCCTGTTGAGACAGGATCCGGATATCATCATGGTGGGCGAGATTCGGGATCGTGAGACGGCCGAGATGGCGGTACAGGCATCACTCACCGGTCATCTGGTATTTTCCACCCTGCATACCAACGATGCGCCGTCGGCGATTACCAGGCTGTTGGAGATCGGTGTGCCACCCTATCTCTTGAAAGCCACCCTGCTGGGGGTACTTGGACAGCGTCTGACCCGTACCTTGTGTCCTCACTGTAAGGAGCGGGTTCCTCTCGATGGGGAGATGTGGGAGACCATGATCACCCCGCTGCGGGCGAAGAACAAACCCACTACTGTGTGTAAGCCGGTGGGCTGCCTTGAGTGTCGACAGACAGGCTATTACGGACGGGTCGGTATCTACGAAATGATGGTGATCAACTCGGCGATCAAGCGCCTGATCACCAGTGACTGCGACATCAATCAGCTGCGACGTCAGGCGATCAGTGACGGTATGCGGCCGCTGCGTCTGAGTGGCGCACAGAAAGTGATGAAGGGCCTCACCACCATAGAAGAGGTTCTGAAAGTCGCTCCCCCGGAGAGTATTGAGATCTGATCAAAGTTACCGTTTCCGCCCCGCTTGCCAAAGCGTTCGATTGGCGCTTCTGAGGAGCTGTCATAAGCTCCGTCTTGTGACTTGTCAGTGACTGCAGCTTCTCCTTGTGGACCACGCCCTGTTCAGAGGCTGGATTGAATTCCTGAAACTGGACGAGCTGCTTGCAGGCCCCATAAATCACGCTCGTATACCAATCTGACTCGATATCAGAGCCATCCGTTTAATTACCCAAATAACACCGTAATTTATATTATTGAGTTAAATCAATAGGTTGTATTTATTCTCGCTGCTGATTTTTTTCTTGCAGTTATGAGAATGGGCGCTATAATTCTCAATATTGGGAAATATTTCCCATATTTTAAGATTTGATTAAGGATTGCTTCAGCGCATCTGGCCCTAACCAGCGGGAGGAAAGGCCATGACACGGTATAAGAAAATTTCTTGTTTGATGGTTGCCATTGCCACCGGTCTTGGATCCTGTGGCGGAGGAGGTGGTGGTGACAGTAGCAATAGCAGCAGTGATTCATCTGTAACAACGGTCGGCAGAATCGACGGTTTTGGCAGTGTCTATGTCAATGGGATTAAATTTGATACCAGCCAGACCAGCTATGAGGTGGATGGCGAACAGGAGTATGACGACAGTGCATTGGGCCTGGGTATGGTGGTACGGGTCGAAGGGCAGGTCAGTGACGATGGTACGACAGGGATAGCGGAGCATATTGAATATGATGACGACCTTGAGGGACCGATCGATAACGGAAGTCTGGTTCCGGGAGATACGCTGACAACCTTTACCATATTGGGAATGGCGGTACTGGCGGACATCAATGAGACGGTATTCGACGACGGCGCCAGCTACCAGGGTCTGGCCGAAGGGCAGGAGTTGGAAGTAAGTGGTTACTTCGATGGTAGCCAGATCATCGCGTCCCGTATTGAGTTGCAGTCGGATGGAGAAGATGATTTTGAAATCAAAGGCACCGTGGCTTCCTATGATGAGGATGGCATTGCACTGGTACTGCAGAATGGTGCGATCGCAGGTCCCTACCCATTAAGCGATCAGGTTGAACTCGAGATACCCGAGGATCCGGTCGGGCTGTTTGTGGAAGTGGAGTTGAGAGATCAAGGCGGTACCTTGGAGGCCGTGCATATTGAAGCGGAAGATAGCGATCGGCTCGAGGATCGTGATGACGATATCTCGCTGGAGGGTATTCTGGTGGTCAGCGGTGATGAAGTTTACTCACTCGATGGCGTTGAGTTCGTCGTCTCCCCAACCACTGTCTATAAGCCCTCAAGCCTGGAAGGCAGCTTAACAGCGGGCATGAGACTCGAGGTGGAAGGTCATATGCAGGGAGAGATTCTGGTCGCCGAAAAGGTTGAGTCAGAAGGTGGTGAGATAGAAATAGAAGCGGCTGTCAGCAGTGTCACGGCGACCGATGAGAAAAACGGCACGGTGACGTTGGATCTGGGTGGTGGTAGAACTCTGATGGTGCAGTTTAACAATGCCACTTACTACAAAGATGACTCGGATTCCGATCTGGATGATGATGACAGCTTCAATCTGAGCGAGCTTATGTCTGGAGATTTCATTGAAATCGAAGCGATCCAGTCCGCCGGTGAAGTGACCGCTGTGAAGGCCAAAAGAGAGGATGAAGGCTCTGATATGGAGATCGAAGCCCCACTGGAAGCCTATGCCTCGGGTACCTCCGTGACCCTGCTCGGTGTGACATTTTCGCTTGATGCGTCCGCAGAGTATGAGATTGACGAAGAATCAGTCAGCATGGAGCAGTTTTTCTCCGAACTGAGTGTTGGTAGCACCGTCAAGCTGGAGGATGAGGATTTTGATGGAACCATCGATAAGGTTGAACTGGATGATTGATCCGCATAGTCAATCCTCTGTCCATATGGTTCTTTGAGGTAGCTTTTGTAACCCCTGATTCAAGGATGAATTTGCCAAAGTTAGCGGTAGTTGAATTATTGCAACTGCCGCTTTTTTTTGTCCGCAAGTGTGGGGTTTGGTCAGGCAGAAACGGCTTATTATCTGTTATTAGTGTTGGTGGGGTGGTGTATACTATGCAGAATTCGGGGCTTGGGGTGGTTTAATCAAATGTCATTGGTGCACTCATATATCAAACATCTCGGTGTCAATTCACGTATCTATTCGATGCAGGAGCTTGACGACCTGCTCTCTGCGGAAGATCACCCCGACTACATGAAAAAGCACAGAGCGATTCTGATCGGTGATCGGGTTCGTTTCGTGGCATCCCTGTTTACTCTGCTGATACCCCTGTGGATCATTGTTGACTACATACTGCTGCCTCTGGATGTCTTGTTACCCATCGTGGTGATCAGATTGATCTCGACAGGTCATTTTTATTATCTCTCCCGTTACAAAACAGCTGAGAATGATCTGAAGAAGAATCTGCTGGTCTTGGGTGGTTTGCTGATCAATCTGCCGCTGACTTTTTTTGCCTCGGCGCATTTTTTAACACCGATATCCGATCAGGAGATGGGGCATCTGGCGCTTCAGCTCTATACCATACTGCCGTATGTGGCGATTGGTCTGATCGGACTGTTCCCGTTGTCGGTGATTGAAGGCATGGTCATTTCACTGTTGTTGGTTCTGCTGACCATAACCGGCTGGAGTTATTACGCCACGGTACCTGTGGATCAGATATTTGCCATGCTGTGGTTACTTTGCATCATTCTTGGCGTGGTGCTGTTTGCCGCGACGCTGCAGCTGCAATACATGATTGCGCTGATCACCCGGGCGGATCATGATCCTGTGACCGGGGCGCAAACGAGGAAATCCGGCATGCAGAGCCTGGTCAAGGCGTTCGAGCAGGCTCATGTGCATGGCGGGAACCTGAGTATTGCCCTGGTCGATCTGGACAATGTGGAAAATATCATTACTGAATTCGACTATGCCACCTACGATCATGTGGTGGTAGAGGCCGCCGATATCCTGCACGATGATCTCAGACATAGCGATATGCTGGTACGATGGGGTGAAAAGGTGTTTCTGCTGTTGCTGCCCGGTACCGATTGTGACGGGGCGGCAATCACAGTAAAACGCATCCATAACAAAGGACTGGGCACGCTGCCTGACGGCAGTCCGGTGACCGCCAGCATCAGTGTTTGCGAACGCGTGGCCGATCATATCGAGGAGTGGTCACAAATGCTGGAAGTGGTAAACGAGCGCCGAGACAATGCAAAGCATGAGGGTAAGGACCGCTATTTTCTTTGCGGGGATAAAGTCGTCCAGCATTAACCCTGTGCGCTATTGAGAATGCTCTGCGCTACCCGGTGGATTCAGGAGTCCGATAACAGGCCCTAGTTGCCACCAAAGAATCGTTTTAACGATTTCCCAAATCCACCCTTTTTCTGCTTGTCGGCAGCAATCTCGCGCATGTTGTTTCTTACCGCTTTTACATAGGCTGCATCATCATTGCGTATGTGATTGAACAGCCAGCGGGCCAGTAGATCATGTAACTCCGCAGAGATATCCTCGCCACTTTTGAAACGATCCTGAAATTCGGAAACCCGACGAATAAACAACTCATGAACTTTTTTGTGAGGTCTGACAAATTCATATCCGGCATCTTCGATCAACGCCTCTTCAAAACTGAAGTGAGACATTGTGTAATCGACAGTTGCTGCAATGATATCCCCAATCGCACTCAGATCGTTGTTCAGCCTGGCGTCATGGAGTTTGTTGATATAGTCGACGATGCGTTCATGTTGTCCATCGATGACTTCGATTCCTGTTTCGAGTTCCTTTGTCCAAACCAAATATCCCATCTATAAGCTCCCTGTATAAAACATCCTGATAATTAAGCGCCGCTCATATTAATCACACTTTGGGCAAAAAAGCCAGTAACCCCCTATCCGCAAGGCCCTCCTGTCAATATTCCAGGAATTAATTCTTTAAGTAGCAACCGTCTGTCGCAGATGCCGGGAAATCGTTATGATCAAATAGAGGGTGACACTGACTCTACCTCGATAGATCCGTTTTGGTCTCTTATGTTAATAGAACATTACTATCCTGATATGGATGCTGATTAAATAAATTGCTGCTTAACGTGGTTGCGCATACTGCCTGTAGGGTAGGAGTGAATCGCCAGCAGTTATGGCTGTGGATGGGTGCAGAAGATGGGCTTGAGTGCTGAAAAGACCGGTTAAGATTGCTGCCAAGGCATAATCCTCATGCAGCTCATCTTTTCCGTAAACAGCCAGGAGAGCGTGTCAGATAGTGACTGTGGCTGACTTCAATACAAGCGCATGAAATCGGGTATCAACCAGGGATTGCCCATGAGTACACTGACATGGTTGATCAGCAAGGCAAGAAAGCCGAGCACGACCAAGCTATATCCGCAGAGTTGCAGCACATCCAGATCGTTGTCTTCCATTGTCCACTCCTGAGCAGGAATTGATGATGTTGTACTTTTTAGCAGCTGGATGAGGGTAATAACAGAGTAAAATAGTAAGGAAATAAGGGATCTCCCTGAATGGGCCGGAAAATCCCTAACATTCTGGCTTCGAAACGCTTGCTGAAGGCTTAAATGGTCTTGATGAAAACCTTGGATTTTCTCTGATAATTATAGAGCTTACGCTTCAGCATCGGCAGATCCTTCAAGCTGCCTGGTGCGAAGCCCCGCTCTTTGAACCATTGGGCGGATTGGGTTGTGAGGATGAAGAGTTTGTGGATACCCTGTTTGGCGGCGACCGCCTCCATATGGGCAAGCAGACGTTCTCCCCGGTCACTACCCCGGTACTCAGGGTGAACCACGACACAGGCCAACTCAGCCATGGACTCCTGTTGGTAGGGGTATAGTGCGGCGCAGGCGACCACCATACCGTCCCTCTCCATGAGAGTGAATCGGTCAATTTCAGTCTCTATCAGCTCTCTGGAGCGTCTTACCAGGATACCTTTCTCTTCCAGGGGTTCGATCAATCCAAGCAGACCTACCACATCATCGATGCGGGCTGTACGGGTCTCCTCGTAAGGTTCTGCGGATATCAGGGTGCCGATGCCGTCTCGGGTGAACAATTCCTTGAGCAGTCCCCCATCCAGCTGTCTGTCGATCAGGTGGCAACGTTTGACGCCGCTGCGACAGGCAGAGACAGCCGCTTTCAGGTTCTGCTTCAGATCTTCCGAGAGGGTTTTCCTGTTGCTTAGCAATTTGTCCACTTCACGAGGTGAGAGACTGGTGATCAGACGTTTGCGCGAATCTGTCACTCCCTTGGCCTCGACCAGTGCGATCAGTTTGTCCGCGCCGAGCGCGGTGGCGACCGAAGCGGCCACATCGGCATAGCTGAGATTGAAGACTTCGCCGGTGGGTGAATACCCCAGTGGCGGTACGATGGCGATTGCTCCGGATTCAAGCCGTTGCTCGATGCCGGCGGCATCCACCCGGCGCACCACCCCGGTATGGCCATAGTCGATGCCCTCTTTGACGCCCAGCGGTTTGGCGGTGACAAAATTCCCTGAGGCGGCGCGAATCCTTACCCCGGCCATGGGAGAGTTGGCAAGACCCATTGAGAGCAGGGCCTCTATCTCAACCCGTGCTGCGCCGGCAGCCTCTTTGACACAGGTCAGCGCCGGATCATCGGTGATTCTCAAGCCGTTGACGAACTGGGTTTCAACGCCTCTGGTTTGCAGACGCTCTTCGATCTGCGGTCTGGCACCATGCACCAGCACCAGTCTGATACCCAGACCGTGCAGCAGTGCTATATCGTGTATCAGATTGGCAAAACCAGCGTCAGTGACAGCCTCGCCACCGAAGGTGATGACAAATGTTCGTCCGCGATGTGCGTGGATATAGGGGGATGAACCACGAAACCAGTCGACAAACATGTCTTGCAGTTTTTGATCGCGTTTTTTCATCTCGTGAGAATAGCCCTAAGCCGCTGTCTATAAACAAAACTTCCTGATCAGTGACTGTATCAGGTTAATCGCAGGTTGAATATGTTCGAGGGGGATATATTCATCCGGTTGGTGGGCCTGATCGATACTTCCCGGTCCACAGATCACCGTCTCCATGCCCATGCTGTTCAGATAAGGGGCTTCGGTGCCAAACGCCACGGCGCCCGCCTGATTGTCAGTGAATCTCTCCACCGCTTTGACTATGGCTGCCTCGGCTGGGGTTTCGACGGCCGGTATCCCATCGAACAGAGGTTTGTAGTGCCACTCCAGACCGCTATCGGAGAGACAGGATTCGATGCGCTCACTCAGTTCCGCTCTGAGTAACTGCAGATCCATGCCGGGTAGGGGTCTGAGATCGAATTGAAGTTCGCACTTGCCACAGATCCGGTTCGGATTGTCGCCCCCGTGAATATGCCCCAGATTGAGGGTCGGCACATCGATTTCGAATGCTGGATTTTTAAAACGACGCTGAAGGTCCGTGCGCCAGTTCAGAACTTCACCAAGCACCAGCTGCATCCCCTCCAGTGCATTTCTGCCAAGCTGTGGATTGCTGGAGTGGCCCGATTGTCCGGTGAGTACGATCGACTCCATCGACACCCCCTTATGCATTCGCACCGGCTTCAGACCGGTGGGTTCACCGATGACCGCATGGCGGCCCAGCTGACGATGCAGCTCCAGCAGTGACTTTGCACCGCACATGTCACTCTCTTCATCAGCGGTGGCCACGATTACCAGGGGTTTCTTCAATTGATCGAGAGGGAGCTCTCTGACGGCCTCAAGGATGACCGCGAAAAATCCTTTCATATCCGCCGTGCCGATGCCGTACAGGCGTTGCTCCCGTTCGCTCAGTTTAAGTGGATCCGAGCTCCATTTATCCTCATCGAAGGGGACGGTATCCGTATGGCCGGAGAGCACCAGTCCATCGCTGCCTCGGCCATAGGAGGCGATCAGGTTGAATTTTCCGGGACGGCCGGGAACGGCCAGGATCTCGGTCTCGAAACCCAGCGCTCGAAACCAGCTATCCAGCAGTTCGATCACAGCACCATTACCCATGTCCCATTCGGGATTGACGCTGCTTACCGATGCCGCGCCGATCAGCCGGCTCATCATTTCGATATAGTTGGGAAATTTCATGAAAGTGATTTTGTGGGGATGTTCAGCAACATGCAAGTCTGCGCGTCAGGTCTCCGGTCGGTTTACAGTTTATTACCTCTGTGTGCGGATAATCTCCCCGGCGGCCTTGAAAAAATATCTGACCTTTGCTTTTGTTAAAGTGGTTGGTCTGAAAAATTCTTCAGTGGAGCTGATGATCATTCAGCACCGACCAGCCTGTGTTTATAATGAGAAAAACTCTGTCGCCGGGATTGTGTATTGAATCGAAAGGCTTGCCCCAACAAAGCCTGCTGGTAACCACCTTCTGAGCAATCTATATCGCCATGCGCCTATATATCAGACACCCCACCGATGTACCCATCGATTTTCAGTTGGGTGGTAGGGCATCGGCACACCGTAAAAAACTGACAAACTACAGTGAGGGTGGGCTCTGTTTTCTGACCGATGATCATATCGAGCCGGGTACGGAAATCCACATTGCCATCCCGATCACACCGCCTCAGTTTCATGCGACCGGAGTGGTGGTCTGGTCCAGGCAGGAGGAGGATTGTTACCTGATCGGCGTGAAATTCATTGGAGAAGAGACCGCCTATGCCGTGCGTATGGTTGAGCAGTTATGCTATATCGAGCACTACAAGCAGAGCGTGAAGACCAGTGAAGGTCGCTCTCTGAGCGGGGAAGAGGCTGCAATCGAGTGGATCGAGAAGTTTGCCGGGGAGTTTCCAACCTAAAGGGGTATCTGTCGATGAGTTTCAGAAATTTTCTGCTTGCAGGCATCTGCAGCCTGATGCTGTTGCCCGGCATGGTCGCAGCGGCAGATGTGATTACGGTGAAAAGACTTCATCCTGATCTGGCCTGGCAGCTGGTCAAGCATACGGTGGATGCCTGTCGTGCTGAAGGTTATCAGGTCACCGCTGTGGTGGTGGATCGGGATGGCGCCGAAACGGCCGTCCTGAGGGATGTGCACGCCAGTCGATTCACCCTTCAGATTGCCAGGGACAAAGCCAATGCGGTGTTACTCTCGGGAATACCCTCCGGAGAGTTTCGTGACAACCGCCGGGACATCCAGCAGGAGATGAATCACGTCACGGGCGTATTGGTGTTACAGGGTGGACTGCCAATTGAATCAGGTGGTTATCAGTTGGGGGCGATTGGCGTCAGTGGCGCACCGGGTGGTGAAAGGGATGAGTTGTGTGCGGCAAAAGGGCTGGAGAAAATCCAGGAACGACTCGATTTTGCTGAATAGTGGACAAATGGCATCTGTGATATTCTCGCTTGCAACAGCTCGAAAGGAGGCCTGCGATGCAGACCGAGATCACAGGAAGCCGCTACACATTGGGCGAAGAAATCGCTCATGCAGTCACCCACGGAATCGGTGTCCTGCTGAGTGTTGCCGGATTGGCAATACTGGTAACCTACGCGGCGCTGTATGGTGATGTCTGGCATATCACCAGTTGCAGTATCTACGGCGCCACCCTGGTATTGCTCTATAGCGCCTCCACTCTCTACCACGGCATCCCCATGCCGAGAGCGAAAAAACTGCTGCAGCGATTCGACCACGCAGCGATATTTTTACTCATCGCCGGTACCTATACACCCTTTACGCTGGTCAATTTGCGCGGCAGCTGGGGTTGGACCCTGTTTGGTCTGGTGTGGGGTTTTGCCATCGTCGGCGTGCTGCTGGAGCTATTCAGGGATGTGCGCCTGAAATGGCTCTCTCTGTCACTCTATCTGGGGCTTGGCTGGTTAGTGGTGGTGGCGATCAAGCCCTTGATCGATGCGGTTGAAGTCGGTGGGATCGTACTCTTGCTGGCTGGCGGCCTTTGCTACTCCCTTGGGGTGATTTTTTATATCTGGCGACGCTTGGCCTACCATCATGCGGTATGGCACCTGTTTGTACTGGCAGGTAGCGTGTTGCACTTCTTCTCTGTTTTTTTCTATGTCGTGCCACCGGCGAATGGTTCACTCTGATCCAGGGTCTGTTAAGAGCTTCTCCAATACGCCCTGGTGTACCTGAAAAGGGGCAATCAAGGCTTTAGGACATGTAGTAGCCGGCCGCTGCCATACCGATACTCAGTAAGAAAAACATCGTTGCCGAAGACTTCCACATCGTATAGTTGAGCGTTTGTGAATTGCGATTGTGCAGTGCAATAGCCAGTATCCCGGCGATCAGGAAAATGGCGCTGGCCACATAGGCGATTGTGATCAGATACTCAACCTTGATTTTTGTCGAGCCTTGAACGCCACCACCAATGGTTTCGAATTTATTCGCCATCGATGGATCGCTGAGGGTCAGCAGGACGAATGCCACAGCAAATACAAGCCAGGGTAGAACGACTGTCAGTTTCGATTTCATTGCTCTGATCTCTCAGGTTTCGCGGCTCTGGATAGGGCCGTATATTACTTGGTGTATTTTCAGTTTAGCGGCAGCTTATTGAATTTATTGAATTTGATGGAATATTTCCTGATGAAATATTGGGAATAGTTCTCTCCCCCCTATTCGGGATACTCAATTTCCGGATGGATATGTCAAAATAGAAGGCCGCTTTGGTCAGATTGGAGACCATTGTCCCAACGCTCAATCAAAGTGTGGCACTATTGCGCCTGCAGGTCATGTGCTCGAATCAGCCGGCAGGTGGGTAGAGTGAACCTGTTGGCAACAGGCTTTGACGTCGGTTAATAAGAACAACGAGGAGATCATCCAATGTACAGCTTTAAGTCTCGTCTTGATGGAGATATCGATGATATTGAGCAACGTGTAGTTGCCGCACTGAAGGTTGAAGGTTTCGGCGTGCTGACTGAGATCGATGTTAAGGCAACGATGAAAGAGAAGCTCGGAATTGAAAAAAGAGCCTACAAGATTCTGGGTGCCTGTAATCCCCCGCTGGCCAATCAGGCGATCGATGCCGAACCGGATATTGGATTGTTGCTGCCATGCAATGTTGTCGTGCGTCAGGAGGAGGACGGTTCTGTAACGGTGGCATTCATGGACCCGGTTGCGGTGCTGAAACTGGTCGAGAAACCTGAAATCGGCGATATGGCTATGGATGTTCGGCAAAGACTCGAGCGGGTGCGTGATGCCATTGAGCGGTAACAGGTCATGTTTGGTTGAGTAACTTGCTAATAATTGACAATAAATCACAAATCACAGGAGCTTAGTTCGATATCATTCAGCGCACTTGAGTTTAAAGCACAAATTTCAGGAAGAAATTATGAAGAAAACTGTTACAGGAGTGATTGTCTGCGCTGCATTGATCTCGGCCGCTCCCACGCTGAGTGCCGGTCAGGATTGGGGGTTCCTTCCGGTTAAGAGCGATGGCTTTGATCCGGATCTTACCTTGTCAGTCACCGGCGGTATTATGGATCCGCAGACCCATGGATTGGATACGGATCTTGTATTCGGCTTGGAGGTCTCTTTCGACTGTCTGCTGGTCGAGCCCCCCAATGCCACAATTCGTCAGCAATTCAGCTACTCACACTACGATGACAGCGGGCTCGAGATCACCAGTTTCGAGATGAATCCGCACTATCTCTATCGCGTGGACAACCGTTTTTCGATCGGTTTTGGGCCAGGAATCGGTTATATCGATGCGGATGGGCGTAATGTCAATGAAGGTGCTTTTGCGCTTCAGGGTGGTGTGAGTCTTCACTACAAAATGAGCGAGCAACTTTTCCTGGGTGCAGAGGCAAGGTATCAGTGGACTCAAGAGCTGGATGATATCAATGACGACCTGAAGAATGCCCGCCTCTTCGGCAAACTGGGCTACCGTTTTTAGATCAGTTGTTACTGCCTTTCAGGTTTTGAGCTTTCTGGGCGGCTGACAAGCGCATCGGCCTGTTAATTACCTCTACAGTTCGAGTCTACAGATCCATTCGGTAAACGGGCCGGTCTGCTTTGGTTTAGAGCAACGATACTGCGTTTAATTGTATCGATCTGGTTCTCAGTTGTGATCCGAATCGTGGTGTTTGACAGGTTTTGTTTGCACTGACCCGATTGCGCCTGTTCGATAAATAGCCTCGAACTCAATTGAAGTGAATAGGGATGATTCTTATGGATAAGATAGTATTTCTCTACACGTTGTCGAATGCTATGACAGTGGATTCCGGTAAGCGTAAATCCCAGTTGAGTCCGCTTAAATACGGCTATTTCAAATCCCGCGTTGCTTATTTCCTGATGGTTGTTCTCAACCTGAAGGAGATCCTGCTGCTGTCGAGAAAGCATTACGATCAATTGAAGTTTCTGCGCAAGTATCATCCGGAAGCTTTACCCAGTGTCTTTTGGCCATATCAGTGTGCCAGTTGGGGGATGGTCAAGCGGTTGGAGTCCCTGCACAATCATTTCACCTTGGTTGGTGAAGAAATCAGCTATTTGAGACTCGCTCGATATGAGCGAAAAGAGGTGGTTGATCTGGATGAGTACTATCCAGGTATGCGGTTTGTGCTGAATAAAGATGGTCTATTTCTGCGAGAGGGTATGCTGGTATTGAATATCTACGTTCGCCAGGAGAGGCTGTTTTCAATCGCTTTCTCCCTGTCAAAATCCCAATCCGGTCGGTTGGTGGCCTTTGTAGGCGCGATCCAGGGAAGGCGGATGAATCATGTCACGGACATCTATCGGGATATTACAAAAAAACTTTACGGTGTAAGGCCTCGTGACCTGATGGTTGAACTGTTTCAAATGTTCTGCAAACAGCTCGGTATCGATTGGATATATGCCATTCAGGGAGCAGAGCATCAGCACTATCACTATTTTTATCTTCTTAAAAACAAATCGGAAATGAAGAGTTTGGATTACGATCAGGTATGGGAGGAGCGCGGTGGCCGCTGCTGTCAAGACGGGTTTTATAAACTCTCTGTGCGTCCAGCGAGAAAGCCGTATCATCTGATCGTTGCCAGAAAACGCTCAATGTACAGAAAAAGGTATGAGGTACTGACAGCGATCGAAGAGCAAATGTCGATCGCCATCGATCGCCGGCAGGGATTGTTTTGATTTATTGAAAAAGCGATTAAACCTGTATATAACTTCATCTTAACTGCAATGCCGGATAAGGTGATGAAATGGCTGAGAATGGTCAACAAGCCTCTGATGCTGAAGAGATAGAAATCGCTGATTCACCGATCAATGACAGCGTCGAGGGGTTGGTTGATATTATCGATGCGCCACAGATGCTTGGCCCGGTAATGGAGATCTTTGGAGGCTATCCCTGGGTCAAGGGTATCCTGATCTTTCTTTTTTTTATCCTCATTGCGAAACTCCTTACTTGGGTCTTTCTGCCGATCATACGTCGGTTGGCAGCGAGAACCGCCAGTCATGTTGACGATAAAATCATTATGATGCTGAAAGCGCCGCTGTTCTGGACAGTGACGCTTATCGGGTTGCTGGTGGCAACGACGGTTTCATCATTGGGCGATCCGATAAACAAAATATTGTTGTCAACGGTAACGTCGGTACTGGTTTTTCTCTGGATGCTGTTTGCGATACGCCTGTCAAAACTACTGCTCCAGGTCGCCAGTAGCCGGGCCAGCGATCATGCTGTGATTCGCCCTCAGACACTTCCGCTCTTCACCAACCTGTTTGCAATTACCTTCTTCATCTTTGCGGTCTATTTTATCTTTCAGGCCTGGCATATCGATATGACAGCCTGGCTGGCATCGGCCGGTATCATCGGTATCGCAGTAGGTTTCGCGGCCAAGGATACTTTGGCAAATCTGTTTTCCGGTGTCTTTATCATGGCGGATACGCCATACAAGATCGGTGATTATATTGTGCTGGATGACGGCACAGGGCTAAGAGGAAAGGTGACGAGTATCGGTATCCGAAGCACCCGCTTGTTAACCAGGGATGACGTTGAGGTAACCATTCCCAATGCCATTATGGGCAACTCGAAAGTGGTCAATGAGTCTGGTGGTCCCTATCCAAAATACAGAATCAGGGTATCCGTCGGTGTTGCCTATGGTGTCGATATTGACCAGGTAAAAAGGATTCTACTCACAATTGCAGAAGAGAATGATTCAGTTTGCCATGATCCGGAACCGAGAGTGAGATTTCGTACCTTTGGCGCCTCATCCTTGGACTTTGAGCTGTTGTGCTGGGTTGATAACCCTGAGCTGCGAGGGAGAGTCGTGGATAGCCTGAACAGTACAATATACAAAACCTTTCTCGAGGAGGGTATTGAGATACCTTACTCGAAACAGGATCTGTATATCAAAGAGTTTCCTGGTCAGACCGATGGAGTGAAATCACAAAGCTGATCTGCTTGACTGTCTGCTGAATGCAGGGTTTATGCCGATGATCAGAGTGTGGCGAACTCAATATGGTCGCGCCCCCCATCCTTGGCTTTATAGAGTAGTTTATCAGCGGCTTGGATTATCTCCTCTTCAGTGGAGTCTATGCCGGGATAAGCAGTAGCCAGGCCGATGGAAACCGTAATCGTGCTGCTGATGGGTGAGTCAGGGTTTGGAATCTCCTGTTTGCGAATTGTATCCATCAACTTCAGCATCAATACCAGGGATTCATCCATCGCCGAGTTTCCATAAACGATTACAAATTCATCCCCACCATAGCGGGCACAGACATCGCTTGGTCTCTTGGCAAACTCTTTCAATATATCGCTTATGATTCCAAGACATTCGTCACCGGCATGGTGTCCCTGCGAATCATTCAGGTGTTTGAAAAAATCAACATCAATCATGGCCAACGTGATAGGCATTTGAGAGCGAATGCAGCGTTTCCATTCGTCGGTCAAAAACTTATCAAAGTGACGTCGGTTTGAAAGTCCTGTCAGGCTGTCAGTTATTGACAAGTGGAGGGCCTGTTGTTCGGCGTCTTTACGCTCTGTGATGTTGCTGTGAGCTATGACAACGATTCGTGAGCCGTTAAACTCAAGCGAATTGACCCGCATCAGAAACCAGCGATCTTCGAGCGGTGAATGGCATGGGTATTCATGGTAGTAAGAGCTGCTTTTTCCATTTATCACAGCTTCGATGTTACTTTTCACGGCCATTGTCTCAGGGTCTTCCCGAGGCGCACAGGCGTCAAAATAGTTGACACCAACCCACTCGGTACTCGGAGGAATACCATTTGATGATCCAAATTCGATCCATGACTTATTGACATAAATAATGGTGCCCTGATCATCAATAACTGAGATGTGATCAGTTATCGTATCGAGTACTACTTTTAAAAAATCAAATGTGTCAAACATGTCGATATAATTCTGCTGAAAATCCAGAGCATCCGCTATGCGTGGCGGTGGAACAACTGCCTGACAGCCATGAATTCATACCGTGACCACAGGGGTGTAGTTCTGGCAGGGTTCAATATCAGTCAAGTCAGGATACGGATCAATAGTAATAGCATGATGAGGCCCGTGTTACTACTCCAAATGCGACTGAGATATAACTTAAGTTATTGAAAAGATGAAGGTTGGGTGTTTATGGTCATCAATTAACCAGGTACCCTATAGGGTTATGGGTAATTCTACTACTACACAGGTATTGTATTAGAGGGTTGGCCGATGTGGTCGGCATCTCCTGAGATCGTCAGAATTGGTGAGAAAATGAGGTCTCCTCTGGAGACCAAATCTGGGTATCGGGTGGGGTTCTACTTCGTTCAGTCTCTGTGGTTGAGTTCACAAAGCTCAGTCTGTCAATAACGTGTGAGAGTCTGATCTCGAAGTTAAATCGATGCACAGTATCCAAATGCTGTTGAATACTGTGCATCTCTCATATTGATATCAGTTCTGCTCAATATTGTTGGTTTTTATCTCATCGCCTTTGCCATTCCCAGCGAGTTCGACTCTTTTCAGGGTCATCGAGCCGGCCTCTTCGGCATGTTCCGCTTCATCTTCCACAACCCACTGTTCAATCTTGATGCCATATTTCTTGTTATTAATGGCACGAACGGATTTGAGGAGAGTCTCTATTTTACCTTCTCCAAGTTCTGTGAACTGAATTCCATCATCACCGCTCTCTTCAACATCAACTTTTTTCAGTTTGGCTTCAATGTTACCCGCATCCTCTTCATCCAGTTTGATCGCTTCATCATTATTGTTGAATGCGCGGATGCGTTTGAATTTGGCTTCAATGTTGCCATCGCCCGCCTCATCAAAATCCAACCCCTCATCCTTGTTGTTGTTGACCACCAGGTTGCTCAAGATTGCCTCTATGTTTCCGGCATCTGCTTCGTCGATGTCGAATCCGTCATCCAGATCCTCCTCGTTGTAGAACCCGTTGTCATTGAGTGAAACCCGGTTCATATAAACTTCAACATTGCCATCGCCCGCTTCGTCCAGTTCAATGCCGTCACCACCGTTGTTGTCAATGGCGGTATTGGAGATGAAGGCGTAGATGTCACCGAGGCCCCTCTCATCGACCCGAACGCCATCAAAATCGATTGCGCCAGTTCCATTGAATTCAAAGGTACAACGGGTAAGTTTCAGCTCAACACCCAACCCGGAACCGGTTGTGCCATCGTCAAAGGCGTCAGCGTTGTCATCGATGTGTAAACCATAGAGTGCGGAGTGGGTAACACTAACGCGATCAAGATTTACAGATACATCATCACCTGACGCATCAACAGGAACGTTCACCACAATCCCCCTGGTTGCACTATTGACTACCTTGAGGTTCTTGATTTTTATTTCGCCGGCAGTATTGAAAATCAATGTGCCGTCTTCTGTTATGGCCGTTAGGTCTGAATCCAGTACGAAACCACCCGCAGAAGAACCGTCGATGGTGGAGCCCTTACCGATCAGGGTTATGGATTGTTCTCCGCTATAGATGGCTGGAGTACTCAAACTGATGTGGGAATTTCTTTTAAAGATGATCTCATCGATGTCCGGATTATAGGAAGCTTGTTGAAATGCATCCTGGAGAGAACTCTCATCATAAACGACAACAGAGTCGCCAAGCGCCTGAGTGCTGAATGAGGCAGAAATCATAAGTGGTAAGAGCAGACGTTTGTTCATATTGTTTTCCATAATTAATCGATATTGGTCTGCCAACGATAATGGTTGAGGATGACGCTGATATTACAGATTATTTTCAGTTGAACGGAAGTTAATTAAAGCGTGTCACTGAATAAGGCGCTCTCTCCAATCGGATCGATGATTTACGATCTATCTCGTTACTCCTTAATTCGCAACGGTTAGCCACTCGAATGTATTGTCCGTTAGAAAAAGTATAATGTTATAAAAGAGAGTTTGGTGGCGTTAACGGACTGTTACAACACACATTCAACCGCAGGGCTTGGTAATGGCTGGAGCGATGTTGCCGTTTTCTCAGGTTGTTTATACTGCTGCAGTAGTTTAATACACACATTGTGGTTTTGATACTAGGTAAGACAACCACTCACCACGCAATAGTCTGAGTATGAGTTATCCAATGAACGATTGGAAATGATCTGAAACAAAATATGATCGAGGCTTGATCTTGTGTAGATCAGAACATGCGGGCTGGATAAGTCATTCCTCATTACTGCGTTAAGATCAATGAACAATATTTTTTAAACAAACACTTGCTGTGTGTGTGGATGATACGCGACTCTATAAAACTGACTAAAAAATAGGGTTAAGTGATAGGCTGACCGTCTCAGTTAACCATGGCGGTTTCGTAACCCGATTGATATTTCAAAAAAGTCTGATTATTTAGGACGCTAATTCATCTCAAGCTATTCTCGGCATACAAATAAGTGTATTCTTTGTGCGAATGATAGGAGATCAGAAATTACCGAATTATTCGTTTTTAAGTAAATAATTATTAGCTTATCAGTGGAATCGGTATCCCAGATCACTTCAAGGGGCAATTCTCTCAGTCATGTCTGCAGTTGCTCTGAAAATCAGATAAATAAAGATGCAAAAAAGACAAAACACGCTCTATTGCTTTCTGATCAGATTCATCGCTCTATCCCTTCTGTTACTGCCGCTTGGAGTCAATGCTCAAGTCTTTGAGACAGCTACTCTAAGATTCGGTAATGGCGTTGAAAACTCTGTCAATACCTCCGGTAACCTACAGCAGCCCTTCTACTGGGATACCGGCGCCAGTCAGTTTTATAGACTCACCTTTAGTAACTATCCTCTGGATATTGCAGTTGCATGGGGTGGGAATGGAACCAATGAGTGGAATATCAATGGCACCCTGGTTGAGACGCAGAATGGGAGTTACGTTTACGGTGGTCAGGTCATCGACACTTCCGGTTATGTATCCACCGGAGCGGATAGCGGATACGGTACCATCATCTCAACAGGCACAGTCAATATTGGTGGTGCCGATCTGCAGATAAGACAAACCTACACGCTGACACAGACAGATGCCTTTATCACCATCAATACCGAGGTGACCAATACCAGCGGGGCGCCCGTTACCAATGTGCGCGTCTGGGTTGGAACCCGGGATGACTATGTGGGGACAGACGATACCCCGGTCAAGCAGCGCGGTAATCTGGTCGCGGGTGCATTCGAGCAGATCGCCAATGCGGCCGATCGCTCCACGGCGCTATTGATTACCGCGGACAGTGGTGCGGCAACGCCTGGTGTGCTGTTCTACACAACGGCGCCGAATGCAAATGCCGTTGTTGACAACTGCTGCTCATTCTCCAACGCTTATCAGCAGGATCCAGCGACCAGTGCGATACAGACGCCCGGCCAGGATGGTTCCTATGCAATGTTTGTCAGGATGCCGGATCTGGCGATTGGTGAATCCTCCGATTTTACCTGGTACTACGCTGCCGGCGATGTCTCGGTAATCAATGACATTATTGCTGATGTGGCGGCTGCCAGCAGTTCCGTATCCAATATCTCCTACACCAGCGCGGATCTGGCAGCGACCCTCACGGCTGACAGTACCGGTTACTGGATCGTCGTGCCGGCCGGTTCCGCTGTGCCGACCGAGGCCCAGATCGAAGCTGGTGTCGATTATGGTGCGGTTACGGTTGCGGCGAGTGGTTCCGGGCCGATGACGGCCGATGTGGAGGCTGTCTTCAACATGACCGGCCTGACCCCGGCAACGGACTATGATGTCCATTTCGTCGGTGAAGACATAACGCCGGCCTATTCAGCGATTTCCAGTGCCTCTTTCACCACACTTGCCTATACAGCGCCGGTTGTATCCATCACCGATGCGGCGACAAGTATCACCGGCTCTACAGCCGTTTCCGGGGGCACGGTGGATACCGACGGAAGTGACGGGGCACAACCGGTTACGGCGCGTGGTGTCTGTTGGAGTACCCTGATGAATCCGACCACCGCAGACACCTGCACTTCAAATGGCACAGGCTTGGGCGCCTTCGTCAGCAATATCTCAGGTCTGGTGCCTTCTACCCTCTATTATGTTCGAGCTTTTGCCACCAATGGCGTTGGTACGGGCTATGGTCCCCAGATCAGTTTTACCACGGCGGCAGATGATGGTGATGGTGTGGCATTGGCCGTTGAGGATGCCGGACCAAATGGTGGTGATGGCAATAATGACGGTACCGCCGACAGTCTCCAGTCGAATGTCAGTTCGTTGCCGGATGCGACCGGAAGCGGCTATCTCACCCTGGAGGTTGGGGGAGGCTGTGCCACAGCACAGGCCGTGTCGGCTGTTGATATCGGTTCAATGCCCGCATCGGATCCGTTTGGCTATCTCTACCCCTATGGTTTGCTGGAATTTACCCTGCCCTGTGAAACGGCCGATATTACCGTCTACTACCACATACCGGGTGCAACCTCTCTGGTATCCAGTGTCTACAGGAAGTACGGTCCGGTACCGCCCGGTGGGCCCTCTGCAACCTGGTATACCCTGCCGGGTGTGGTCTACGGCACGGCCAATGTGGGCGGAACTATGGTAGCGACAGCCTCATTCACCCTGGCTGACAACGTTTTGGGTGATGATACGGGGGACGACGGAGTGATTGTGGATCAGGGTGGTCCGGGCTTCCCGGGTGCTGCACGGCCGATTCCGACACTCTCGAACCTGGTGGTTCTGCTGCTCGCCCTGCTTGTCGGCGTTGTAGCCGTTCGTTCGATCAGGCGGGTCACTCACTAACCCTTCACTCTATTGAGCCTGTTTTTCGCCAGGGGGCATTGCTCCTCCTGGTGTCGAACGGGTTAGAACCCCCTCGGCTGCTTGTTTGATCGTTGTTCGGCACAGCCAGACCGGCTGGCAGCGCATTTGAACCTGTCGGATGGCCGGTTGCCGGTTCAGAAAGTAATAATCTCGTTCAGCTTCCGTTAATACGCCCTCCATTAAGCTCCATAGTACAGACACAATGATGGAGCTAACAATGAAACATGCAGCAGCGATTACTTTATCAACATTGATCCTTCTCTTTTATGTCGGCACTGCTTCGGCAATGAGCAATGCCTATGAACAAGGTTATGACGCTGGCTACAGCGACGGTTTGGAAGATGGTTATATCAAGGCATACAAACGCAGTTACCGGGAAGGCTATCGTGATGGCAGGGATAGATATTATGGTATGCACTCAAAAAGATCATTCGATGAAAAGGAGTACATACGCGGATATAAAGTCGGATACGAAAAGGGCTACAGAAAAGGTACCAGAAAGGGTGACCGCCATGGCTATGAAGATGGATATGAGGAAGGCAGTATCGATTCGTTACGCAAAAAGATGAGAAAAAAGATGCGTCGCAAAAACTGTTACGACAATCATCTCTATCTTGGCTCCGGAAGAAGATACAAGTGTTATAATTGAAAGTTTTGATACTCTGATCAGCCTGTCTTGATCACGAGTTTCAACCCACCTGAATCGAATTCTGATCCAGGTGGGTTTTTTTTGTCAGGGCAGGTCGTAATAACCCATGGCATCCGCTTCTGCGTTGATCAATTTCCTTTTCATCTTGGTTGTATATGGCAGGCTTTGGTGGTACCGCCACCCATCCTTATCATCACTACTGATGGCGCCGTCATTATTTAGATCGAGATCATATGCGACAAAGCCCTTTGCCATGGATCCGTCAGCAAGGGTCAGATCTGTTAATGTCTGGTCATCGCCGACGACATAACGGCTGCCGCTGGAGCTGATGATTCCGGCCATGGGCTGACCGACAAATCCTTGCCAGATATTCGAGACGTTTGCATAGCCTCTATCCTGGTATGTGGCAACGCAATCATCATATTCACTATCGGTATAGCCTTTCAGATCACAGATTGTGGTTGGTTTGGAGATGATGTTTGCGACAAGCACGCTGCGAAAGCCGGTTCGACACAACGTTGCGATCGGTGTCTGTTTGTCTTCAATTTTCTCTTCGATCTGTAGAAACAGGCTCTCCGGATCCTGTCGGACCTGATAGACCGTACTGCTGGCACAGGCACCGTCTTCCGTCCTCAGGTTATCGACACACTCTCTGTAGATCCTTGGGTAGGGCATGTGAATGGCTTTTTTGGGATGACCCATGCGATATTCAGTGGCATCTCTGACGTCGATGATGGTGATTTTTTCATCCTCATCCTCTTTTTCCGAATCCTCCTCATCACGTTGCTCTTTAAGTTTTCCCAGCATGCCCAAGTAGGCCTTGGCGGCACTGATGTCCTGTTGATAGAAGCGCTCAAGATAGTATCTGTTACCATCTGACTCCCCATCCTGTGCGAGCGTAAGATTGGTCGCGGTGATTGAGGTCGAGAACAGCAGGCTGGTAATGATGTACTTGGCCGCTTTTTGATTTGAATGTGATCTCATCCTTATCTCCATGTTTTATTGATTGTTTTAGGTTGATCCCTGAAATTGGCGCAACTGTGCGTGGTATCGATGGGTAACCCGATAGAGTGGATATTAGCTGCCATCCGGATGCACAGCCGCTAATCGGGGCGACATGGTGAAGCTAGCTGAGAATTATTAAGAACCGCTTAATTGCTTGACCTGAAAATGAGCTGGCTGAAGTGATTATTCAGAGGTGCGCTTGGATAGGGCGGTGCCATCGTTGCGAATAGTATGAATCAGATGTTCACCACCTGCAGGTGTGGTGAGTGGATTTTGGAATGGGCGATTGCTTCGGTATAGGATCTTGTTATGGCCCGGGTTTCCTCTCCCTAGCTCTCTTCCTCACCGATTGGCTCGTGCTCAGAGGTGGCGACCATGCCGATCTGTTTGTCGAGATTGAGAAACAGGCAGAGAGGACTCTCATGCCTGATGATCGAAATGATGTCTTTGAATCGGCTGATCGGGAAATGGATCACCGGTTTGTCGGATTGCAGTCTGTTTTGAGGTAGTTTGACACTATCCTTATGGAATATCAGTTCACCGACTCTGGTGTTGTCCTGGAAACAGTAGACCACCGCCTCATATTTATGGCCGCTGTATTGCCAGATTTTGTAGGAGTCAAAGTCCTTTCTTATTGTCGCCATATTCTCTATCCGCCTCTATTGTAAGTTTGCCTGAAGCTGGTGAAGGTGGAACCTGTTAATCCACCCGAGCTGCGAATCGATCGAAGCTACGGTAACAGATTTGTTCTGGCAGACAAGCGTCATGCGGTGTGGTCGGTTGTCAGTAGTCTTCCACATTGACCCGTGTCTTCGATTCACTGATCACCCAGCTTATCGCCACGCCTATTGCCGCAAAGCGATCCTCGGTCAGCAGAGGACTCTCTTCGAAGACGGCATTACTCAGCGTGTCATAACGGACAAACGCGCCAACCCAGGTGCGTTCAAAGCGTTTGGAGAGGGTGAAAAGAAACTGGCTGCCACTGTAACCCCCAGTGGTTTGGTAGGCCGGACGCTGATTGGTCGCATATTGAGGATCGACTCCGTAGAAATAGTCGTGCTGATCCTCTGTGGCGTAGATTGGACCGGCGACAAAGCCAAGATTCCAGCCCGGTAGTGCGGGCAGGTCGGTGATATCCAGATTGAGTCTGGGCGAGAAGACCCAGCCGATGGACTCGGATGAACGCTCAACCGTAAAAGCGGCGCGGGCCGGCATACGCAGTCTAAGTGAACGTGTCCGGTTCTCGTTGCGCCACAGGGTGAGATCGATCTGGGGGCCGAACTCAAAGGTGGTCTTGAGGTCGGGCATTCCCTCCCGTTCATCGATATCGTCGCTGTTGGTTGGCGGTGAGGCGGAAAAACTCAGTGTCAGATCAACCAGCTCCGAATCGAACAGACTGCCCCGTATTCCATGGCGGTCAGCCTTGAGAAAATCACCGTGATAGACGAAATAGGGTACTGGCAGCAGAAAGTTGTGTGACTTGTCAGATCCGCGATAGGCGGGAAAACTCATGGCCCCAATACCAATTCCGGCCTCCCACAGAGGTTTCTCCTCAGCCAGGCTTGAAACAGGGGTGGTGAGCAGAGTCACCAAGAGTATTCGTAAAACAGTGTTGTGTGTCATCAAAAACATTCCCAAAGAGACGAGGATCCTGTTGTAACTCAGGCTGTTGTATTGGCGTCATATTTTATCGAAAATTCAATGTCAATTCATAACAGTGTGGTTACACCTCTTGAAAACAGCGTCATTCTATCCTGTCGTGCTGTTTTGTGTAACTGAGATGCATCACCCTCGCATACGAATCGACGTAATAATGCAACCAGGCGGCTGACCAATGGTGGCAGCTGGTATTTATATAGCTTTTCAAAAATAGAGCGGCTGCCTATAGTGCCTATATTCATTTGAATAAGCTGCGCTGTTACAGGTGGTGGTTTATCTCGGAGGAAAGGTGATCAAACAAATCCTGTTTTCAATTCTGTTCACCATCTCGATGCAATCATCAGGCGAGGTGCCACCAGAGTCCGTACCGATAGGGGATTGTGACTCTCCGGTTTCAAGACATGACTATACCCATTGTGATTTCAGTGGCCGGGATCTCACCGGTGTCGATCTGCAGGGGAGTCGGTTGAGTGGTGTCAATTTTCAGAACGCCAGGTTGATCGACTGTAACCTTTCCCGGGCAGTTCTGGTGAAAGCTGACTTAAAGTGGGCGATGCTCTCCGGTTGTCAGGCGGACGCCGCCGATTTTACCGATGCGGATCTGTTTCATACCAATTTTGATGAAAGCTCACTGAATCGAAGCAATTTTTCCAATGCCTACCTTTTTGGTGCCAGCATCAATGAGGCCAGTGCCAGTGGCGCTAATTTTTCCAACGCCAACATGAAGGATATTTCGATGGAGGAGAGTCAGTTGGATGATAGCGTTTTTGATCAGGCATTCATGATGCGGGCTGTACTCATTGGCAGCACGCTCAGGAGGACAAGTCTGCGTCAGGTGGTTTTGACCGGTGCAGCTTTGGAGCAGGCGGATTTCTCCCAGGCGGACTTGTCTGGCTCTCTACTGAATGGCGTGGCCTTGACCGAGACCCTGTTCAGGGAGGCAAATCTTGCGGGGGCGCGTTTTGTCAATGCGCGGGTTCAGTCTGTCGATCTGACTGGGGCAAAAGGGGTGGCGAGAGATTTTCCTGGGATTTCAGGTAAACCCTAACCTGTTGTATTTGAGCAAAAAAATTCAAATCCCCTTTGGCTTGGCAAACGCTGCAGTTTGATATCAATCAAATCTCTCCAGGTAAGCTTGGGGTTTAATAGATCCTCAGTATCGAAAATTCAATCAATCCGCAGATCCTGGCGTTTTGATGGGTACCGGGTTGCTCCTGTCAGACAAGGATGGTTTGGCTTCCGGACCCGCCTGGCCGGATCAGTGTCAATTGATATTGATCCATTCTTTATTCTTGAGAGATTCTTATGGGGCTGAAGAGGTGCTCATGATTCCGCGAATCCTGATGCTGTTGTGCATTCTGTTAGGCGTGGTTCGAGTGGAAGCTGCAAGCGATGATCAGTTGGCAGCCATTCGAGCGCTTGGTTCATTGAATGGGGTTGCTCTGCACTGCGGCAGGCTTGATCAGACACAAAGGATCAAACAGGTCTTGGTGAGGACGCTACCCAAACAGCGCCAGTTGGGGGAGCTGTTTGATTATCAGACCAATAAATCCTTTATGGCCTTCATCAATGATGGTCGGGTCTGTCCCTCATCCGAAAGCTTTGCACAGCAGGTTGATTTGGCGATTGATGAACTGAATGCGGTGTATCGGAAGCGATGAGCAATATCAGAAAACAGGGCCTGATCCCGCTGATCTTGTTAATGTTGTCACTCTGGATGTGGCCACTGGCTTGCAATGGGGCAGAGGCCGATAGTGAGTTTCGCGTTGTGGTGACGATCAAGCCGTTGCACTCCATCCTGTCAGGTCTGATGCAAGGAATTGGTGAGCCCGAACTGTTGATCGACGATAGCCGTCTGCCCCATCAGTTCACAGCGTCACCTGAACAGTGGCAACGCATGCAGCAAGCCGATCTTTTGTTCTGGGTCGGTCCTGAATTGGAAGCTTCACTTGCAGAGTCCATAGGACAGCTGAGTAACAATACAAAGGTCATCGAGTTGTTGTCCCATACCGGCTTGAAGGTGTTACCCTCCCGTCATCAGCAACAAAAGCGCGATCCTCACTTTTGGTTGGACAATCGTAATCTGATGATTATGCTTGACGACCTGACGCTTCTTCTGCAGCAAATGGACACCAAACGCACCCATCTGTATGAACGTAATCGGCAGACCGTTCTGGCCCGGCTGGCCCGCATCGACCGTGAGTATGAGTACGGCTATCGGGGGATGAAGGCAGGACTGGGCATCCAGTATCATGACACCCTGCAGTACTTTGAGCAGGCCTATGCGCTAAAGGTGCTTGATCACCTGAGCGGATCCCCGTTACAACAGGCAGATGCCAGAGGATTGTTGCGGTTGCGTGAGAGGATTGCATCCGGTGAAGCGGTTTGCCTGCTATCGGAGCGCGGTTTTCCAACTCAGCATCTTGCTCTATTGACTCAGGAGAGTGAAGTCAATCATGGTGTCTTGAACAGTTTTGGCATTGGCCTGTCGCCTGGCCCTGATCTCTACTTTCAACTCATGGCGCATAATACGGATGAGATCAAGCGTTGTCTGAATGCGGATATGGTGCAGGCAGGAAAGGCGAGGAGTGCCGCTCAGCAGGATAGACTGGTTGCCGCCGAGGGTATCGGAAAAGGGACATTTCTGTTAACCGATCATCTGGGCAGACTGGTGACCGATGAGACGATGCTGGGGAAGTTTTCGATTGTCTATTTTGGTTATACCTACTGCCCGGATATCTGTCCAACCTCACTGCAGATTGTGTTTCAGGCGCTGAATGAGCTGGGTGATAAAGCGGCCCGGTTTCAACCTTACTTCATCACGATCGATCCGCAGCGGGATAGTGTTGGCGTAATGAAAAAGTATGTGGAGTATTACGACGAGCGACTGATTGGCGTTACCGGATCCGAAACGATGATCGAACGGGTGGCCGCGCAGTTCAAAGCCAGATTCGAGCGGGTGGATGAGGCATCCGATGATCCCGACCTCTATCTTATGGATCATACCGCCAGTCTCTACCTGCTCGATCCGAGCGGTCGGTTCATCAATAAATTCGCTCATGGTATTTCACCTCAGGAACTTGCAGCCAAACTCGAACAGCTGCTTGAGTAACGCACAATAATCGTAGCGTCACACGTATCCATAAAAAAATTATCTGTATTGAAATTGTGATAGTCACGAGTACTTAGAATTGAGTATTCGTACTATCTCATTGTGGTAGAAGTTTCGTTGTTAGCACTGAAAAACTGATCATTTCTGTAATTCAATTCCTCCCCAATTTTGCCATTTGACTTAAGTCAATGAGGTTGGCACTTCATTTGTTGAATATCTTTTTACTCGGCATAGATCAATTTGCCTTCTCTTTATAATCACGGGGACGGGGAACGATGAACAATAGTTTGAAACGTATATCCGCATTGGGCATAGGTTTGGGGATTGGCTTGACAGCCGCAACCAATGCATGGTCCCAGTCGGCGCTTGAAGATGTCATGAAAGCGCGTGGACTCTCTCAGCAGGATCTGCTTGCGGCAGCAAAAACCTATACGCCAACCGGAGGGCGCGATGAGTATCTGGCCTTCAGCTCCGGTGGACAGAGCGGACAGGTCATCGTTTACGGTATCCCCTCCATGAGGATACTCAAGTATATCGCTGTTTTTACACCTGAACCCTGGCAGGGCTATGGCTTTGATGATGAATCAAAAGCGGTATTGGCACAGGGCAGAATACAGGGCAAGGATATCAACTACGGCGATACCCACCATCCGGCTTTCTCTGAGACCAACGGTGAATACAACGGTCGCTATCTGTTTATCAACGATAAAGCCAACCCGCGTATGGCAGTCATCGATCTGCACGATTTCGAGACCAAACAGATCGTGGTCAATCCATTTATGAAATCGGAGCATGGTGGCGCTTTTGTTACGCCGAACACCGAGTACGTGATGGAAGCTTCCCAGTATGCGGCACCGTTTGCAGATGAGTTTGTGCCGCTGGAGGAGTTCAACGATAAATACCGTGGCGCGGTTACCTACTGGAAGTTCGACGATAAAATAGGTCGCCTGGACCCCTCGCAGTCGTTTACCTTTGAGTTGCCTCCTTACAGTCAGGACCTTTCCGATGCGGGTAAGGGGCCTTCCATGGGTTGGGGTTTTACCAACTCATTCTGTTCTGAACGATATGTCGGCGGAATCGAGCGTGGGCGTCCTCCCTTTGAAGCGGGCTGTTCACAAAAGGATACCGATTTTCTGCATGTCACAAACTGGAAAAAGGCCGCCGAACTGGTTGCTGCCGGTAAAGTAAAGAAGTCCAAGGGCGCTTATATGATCCCTATGGAACAGGCGGTGAAAGAGGGGCTTCTCTATCTGATTCCGGAACCAAAGAGTCCGCACGGTGTTGATGTCAGCCCCGACGGATCCCATATCATCGTCTCCGGTAAGCTGGATAGCCATGCCTGGGTCTACAGCTGGGAGAAGATCCAAAAAGCGATCAAAGAGAAGAAGTTTGAAGGTAAGGACCCATACGGTATCCCGATCATAGCGATGAAAGATGCCTTGCATACACAGGTACAGGTAGGGCTTGGTCCTTTGCATACCCAGTATGATGCCAAGGAGTGTATTGTCTATACCTCGATCTATGTCGACTCAATGGTAACCAAGTGGAACTACTGTGACGGCAAGGTGTTGGATCAATTGCATATCCACTACAACATCGGTCATCTGGTCGCGATGGAAGGTGATTCCGTATCACCGGATGGTAAGTATCTGGTCTCTCTGAACAAGCTTGCCATCGATCGCTTCAACCCGGTCGGACCACTGCATCCGCAGAATCATCAGTTGATCGACATCAGTGGTGACAAGATGCAGCTGCTCTACGACATGCCGTTACCTTTGGGTGAGCCACACTATGTGGTCGCCATCAAAGCGGACAAACTGAAGCCTGCGGTACGTTACAAATCCGGTTGGGACAGTCGTACTGACAAGAAGTCGCCCTACAAGACACGAGCCGGTCGAGAGAAGGTGGTACGTGGCGATGACGGAGTTGTGCATGTCTACGGTACGGTGATCCGTTCCCATATCACACCGGAAATCATCGAAGTGGAAGAGGGTGAGACGGTATCGATTCATCTGACCAACCTGGAGCGTGCCGAGGATGAGACCCATGGTTTCGCACTCTACGGACAGAATGTGAATCTTTCGATCGAACCGGGTAAGACTGTCTCGGCAACCTTCAAAGCGGACAGGGCTGGTGTCTATCCCTACTACTGCACCGAGTTCTGCTCCGCCTTGCATCTGGAAATGCAGGGATACCTGTTAGTCAAACCGAAAGGGTATGTGGCCACAACCACCGAGATACAGGAAGGTACCAAGTATACCCAGGCAGACTATGCGAAACAGGTCAAGACCAACATCGATACCCAGGCGGTTATCGACTCCGTGGTGGGATTCATCACCAGTCACAACTACAAGGATTTTCCGGAAGTTGTTGCCCTGGTGGAAGATGCGACGGACCAGCTCGGTTTTGCCGAAGAGGCCAAGAAAAAGTCTGAAGGCTTTGCTGCGAAAGGTGACTATCAGAACGCCACGCTTTGGGCCGGTCAGTGGTGGCAGTATCAGGTCAAAACAGCAGATCTTGGGCTGCGTGCCAAGACTTTCCTGGAAGAGCATGGAGCTAAAAAGGTCAAATAGCCAGCTCGGTTCTGAGCATTGAAGAGGAAAGGGGTCTTAGGGCCCCTTTCTGCGTTTATCCGAATAATACGCACATGTTTGACAAGGTTTATTTGGCGTTGACTCAACTCATGTGGCTTGCTGCATGTGCATTGTTTCAGTTCCCTCATCGGAACTTAACCACTCGCTGTAAATGAGGAACTCAGTATGTTGAAAATTGTAAACCTCTCATTAATCGGTATGACTCTGTTGGTTGTCTCCGCGGCGCCAATGAACACACAAGCCGCTGATGGCGCGGAACTCTACAAAACCAAAACTTGCTGGTCATGCCATGGTAAAGACGCCCAATCGCCGATTATGCCGATCTATCCCAAGCTTGCCGGGCAAAATGCTGATTACGCTTATAACCAGATGAAGGATATCAAGTCAGGCGTTCGTAGTAATGGCCAATCTGCCGCTATGAAAGGGGTCATGGGATTGGTCACGGATGAGGAGATGAGAGCCATAGCCGATTGGTTGAGCACCCTCTGAAAGATCACCAGATAGGTTATCCGGGAGATGCAGTTTGATGTATATCAAAGTCATCTAATATACCCCGTGACACACTGAGCGCGTTATTCAAGTGATACTTTTTGTGTGCTGGTGCCCGGCTACGAAGCAAACTGATCCCCTCGCATTTCAGGGGAGTGGAGAAACGAATCATGAATCTTAAACCGATGATCAAATCAGTGGCCATAACCTTGGGTCTAGTCGTTTCTGGCGGTGTCGGGGCTGGCTGGAACGAGGCTGGCGGCGAAAAGGATGAGGCGATGCTGTTGACGCCGGACCGTGAGCGGGGGATAGCCGTGTACGAGGTCTGTTCAGCCTGCCATCTACTGGAGGGCTGGGGTCTAGCTGACGGTACCTTTCCACAACTTGCTGGTCAGCACCGGAATGTTTTGATCAAACAGCTGGCGGATATTCGTGCACAGAACCGGGATAACCCCACCATGTATCCATTTGCTTTGGATGAACAGATCATGGCGGCGTCCGGATACCATGCCGGTGAGATTAAAGCCGCTCAACTGGTGGCTGATGTCACCGCATATATTGCCAAGTTGCCGATGAATCCGGAAAACGGTAAGGGTCCCTGGAACCAGTTGTTCCCTGAATTCACTCAAGGTAAGAAACTCTACGATGACAACTGTGTTCAATGTCATGGTGCGAACGGTGAAGGTGACGATGAGAAGTTCTATCCGAAGATTCATGGTCAGCACTATGCCTATATGTTGCGTCAGTTTGAGTGGATTCGGGATGGTAAGCGTCGCAATGCCAACCCGGAGATGGTAGAGCAGATCAAGAACTTCTCCGACAAAGATATGCAGATGGTCATCAACTATGTATCGCGCCTGCAGGTACCCAAGGAACTGCTTGCGCCTTCCAAGGATTGGCAGAATCCGGATTACGATTAGTGCTGAGAGCGTTGCAGTTCACCTGACACTGAGCCGGGGCTTATCCAACACTTGCAGTGGTCAGGTGGAAAGTGGCAGACAGCAGACAGGTTGGGTGATCGGCCCAACCTGGAAGCTGCTTACAGAGATTCACTGATCAAATAATCTTACTTCTATTCAAGAGAACCATTATGCCGTCTAAGCAAACGCTTCAAGTTGCCGTGCTCACCCTGGCCGCACTGGGGCTTCTGGCTGTAATTTTCTACACCCCGATCTGGTGGGTATCGTTGACAGCGCCAAACTATCCGGCTGAGTCCTTTCCGGATGGTGTGCGAATTCACTTTCATATGAACGGCGTGTTCAACGGTTGCGAAAAGCAGGAGAAGGCGGAGATCGTCGAAGATGAAGCGCTGGATTGTGTACATGAGATGGATACCATCAACCACTATGTGGGCATGTACCCGATCGCTGCGGGTGGCCCTGTTGAGCGTGGCTTCGGTCAGTTTCTGATGGTCTTCATGGGTGTCATGCTGTTGGGTTTTATCTGTACCAAACCCAGGATTCGGGTTGCGATACTGAGTGGAGGCTTTGCGGTTATCGCTGTTTGGATGGGATTGGCTTTATATGGAGATGGTGGTTTCAAACTGCTGAATACCGGATACATCAGCGCACTGGTGACCTCACTGGATCAGGAGGCGACCTCTGTGAGCAGTGAACCTGAGATCGTGATTGGTGGTATCGCAGGAGTACTCAAGGACTCTTTGGAGGAGTCGGGTGTGGAGGTGATCCTGCCATCTCAGGTGGAAAGGGAGAAACGGCAGCAGTCAGAATCGGGGGATGCGGAAAAACTGCATCTCATCGAACAACTGAAATTGACCTATGATATCGATCAGGTGAGATCCGATAAGATGGCGCCGTGGAACGGCAGTGCCTTTCAGGTGATGTCCTGGCACTACGCGAAGAGTCTTGGTCGATATTTCAATAACCAGCAAGAGATTGTGCCGATGGTAAAAAATCTCGAACTGGCGATTCATGTGGTTTTTGTCGGATTGCTGGCTGCCATGCTGCTGGTGATATTCGGTGCTCGTAAGAATGGTGGGCTGTTCTACTGGCTTCTGGTCTTGGTACCGATCGCATTACCGGTCATTTTCGTCATAGATTACTCAGCCTGGCTTTGGTGGTATGGACACACCCTGAATGACATGGGTGCGTTTTCCGTAAAGCCGTTCATGCCCACCGTATTCGGCGACGGTAAGGTTGCGCAGTTTACGACTCACTCCTATCCCTACAAGGGATTCGGTCTGATGGTGCTGACCTCGTTGATACTGGCAGCGGCGGCACTGATTCGATTCAAGCAGTTCAAGCAGGAGAAGTCATAAACCGGTTTTACGTGGTGAATTGATCGGCTTTTTTACGGTAACGGATGAATTCACAGTCGAAGATCAATTTTCACAATCAACCGTATGCGGGTGTTAAATTGGTTATTGTTTACGCAGTCTACAGACAGAGTCTCATATTGGCAGCGCTACTGCTGCTTCTGTCTGCTACTGTGCCTCAGGCTTTGGCATCAGCCGGGAACTACCCGTCTTTCCAGGACCTGGTCGATGATACCGAAGCTGGCGGCATTCTGATTCCCCCACCTGGAACCTATGCCGGACCGGTCACCATAAGCGATGCCATTACGGTGGATGGGCAGGGTAAGGTCACCATCGATGCCGGTGGAAAAGGTTCTGTCATCGTACTGGATACGGATGGCGCTACGATCAAAAATCTCCGCCTGACAAACTCCGGGGAGTCGCATAACACAATCGATGCAGGCGTGCAGGTACGCGGCGACTTCAATGTGATCAAAGACAACGTGATCGATAACTGTCTGTTCGGCGTCGATCTGCAACAGTCGAAAAACAATATCGTGCGAGCCAATCGGATCTCTTCGAAGCCTTTCGATTTGGGCATCAGGGGTGATGCGATTCGGCTTTGGTACAGTTTCGATAACAAGATCACGGACAATATCATCCGGGATTCCCGTGATATGGTGGTTTGGTACTCACGGGATAATCTGATTGCACGTAACGATGCCCGGGGCGGTCGTTACTCCCTGCACTTCATGTATGCACAATACAACGAAGTCGTAGACAACCACTATGAGGATAACTCAGTCGGTATCTTTGTCATGTACAGCGATGGCGTGCATCTGAAAAACAACTACATCGCTCATGCTACCGGTGCCACTGGTATGGGTATCGGTTTCAAGGAGACCTCGGATGTGGTGGTGACCGGTAACCAGGTGCTCTATTGTGCGACAGGGCTCTATCTGGATGTCTCTCCCTTTCAGCCCGATACGGTCAACCTTTTTGAAAACAATCTGGTCGCCTACAGTGGCATTGGGGTGCTTTTTCTCAATGACTGGACCGGCAATACCCTGAAAAACAATCGATTCAAAGGCAATATCACTCAAGTGGCCGTCTCCGGTGGTGGAAAGACAGCCAATCGGAATGTCTGGCAAGGCAACTATTGGGACGACTATGAGGGGTTTGATCAGGATCATGACAGGGTAGGGGATAAGCCCTATGAACTCTTCAGCTATGCCGATCGAATCTGGATGGATGTACCCTCGGCACGTTTTTTCAAAGGTTCCCCTGTGCTTGAGGTGATGGATTTCCTGGAGCGTCTTGCGCCATTCACGCAGCCCAACATGCTGGTGCGAGACAAGCAGCCGATGATGACGGCTGAATGGGTGGAGCAGGTGGATCCTGTTTCTGACGCTCAACCATCTGATTCAACTGACACTGAGGCGGAGATCCAAGCTGATACCCAAAAGACATTTGATGCCTACCGCGCACTGCGCGAGTCGCTCGGGCGTTGAAAGAGAAACATAACATGAGTGACAAACAACGACCTGTGAAGAGAAAAAAGCGTCCGATGACGCCAAAACGTAAAGAGCAGAGCCGCCGGGAGTTTCTGCGTTCCTCTGTTTTGGCCGCCGGTATGATTGGCGTCTCCATGTTGGGTTATGTTCCTGTCCTGCAAGGGACCTCGTTGCGTCTGCGCCCGCCCGGTGCATTGAAGACACCGGATGATGAGCAGCAGTTCTATGCCTCCTGTATCAAATGCGGCCAGTGCGTTCAGGTCTGTCCGGTGGAGGCGATCAAGCTGGCCGATCTGCTGGATGGATTTGGTATCGGCGTACCCTATATCGACGCCAGGGAACAGGCCTGTGACTTCTCATGTGACGGTCTGCAGTGTGTGTTGGCCTGTCCCACCGGCGCGCTGACCCATGATCTGGATTATCCCGCCGATACCCGCATGGGATTTGCCCGACTTGCCAGACCCAAGGCCTGCCTGGCGATGCAGGGAAAGGGTTTCAAAGGCCAGGCGCGGGGTGCCGACTACAGGGGATTATTACGTTACGAAGAGATCGATCGTTGGAATCCCATTCCGGTATCGGAGCACCCATATGACCTGGAGATCTGCGATCTGTGTGTGCGTCAATGTCCGATCGAGATACGCATCACCCAGTGTGAAGCCGCAGAATCTGAAAAAACAGATCAGCCGGTTGCAAGAGTGGCACAACAGATGGGTAATGCCTGTCCGCCAGAACACGCCATCACACTTGAACCGCTGGATCAGGGAGATGGTGTGGTGCGTATGAAGCCGGTCGTGCAGGAAGGCTGCGTCGGATGTGGTGTGTGCGAAATGATCTGCCCGGTGGAGAGTGCTGCGATTGTGGTCGATCTGGACAAGAACGCCGACACGGTTAAGGAGTCTTGAGATGAGTTATATCAAAGACTCGATCGCCCATCTGATAGGCAACAAGATTCCACGCCCTTCGAAACAGCAGCAGAGCGCGGAAGTTCAGGCCATCTATGCGGGTAAAAAAGGCAAACTCTCCAAGGCGGATGTGGAAGCGGTTCGGCATGCACACAAGAGCACCTTTCTCAGTAAATGGCAAAAGCGTCGCTGGGCAACCCTGATTATGGTCAATCTGCTGTTCGTGGCCTCCTTCTATTTCGATGTGCAGCTGGTGGAAGGTGCATTGACCGGCGCACGCGTGATGGGTTTTCACTTCGCCGATCTGAATGCCGCCCTGCAGGTTGTATTGGCCTACAAACATATTGTGTTGAATCTGGTGATCGGTATTGTCACGGTCTTTCTGATGTGGCTGCTGCTGGGGGGGAGGACATTCTGTTCCTGGGTCTGTCCCTACCACCTGTTGTCAGAGTGGGCTGAATATCTGCATCTGTGGCTGGTGAAAAAGAGACTCATCAAGAACCATACCTTCAACCGCAAGGTGCGCATCGTCTTCTATCTGGTCTTCGCCCTGTTGGCGTTAGTTACCGGGTATACCGTGTTTGAGACGATCTCGCCTACCGGTATTCTGAGTCGCGCACTGATCTACGGACCCGGATTGGCTCTGGTATGGGTTGGGCTACTGTTGTTGTTCGAAATATTTTATTCACGCCGTGCCTGGTGCCGTTATGTCTGTCCCATCGGTGTGACCTATGGTGCAGTCGGACTGTTATCCCCTGTGCGGGTCAAATATAACGCTGAGGCCTGCCACCATGAAGGTGACTGCCGCAAGGTGTGTCTGGTCCCTCATGTCCTGGAACTGACCATCCGTAGCGGTGCGCGGGATGTCAACCAGGATGTCTCATCCGATTGCACCCGATGCGGAATGTGTGTCGACGTCTGTCCAACCGACTCCCTGACCTACGAGGTCAAGGGACTCAGCAAGATGTTGAAATGAACCTATGATTCAATTTGAAAACATCGTCAAGAATTTTCGCCGGCATCAGGTACTCAAGGGTATCAACCTGAGCATAGAGCGTGGTCAGCGAGTTGCGCTGGTGGGTTCCAACGGAGCAGGAAAAACCACCCTGATACGTTGTCTGCTGGGTGAATACACCTGTCAAGGCAGAGTACTGGTAGATGCCAAGGATCCCAGAGTTTGTCGTCGCGAAGTGCTCTCCAAGGTCGGATTCGTGCCGCAATTACCGCCGCCACTGCGTATGCCCGTCGGACAACTGATCCGCTTTGCCGCCAGTTTGTGCGATTCCGATCCGCAACGCATGGTCAGCGTTGCCGAGGAGTTGGGCTTTGATGCACAACATTTTCACAAGCAGCCGTTCGTCAAACTCTCCGGCGGTCAGAAACAGAAGTTGTTGATTGCCATCGCCCTGGGTCGGCAGAGCGAACTGCTGGTGATGGACGAGCCCGCAGCCAATCTCGATCCCCAGGCGCGGCATATCTTTTTCAAGTTGCTGGCGGCTAAAAAGGATCATGCTGCGATGTTGATTTCAAGTCATCGGCTCGATGAGGTGGCGGCGTTGGTGAATCGGGTCATTGAGATGGATCAGGGAGAGATCGTGCTGGATGACAAGGTGGCCGACCTGGTGGAGCTCTCATCCCGTCTCTACTGCCGGATTCGTCTGATCCAGGCGGAAGAAGCGTTCGCAAAGGCGATCGCTGAGTGGGGGTTCAGTGCCTCTGAAAACGGTCAGGTTTGGGATGGCTACATCGCCGGTCCCGATCGCTTGCGATTTCTTGGTCTGCTCTCCCGTTATGCCGCACTGCTCTCTGGGATGGAGATCAGTGAGGTTGAGCAGCAGCGGGAGGCTTCAATCAATGTGGTTTAGAGGCTATAGGCAAGTTGGAATCTCTCTCTCTCTGGCGATGCTGGTGGCCTGCTCCGGGGACACCGGCACTGGTCCCAAAGAGGTCAAATGGGACAGGGATGCCTGTGAGCGGTGCCGAATGGTTGTAAGCGATCGTTATCACGCGGCCCAGATTCGCTATTTCCCACCCGACAAGAAGCGTTCTGAGGTGGCGATGTTCGATGATATCGGTTGCGCCACCCTGTGGCTCGCCAAGCAGCCCTGGGAAGATGATCCGAATACCGAGATCTGGGTGACCGATCATCGAAGCGGAGATTGGATCGACGCCACCAAAGCCACTTATGTAACAGGCAACCTCACACCGATGGAGTTTGGCCTTGGGGCTCAATTGGAGAGTGCACCCGGAGGGCTCAACTTCGAGCAGGCCAAGCAGCATATCATCAAGGTGGAGAAGCGTTTCGATCACCATGGGGTGCATCTGATGGAGCGTCTGAAACAACAGGCACAGCGCAGGCAGGGCGCAACAGAACAAGCAACGACTGGGGCAGTCGACTGAACAGGAAATCTATCCTATGCGATACCTTTGGCTGGCAGCATACACCGATATCATAGAGTCACTGCGGGCACGCTGGTTTATGGTTTATGCCATGGTGTTCGGCGGTCTGGTGGTGATTCTGTTTGCTTTCGGCCTGGCGGAATCGCGGATTATGGGTTTTACCGGCCTCTCCCGTCTGTTGATCACCTACATTCAGCTCTCGATGGCGATACTGCCGATTTTTGTTTTGATCACCACGGTACGTTCGGTGGCCGGCGATCGGGAGGCTGGGGTCTTCGAGTACCTGCTCTCCCTGCCGATTACCCTGGGGGCCTGGTTTTGGGGAAGGGTATTTGGGCGCTTTTTCGTGGTCTTCCTGCCGGTCTTCGCAGCGATGCTGGGCGCCACGGCCTGGGGTCTGCTGAAAGGTGTGTCGGCACCCTGGCATCTGTTGCTCTACTATACCGGTCTGCTGATGGCTCTGGCCTGGTGTTTTCTCGGCATCGGTATGTTGATCTCCACCCTGGCGCGCAGTGCCGACGTGGCCCAGGGAGCGGCCTTCGTTGTCTGGCTGACCCTGTTACTCTTTCTGGATCTGATTCTGCTGGGAGTCTTGATCCAGGAGCAGCTACCGCCGGAAACCGCAGTCGGTATCGCTCTGGCAAATCCGATGCAGGTTTTTCGCACCGCGACGATGATGTTGTTTGATCCTCAACTGGTGCTGCTCGGCCCCACGGCCTATGTGATTCTGGACAGTTTCGGGCAGGCCGGCTATATCGCCTATGCCATGCTCTATCCGATCGTCCTGGGAACCGTCTGCGCCGGCCTGGGATACCAATATTTCAAACGCAGTGATCTGCCTTAGAGCGTGAGTAGGTTTAGACGCTGAGATGACAGGTGAGTGCACAATGGCAGTCGTGAATAAGGGGCAATACCAATTATGGGTCCTGGCCGGTCTGTTGATGGTTGCAGTGTCCGCTGTGGCGATCTACAAAGCGCAGCCCATTCTGTTTCCTGAAGTAACCCGTTCAGGGCAACTCGATCCTGAATGCGATCTTCGCGCAGGTCCCTGTATCTCCCAATTGAATGATTCTGTAAGTGTCAGCTTTGCCATCGAGCCACGGGAGATCCCACTGGTGAAGCCGTTGCAACTGCAGGTCATACTGCAAGGCCTACAGGCGGATAAGGTTCAGGTCGATTTCAATGGTGTGGATATGAATATGGGCTTCAACCGAGTGACCTTGAATGACAGCGGCGCCGGTGAATTCAAGGGGGACGGCATGTTGCCGGTGTGTGTTTGGAATGCGATGGAGTGGGAAGCGAAGGTGCTGATAACAACCGGGCAGGGGTTGATCTCCATGCCCTATCGCTTCATTACAGTGAGGCCGGGGATTCCGCTGCCTGGGAGCGGGGATTAGATTAGTGTTAACAGGCCCTAGTTAATCATCCAGAATCGAGAGATAGGCGAACATGTCGGTCAGTTCCTGGTCTGTGAATTCAGCCAGTAACTCATCATCGGGAGCCTCTTCATCATGGATGCGGATGCCGTCACGGTATTTCTTGACCTGGCGCCACAGGTAGCTGGTGTATTGTCCCGCCAACATCGGTACGGCTTTTTCCATATCCCCCATGCCATCGCGCCCATGGCAGGATGCGCACTCTTTGCGATACTGCTTCTTACCTTTCTCTATGTCACCTGGTGCCCGGGGAATCTGCATCAGACGTTTTGAGGCCAACAGACGTTCGTAGGCATTGAAATCCTCTGCGGTTTCATCCACCGGAGGGAGCTTGGTTTGCAACACGATCTGTGAAAGGAAGTGGGAGATATCCCGTATATCCTCATCCGGCATCTGGCGGTGATCGACATACTCCACCATGGCGAGATTGGGGCGCAGTCGATCGCGGAAAAGATGCAGTTGCTTGGCCAGGAAAGCGCTCGGCATGCCGGCAAGCCTGGGGTATTCACCCTCTTTACCACCCTGACCAAATTCACCATGGCAACCGGCACAGACCTCGTTGATCTCCTCACCGTTTTCCAGATCGACGGAGAAGCAGGGTACTGGCAGCAATACCATTGCAAGAATCAATTGCCTGGTAAATTGCATAGTCATATTCTCTCAGAAAAGTCAGGGCTGAAACGGAAACCACCACCTGCAGAGAATCTTGGCATGTTTGTCAGCGAAAGGTTTGATATCAATCAAGTCGGCAAAAGTGGTTCCGATCCGACATTGAGTATAGCCTCAGCTCCTTCCCGTTGCCGTAGGTATCAATCTCTTTCACGCAAACTCAATTGGTTCAGTTTTCACTTGCCTGCATAAGTAACCGGTTAGGCAACTTAACACCATGACAACTGGTGTCGATCTGGAGGATGGAGTGCCAACCAATCAGGGGTAAGACAATGCAGGGTATAACCAGAGGGGAGGCTGGTTGGACCCTAAGTCAATCGACGCTGTTGGTGAGTGGCTATTTGGTGTTTCTGTCATCACGGCCATCTAAAGTTGGTGTGATCCCAATTCAAAACTGCGACACGTAGTTAATAAGCCTTGAAGGACAAGAGCCACCTGGGGATCATCGGCAATCAAGGGCTATCAAAATGATTTGCCTGCCATGTCGCCCCAGATTTCCTGTAAGCGTTGATCGCGTTGACAGTTCCAACGGTAAAGCTTGTACCTGACAGGGTTATTCTTATAGAAATCCTGATGATAACTCTCAGCCCCCTGTATCGGGTAGAAAGTCGATTGGTCGAGGATTTTTGTCGCAACCATTTGCTCGGGAAAGCGGTTTTCCACCGCCTTTTTGGTCTGCTCGGCGATCTCACGCTCTCTTTCATTAGCCACAAAGATGGCGCTTAAGTAGCTGTGGCCTTTATCGCAGAACTGTCCTCTGTCATCAAAAGGATCGATATTCAGCCAGTAGTGGTCGATCAACTGTTGATAGCTGATCTTGTCGGGGTCATAGGTGATTTCAACCGCTTCGTAATGACCCTCATGATTGCCGTTGTAGGTGGGGTTTTTCAATGTGCCCCCGGTAAACCCCGAGATTACATCGGTGACACCCTCAAGCTTTTCAAAATCGGACTCCATGCACCAGAAGCAGCCACCGGCCAGCGTGGCCTTGGCTGCGGAGAGGTTCATGGAGACGCCCAACAGAGCGAGTGTCAGCACAACCGGAATTTTATATTTCACTTACCGACTCCAGAGATCGTTTGAATAGCGGGTAGATTGAATTGCTCTTGTGTTTATCAGAACACTACTAAGTTGTGACAATGCTTACTACCCTGTTACTTCAAACGTTATCAATTCGTGATAAATATGAATTGGCTGATCTAAGCCGTTATGCAGAGTGAAATGGGTGTGGTCAGGGTTTATTGCAACTGTGCAGCTGGCAAGGAATTACCAGTGATGAAGTTGGTCGGAGCAGGGCAGGCCGAGTAGCATAGATCCTTCTGTTCGATGATTCAAAAAGTACAATCAAATCAGCCTGCTAGTAGGGTGGATGTCAGGCTGCTAAACTTTCGTGATATGGCTCAACAGCGTATTACTTATAATCAATGCAGATTGGATTTGGCTTGAGTCACCCTGGCACAGTGCCACTATGCAGCATCATGGATGCCTGGAAACTATACCGTATGAAATTCCGCTATTTGCTTATTTTGTTCATGGTCTTAGCGACACTATCCGCTGCTTCGGAGCGACTGCAGCACAATGATCTAAGCAAGCTGGCCAAATCGGCAAAAAAAGAGAAGCTTCCGATACTGCTGATCGTATCCCAACACCATTGTCCTTTCTGTGTTCGCTTGAAACGGGAGATTATTTTTCCAATGCAACTCAGTGGTGACTATCAGGATAGAGTGATTATGGTAGAAATCCTGCTTGATTCAGCTGACAGCATACGTGACCTGGATGGAAACCTGGTACATCCCAGTCAGATTGGTACTGCTTATAATGTATGGGTTACGCCAACACTGCTGTTTCTGGATCATACGGGCAGAGAGGTTCACCGACGTATGCTGGGTGTCAACACAATAGAGTTGTATGGCCACTATCTGGATGAGTCTCTGCAAGCTGCGCTTGGCGCGGTCAAGAAAGGAGATCGGAGCTACACGCCAACCGTTAAGGATATCCAGGGGGATGCACCTGGCTATGATCAGCTCTACTAGGAGCTACTAGCGCTCACCCCATATTCCCACAGTAGGTCGTACCTGTCGCCGAGTCTTACGCGTTCGTATACTCGGGCTCCATCCCCCGAGCGGGGGAATGGAGGCGGTCAGTCGAGGTATTGTTTACAGTTCATCTGCAGGGGTATCCACGATTTTTGGCCACTGGGCGTCCGCCTTGTTCAGATTGCCCGGGATATCCTTTCGCCATATATCATAGACCTGCTGGTTCTTGTTGACATAGAGTTTTCCATCAACAACTTCAAACGCTTTACCGTCTACCTGAAACTTTTTACCCAGAGTGGCGCCATAGGCACAAAAACCACCATAGGCTGGTGCATATTTTTCAGGGTTGCTGTTGAACAGCTCACGATTGCCTGCGCTGCTGAACTGATAGATCGCATCATTGTAAACAGCGGTATACATGGTAGTGCCTTCCACGGCCTCTCCTTGTGTGTGATAAGCGACCACATCGTGACCAGCCAGTATGACATCGTTGGCATCGGTGCCGGTATCGACACCGGCCCATAGTGGTGTGGTAAGAATGGTGAATATAAAAGCGAACATGCTACGAAACATTACAGTTCTCCTGTCGGTGTATTGATCTGTTTTAAGAATCCTCAGTGGCGAGTGTGTCGCGATGAGCATTGACATCCATGTTAGTGGACCGATAATCTGATTGGCATGCGCAATACGCCGAAGAGTATGTCCAATGCTCTTTAAACACTCTGTGGAGCCGGATAGTCCTGGCTTTGAAATGATTCAGGTGACTGTTCATGGATTCACTGTCCACTCTCTTCAGCACATTTCGTCTACAGGTCGAGATCATCCATAACGCACAATATTGTGGGGATTGGGCGGTGGATACCTCAGGGCCAGGGCATATCAGTTTCCACCTAGTAACTCATGGTCAATGCTATGCAGAGTCATCGAAACTGAAACAACCGGCAAGATTGGAGGCGGGTGATTTCATCATGTTTCCGCAACGTACCCGTCATCGAATCTCTTCCGATAAAAGTTCCGAGGTAGAGCTCAACATAGCGTCTTCGCTACCCTATGCGGAGGGGCTGAAGCGTGATGGGGTCGGTCTGCTTTGTGGTTATTTTCGTTTTACCCATGCGGCCAATAGCCCACTTGTCGATCTGTTGCCGCCGGTGAAAATTGTTCAGAGCGCTTTGACTCAAGCCGACGCCACAGCGGTAAAGATTCTCTCGATGATCAAACAGGAGGCGCTTTCCCAGGAATCGGGTGGCCAGGCCCTAATCAATCGTTTGGCCGAATCCCTGTTTGTCGTACTGGTTCGTGAGCATATGCTGGAGAACCAGGCAACATCCGGTATGACCGCTGCCCTGACGGATGGTCGGATCGCCAAAGCGCTGGATGCGATACACGCACAACCGGAATATGGCTGGACAGTCGATGAGTTGGCGGCCCTGGCAAATCTGTCACGCTCAGCGTTTGCCGATCGCTTCAAAACCCTGTTGGGTGAGTCACCGATCAACTACCTGGGTCGCTGGCGTATGCAAAATGCCTGGTTATGGTTGAGTGAAGAGCGTGCAACCATATACGATGTTGCCAAACGCTGCGGTTATGAGAGCGAGGCATCCTTTTCAAAAGCATTCAAAAAATACACGGGGGAGTCTCCCGGCAAGGTTAGAAAGCGGGACCCGGATGATCAGACTGCATAGAGATGATTTGGACAGGCCCTAGTGGCCCACTAGATCACACCCTTTCTCTTCATACCTTCAAGCTGTTTTCTTGCCAGAAACCCATACGAGAGCGACAGGGTGGCCAGAATCACAATCGAGAAGAAGATAATCGCGCCAAGGATGATCCCCATATTTACAGATTTCATCATCTCCAGCAGTTGGCTGCCTTCGCTGGTAGCCAAAATGAATCCACCCAGCAACAGGAGTGAGACTAGCCAGGAGGTCAAATAGGATAGCCATACCAGCTTTGTTTTCTCCGTTCGATTGGGCACCCGTTTGTGGTCCTGAATGAACTTTGATCCCGCAACCATGGCGGCACCGACCAGAGCGCCGATTACCGCGCTTGTGTTTGAGTCGATCTCCAACAGGATAAATGCGATGCTGAAGCAGACAGTCAGTGACAGATTGACAATCGCGAACCAGATGATGTACTTGCCGATAGTGACATTTTCTTCCATGAGATAACTCCTTGTTTAACTGGCGTTCATATCCATAGCGGGCTTTGCCAGGGTTGGTTCTGAGTAACTTGTTCGACACTCAAAGCGTGAGACGGCAAACTGTCGTAGAACTTCAATACTTATTTTACCATACAACTTCTGATTCCAGTTCAGGTAAAGCTGATTGGCTTTGGGTTACACTCTATATGTGGTTTTTGTTGTCTCTTATTGATTGTCCAAAGTGCACTGCCAGCCCCAGGACTCCAGCTGTTCGATGAAGCCCTCAGCTTTTCTTTGACAATAACCCTCTTCATTCCGGGCTTCCCACAAGGTACGCGGTATCACGTTCTCTTGGGGTTTTGCATAGTAAACCTTGCAAGGTAATCGGCTGGGTTCATTCGGGTAGAGAATCACAACGCTCCTTGTGAGATGCTCATACTCGCAACTCCATGAATCGGCCAGGCTCGCCAGTGGGAACAGCAGGGTGGCGAGAAGAACTCCCCAGGTTTTAAAAGCCAGCTGTTTCATGTTGTCTCTCCAGAGTGATACAGGCAGAAGTGAGTTCCGTCTATCCAGATAGTGTGTTTCTGTGTTTTTAAAATAGTATCAAATCAATACGATCGTTTCAGTTAATTGTGGCCGGGTAATACCATGCCAAAAGTGTTTACACTGTTCAGTTGGGATCAGTGAGAGATTCTAGCCTACTCAGTCGCAGAATAATTTGAACGTCGAATCATTGTTCTGGTTGCTGTTGCCGGTATTCGGCTTTAGGCTTACCTGGCTTTTAGCTGTAACAACAATCCTAACAATCGATAACTGGGCAGCTATACGCAGCCTTGTGTTCACAAGAGGGAGAGAACCATGGAGTATCCAACCGCCATTGCACTCGACAAAGACGCCCTGCGGAGCAACGTAGTACGCGTTACGATTCCCGCCAAAGCGATGTTCGACCTTAAAAAAATGCAAAAAATAACCGAATCGGTGCTTGATCAACTTGGTTGCAGCAATTGCCACTCAGGACATGACATTCGATTCGATATCGAGAGACAGTTTATCGTCGATGAGAAGTTGAAAATTCACAGTCAGATGGAATTGATGCGGCGTTGAAGATAGAACCGCTGGGCGTAGGCCTGGTCTACATTCCGGGACTCGAACCCCTGTTCGAGTCACCGGATGGGGCGGTTCAGGTATTGGAACTTGAGCCACAGGTGTTGTGGCGCTACTTCCCCAATAAGGATCAGCCTTACGAGAATCAGCTTGAATTTCTCAAACGGTTACAAGCCCTGCCTCAGGCCAAGACCATCCATGGTGTCGGTTTTCCGGTGGGCGGTTCGCGAATTCCTGATCCCAGACATATCCCCCCTTTAAGCGAAGCGATTCAAACCCTGGATGGGGCCTGGGCCAGCGAACACCTGGTGTTCAATGAGGCGGTCGATGCACAGGGTAATTCGGTGCAAACCGGTTTTTTTCTGCCGCCCCTGGCAACACCCGCTGGAGTCGAAGCCGCCTGTCGAACCATCGCTGCGGTGTCGGGTAAGCTTCCGGTGCCTTTTGCAGTGGAGACGCCAACCAACTACCTCAAGCCCATACCCGGTGAGATGAGTGATGGGCAATTTACCAAGGCAGTGGTGGAGGCGGCGGACTGCGGCATTCTTCTCGATCTGCACAATATCTGGTCGAATGAGCGCAATGGCCGGCAAACGGTTGAGGCCTTTCTCAGTGAGATACCACTGGAGCGGGTCTATGAGATCCATCTGGCCGGAGGCTTGAAGTATGGGGACTATTGGCTCGATGCCCACTCCGGGGATATCCCGCCTCCTGTGATTGAATGGGCGCGCAGGTTGATTCCCCATCTCCCCAATCTCGGTGCGCTGGTCTATGAGATCCTACCCGCCTATCTTCCCCGCTTTGGTCTGGATGGTGTGCGACAGGCTGTTGATCAGATGCATGATCTCTGGAGTTGCCGACGCGCGACTCAGGAGAGTGACAGCCCATTTAAAAAAGCAAAACCCAAGGTGCTAGTCACCGATAACGGTTTAACCCCTGAGGTCTGGGAGAGAAAGCTCTCCGCACAGATACTCTTTCCGAGCGAGTATGAGGGCGAGGATGAATTGAGCAGGCAACTTGCCGATGATCCGGCTGTTCTGCTGATCCGGGAACTGAACAGAAAATTCCGTTTGAGCGCAGTCATTTCCAATCTCAGGATGAGTATCAGATTGCTGATGCTGAGTCTGGACGAGGCGTCGTTTGATCGGCTTGTGGCAGACTACTGTTTCAGCCGGACACCGGATCGATTCGCGGTTAACGAGGCGCATCATTTTGCTGGCTACATCAGAAAACTCGATCTGGAAATTCCCTATCTGTATGAACTGCTGAATTACGAAATTACCGCTATGGATGTCATCGCCGACGGACAGGCGCGTAGTGTCCCCTTTACCACCGACCCTCAAACACTGCTTGAGACCCTCGGCCGGGGTGAGTTACCGATCGATCTGCCGACGGCGGATTACGAGGCTGAGATCACCCCACCGGAAGAGCGGGTGTTCGAAACCCAAAATCTGATCCATTAGCTACCTGTCATAGGTTCTCACGACGCCTAATAATATCCCCTGGATCTGTAGCCTCTCCGCAGCATAAATCTGCGCTTGCATCTGATCATTGTGAGGAATGAGCTTAATCTTTTTTCCACCCTCTATTGTTTGGAACTCTTTCAGGGATGCCTCTTCACTATCGACCAGGGCGACGACAATTTGTCCATTGCTCGCGGTGTTCGATGGTTTTATGACAACCAGATCGCCATCCAGTATGCCGCTGTTGATCATCGACTCCCCTTTGATCTTGAGCAGAAAACAGTCCGGCTGTATCAGTAACGTGGTGAGATCGATCGTCTCATCCTGCTCCACCGCTTCAATCGGTTGTCCGGCCGCGATCACACCCTTGTAGGGAAGCTCGTTAGGCGAACGCAGTGTGCGCCAGCCTGAACGGGCCTTTTCGAGAAAGCCCTTATCTTTGATGGAAGTGACATAACGGTGCACCGTTCCCACCGACTTGATGCCGCAGCCTTCGCCGATTTCAGACAGCTTGGGGGATTGACCATCATGGTTCCTGAGGTAGTCCCCGATGAACAGCAGGATCTTTTTTTCCAGTTCTGTCAGCACTTGACTTTCTCCGAATTTTCTCTAGCCTAGAATAGAGAAAAATTGGAGAAACATCAACTCCTTTCGGGGATTGTTTTGTGAAAGAACCCTTAAAGAAACTGTTAAATAACAACCAGTTGATATGGTGTGGTGAAAGGTGCGCCCCCACCAGGCGAGGTTTGCCAACCGGCTATGCCGCACTGGACGCCATTCTGCCTGAAGCCGGCTGGTTGCGGGGGGCGTTGATCGAGGTGATCTCGCCTCAATGGGGCATCGGCGAAATAGAGCTCTTTCTGCCGGCCATGGCCGCTGCCACGCAGGCAAACAAGCAGTTGGTATGGATCGCTACGCCCTATACCCCTTACCCACCCGCTCTGGTAAGCGGCGGTATTTCACTACGCCATCTGCTGGTGCTGCGTCCACCTCGGCATCAGGATATTCCCTGGGCGATGGAGACGGTGCTGCGCCAGCGCCGGTGTGCCATGGTGTTGGCATGGCCTGGCCGGCTGATATCGAAAACCGTGCGGCGCCTGCAGTTAGCCGCCGAGGCGGGGGGTGGGGTGGGCGTGCTGTTTCACTCGGAACATCGTGACAGCTCTTTTGCGGCAACACGTTTGTTACTAAAACCCGGCAAGTCCGGTTTGCAGGTCACCATTCTGAAAAGCCGTGCTACCCGTGGCCGACAGACGGTCGCTCTCACACTTCACTGATGCTTTGCTGTCATGTCCGAATCCGCCGCAGCCGCGCCCCTTCAGCACTCCCTGTTTTCGCCCCAGTCACGAGTGGATCCCGAGCCATCTGCGACAGGGCGTTCACTGCTCTGGATGAGTCTCTTTTTTCCCCGTTTATCCCTCGAGGTGCTGGAAGCGGATGTGGATGCCAGGCCCTGGGCGGTGACCGATGAAGCCCATGGCAAACCAATCGTCCAGGCCGCGTCACAACCGGCGCGCAAGATGGGGGTGGAGAGGGGTATGGCGCTTACCGCAGCTTATGCCTTGTGTCCCGAGCTGCAGGCCGAGCCGCGAGATCGCTCGGCCGAACAGGCCTGCTTAACCGATCTGGCCGACGCGGCCATGCAGTACAGCTCCATGGTCAGCCTGGAGCCTCAGGCATTGCTGTTGGAGGTGGGCGCCAGTCTGAAGTTGTTTGGCGGTTTGCAGGCACTCTACGAGCGTGTGGAAGGGGATCTGCGACAGCAACCCTATGAGGTGGAGATCGCTGTTGCACCCTCCCCACAGGCGGCTTTACTGCTGGCGCGTTGCGCTATGCAGACCTGCATCACTGAGCGCACTGCGTTGCGTGCAGAGCTGGGTAGACTGCCACTTGCGGTACTGCCCGTTTCCGAGAAGCAGGCAACTCTGCTCGGTAGAATGGGTTTACGAGAGTTGCGTGACCTTTGGCGCCTTCCCAGAGCGGGATTGATAAAACGATTGGGACTGGAGTTTATCGACTATCTCGATCGGTTGCTGTGTGACAAACCGGAACTTCGCTTATCCCACAAGAGTGCAGCGAGTTTCTCTGCCTCCTGGCACTTTCCCCAAGAGACGGAGAATTTGACCTTCATACTCTACGGCATCGAGCAGCTCCTGCCTCGCTTGGTGAACTTTATGCGATTGCGGGAGTTGGCGCTGAACCGCCTCCAGGTGGTCTTTTATCATCAAGACCAACAGGCATCGCGTTTGGAATTGGGCACACGACAGCTATGCCGCGACGAAACACACCTATCGACACTGATACGCGAACGCTTTAATCAGGAGAAACTGTCGGCACCGGTATTGGAGTTGGTGCTGCTCGCTGAGGAGTTTCATCCCGCCGTTATCGGCAATCAATCCCTGTTTGCGCCGGGTGAGGAACAGGACACCGATTGGCAGCAGGTGTTGGATCAGCTGCAGACCCGCTTGGGAGAAGAGGCGGTATGCCATCTGCAATTGCGTGATGAGCATCGACCCGAATACGCCTGGGCCTATGCCCCGACCCGACCTGCAGAGCCAAAAACTCATGGGTTATTGACGAGACGGCCGCTCTGGCTGATGTCACAGCCACAACGATTAGGCAGTGGATTGAAAGAGATCCAATTGACTTCTGAAATGGAACGCATCGAAGGTGGCTGGTGGGATGGTTTTGATGTCCGTCGCGATTACTATCGGGCACGTGATCGTCATGGCCGGCGTTTGTGGCTGTTTCGCAATCTACAGGATGGGGAGTGGTATCTGCAGGGTTTGTTCGGGTAAGGGGATTGGCTATGTCCTATGCCGAACTTCACTGCATCAGCAACTTCACCTTTTTACAGGGTGCCTCCCACCCGGAGGAGCTCGTCGCACGCGCGGCGCTGCTCAACTATCGCGCTCTGGCCATCACCGACGAGTGCACACTGGCCGGTGTGGTACGTGCCCACGTGGAGGCCAAGCGGCAGCAACTCCAGCTCATTATCGGCAGCCGGTTCAGGCTGGATGACGGTCTGTCATTTTTACTCCTGGCGACAAACCGTAAGGGCTACGGTCAGCTCTCCACCTTGATCTCAACGGCACGTCGCAATGCGGACAAAGGCGACTATCACTTGACCCGACTCGATATGACCCGGCATAGCCTGAGTTACTGCCTCGCTGTATGGCTACCGGGAGAAGCGCAGGAGGTTGTTTTTCTCAACGAGCTTTTCCCCAAACGGTTATGGATCGCGGTAGAGCTGTCATTGAGCGGCAAGGATCGGGCGCACCTGGAACATCTGCAGCGTCTCTCTCAGCAACACGATATCCCCCTAACGGCTAGCGGCAATGTACAGATGCACCAACGCAATCGGCGTATCCTGCACGATACCCTTAGCGCAATTCGTTTCAACATGCCCTTGACGCAACTGGGTAAACGATTGGCCGCAAATGGAGAAGGTCACCTGCGCCCTTACCAGCGCCTGGCAGAAATCTATCCCCAAGCCCTGTTGCAGGAGACCCTGGCTATTGCGGAACGCTGTACCTTCTCACTGGATGAGTTGCGTTACGAATACCCCAGTGAATTGGTACCTGAAGGTTACAACGCCACCGACTGGTTGCGCATCCAGGTTGAAGCCGGCGCTAAAGAGCGATGGCCGCAAGGGGTGCCTGGTAAAGTCAGAGAAGCGATCGAACATGAACTGACATTGATTGCCGAACTGAACTATGAGCCCTATTTTCTCACCATTTATGACATCGTCTGTTTTGCGCGCAGCCAGAAGATTCTTTGCCAGGGTCGAGGCTCGGCGGCCAACTCCACGGTCTGTTACTGTCTCGGCATTACCGCTGTCGACCCGGCCCGCATGGCGCTGTTGTTTGAAAGATTCATCTCCAAGGAGCGCAATGAGCCACCGGATATCGATGTGGATTTTGAGAACGCCCGGCGCGAAGAGGTGATTCAATACATCTATCGAAAATATGGACGTGATCGTGCTGCCCTGGTTGCCACCGTGATTACCTACCAGCCACGCAGCGCGATACGTGACGTAGGCAAGGCGTTGGGGTTCAGCCCAGTGCAGGTAGAGCGCCTGGCCAGATCCACCCGCTGGTGGGACAGTCAGGTGTTGATCCCCGAGCACCTGGCTGAAATGGGTTTTTCCGCAGAGAATCCTTTGATCAAACGACTGATCACCCTGGTGGAGATGCTGCTTGGGTTTCCTCGCCATCTCTCCCAGCATGTTGGCGGTTTTATCATCTCGGCCGGGCCCTTGACCCAACTTGTACCGATTGAAAATGCCGCGATGCAGGATCGAACGGTGATCCAGTGGGAGAAGGATGATGTGGAAGCCCTTGGGTTACTGAAAATGGACGTATTGGCACTAGGTATGCTGACGGCCCTGCGCAAGGCGTTGGGTTATATTGGCGCGTCGCAGAAACGGGAACTCTCTCTGGCGGATATTCCAGCGGAAGATCCTAAAGTCTACGAAATGATCAGCCGTGCCGATACCGTGGGTCTGTTTCAAATCGAATCCCGGGCGCAAATGTCGATGCTGCCCCGCTTGCAACCGCGCAATTACTATGACCTGGTGATTCAGATCGCCATCGTTCGTCCAGGCCCCATACAGGGCGAGATGGTGCATCCCTATCTCTTGCGTCGCAGCGGCAAGGCACCCGTCACCTATCCCAGCGAGGCGATTCGTTCGGTCTTGGAGCGCACCCTGGGCGTGCCGATTTTTCAAGAGCAAGTGATGCAGATAGCCATGGTGGCGGCCGGTTTCAGTGCGGGTGAAGCGGACCAGTTACGTCGTGCCATGGCGGCCTGGAAACGCAAAGGTGGGCTGGAGCCGTTTCAGAAAAAACTCCACAGCGGCATGTGCAAACGAGGTTACAGCGGTGAATTTGCGCGACAGATCTTCCGTCAGATTCGCGGTTTCAGCGATTACGGATTTCCCGAGTCCCACTCAGCCAGCTTTGCCTTGCTGGCCTATGCCTCGGCTTGGATAAAACTCTACCACCCGGCCGTATACCTTTGCGCACTCTTGAATAGTCAACCGATGGGGTTCTATGCACCGGCGCAACTGATACAGGATGCCAAACGACATGGAGTGGAAGTGCGTCCCATTGACGTGCGCTTCAGTGAAGCGGAATCCAGCCTTGAATACGATACCAGCGGGGAGCGGAGTGAAGAGTCCAACACCCAACCCGCCTTGCGGTTGGGATTGCATATGGTCAAAGGCCTCTCAGAGGAGGGGATTCAAAACCTGATTGATGAACGTAAACAGAACGCTTTCAATGATGTGGGTGAACTCGCCAATCGGGCCAAACTTCATCGTGCCGATCTGCAAGCCCTGGCCAGTGCCGATGCACTGCAGGGTTTTTCAGGGGATCGCTATCGTGCCCAGTGGCAGGTGAGTGGTGTGGAGGAACCCTTGCCCCTGTTCCAGGAGTACCACACCGAAACTACTGAAGTCATGTTGCCCAAACCCGATGAGCGGGAGGAGATCATTGCGGATTATGCCAGTAGTGGTGTGAGCCTGCGGCGCCATCCTGTGGCTCTGTTGAGAGCCCGCCTGGAAAAAAGGCGGGTTCATACGGCACAGGCGCTCTGGTCGGTGCGTAACGGTGCCGTCGCCAGGACAGCCGGACTGGTTATCGGTCGTCAACGTCCCGGCACGGCCTCCGGCGTTATTTTTGTCACCCTGGAGGACGAAACCGGTCAAGCCAATATCATCGTCTGGCCGAAGATCGCCGAAGCGCAACGTAAGCCATTGTTGCAGTCACAGCTCTTGATCGTCAGCGGTATCGTACAACAGCAGGATGGGGTGTTGCATTTAATCGCCGGGCGGTTGGAAGATCGTACTGACTGGCTGGGGGAGCTGGAGACAAAATCGAGAGATTTTCATTGAGTGTGATGGGTTTAAAATCAACTTCAGCGATCCAAAATTTAAGTCAATCGTATTCTGTTTTGACTAGGGCAATTCAACAGTAGCTGTGCAGATTGGTTTTACTCATTTGAGCTTGCCATCAACCAACTGCTTTTAACGCTCGGCGTAAATTCCCGGTTAAATGTTTAGGATGAGATTTTGTCAAGACCACAGAGGTACACTGTTGGAAATGGCAGAACTTTTTAATCGCCTTTACAAATTCTGCAATGACTGAATCCTCTTCAAAATTGTGCTGATCGAAATGGAGTGATTTGATCTCCAACTGGCCGGTTTTTCTATGAGCTTTACAATCCATTCGTCCAATAAATCGATCTCGGTAGAGTAGCGGTAAGCAAAAGTAGCCATAGATCCGTTTGGCTGCGGGTAGATAGCACTCCAACTGATAGTCGTACTGAAACAACGTTTTCAGCCGCGCACGCTGGATGACACTGTTGTCAAACGGCGAAAGAATCAACAGGCGGTTGTTGAGTCGGGGAAGCCGTTCTTCAAGTACGCCATTTTTCAATAAAAAAACTTCACCGTTGGCTACTTTGATCTGTTCCAAAGTGCGCTGCGCCAACCTCTCCTTTACCAGCTCATTGACTGTTTTTTGTAACTCTTTATTTCGACGCTGGTGGTAGGTCAGTCCCTTGAGGGAGATCAATCCATGACATTGCAACTGTCTGTCCAGAATGTGTGATGCAAACTCTTCCATGCTGGGCATTTGTGTATTGATGTGAGAGGGCACGACTCGCTCGGTCAGGTCATAGGTTTTCTGGAAACCTTCCCGACTGCTTACCATCAGATCGCCTTCCATATAGAGTTGTTCGAGTGCTTTTTTGGCAGGCTTCCAATCCCACCAGCCTGCGCGCTTTGTGGTATTCGTTTTTACATCCCGGGAGCGTAGCGGGCCATCTGAACGTATACGGCCCAACAGTTCGCTCATGAGCTTCTTGTCAGGCTCTTTGTACCAATGGGTTTGACCGTTTTTAATCGCGTGTTTATAGGGTAGAGAGAAACGGAAATCGGAGATGGGTAAAAAAGCCGCCGCGTGTGCCCAATACTCAAAAATATCGCCATCGATCAACATTTGATTGGTCATGGATGGCTTGAAGCCAGGTACTCTGGAGTGAAAAACATGATGGTGCGCTCTTTCCACCACCGATATGGTGTCAATCTGTACATAGCCGATGTGGTTGATCGCTTTGCGAGCACCTGACAATCCACTCCCATAGGGCTTAACCTGCAGCAAACCTTGAGCAGCCAAGGCATGGCGTCGTAAACGAGCAGACGCTTGTGAAGATTTGATTTCAATTGTGGTCATACTTGTCCGATGCGCCGCATCAGCGGCAGAAACTCATCATATGGCAGCTAACCATATTTATGATAACGGGTTTATTATTTCTGACCGATCAACATTGATCCATAGGATAGATACAGGTTAGTTTCAGTTGGTTTCTCCAGTGCCTCTTGTTATACCTGAAAAAAGCACCAGGTATCAGCATACCAAACAGAAAGAGAAAATAGCTCCCCTCTCCCCTTGTGGGAGGGGGTATAGATATATCCCTCCAAAATTATCACTCATCTAGACTGACAGCCAAGAGGTGCTTGTATAGATAACCTGATTCTTGTGGCTCCATCGACATGATGGATAGCGAGCATTTTGATATGTAGTCTATAGACTCACGACTTTCGAGTGTGCATTACCAAACAGAATAATTGTAAGTCATTGTAATTACAATATTTTCGTGTAACCTGGAGGCGTATCTACACCTGTAAAGTGAGATAGGTTACCATAATATAAAAACAGTTATGTGCAGAAAGGCTTCAAATGGAGTTTTCAGAAAGATTTCGATTTGCCGATTGGCCAAATTCGAAAATACCGCTTGTGGCCGCTGGTGTGTATGCTATCTGGAATGGCGATGACCTTTTTTACTGCGGAATGTCTGGGCGTCAAATTGAGCACGCTATTGCGAGTGGAAAGCACAAATTCGGGTTGATCACCAGGCTAAATAGCCACGCCTCTGGCCGTCTCAGCGGCGACCAATTCTGTGTTTATGTAGCTAATCGCCTAGTTATACCAACACTTAAACATGGTGATTTGCATAAGTTTGCATCTGGGGAGTTGAGACTTGATCACTTAACAAAGACATTTATTCACGATTACCTAGATTACCAATATGTCATAGTAGAAAGCAGTTCTGAGGCTTACCATGTCGAAAGTCGTGCCCGGAGAGGTGAGATATTTGGGAAAAAACCAATTCTCAACCCACTAGATACCTAATGTTATTCAATGTCGATATCTTTCTTGGTAGTCTAAATAAGTACTCGTAAACGCAAAGGTCTTCATGCGATTTTTTTAAACATAATCCTGAGGCACCTTTGATTAACAATCATATATTTCGACCCCAACCTTCAATACAGGAATTATAAATAATGCTTCGCCCATTGATATTACTTCTAGCTCTTTTCCTATCTTCAGGTTGCACAGCCCTTTACTCGACAGCAGATACCTGGACAAGCCCTGATAGTGAAATAATTTATCAATTCAATGCAGAGTACAGAACTGGCACCACAGGCCGACTGATTATTATCTACGTCAATGGGCATAAACTAATGGCAGGGAAAGCACACTATTGGTCAAAAAGACTGACCATGACCAGCGAACTGGAAGGTAAGCCTGTAGCCGCAGAATGTGGTGGCAATGATGAGAAAAGAACATGCACTATTACAGTTGGTGGGGATAAGGTTGCTCTATTGAAGTTTTAGTTTTTTTCTTTTGGAAAAATAGACTAAATTGACTCTTTTCATTTACATGGGCTTCTAATTTTCACTAAGACACATTCTTTTTTTTTACACAAAGAACAATGGTAGTGACAACAAAACATCGAGGTAACTATATGGGATAAAATCGATAATGTGCCAAGTTTTTTCACCAATAAAGCTACTAATAAATTAGGTATGAATGAATATTACGTATACGTCTACATCGATCCCCGTAATTTTGAAGAGTTTTACTATGGAAAAGGTAAAGGTTCTCGTAAGGATGCACATTTATTTGAAGATAGTGATAGCGAAAAATCAAAAAGGATAAAGGCGATAAAAAAAGCTGGTCTAGAGCCGATCATTAGAGTCATAGCGCGTGGGCTATCTGAGCATGATGCACTCTTAGTAGAAAAAACCTTGCTATGGAAATTGGGTAAGCAGTTAACCAACGTTTCTTCGGGACACTACTCAAACAATTTTAGACCCCATGATACTTTATATAAAAAGTTATCAGGCTTTGATTATAAAAATGGCTTGTATTATTACAACATCGGTGAGGGAGAGCACAGAAATTGGGACGACTATAGGAAATACGGCTTTATTTCTGCAGGTCAAGCACCAAGATTTAGAGACGCTATGTTGAGTTTTGAAATCGGAGATGTTATTGCTGCTTATTTACCGCAGCATGGTTTTCTTGGTATTGGAAAAATCACGCAAGAAGCTAAACCTATTCAACAAGTAATAGTAAATAACAACTATTTACTAGACTTGCCACTAGTTTGTGGTGGTATGGCTATAAATTCAGAGTCTGATGAAAAATCAGAATATGTTGCTCTTGTAAAGTGGATCAAAACGTTAGATCGAAAAGAAGCTAAATTTAAACGAAAATCTGGTTTGTACACTCCACAGAAAGTGAAGGCATCTTTAGACAATCAACCTGTTACAGTGAAGTATATTCAAAATGAATTTGAAGTAGATCTAATTAAACTGATGACTTAAAAAAATCATTTTAAATAGGGTGATCGATTCGCTGCAGCTGACATACAAATCGCTGGACATAAAACATATATCATTTTAGTGTGTCTGTAAATAAAATGGCTAGCTATTCAAGGGTTTCTATACCTACAAGAGTCTGTATAAAAACGAACAACCGCCGATTCAATTTGATCTGCCTGCCCACTCTCACCGACACGATTTGCCTCCTTCCCACTCAATTCAATTCCAGTTGCTAATACGTGCCTTCGCTCAGTCCGTCCACGATCAAGAAATTGTCCATTCAAAAACTTATCCTCACAACTGAGATGATACTGAGCAAGAGCCTCTGCATAAGTCTTCAGCTGCTTGAGTTCTATCTTTTCTCCTGTGACTCTGTCAAATACACTCGGCACGGCATTTGCTGGGTCGCTAGCATAGGGCGCAATTGGTTTACAATTTGCCTTTTTCTTCGGCCTGCCACGCTTAGGTGTATCAACAGCTGATTGATCGAGGCATGGTGCTGGCTCGTATAGACCCGTTCTAGCCATAAATGATAGCAAGAATCCGAATGGTCGGATCTGCGCTTTGTACTCTTTACCTTCATTCCAGCTATCCAACCAGGACAACATCTGAGGACTAGAAGCAGTATAGCGTGATGCCGCTGGACTCATTAGGCCTGGATGCCAATCCAGAATTACCTGATCAGGTTTACCAGTCAGCGCGGCTTGTATAATCTTAGTCCAAAAATCATGCTGCCAGCGTTTCACGCCAATCTGAGTTAGTGGTAATTGAGGTGGACGTATATTTGCTGGTGCTTCGTCACCATTATATGGATCAATTAAATGCCCCAGTCCATGAGCTGAGGCTTTCCTTAAAATAGGATTGCCATTCTCATCAAGATTAAATAAAGCATACCGCTTTGCAGAAATAGCAAAGCAATAGAGCGGTTCACGATTCCTTGAATCAATTGCGTAATTGACATCCTCAATCTTGAGGATCGAACCAGGTTTTCTGTAGGGATTGAGAGGTCCAAACCAATCTATGACCGCATCTGCTTTCTGGTGAAAGTCTCTTCTCGTCATCCCATCTGGGCGAATCATTGCCAGGGAGTCTGTATCGCAAAATGCCCAGTCTAATCCCTCATCGAGCACTAGTTTCTCTGCAATACCGAGCATTAATCGAGCTGCCCCAGTGATAAGAACACCAAGTAGCGGGTGGAAATAGCGGCCCGGCTCTTCAATGGCTTTGGTTGTTAACTCATGTTTTTCGCCCGTTGGGCCAAATACGGTGATTGGTTCTGATTTGGGTGCATTATCACGGTTGACCTCGATAAAAATCCCGTAACTTGTTGAATTAGCTAGAATCTTGAGAGTTTTCTCGATAGGGTCACCCTTTTCTTTCGCCTCGTCTCGCAGATCTATCAATCGGTTGAAAAGATCATCAGTGGCCGGATCGATTCGGTATTGGTCGTTTCCGAGTATGTCTATGTTGTTGAGATCACTCTGGACTGGGCCTGGTTCGTAGGTTGTTGCCTGTACAATTTCTGGACACTTTCCCGTTAAGAGCTTCGACACAATACAGTCTGCCAGGGTAAACCTGAGGGGGTCATTCGATGTTAGAAAATTCAAACCAATGGTATAAGTTTTATCGTTGTATTTTGCCCTAACCGGAAAAAGGTCCTCCATTGGTTTTACACAGACCAGTGTTGTCAGATTTCGCCAGATGCTCGGGTTTTGAAGATCCTCGATCGTTACTGACTCTAGAAGCTTACGAGTCGTTGTTGTTGAATCGTGGACCATCAAACCATCCGCTACAACAAATCGCCATAATCCCATCAATGTGTTGACGGTTGGATACATGGATTTGAAGTCACAATAACAAGTCTCGTGTATCTCACGACGATTCCGTACCTCAGCGCGACCGCCATAATAGGCGCTCATGATTTCACCAAACCGCTCACGTGGGAACGAAGGCTCACAACTAAGAAAAGGCCGTATCCCCATCTCTTGCAAATAGGCTTTACCAATACTGGCCTCACTCAAAATTCGATCCATGCCCTTCGAAAGCCCATGCTCGGCATATCGTTGAGACAACTCATCAAAGCATTCCCAGGTAACCTGTACATCGGCTCGTGCATAATCCAGATAATCCATTGTGATTTCACCATGCTCATCGGTGTCGAGCTTCTGCGTTGGTGTCTGTAGGTACTGCGCCAGGCTTCGAAGATTGAATCGACGGCTGGTGAGTGCTGACGCCAGGGTTTTTACATCGACGAAGTGCCCACGAAATGGGGGTACTTTTAATTCACGATTACGCATACCTCGGGGCGTATCCTGGTCGCCAGGTGTCGCAAAATCAATAATCGCTGCACGTGGACTTAAATGTTTGACCCGTACTCGAGGGTCCTGCTTATATTGGGTTAATGTAAAACTGAATCCCTCTCGCATTGATCGTCGTGCTGGACTATGGCTGAGTGCAATTCGTGAGAGGTCAAAGGGCAGGTTAAAGCCAACCACGATCCCGCGCCGTATATATCCGTATTTCAGAAAGATTTTGGAGCGGAACTCAGCGACAGTCAGAACAGTTAGGCTGTTGGAAGCCGCATAGTCCCGAGTCAGCTTCTCTTCAGACGCTGAAATGGTTACGGGATCGAAAAAAACGCCTTCAATTTTTAGTGCTTTACCATTCCGAACCTGAAAAAATCCTACTCGTAGCTGTTGTGCAGCGTCGATGGTTGTTTCACAGTCGAATATTAGGGTCCATGGTGATGATTCTTGCTCTTTTGCGAATGGTCTTGAGCCGAGTGAGGGCTTATCAGGGCGTTCACTGTAGGCACGAATCGCGATTTTTGTTTCTAAAGTAGCCATATCACAACTCCTTAGTCTCAGCATTCTTGATCAGGAAATGACCAAACTCCCGCAGGCGTTTGCTGAGCAGCTCAAATAGATCACCTAAACCGAGTAGAAAATGGCCTTTTTTTACCAACTGATTTTGTGGATACTGCTCATCAAGTGGGTTGTGATCGAGCTGTTGGTCTGACAATTTTCGGTGACAGTTGCGGCACACGATTGCAATATCTTCGTGGTGTTTTCGACCTGCTATATGGTGGGCTTCCAGACAGGTTGAATCGTCTTCTCCACAGACCACGCAAACCGGTTTGCGTGTTCCGAGAGCCCTATATCGTTGCTCTTTTCGATCTTCAGCATCTAAGTATCTATTTTTCATGCTATTTTCTCCTAATCGTTTGAGGTGATTTCATAAATTTCATGAAATGGTGGATCATCCATCGATGCTATTCGGTGAATGGCATTGGGATCTGTTTCTAAGGGGTATTTACGACCATTGATGTCGCGCACAAACCTGCCTTCGAAGGGGCTGAGCCATTCGATGTCATTGGTGCGAACAAAGCGACCAGCAGCATAGTGATGTTCGCCAATCAGACTGGCTTGCTGGAACCCAACGATGGTCAGTACTTTCATCTCGCCTTTCGTCATGACTTGTATCTGTCGAGGTCGAGAATCTGTAGGAATCCAGCGACGACCCTTTAGCTCTGCCAGGCCTTTTTCGGAGAGGTGTCGCGATAGTCGATTTGCCGAGACGTGATGACTCCTTGCTGCCGAGGTCAGGGATAGACCACGATTCATGCTTAGTAGGGCATCATCCAGCCGGGAATCAGGCTCAGATTTCTTGGGACGGATCGAAGGCTCACCGGGTTTGGGGTGGCCTCTTGCTTGGGACCGGGATAGCCCTCGGGCTAGACCACTAGTAATGCGGCGTTGGTATTCGTCTCTGTAGTTACGTTTTCTGGGCATTTCGGGTCTCGGTATGCGCGCATAAGTGCGTTCGGTAGTGCTATATTGCGCGTACGTATAAACCGAAATCCGACGTTTCAATGTAAGCTGTAAAAATGATCACACCTGCTCAATTAATCACCCAACTCAAGGATGCAGGTATCAATCGAGAGTCAAGAGTGCTAACGGACTGGCGTGAGCGGGGGTTGCTACCACCGCTCAGACGACAGGGTCGGGGCCGAGGTAAAGGCTCGATCTATGGGTGGGATGAAGACGTTTTAGAACAGGCCATTGCAACGCACTGGCTACTCGATAGATATGGACGTGCTGATGAGGCACTTTTGGGCCTCTGGCTTTCAGGTTTCACAATTTCTTCGAATAAAGCTCAAAAAGCTTGGCTCAAGCATCTCAAACACATCCAAAATCGTAGGCAACAGACCGCTTCGCAATATAGAGATAACTTTTTGGGCTTGGGTTTAAGTTGGTCTCGACGGCTACGTAAAAAGTCAACATCTGATAAGTCAATTCTTGAATCGTACTTGAGCTTCATGCGTGAAACACTTGAATGGCTATATGATGACGATGAGCGTGATGATATCGCGTATCAGGATCTTATTGTCGAGATACTGAATAGATTCGATAATCCAAACCAGGAACCAGCTAGTAAAGAACTCTACAAAATTGTTAGTGTGGTTTGGAGCGAACTAGAGATACCGAGATTGTTTAGGAGCGATGAGTTAATTGAATTCACAAAATCAGTATCGAAGTCAGAATTTGAGTATGCGCATCAATCTTTGGGCCTTATCAGGCAAATAATTCAACATCTTTTGGAATTGCAGGACGCCGAAGCACAAAAAGCCATAGACCCAGTTGGACAAGTTGCCTTTTTAATGAAGGATTTTATAGGGCCTTTTATAACTAAGGTAATGATTATGGAAAATCGAATGCTTCCTAACTTACCGATTGCAACGAGTATTTCTGCAATGCATAGCTTCTTAAATAATGTAGAATTAAGTGATATATCCCAAACGGATGATGGCACCTATACTGTTTCTCAGGGAGTGCGTAGCGAATGGCTAAAAGTCAGAGAAAACCTATTTCAAATCTGGAAAGCGACAACAGAGCAGATTGCGAACTAGATTCACCTTGTGAGACGTATGAAGCTCGCTCACGTTACTGGCTAAATAAGACATTAGATACAGGATATCGTCGTAGACGAGATCGAGAAAAAAATCCTTTGATCTTGACAGGGCATGGTCTTTCTCTACGGGTTGAGAAAGGTAGCCTATCCATACGAGACGGAAACACGCATTTTCCTGCTGAACAACGGCATTGGCGCTTCTTCAATGGTGGACTAGATATCCCGCCTGCGATTGTCATAATCGATGGATCAGGAGAAATCACCCTGGATGCCATGGATTGGTTAGCCAGACAGAGTGTTCAGCTAATCCGTCTTCGCTGGGATGGCCAATTTAATTCTGTTCTCAGTTCGGGTGGTCAGGCCGCTTCTATTGAAAACATCCTATGGCAGCATGAAACGCGAAAGAATCCAGAATTGAGAGCAGAGTTTGGACTTAAGTTGCTGATAAAAAAGGCCAGAAACACTCTAACAACCATGGAAGAGTATGTTCCCAGGTCACGAATCTGGGAGAAAGCTTACCAAAATATTTCCACCCAGACACAATCTGTCGTAGAGCAACCACCTAGAGATTTTCAAGGCCTTCTTGGAGTAGAAGGCGCTATCGCTTCAGAATACTTCAGGACCTGGTCTGCAATACCTATAAAATGGAAAGCCACCAAACATTATCCAATACCTGATGATTGGCGAAAGTTTACTTCACGTGCTGCTGTCCGAAGTGGCTGTCCACGCGCCTATCGGGCTACACATCCAATCAATGCTATGTTGAATTATGCCTATGGTGTGTTAACAGCGCGTACACAAATGAAACTGATTGCGGATGGGTATGATCCGACTATAGGTATAATGCATGATGATAAAGAAACTCGGGGTAAATACCCGGCATTTGCACTCGATACTATGGAGCCTATGCGGCCGATTGTAGATAGAGGCATTCTGAATATAATCAATACGGTAACGTTCACGCGCAATGATTTTCCTATTCAGCATGACGGGGTGTGCCGGTTAAATCCTAATCTTGCTCGTCGAGTAGTTCAGCTAACAAAGGCACATTTGTCATGTATAGAGAATGATACTTTAGTAAATAAGATATAAATATATATTTCTTTACAAAATAATAAAAGAAGCGAATTGGAAGTGGCCCTACTATGGATGCTGTCATTAATGTATTAATATCAAAATATGGGATAACTGTTGCCATATTTGTACTTTTAGCTTGGATAATAAAAATTAGATTTATTTACTATTATAAAATTGAGTTTTTAGAAGAAAGCAACCCCAATCCATCTCGCAAGACTCGAACGCAGTTAGAAAATGAAAGAACAAAAATGCGAGAGAGTATAGAAACTCCGAAATGGGAATCTATATATCGTATTGGTCTAAATTGGTTTTTTAATAAACTCTCAACCAATTTTATTGGTGATCTCGAAACAATAAATGCATCATCGAAAAATGAAACAAGATTAGCGAAATTTTTCGGTTGCAATCCGTTTACTGCGAATTCATATGATTTCTCTGTCGCATTGGCATTCATTTATCCAGCAGCCTTTTTTACTTTTGGATGGCTTATGGGAGGAGAAGGTAATCTTGGTAATAGATCCATTCTAAGTGCTAGTGAGAGCGATAAGATTACTTTCATGATTTCACTATCAGTACTAAGTATACTATCTATTGGCCATAAACTGGTTTTCAAGTGGATAAAATTCATTACTAAGAGATTTAATGAGGGTGCTATAGGAATCCTGAAAGGTATATTCCTAATGGCAATTGTAATTTTAGGCCTCTCTATTCTTTTCAGTGTTAGCATTGATGTAATTCCAAGTGCAGGAATGGGTGGAATTGTATTAGTTTTCTTGCTTTTTTTATTTGTTATAGCGTTAATCAACATCAGAATAACAGGGGTTTCTCAATCAATTATAGCGACTGCGGCAGTGATGGTTCTTTTATTGGTAATTGAGCATGCTGGTAATATTTTATTTTCGATTACGCTCAGCATTTGGTATGCAGTTGCATTTACTATCACTATGACAGGAATTGCTTTGCTAAATGACACTGAAAATAAGAGAATCATATTTACATTACTTTTTTCGGCATCGATAGTTGCAATTTATGTATTAACTATAGGATGGATTGGAGATAGATCAGGAAATACTGAGCGTATTGCTTTAATAGTGCTTATAATAATATTACCCTTAGTAAATGCGTTTGTAGATTGGATATCACTTGGATTCACTAGAGGGCTTCTTTATGCTATAAAAATTAAAAAGCATAGTGGAATATGGGATGTAATTTGGGCATTTGGCGATGGCCTTGTTGCAATCCTTTTACTATTAACAATAACAAGCCTGTTAACTGTTATCATAGCCTACATGGATGCTATTTATTTTCGTGCGACAAGCGAATATCTATTTGACTTACAGGGGCTCTATGTCATGATGGAAGCTGATCCATATGACCCAAACTTATTATGGATTCATGCAATGGTCTTGTCCACCCTTCTCTGGACTTTAATACATTTCATACTAGCATCTAGCGCATTTATTTTTGTTGTACCATTGTCTATTAGAAAAAGATGGTTAAATAATGACGAAAACAATATACGCAATAGACTTTTTAGCGTCTTTTACATTTCATCGATGCCAATTGTAGGTCCAACGTTGTCATTAATTGTAATCTCTTCTTTTTTTCTGCACTCAACCGAGTTAATAGAATTAGTGTTTCAGTTATTGTATATATGCTCTAAATCTATTGCCGTACTAGTTAACCCCGTATTGGCAATATAAGAAGTTACTATGAGTATTTTTTTTGCTGTGTATAATCTATCCTGTTTTTTTATCTCTAAACTTAAACGAATTCTCTAAAAGTTATGGCAATCATCTGTTGCTGTTGAGCTGTACAATAGACCCATAACAACATCTTAGAGAAATTCCTAGCCAATCAACACCGATAGATAAAAATAATAGATTTCAGTTATGAAATAACAAGATGATCTCTAATGTTTGTGATATTTTTGATCGGATATATCTATACCCCCTCCCCTTGTGGGAGAGGGGCTATTAAGCACTATTTCGCGAGCATTTGCGGTGCTTGGCGTCCATTCGCGGCCAATTGTAGAAATCCAGAGTTATCAGCACGAGTATTAAAAATGAGGGAGTAGTTCCCCTCTCCCCTTGAGGGAGAGAGGCTTTTAATCAGTCATTCGCGATCGTTTGCGGTGCTTGGCGTCCATTTGCGGCCAATTGCCGAAAGCCAAACTCTTCAGCACTGGTACTACAAATGAGAGAGTAGCTCCCCTCTCCACTTATGGGAGAGGGGCTTTAATGAATCTCCCAGGCTAAATTTGAGTTAACGGGATTGCAGTGACTTCCTATACTTGTCTTTATCAAGGAGCTTTGATTGTCAGGAGGTAGTGAGTAGCCACTTCGCTGGCTGGTTCAGAACTTTATGGCGATGAGTTGGCCAACCCGGTTGGCTCAGCGTTATCGCAACGTTTATGAGGCAGGATCAAAAGGTTTCAAGCCTATGGATAATCGACTCACCGGGAAGATGGTCAAACGGGAAGCCGAAGTCACGGCCGATGCCCTATTGGATCTGATTCAGGGATTGATCGATGAAATGCCTGCGGCTGAAGATCAACGGCCCAGGCTGGATCTGGAGTGTCGTCTGGAGCGGGACCTGGGATTGGACAGCCTTGCACGTACTGAGTTGATTTCCAGGATCAATAAACGATTCAATCTGCTCATGCCCGATGAGGCGCTGCTTGCGGAAACGCCCCGCACCTTATTGATCCTGATGACCCAAGTTGCCGGTTTGCCAGTAACTCAGGCAACAGAGGCGAGGCCTTCTCTCCCGGATAGTGATGTGCCTTTTCCCACCACTGCATCCACCCTGATGGAGGTATTGTCGTGGCATCTGCATCATCAGCCGCAGCGGGTTCATATATTCTATTACGGCAGTGATGATAATCCCGTTGAGCTGAGCTATCAGGCTCTCTGGTCTGGTGCGTCGAGGGTGGCCTCCAGTTTATGGCAACGATCGATCAGGCCGGGAGACCGGGTCGCCTTGATGCTGCCGACCGGAGAGAGCTATTTCTACAGCTTTTTCGGCACTCTGCTGGCAGGCGCGGTACCGGTGCCCATCTATCCACCGACACGCGCCTCTCAACTGGAAGAGCATCTGACTCGCCACAGTCGCATCCTTGAGAATGCGGGTGTGCGTCTGCTGATTACCATACCAGAGGCCCACAAGGTGGCCCATCTACTCAAGATGCAAGTGCCATCTTTGCGGCATATCGTCGACTGGAGCGAACTCGACAGGGGCTCGGATGCGCCCCCATCCGTCGTCAGGCAGACCGATGACATCGCCTTTCTGCAGTACACCTCCGGGAGTACGGGAGATCCCAAGGGAGTGATGCTCAGCCATGCCAATCTTCTGGCCAACATCCGAGCCATGGGGGAGGCGGTTAAGGTTACCCCCGAAGATGTGTTCATCAGCTGGCTGCCGCTCTACCACGACATGGGGCTGATCGGTGCCTGGCTCGGCAGCCTCTACTTCGGCGTGCCATTGGTGGTGATGTCGCCACTGCGTTTTCTGGCGCGCCCATCCCGCTGGTTGTGGGCGATCCACCACCACCGGGGTACCCTCTCCGCATCCCCTAACTTTGGTTATGAGCTCTGTCTCAACAGGATCCCGGACGAGGAGATCGCCGGACTCGATCTGAGTAGCTGGCGCTATGCCTTCAATGGTGCAGAGCCTGTCACTGCAGTGACCTTGCAGGGGTTTAGCAAGCGCTTTGCAGCCTATGGCTTCGATGGGGCTGCACTGGCTCCCGTCTATGGTCTGGCGGAGTCGGCGGTGGGTTTGGCTTTCCCGCCATCCCAACGCGGTCCGGTCATCGATCGAATCAACAGGGATCGATTCATGTTCCATGGGGAAGCGGTTCCGGCAGCGGAGAACGATTCAGAACCTATGGCGGTGGTAGGTTGTGGTCGAGTGCTCCCCGGTTATCGAGTTCAGGTTGTCAATGGTAACAATCAGACTCTACCGGACCGCATGGAGGGACGCTTGGAGTTTCAGGGGCCTTCGGCCACAAGTGGTTATTTCAACAACCCGGCAGCCACAGCGAAGCTCTACCGCGACGGCTGGGTGGATACCGGCGACCGGGCCTACCTGGCGGATGGGGAGATCTATATTACAGGACGTCTGAAGGAGATGATCATCCGCGGCGGACGCAACATCTATCCCTATGAGTTGGAGCAGCAGTTGGGCGAGTTGGAGGGCATTCGCAAGGGGTGTGTGGCACTCTTTCCAAGCAACGATCCCGCCACAGGAAGTGAACGTCTGATCGTTCTGGCAGAAACACGGGAGACAGACCCACAACGCAAGGCACAACTTCGCCAGGCGATCCTGGAGCGCTCCACCGACCTGTTGGGAATGCCTCCGGATGATCTGTTATTGGCGCCACCGCACACAGTGCTGAAGACCTCGAGCGGAAAATTACGGCGGGGTGCGATGCGGGAACTCTACGAGCGGGGAGACCTGGGGCGTCGCCAACGCCCGCTGGTGCTGCAGGTGATGAGTCTTTTGTTATCGGGCATGGGGCGTGGCTTGCGCAGTCTCTATCAGCGTGCCAAGAGCTATCTGTTTGCATCCTATGCCTGGATCGTCTTCATGATCCTGGCACCGCTGGTCTGGCTCAGTGTCCTGTTGCTGCCACGCCTCTCCTGGCGTTGGGCAGTGGTGCGTAGGGCGATTCGCGTGCTGCGTTGGTTTACAGCCACACCGCTCAGTGTGGAGGGGGTTGAAAACCTTCCGACAGAAAACCATCCAGTCATACTGGTAGCCAACCACTCAAGTTATCTCGATACGCTGGCGTTGATCGATGGCCTACCACGGGATTTTATCTATGTGGCGAAACAGGAGCTGGCAAACAAATCTTATGTCAGGCTATTCCTGCAGCGACTCGACACGCTGTTTGTCGAACGCACCGACAGCCGGCGCAGTGTGATGGCTGTTGGTGAGTTTGCCAGCCAGCTTGCTGCCGGACGATCGCTGGTCTTCTACCCGGAAGGCACCTTTCGGGCGGAACCGGGACTATTACCGTTTCGCATGGGCGCGTTTGTTGCCGCGACCCAGAATGGGATACCCGTTGTGCCGGTTACGATCAGAGGAACCCGCGCCATACTGCAGGACGATACCAATTTCCCTCAACACGGGGCAGTGCGGATCATCATAGCACCCGCCATTGAACCAGAAGGTGATGATTGGGCAGAGGCGGTTCGTCTCAAAGATGCGGCCAGAGAGGTGATTGCCGGCGATTGCAACGAGCGGAGTCTTGGATTGGATGATCAGGTCGATCTGAAAGAGTAATCCTCTAGCAATAAACCATCTATAAGAGCCTTAAACCTCTATTGGTTGTTCACGGTGTCTCTGAATCAGACAGGCACTTTGAATTAGTCCCGGTTTCGAATGGGCGGTTCTGGATTAATTGCTTATCGCGAAGATAGTTCATCACGCTTTCTGCTGTGAACTTGGTTGCAGGAAAGATATCCATGCCGATGCTCTTCAAGCCTTTTGCGGTCCATTCGTTGCAAGTGTTCAGCATATGATAGCTACCGGCACCTTTGTAGAATTGACTGTCACCATAGATGCCTTCGCTGAGTGGTTCCACTTCAGCCGAACTGCTCACACTGAAACTGTTTGAGATAAACGCCACCAATGAGTCGATCTCTTTATCATTCAAACAGAGCTGTTCAATTTCACTATTGCCGAAATAACCTCGGACGTTTTCCGGTACGGCCACCGCATGAACCACGGTTTCGGTTGGCCAGAAGAGTGCTCTTAAGGCAAGAGCAGCGGTGATCTCCTCGGCCTGATAAAATTTCTTGTCACCCCAGCCGAACTCGATATTGCTGCTGACTCCAAAGCGCTCCTGTAGAGCGGGAATGGAGCCATAGACTTCAGTCGAGGGAATGACAAAGCCGGTATGCCATTCGTGACTGACGACATAGACCTGATGAACTCCGATTGCGCGATAGTCATCCGTGTGTTGAACGACATTGGGTTTATCTGAACAGGCGGGCAGGCATAGTAGGGTGACAAGGCAGATTGTTGCCTTTAGGTATTGGTGGATGAAGGCTCCAGTCAGCTTGCCTGTGCTGATTATCGTCTCTTGAATCATAAGCAGTTCACGATGAATGGTTCGGTATTATCAGCATCATAATTATTTAAAATATCTTTTTTAATTATTGAGATCATGCTGATCATCGTTGTGTTATCAATAATCAGTATTGGCAATACGGTTATTTCGTCGAAACCTGTTGATTACAGGTGGCTTTTGCGTGGGAGTATTTATGGCAAACAGCCAGACATATGCCAGGATCAGTTGCGTCTGAATTCTGTAAATCTCATATAAAACGATAAGATAAAGATGATATATGGTGTAAATAATCACAGAGACCAAGAGTGGTACTGCAGAATAACTGTAAGTTTTACTCTGCAGGTTATTAAGAAAATTATTAAAAAATTACACTCTAAACCTGTTTTTTGCTCCCTTGATATGCCGGTAGGTTGCTTTTATTCTAACTCGATAGCCATGTCTTATGGTGAATCAAAATAACTATACCCCAGAGGAGAAAGCAATGCTGGTAAGTGACTATATGAGTTCATCCCCCGTTACCGTTCAGCAGGAAGATAACTATGATCTGGCATTTGAGATCATGGAAGAGAAGAACATGCATCATCTACCGGTTGTTGACGAGGGAAACCAGGTCGTTGGCATCGTTACCCGGCGAGATTTGCAGTTGGCCGCACGCTATTTCAAGGAGGCACCCGTAGAGATTTCAGAAGTCATGCATACGCCTGTCTTGACAACCTCAGCTGGCACTTCACTTGCCACAGCAGCACAGCAGATGAATGACAATCGAATCGGCTGCCTACCGGTTCTAAGCGACGACCAGCATGTCGCCGGTATGCTGACTGAAACGGATCTGTTCCGGGCATTGACTGACCTATTGAAGAACTGAAAATCAGGTCAATGAGGCGAACTACGGGACACCTAATGTTTGATTAAAGAATCCTGTTGTACCGATTATTTTTTTGATTCTTTCCATCGGTAAACCATGGGTGTCCTGAACATTCGTCAATGCAAAGAGATATCAGTCGCCAGACGTTGAATCGGATTGGTGCTACTGATGTCCAGAGCACTGATAGCGACGACTGCGTTTAGGTACTGTGCCTTCGCTGCATTCATCCCAGACTATCCTGCCTTCTGTCAGTGATGGAACCAATACCAGAGTTTTATCACTCAGATCATTGGATTCGATCAACAGTAATTGATGCCACCAGGAGATTCCCCAATCGATATCCTGGGTATCGTAGCTAATCTCGATACGGCCTCCATGCTTGAGGCGAATCGAACGAATGTGGCGATCCTCAATGGTTACTTCTGAGGTTAAGCTTGAATCCATGGCGGCATCGGGAAAGAGGCCGTGTTTGGCCTGATACTCCTCCACGGCAAGCTGTAGCGGACGGGCAGTTTTAACTCCGCTTGCTGTGATGGAAGCTGCAACATAGCTGAAGTTGTCAATTGGAAAAATGAGTGCACCAAGGATCCCCAGGGTGCTGAAAACAGTCAGAAGTGTGCCAAAGGAAGCTTTCACGTATCACTCTTACCAGTCGGTGAGTGTGACACTATCATAACCAAAACGAAAAATACCCAATACCATTGAAGGATGGGCTGAACGGGTGATTGCGCCAGAAATGCAATGGCCGCATAGATGCGGCCATTGTCTGTTCAGGGTCAATATAACATCTGATAACAAACAGGCGTTATGACTTAAGCCGCCAGTGCTTCAGCCGGTACAGCATAGTCGTACCCCAGGTCATGAGCCACCGCCTCGCAGGTCACCTTGCCGCGGTAGATGTTGAGCCCTTCGAGGAAAGAGGGGTTCTCCAACAGTGCGGCAGTGTAACCCTTGTCCGCCAGTGACAGAGCATAGGGCAGGGTGACGTTGTTAAGGGCATAGGTGGAGGTGCGCGGTACCGCTCCCGGCATATTGGCGACACAGTAGTGGACCACGCCATCCACTACATAGGTGGGATCGGCATGGGTGGTGGGTCTGGAGGTTTCAAAGCAGCCTCCCTGGTCGATGGCGACATCCACCAGTACCGAACCGGTCTTCATCGACTTGAGCATCTCACGGGATACCAGCTTGGGTGCTGCTGCTCCTTTAACCAGTACACCGCCCACGACAAGATCGGCGCCGAGTACATGATCATTCAGAGCAGCGCGGGTGGAGTAGACCGTCTTCAGAGCTGCGCCGAAGCGACCGGAGAGGCGATTGAGTACCTCGATGTTGCGATCCAGCACCGTCACATCAGCGCCCATGCCCAGGGCCATCTGGATGGCGTTTTCGCCCACCACGCCGCCGCCGATCACAACCACCTTGGCCGGCGCCACACCGGGAACACCGCCCAGTAGAATACCTTCACCGCCATGGGCGCGCTCAAGTGCGCTGGCTCCGGCCTGGATCGACATACGACCCGCCACCTGGGACATGGGGGCTAACAGGGGCAGGCCGCCATGACCATCGAGTACGGTCTCATAGGCAATGCAGACCGCGCCGCTGTCGATCAGATCGCGGGTCTGTTCCGGATCGGGTGCCAGATGCAGATAGGTGAAGAGGATCTGCTCCTCATGCAGCATCTGACGTTCGATCGCCTGGGGCTCCTTGACCTTGACGATCATATCCGCCTGGGCGAACACCTCGGCCGCGTCGGCAACCACCCTGGCGCCTGCCATGGCATAATCTTCATCACTGCAACCGATGCCGGCACCGGCCTGGGTCTCAACGATAACCGGATGTCCATGGGCAACCATCTCCTGCACACTGGCCGGAGTCATGCCGACCCGGTATTCATGGTTCTTGATCTCTTTGGGTACACCGACAAGCATCTCGCTCTCCTCATCAATTGTTGGGCTGATGATGGAAACTGTAGTGAAAAAGCGTTTGAATTGGATTGCAAAATCAGCCGTGAAGGCCTTTAATATTCGTAGAAAACACTATATCAAACCTAATTATTGAAAGAATATTCGAAAAATGGCTTTTGACCGTATAGATCGCACCATCCTGAACCAGCTCCAGGCGGATGGGCGCATCACCAATGCTCAGCTGGCGGAGCGGGTCAATCTCTCCCCCTCAGCCTGTCTGCGCCGGGTGCATGCCCTGGAAGAGCGTGGCGTCATCGAACGCTACACTGCACTGGTCAACCAGGAAGCAGCGGGCAAGCCGAGCAACGTCTTCGTGGAGATCTCCCTTAATCGCCAGAGTGAGGAGGCGCTGGAAGCGTTCGAACGCCAGGCCGCTGAGAGTCCTGATATTCAGGAGTGCCATCTGATGGCGGGGAATTTCGATTACCTGGTGCGGGTGGCTGTTGCCGATGCCAAGGATTATGAGCGGATTCACAAGAGCCAGCTGAGCCGTCTGCCTCACGTAGCGCATATCAAGACCAGTTTTGCACTGCGTACCATTTGTAACAAAACAGCGTTTGAGTTTTGATTGGAGTCTGGTTCGATAGCGGAAGAGACTAAAAGAGCTTAAAGAAGTCAGGGCCCTTTATTTCTTAACTTAATAGACTGACCTTAAGTTTAATCGCCAACGAGGTCCAACCAACCAGGTGATCTGGCATCGATCAGCTAAATAGGAAGAATCGGGCGCTTTGTACACTTTTGACTGCAGATTGCAGGGTCAAAGTTAAGATGGCCTTCCACCTTCTGAGAGATTGGGATATGCCTATCGCATCGTAATCCCTTGGTTTCACGAATCACTCAAATTTTTATCTAGTAAACGGTTGCGGGCCGTGAGCATTGAGTTCACGGCCCGCTTATCAGGTTTTCAGGGATGAGAGGAATTAAAATGAGTAGAAGCTGTAACGCCTGGTTGAATAAGGGTTTACGTTGTAACGACTTGTTGAGTAGGGGTTCACGTTGTAACGTGCCGTGCTATAAGAGGTGGTATATCGTCTGGTTAACATCCGCTGTGCAGCAAGTGCCTGTGCTGGTGAGTTGTAACCGTATCTACCGCCCTGTTTTGCAGCCAGTTCTTTTGCAGTCATTTCAGTATCCATGTTCAGATCTTCGATTTTGATAGTCATGTCATTCTCCAAGTTGTTTTGTATAGGGTTGCTTGAGTAGCACTTAGGTAATTGCAGAAACAGTGCCAACTTTTTGAAAGTCACTTAGAGAAATTTATAATTACTAATTAAAACAATGTGTTACTGTATTTTCACCCACAGTGGTGTGATCTCGGTCTGGTGCAGAAGTTTGTGCGCAGCGGGGGGTATGTTAGGGAAAAAATAACAAATAAGTTTCAATTAATGTTATCTTCTGGGAAGAGCCAATAGGGTCAGAACTTTTATATGAGCAAAAAAAGGGCTCTGACCCCTTTAAACTCATTAACCCTAGTTATTACCGCGATGAAGGAACTCTGATTTAGGGTTATACATCCCAATATTAGAGAGAAACCACTGCAGATGCCGGCAGTCCAGGTAAGCAATAATGGTTGGAGCGTTCGATCATGGAGAAATGGTTAAAAGGCACGATAGTCGAAAAGCGTCACTGGAGTGATAAGCTCTACTCGCTACGCCTCCAGGCCCCGGTGGATGCCTTCACTGCTGGGCAGTTCACCCGTCTGGCCCTCGAAATCGACGGCGAGCGTGTGGCGAGACCCTACTCATTCGTCAACCCACCGCAGGATGAGCTGCTCGAAGTCCATTTCAACGAAGTGGAGAATGGCCCATTAAGTCCTAGGCTAGCTGCACTGAAGCCGGGTGATCAGGTTTGGGTTTCTGCCAAAGCCAATGGCTTTTTCACCCTCGATCAACTGCCACAGAGTGAAAACCTCTGGCTGATCGCCACTGGAACAGCGCTGGGTGTCTATCTCTCCATTCTGCGTACCGAGCTTCCATGGCAGCGATTCCAGCAGATCGTCCTGGTGCACAACGTCCGCTACAAGGATCAACTCAGCTATGGTGAGGAGATCACCAATCTGACACGGTGTTATGGCGAGCGTTTCCGCTATCTACCGATCATCAGCCGGGAGCAGGTGGATGATGCCCTCCAGGGGCGCATTCTGGCTGCCCTCGAGGATGGTCGTCTTGAGAAGTACGCGGGTGCTGCGCTCACCCCGGAGAAGTCACACGTAATGCTATGCGGGAACATGGGTATGATCCGGGAGGTCTCTGCAGCTCTGGAGTCCCGGGGCATGCGCAAACATCGCAAAAAGGAGCCGGGGCACTTTACCACAGAGAAGTATCACTGAGCCTTGTTTGGCAGATTAGTGCCGATTGCTTGCCCATTTCAGCTTAAGTTTCACGATCCCTCAACAAGATTAAAGGGGGGTAAAGCACTTTAAACCAATAAATCAATCTGCTTGTGATTGAAAAGGGCTCTGACCCCTACAATTGTTATTGCGTCCCAGTTTATTGTGTATTATTGCCGACAAGATTTGCAATTCACAGTAGGGCTCTATAAGGTGTGAGGTTCTGCAAGATCTTAGTCCTTCCTTTAAAACCTGATATTCGCTGTCTCCTCGCTAGATACACCCGAATCATGTTGTACAGTGTTTTTCCAAGATTTGTGGTGAACGTCCGTCTTAAAGTCGGATAAATATTAATATATTTGAGGTATATAGTGATGTCTGAAAAACAAACCGGAACCGTCAAGTGGTTCGATAGTGGCAAAGGTTTTGGCTTTATTGAAAGGGAATCAGGAAAAGACCTGTTCGTCCATTTCCGCTCCATCGTCGGTGAAGGCCACCGCAACCTGATGGACGGTCAAAAGGTTGAATTTACCGAGACCCAGGGTCCCAAAGGGCCACAGGCGGAAAACGTCGTCCCACTGTAATCCGCAGTCCAGAAAGAACTTGCCTCACTCACGAGGTAAGTTCCTCCTCCTCTCTCCGAGTCGCATCAATCCCGTCTTTCCGAGATCGATTGACCAACATTCATTCAACAAAGGCCACTCACATTGATCACCCTCTCAGTACGCGGACTGCCAAAATCGACGACCGAAGCCTCTCTCACCGCCATGTTTTCTGAATACGGAACTGTGCGTTCCCTCAAACTGGTAAAAGACCTCTTTTCCGGCGAGTGCAAAGGCTTTGCAACCCTCGACATGGAAGGCCATGAGGCCCGTGCAGCGATTGCCGCACTCGACAGCAGCGAACTCAAAGGAAGTCTGATACGTGTGGGACCCGATCGAGGTAAAAAAGGACGTGGCGGTAAACGACGTTAGTTCTGTCTGAATCGATGAAAATGGAGGTTTCCATCGATTCACCTGCGGAAATTGTTACAACTGATTCCCGAGTTTAATCAAATACATCGTTTTGTTATTCATCAATGATAGGCGGCTTAGCGCTTTTGTAGTGAGGCATCATTGATGATAAAGGGCTCTGACCCCTTTAATTCCATTCTTTATAAAAAATCCCTCTAGTTAGCAATCCAAAGGTTTTTATACTTTCTTCAGCACTTAAAACCATCAGCGCTGCAGCTATGGCATAACTTTCTTTATAGCCCCTCAGCGACTGAATATAGCTCCTGCGCATTGTCTATACTGAGACTTGCACCTTTCTTTACTTCCTCGTTGGTTAATTTAGTCATCAATTGAAGCTGGCGTTGGGATCGGCTGCAGTTCCTTGTTATCAGTGATTTGCAATGACGTCTCTTAATGCCTTGGCTACTTGTTCATGTGTAAGAGATTCTATTAGTTCATCTTTCCTTGCATAATCCCTATTACTTTCGTTTCTATGAATCAAAATATTGCCCAGGCTTACCAAGCTTAAGTGTAATCCAATTGGTGGATTAGATTTGGAATTAAGGTTCCAAGCTAATGCGGAAATTGCATCAATGAAATGGAATCTTTTCCAATACCCTAAAGCATCTCTTCTTTCCTCTAAAAGCTTATGGATTAAATTAAATACATCCTCTCGAATACCCTCAATTGAAACTCCTGTCTTCAATTATCGAAATATTGTCTCAATTTCATCCATATGCTTTCTCCATTTTACTGATAATTAGAATTAGATGGCCTAAAAGACATGTTATATCGCATCACATCAACATCTGAACCCAAATTTAAAAGCAACACTATCTGATTCATAGGTGGCAACAGCATGTTTCTTGGTCTTAGACGGTCGAAGTAAAATTCAAGAGCCATACTAATGAAGGTTCTTGTGCTGGAGGAAAGTGATCGACAGAGAGCTGAAAAACCAGGCAATGGCGCAAAGCGCCAAAGCCCGCCCGCAAGCGCGGGAAGTGAGGAGAGGAATAAAACCCTTTTCAGGTGTGCCGAAGCGTCTGCCCCGGCAAACGTCCCATCTGTAACGATAAATGCTCTTTCCATTGATCAATTGTCTTGGTGGTCAATTGGGTCCGTCCACATACCGGGCATTCGTATCTCGATTGCTCGGTGTGCCCTTCCTGCTGGGTTTCGAGTTTGGCCATGAGAGAAGCGCAGTGTGAACAGTGCATGTTGTTTACCCCTTGTTGCAGCTCTTCAGTTCAGTCCCATTTCAACGCGCCGCCGGTCTGGTATTCGGTGACACGGGTTTCGAAAAAGTTTTTCTCTTTGCGCAGGTTCGCCTGTTCGTCGAGCCAGGGCAGGGTCGCTTCCGCACCGGGGAAGGGCTCTTCGATGCCGAGTTGTCTGGCGCGACGGTTGGCGGTGAAGCGGAACTGGCCGATGTGGTCCTCTTTGGAGTAACCCAGGATCGGATCGCGCAGGATGTAGCCGGCGTAACCGATCTCGGCGGCTTCCGCTTCGTCCCACATTTCGCGCATCGCCTGTGGGTCGAGGGTGATGTTCTCTTCGAGGATGATCTGTTTCACCACACGGATGCCGAAGGAGGCGTGCATCACTTCATCACGCATGATGTATTGCAGCTGCTCGGCGGTGCCTTTCATCAGTCCACGACGCTGCAGGGCGAAGATCGGGCTGAAGCCGTTGTAGAACCAGCAGCCTTCGAAGATGGCGGCGAAGTAGATGTAGGCCATGACGAAGTTCTGCAGTTCGTTCGGATCGCGCAGGTTGATGTCGGCGCGCAGGATCGAGGAGAGACGGCGGTTGGTGATCTGGATCTTTTTGTTGATCTCCGGGACCACTCGATAGCGGTTGTAGATCTCGCCCTGGTCGAGGCCGATGGTCTCGATGCAGTGCTGGTAGGTCCAGGTGTGCAGGGACTCTTCATAGACCTGACGGGCCTGGTAGATCTGCAGCTCGGGCGCGGACATCTTCTCCATTACCGCCAGGCCGATGTTGCGCATCGCCAGGATGTCGGAGGTGGTCAGGTAGGAGAGTACGTTCTCGTAGACGTGACGCTCTTCCAGAGTCAGCTTGTGCTGATAGTCGTGGACGTCCTGGGCCATGTTGATGTCCAGCGGGGTCCAGTGGTTCTTGTTGGCGTTGAGGAAGTACTCCCAGGCCCAGGGGTATTTGAAGGGCGCCAGCTGGTTGATGTCGGTCATGCCGTTGATCACCCGCTTGTCGTCCGGGTTGACCGGCTCCATGGAGGTGAGTTCCGGTTCCGGTGTCGGCTCTTCGATCTGCAACGCACGGGCCGCCTCTTCCACCACGTGAGGATGGGCCGGTGCGGTCTCTGTTACCGCCGGAGCAGGGGCGGCTTCCTGGAGCTTTGGCTTGGCGAGTGGATCATCCCAATTCAGCATCTCTTATTCCTCTTTATATTCTGGTTCGCTTGGTGGTTCCGCTAATCGCCTATTGGCAGGCTTCACAGTCCGGGTCGAGAATCGAGCAGGCCTTGGGGGTGTCGCCGCCGTTGGCGCCGATCAGGTCGACCCCGTTGCCGCCGCTGCTCTCCTGCACCGAGGTCTTCTCCGCACCGGTGGCGCCCATGGAGCGCAGGTAGTAGGTGGTCTTCAGTCCACGCACCCAGGCCAGCTTGTAGAGATTGTCGAGCTTCTTGCCCGAGGGTTCGGCCATATAAAGGTTGAGGGACTGGCCCTGGTCGATCCACTTCTGACGACGGGAGCCGGCTTCCACCAGCCAGCGCGGATCGATCTCGAAGGCGGTGGCGTAGATCGCCTTCAGCTCTGCGGGGATACGATCGATGGGCTGCAGGGAGCCGTCGTAGTATTTCAGATCGTTGATCATCACTTCGTCCCACAGGCCGAGCTTTTTCAGATCGTGGACCATGTAGGGATTGACCACGGTGAACTCACCGGAGAGGTTCGATTTGACGAACAGGTTCTGGTAGGTGGGTTCGATCGACTGGCTGACACCGCAGATGTTGGAGATGGTGGCGGTCGGGGCGATCGCCATGGTGTTGGAGTTGCGCATCCCCTGCAGCTGTACCTTGTCACGCAGGCTGGCCCAGTCGAGGGTATGGCTCTCGTCCACCTGCAGGTAGTCGCCACGCTCCGCTTTCAACAGCTTGAGGGAGTCGATGGGCAGGATGCCCTGGCTCCACAGCGAACCTTCATAGGTGGAGTAACGGCCACGCTCTTCCGCCAGATCCGATGAGGCCTGGATGGCGTAGTAGCTGACGGCTTCCATGGACCGGTCGGCGAAGTCGAGGGCCTCTTCCGAGGTGTAGGCGAGACGCTGTTTATAGAGGGCGTCCTGGAAACCCATGATGCCGAGCCCCACCGGACGGTGACGCAGGTTGGAGTTTCTTGCCTGGGGCACGCTGTAGTAGTTGTAGTCGATGACGTTGTCGAGCATGCGCATCGCGGTGGTCACCGTCTTCTCCAGCTTGGCCATGTCGAGGCCATCCTCGGTGGTGTGGGCGGTCAGGTTGACCGAGCCCAGGTTACACACCGCGATCTCCTGATCGTTGGTGTGCAGTGTGATCTCGGTGCAGAGGTTGGAGCTGTGCACCACGCCCATGTGCTGGTTGCTGTAACGCAGGTTGCAGGGATCCTTGAAGGTGATCCAGGGGTGACCTGTTTCGAACAGCAGGCCGAGCATCTTGCGCCATAGGTCCATCGCACTGACGGTTTTGTAGATATCCATCTCGCCCCGGGCCGCCTTCTCTTCGTAGGCGTTATAGGCTTTTTCGAAGGCCTTGCCGGTGAGGTCGTGCAGGTCGGGGGTCTCGTTGGGGGAGAAGAGGGTCCACTCCTTCTCTTCGGCGACCCGCTGCATGAACAGATCGGGGATCCAGTTGGCGGTGTTCATGTCGTGGGTGCGACGGCGCTCGTCACCGGTGTTCTTGCGCAGCTCGATGAACTCCTCGATGTCGATGTGCCAGGTCTCCAGGTAGGCGCAGACCGCGCCTTTGCGCTTGCCGCCCTGGTTGACCGCCACGGCGGTGTCGTTGGCCACCTTGAGGAAGGGAACCACACCCTGGGACTTGCCGTTGGTACCTTTGATATGGGCGCCGAGACCGCGCACCCGGGTCCAGTCGTTGCCCAGACCGCCGGCAAACTTGGAGAGCAGGGCGTTGTCCTTGATGCTGCTGTAGATGCCGTCCAGATCGTCGGCGACAGTGGTCAGGTAGCAGCTGGAGAGCTGCGGACGCAGGGTGCCGGAGTTGAACAGGGTTGGGGTCGAGCTCATGAAGTCGAACGAGGAGAGCAGGTTGTAGAACTCGATGGCGCGGCCTTCCCGGTCGATCTCATTGATCGCCAGACCCATCGCAACGCGCATGAAGAAGGCCTGGGGCAGTTCGAAGCGGGTGCCGCTCTCACTGTGGATGAAGTAGCGGTCGTAGAGGGTCTGCAGGCCCAGATAGGTGAACTGCAGATCCCGCTCCGGCTTGATGGCGCTGGTGAGGCGGTCCAGATCGTACTGGCCGAGACGGGTGTCGAGCAGCTCCAGATCCTCGGCCTGTTTGATATAGCGTTTGAAGTAGTCGCCATAGAGACCGGCCATGTCGGCCTGGGTATTCACCGGGGCGTGGATATCGAGGAAGCCGAGGGCCTCGCGGCGCAGGATGTCGAGCAGCAGGCGGGCGGCGACCTGGGAGTAGTTGGGCTCCTGATCGATCAGGGTGCGGGCGCTCATCACCAGGGTCTGGGAGACGTCGCTCTCCTTGACCCCGTCGAACAGGTTGCGACAGGCGTCCTGCAGGATGCGCGGGGCGTCCACCTCTTCAAAACCGTTGCAGGCCTCTTCCACCAGGGCGTGCAGGCGCTCCACATCCAATGGACGCTGGCTGCCATCTTCCAGGGTGACGTTGACCCGGTGCTCTTCCGGAATGCCTTCGGTCTCGGCGCGCTTGGCGGCCTCTTCCTGGCGCTTCAGATTCTGACGTTCACGATAGAGGACGTAGGCACGCGCCGCCTTGTGTTCGCCGGAGCGCATCAGGCAGAGCTCCACCTGATCCTGAATATCCTCGATGTGGACGGTGCCGTTGTCCGCCAGGCGGCGGGTCAGGGCGCTGACCACCTGGTCGGTGAGATCCCGTACGGTGTCGTGAACCCGGCTTGAAGCGGCCGCGCTGCCACCCTCCACGGCAAGAAAGGCTTTGGTCATGGCGACGCTGATCTTGCTTGGGTCGAAGTTGGTTACCTTGCCGTTGCGACGAATCACCTGGATGCCGCTACTGGGGGTGGATTGACTCTGGCCTGTAGGTTGGTGCATCTCAGGGGGTTGGGGCACTGCAACTGTCACGTCGCTATCGGCTACTGGTGTCGCCATGTCATCTCCTAATTGTTTTTCGTTGGCGGTCATCGTCGTACAGGATGGCCGGGCCGTGGCCTAACTTTTTAAATCTTGTGGTAATTCTGTTGGTCGTACTTGCCGGCGATTCGTTGTCCGCCGTTTATACGCAGGTTAACAACCCTGCAGGCCGGGTTTGATTGCCGGTCTTATTGTCTGGCTGGTGAAATCAGGGTGGTGATGTTCAAAACCAGTAAACACAATATATATCGTATCTGACGGATGTCAACCACAACATCTTGTGCATTACCTTGTGGAAAAGGGTCTCCAATCTGTGTGCTCTTTGTGGATAACTTCTGGATAGAAGTCTGCTTTTCACGGCAAATCATTGGGTTATGATGATGTTCAATTTTTATCCCCAACCTGGTGTGGGTGTGGAATTGTTTGGGCTCTGTTGGGGTTGATTGTGTTTCTCCGTTATTTCAGGGAATGAGCTTCCTGTTAGGGGAGGCTGGCCGGTTTTTCCGCTGGTGGAATGAAGGTGGTGGATTTGGGGGAGAATATTCCCAATGATCAGCCGCTTGGCGATAAAACTATTGGCATAGCCCAAGAGAATGCGTATGGTTGGGTTCTGGGGTAGACCCCGAAGAATAATGATTAATTAACCGAAGATGAGGAGTTGTTTCGATGCTGGTAAGCGAAATAATGTCAAAATCACCGAAAACGGTGACTCCAGACACGAAGCTGCTGGAGGTGGTCTCGCTGATGTGCCTGTTCCGTTATAGCGGCCTTCCAGTCGTGACTGATGGCAAGCTGTCCGGGATTATCGCTGAAAAGGATGTCCTGCACAGACTGTTTCCCACCCTTGAAGAGGTGATGGATGGGCTCTCGTCACCCGATTACGACGATATGATGATGCAGTATAAGGATGTGGTGAACCTGCAGGTCTCCGATGTGATGACTTCCAATATCATCACAGTGAGTCCCGATATGCATATCCTGAAAGCAGCCACGGTGATGGTGCGGCATAAGTTCCGTCGTATTCCTGTTGCGGATGCGGGTCAGCTGGTTGGCATGTTGAGTCTGGGCGATATCCATAAAGCGATCTTCCAGAGCAATCTGGCGCACAGCATAGTTTTGAGTTAGTTTCAGACCAATATCTGTCAGTAGCGATGAAAACCCGTGCCTGAAGTGCTCGGGTTTTTTATTGCCTGTAAGAAATTCCCACCGGAGTGGTAAACCAGAGCACCACGCAGCTGAATCGTACCGGCAATAAAAAACCGGCATCGAGGCCGGTTCGAAAGGCTGTGCCCCGTACCCTGACGGGTACGGATTTATTGTTATTATTGTTGTATTCGCTTAGAACTCGCCGGTTGCACCAGCCACCATGACATCCAGCATGGCCTGATTGACTCGGATCGCAATCTCAGTCAGATCCGGTGGCAGCAGGGCACTGTTGATCAGCATATCCAGATTCAGCATCATCAGCCAGAGCTGCCCTTTCTTGTCTTCCACCATGGCGATACGGCAGGGCATGTAGGCGGCATAGATCGGATCGTGCAGGATCATCTCTCTGGCGTCTTCCGGGTTACAGAACTGGAAAATGTCCAGGTATGGGGTTTTCAGTCCACGCGCTTCAAGTTCTTTGGAGACCTGTTGACGGGCAACGAACTTGAGGTTGATTTCAGCCGCTCTGGACATCAGAGCCTGGACCGCATCCTCTTTGGTGATACCATCTTTAACGCTCATCTGCACCACGGTCTGGTTGATATCCGTGATGTTGATTTCGGGTTGTTCGCCGGCAACTACGGTGCTCAGAAAGGCCAGATTGACCAGCAGAGCAAATCCCACCGCTTTGAGTGATTTCATAGGGTTCTCCCAGTTATATTCTTTATCTGCGTTATGTATATGGTGTCCAATTTATTTTTTGTTATTGGGCGCCAGTGATGAGACGTAGGAGAGCAGTGCTTCGATCTCTTTGTCAGACAGGGCGTCGAAGGTGTCATCTTCCGGATCGTCGTCGTGTACTCGTTTGTCCCATTGAAACATTTTGATCTGGCGGAACAGGTAGCGGGGATATTGCAGCGCCAGGGCCGGGATGCCCTTGCGGGATTTACCCATGCCGTTTTTACGATGACAGCTTTTACAGTCTCCCTCGTAGAGTTCTCTGCCAAGTGCGACATCTCCCTGCCAAAGCGGGATATGGCCCAACCTGGGGTTAATCTTATCAAGATTGATACTCTCGTAATAGGCGGCGATGTCGTCGATATCCTCTTCGCTGAGTGAGTGCAGGGATGAGGTGATTACCATACGCGGGTTGATCCGCTCTTCGTTGATATAGGCTTCTATCTGTTTGATCATATAACCGGCCGGCGTGCCAGCCAGACGGGGTGAGGCCGGGCCGGGTGTTCCCTGGCCGTAGTGTCCGTGGCAGAGTGCACAGCTTCGGGCCTGCTTCTTGCCGTTCTCCAGATCAATTGCATGGGATGCAAATGGGGTTATGAGCAATAACATGAGGGGTAATAGTAGCCTGTTCATTTTTGTCGGCACCTGTATTGTTTGGTCGTTGTTTTGAGGGTGGGAATTGCAGGGCAAATCCCGAACATTCTAACCTTAGCAGGAAATATAATTTTCCCCGCTTAAACTGTGTGAATGTCAGTTGTTTCAGTCTTCTTATTCTTTTTCGGCAAACTGCGGACCCCTATACTTGAGGTTGTGTTGTTTTCTTTATTGTGCCGCGGCATATGCCTCGCTATATTAAACACTGAGAAGATTAAATTAGATATGGTTGTGCGCAATAAAATTGTTTATCACGTTATAAATAGATGTGAAAGAACATTCTGACTGCGAGTAGGATCTAAGCAGTGGCGTGCAAGCGAATTTGAATCAGGAGTTTCAATGAGAAAGTTTATTTTAGTCGCTTCGCTGGTCTGCGTTTTAACGCCGGCACTGAGCATGGCTCAGCCTGCGGATGACGCAATGCGAGAGTATGAGCAGGCGATGAATCTCAGCCCGAATCTGGAGAGTGGCAAAAAGGTCTACAAGATCTGTGCAGTCTGCCATACGCCGGAAGGCTGGGGGCTGGAGAGTGGCGCCTATCCTCAGGTGGCGGGTCAGTTGCCCACCGTTCTGATCAAGCAGTTGGCGGACATACGCGCGAGAAACCGTGACAATCCAACCATGTTGCCCTTCACCTCACCACAACTGCTTGGCGGCGCTCAGGAGATTGCAGATGTGGCTGCCTATATCTCCCAGCTGCCAATGAGCCCGTTTAATGGTGTGGGGCCGGGTAATGATCTTGCTCTGGGTGAAAAGCTCTATAAAGATAACTGCGTTGAGTGTCATGGGGAGCATGGCGAGGGTATCCTGGATGACCATATCCCGTTGATCTATGGTCAGCACTATCGCTATCTGCTGCGACAGTTCGAGTGGATCAAAAATGAACGCCGTCGTAATGCGGACAAGAAGATGGTCAAACAGATCCACGGCTTCACCCATCGGGACATTCGTGCGGTGCTCGATTATGTTTCGCGCATCAAACCACCGAAAGAGAAACTGGCTGAACCTGGCTGGCGTAATCCGGATTTTCCGAAGTTTGCCAGACCGGCGAACCTCCACTCCGGAGCGGGCTACACCATCGATAAGCGTCCACCCAGGCCACCACGGCCCTAGTGTTCGGCGTGCTTCAGGTTTGAGTTGTCTTGAGCCTGAAACTGGGTGACATGACAGAATGTCAGTTTTGAAAGGTTAGCTGCCATGAGATCGGTGTTGTGAAATCATTGGCTTGACGATACAAAAAAAGCGGGGCAATGCCCCGCTTTTTTTATTTTGGAATCGATCCCTGATTCCGAGCTGGATTACATGAAACTATCAGCAGTGATATTGTCGAACCAGCTGTAGGCGTAAGCCACTTCGCGCGCCCGCATCTCTGGAGTAGCGTCGGTTGGGGTCAGACCACCGGAAACCTTGGTGATCTTGGAGCCGTCTTCTGCCAGCTTGTAGACCGCAGCAACGGAGATGCCCCAATCCTTGCCAATGATGGAGTAGCAGGTGTTGACGTAAGCCGGTGTGCCTGGCTCCTGGCCATTCAGCAGAGCAGCAACGCTGGCTGCACAGACCTTGGCTTCAGAGTTGGCCGCATAACCGGACTTCGGCATACCTTTGGCGATAGACGCGTCACCAATCACATGAATGTTTTTGTGAATGGTGGATTCGAAGGTGTGCAGATCGATCGGACACCAGCCGCTGTCATTGGTCAAACCTGCGGCAAAGGCGATCTTGCCCGCTTTCTGGTTTGGAATGACATTCAGTACGTCAGCCTTGATGGTATCGTCGAAACCGGTGGTCACACTCATTGAACCGGCATCCACTTTGACAACCGCGTTGTCGTTGGAGCCCTGAGCACTGCCGCGCCATTCGATCATGGAGTTGTCGGTCTCATAGCCATAGAGTGCTTTCCAACCCTGGGTGAAGAGACCCATCTTGGAGAACTTAGGCTTAGAGTCAAGGATGATGACCTTCGACTTAGGCTTGTGCTGTTTCATATAGTGAGCGATCTGGGAAGCACGCTCATAAGGTCCTGGCGGACAGCGGAATGGGTTACCTGGAGCGGCAATTACCACGGTGCCACCATCTTTCATGGCCTCAAGCTGTTTGCGCAGGGCTACGGTCTGTGAACCGGCTTTCCAGGCGTGAGGGATCTTCTCGGCAACCTTGGCATCATAGCCTTCCAGGGTCTCCCATTTGAAGTCGATACCTGGGGCAACGATACAACGGTCGTAGTTGAAACTCTGACCGCCTGCGGTTTTAACGGTCTTTGCATTGGCATCGATGGCGGTAACCACATCATGGACGACTTTGACGCCGTGTTTGCCAAGGCCGGAGTAACCGAACTTGATGGAGTTGATGCTACGGTCGCCGCTCAGTACTTCATTGGACAGATAGCAAGTGTAGTAGTCTTTATTGGCTTCGATCAGGGTGACCTCAATGGTCGGATCGGCCATACGCAGATATTTGGCAGCAGTTGCACCACCGGTACCACCACCGACGACCACGACTTTCTTGGAAGCGCCGAGGGCGATATAGGGGGTCCCCATCATGCCGACAGCGGTAGCTGCACCTGCGCCTTTAACAAAACCTCTTCGGGTAATCTTCATGTTTCTCATTCCCCTCTTATTTTTGGCCTGAGGCGTAGAAGTGGTTCAGAGCGTCGAGTCCGGCGTCGCCCTCTTTCTTCAGCAGTTCATTAACTTTCTTCTTCATCTTCTTGGTCATCTCGCGATCACCAGATTTGAAGTCGGCCATGGTGTATTCCAGATAGGGGACTAACTGACCCATCAGGATGCCGGAGTCATCATCGGGAGAGGTGCCGTTGTCCGCATGACACTTCTCACAATATTTGTCGTGCAGCTTGGCGCCTTTTTTGGCTTTAGCGGGATCGAAGTCCTGCTTGGCCATGACAAAGGGCTGTTTACTGAAGAATTCACCCATTGCCTTGATTTCGTCATCGGTATAGCCTTTGGCGATACGGGTCATGATGGTGGAATTGATATCACCCGCTTTGAAGCCTTGCATGACTTCTTCGAAATAGACGGCAGACATGCCGCCGATACTGGGTGAAGCGGGACCGATACTGGCGCCATTGGTACCATGGCAGCCGGCACAGGTGTTTGCCAGCATGGCAGCACTGGCACCCGACATCAGGGGTTTGTCAGCAGCGAAAGCCGCAGATGATGCACTGAGGGCCAGTGCGCCGATCAGGGCTCTCTTGAGATTTTTGTACGCCATGTTACCTCCTTTGGTATTTAAACAGGCTTACACTAGTTTCAACAGGGAACATGACGAACCCTGTCACACGAACCGGAGCAGTAATATGGGACTGTTCCTGTTGCGTTCAGCTTGGAAGGAGGCGTTATTGCTCGTTTATAAGCCGTCTTTTTTTACAAAGACGTGCCGGTCTCCACCCAGGCTTATGCTCTTCTTATTTTAAAAGGCCTGAAACTTTATTGTGTTTCTTCTTCACCGCGATATCGGCCGCGGTATGTCCTTCGTTATCTTTATTCGTTTTGTCTGCGTTGTGCTGCAGCAGCAGCGTGACAATCTCTTCCGAGCCGGTACGGGCCGCCTCCATCAATGGTGTGACACCATCACTATCGGCCAGATTGACATCGGCGCCGGCGTCGATCAGCAGTTTGACGCTCTCCAGTTCATCCTGGCCTACCGCCCAGATTAGTGCTGTCGCGCCATCGTTATCCTGCTTGTCGATCTCGGCTTTATAGGAGAGCAGGGTTTTAATCGTCTCCACGTGACCCTGATCAGCCGCCAGGATCAGTGCGGTGGAGCCGTTCTTGTCCCGGCTGTTCAAATCTGCATGGTGTTTGGCCAGCATGGCCACAGTCTCTGCATGGCCTTTTTCCGCAGCCATCATCAACGCATTATGCCCATGCTTGTCCGATGCTTTGGGGTCGGCGCCTTTGAACAGCAGCTGCTCAACCATATCGGTGATCCCATAGCGTGCCGCAATCATCAAGGCGTCCCATCCGGCACGGGTTCGGTCGTGCAGATTGGCACCCCGCTCCAGCAGCATGGCGGTGAGTGCCGGGTGACCGTTCTCCGCTGCGAAGGTCAATGCGCTGCAACCGGCTACGGTGCGGGCATTCACATTGGCACCCCGGTTCAACAGGATGACAACGGTTTCGAAATTGTTGTTCTCTACAGCAATCATCAAGGCGTTTTTACCGAACTTGTTCGCACTGTCGGGTGAAACGCCCTTGTCCAGAAGCTGGGTGACGGTTTCCACGTCACCAACATCCGCTGCAAGCCGCAGTTCCCTCTCATCTTCAGCGCTTCCCGCCATAACCTGTGCAGTCAGCAGCAATGTGAGTGTGGCAATTAACAGTCTGGTTGTTTTCATGAATTATCTACAATACCTGGTATAAAAAATCGGTTGTGTCAGATAACGACAATCATGGTGTGTCAGGTTCTTCGGGCTCGTCCGGCTCCACGTGCGCAACACCTGCATGACAATCGATACATGCCTTGCCTTCATCCATGGCTTTCGGGTGTCGTTTACGGGCACTGCGATCCTGTTCGCTCAGATCCATATTCTCAAACTCGTGGCACGAGCGACACTCTCTGGAATTCGAAGCACGCATTTTGTCCCATACCCGGTTGGCCATATCCCAACGGTGGGCCTCGTACTTCTCTTTGGTATCAATGGTACCCATGATCTCGTGATAGACATCTTTGGCGGCCATTACCTTGGCGATCATCTTTGGAATAAAAGGCTCGGGTACATGGCAGTCTGCACAGGTTGCCTGGACGCCTGAAGCGTTCTTGTAGTGCAACGTCTCCTTGTACTCCTCCAAATTGACCTTCATGGAGTGACAGGAGGTGCAGAATTCCATTTCATTGGTATAGGCCATCCCCATGCTGAATAGCCCAGAAAAGATGATGCCGGCAATAAAAACGATGCCAACCAGTATCAAAGATATCTTGCCTGCGGACTCTCTCGCCGCGCGCTCTCTGAACATACTCCACCCTCTGTGTCGGAAAAGTTTGTCCTTTTCCTTGTCGTTTGTTTGTTGTCTCCCCTATTTCCATACAAGAAGAGGCATTTTTCTTGACTGTGGGATGTTACGTCAACTCGTTAGCCAATGCAAAAAATACTCTGTAAACAAACTCATATGACTGTATTAGTAGAAACTAATCAGGAACCCGCTATCTCTTACTGGGTATTCTGACCGTCAGATGAGCGGCAAGTTTGCCATTTATGATCGGTTTTGCCTAATGTTGAAAGCCTTTTAATAAGCATTTTTTGCTTGTCTGGCGGGCTGTTGAGGGGGTGGCGTGTGGTTCTGATCTGGTGGGGAATACCGCTATCTATCAACATCTCAGCGCACTGCCAGGCGGCTCTGCCGCTGTTGGCGCTGCCGGTTAGTGCCGCATAGTCTTCAGCCAGCGCCTTGATATCCAGGCCTACCCAATCCAGGTAGGGCAGCAGCGCGACAAAGCGTTGTGGATAGGGGCCGGCGCTGTGCAGGCCGACCAGAAAGCCCATTTTTTTTATGGTTTTCACCGCGGCAGGCAGCGCGGATTGAAGTGTCGGTTCACCGCCGCTGAATACCACCGCATCGAGGAGTCCTCGCCGCTGATCCAGAAAACTCACGATCTCATGCCAGGGGATAGGGGTCGTCGCCTCTCTCGGGATAAGCTCAGGATTGTGACAGTAGTCACACTTTAGAGGGCAGCCCTGGCAGTAGATCACCGCTGACAGAGCATCAGGGTAGTCGATCGTGGTCAGCGGTGTGATCCCTCCCACCTGCAGTTGTGAGGGATCTTCCGCTTCCGTGCATGATTTGAGCATCGCCTGTCAGAGCTGCGGAGTGAGCCCATCGGTTTTGCTGGATAGCGGCTCCTGGTAGCAGAGGCGTTCAGCCTGCTCCGCCTGTTTACCTGGGTTGAAGGCGGAGATCGGGCGGTGATACCCCATCACCCGGGTCCAGACTTCGCAACGGGTGCGTTCTTCATCTTTCAGTTCAATTGTTTTGTTCATTGAGTTGCTCCTGTAGTTTCTGTTCTCGCAGGCGTTGGTCGCATTTCGGGCAGAACTCATGTTCGCCACTCAGGTAGCCGTGAACAGGACAGATGGAAAAGGTCGGGGTGATGGTCAGATAGGGGAGACGAAACTTCTGCAGGGATCGTTTGATCAGATTCTTGCAGGCCTGAGTGCTGCTGATGCGTTCATTCATATAGAGGTGAAGAACGGTCCCACCTGTATATTTGCACTGCAGGGACTCCTGATGTTGTAAGGCAGCAAACGGATCCTCGGTGTAGCCGACCGGCAGTTGGGTTGAGTTGGTGTAGTAGGGTGTCTGCGGGGTTCCGGCCTGCAGAATGGCGGGAAACCGTTGGCGGTCGATCTTGGCGAAGCGATAGGTGGCGCCTTCTGCCGGGGTTGCCTCCAGGTTATAGAGATGACCGCTCTGCTCCTGGAAGTTCACCATCCGTTCGCGGATGTGGTCGAGAAACCGTTCTGCCAGCGCCTTGCCCTCCGGATCGGCGATATCCCAGCGATCGGCGCTGAAGTTGCGGATCATCTCATTGACCCCGTTGATGCCGATGGTGGAGAAGTGATTGCGCAGGGTGCCCAGATATCTTTTTGTATAGGGGAAGAGACCGGCGTCTATGTGGCGCTGGATGACCTTTCTTTTGATTTCCAGGCTGTTGCGGGCCAGGCGCAGGAGATCATTGGCGGCCTTCAGCAGCCCGGCTTCATCCTCTGCAAACTGCTGACCGAGACGGGCGCAGTTGAGGGTGACCACGCCGATGGAACCGGTCTGTTCAGCCGATCCGAACAGACCGTTACCCCGTTTCAGCAGCTCCCGCAGGTCGAGTTGCAGTCGGCAGCACATGGAGCGTACCTGGTGCGGGCTCAGCTCGGAATTGAGGAAGTTCTGGAAATAGGGCAGACCATACTTGGCGGTCATGCGGAACAGTCGTTCGGCATTCTCGCTCTCCCAGGGGAAATCGGCGGTGATGTTGTAGGTCGGGATGGGGAAGGTGAAGACCCGGCCTTTGGCATCCCCCTCGGTCATCACCTCGATATAGGCGCGATTGATCAGATCCATCTCGGTCTGCAGATCACCATAGGCGAAGGGCATCTCCACGCCGCCGATCACAGGAACCTGCTGGCGCAGGTCCTCCGGGCAGACCCAATCGAAGGTGAGATTGGTAAACGGGGTCTGGGTGCCCCAGCGGGAGGGGACGTTGAGGTTGTAGATCAGCTCCTGGATCGCCTGTTTGATCTGGCTGTAACTGAGATTGTCCTTGCGAATGAAGGGTGCCAGGTAGGTATCGAAGGAGCTGAACGCCTGGGCTCCCGCCCACTCATTCTGCAGGGTTCCGAGAAAGTTGACGATCTGACCGACAGCGCTGGAGAGGTGTTTGGGGGGCGAGGACTCGACCTTGCCTGGAACGCCGTTGAGTCCTTCGTGCAGCAGGGTTCGCAGCGACCAACCTGCGCAGTAGCCGGCCAGCATATCCAGGTCATGAACATGCAGAGCGCCGTTTCGGTGGGCCTCGCCGATCTCCGGTGGATAGACATGATTGAGCCAGTAGTTGGCGATCATCTTGCCGGAGGTGTTGAGAATAAGGCCACCGAGGGAGTAGCCCTGGTTGGCATTGGCGCTGACCCGCCAGTCACTGCGCTGCAGATACTCGTTCACCGAGCTGGCGACGTCGAGCAGGGTGCGGCGATCCTGACGCAGCTTTTTATGTTGCTCCCGGTAGACGATATAGGCCCGGGCGGTCTGCAGGTGGTTGGCGCTGATCAGTACCTGTTCCACCACATCCTGTATCCGCTCGATGTCGGGGTTACTCTGCCGATAGCCGGTGTGGGTCAGGACTTTCACCACCTGGGCGGTGATCAGGGCGGCCTCTTGATCGTCAAATTCACCGCTGGCTTGCGCGGCCAGCAGAATGGCGTTGTGAATTTTTGCGGGATCGAAAACCGCTTCGCTGCCATCTCTTTTGACGATTTTGCTGGGTGTGCGGAGTCTCTGTCGCCCAATGGTGGCTTGCATCTCGGTAGCCCTCCGGCGTTATTATCAATGTTTATCTATATGTAGCGAGTGATTAATAATTCAAACACAATATATTGTGTTTTCAAGGTCAGTAATTGACTGATGTCAAAACTCTGACGAAATCTCTGGCTTGCCCGCTGGAATGAATGCAGAAAAGGGGGGCGGCAGCAGGAATCTGCTGCCGGAATGTGGTGCTGCTGCGGGTTTAGAGTCCGTCCGCAACGAATGGATTGGTCTGGCGCTCCTCGCCAAAGGTGGAATCGGGTCCATGGCCGGGTATGAAGCGGACGTCATCCCCCAGCGGCCAGAGCCTCTCTCTGATGGAGCGCAGCAGGGCCTGGTGGTCGCCGCGGGGGAAGTCGGTTCTGCCAATGGAACCCTTGAACAGTACGTCGCCAACCTGGGCGACCCGGCTCTCCCGGTGAAAGAATACGATATGGCCTGGGGTATGGCCCGGACAGTGGATGACTTCCAGCTTCTCATCCCCCAGGGAGATCTGATCCCCATCTTCCAGCCATTGGTCCGGCGTGCATTTTCTAGCGTCGCCAAAACCGAACATCTCCGCCTGCTGGTCCATGTTGTCGAGCCAGAAGGCATCCTCCTTGTGTGGTCCATGGATCGGTACGCCAAGCCGCTCCGCCAGCTCGACTGCGCCACCGGCATGATCCAGGTGGCCATGGGTGAGCAGAATCATCTCTGGTTTCAGCTCCAGATCCTCAAGGATGGCGGTCAGCCGCTGACTCTCCCCGCCCGGATCGATGATCGCGGCTGCCCGGGTGTTTTCACACCAGAAGAGGGTGCAGTTCTGCTCGAAGGGGGTTACGGGTATGACTTTGTATTGCATCGGTGTAAACAGGTTCCTGGTGTCGAATGACACTTAACTTATTAGAGAATAGAGCCGCAAATGAACGCCAATCACCGCGAATCAACGTAAAATAGAGACTCTATCGCAAAAGCCATTTGCGGCATTTTGCGGTGATTGGCGTCCATTAGCGGTTGATCTTGTTCAACAGGGCTTCAATCTGGGTAGCTTTTTTGGCGCCCAGAAGGATATCATCGATTACCCCGTCTTTTACCAGAATCAGCGTCGGTGTGGCGCGGATTTTATACGTTCTGGCCGCGTCCGGGTCATCGCTGATGTTGATTTTGCTGATCTTCCCGTGCTGCGTAGAGAGATCGTCGATAATCGGGGTCATCTGTTTGCAGGGTGGGCAGCTTTCACTGTAGAAGTAGAGTAGCCGGTCCTCCGTTTCCCCGTTCTCCGATGTCACCTTGTGGCCAATCTGTCGTTTCGCAGAAAGGTAGGTGAGCAGCGGTACCAGAATCAGATAGCTGGCTATCAGCAGCAGAATGATCATCACCCAGGACATTAGGCTATCTCCAGTGGAGTTTCGTTAACAGGCCCTAGTTTAGGCTGTTTTTTTCTGTGTCAGTTCTTTGAAACAGCACGATACTTACGCCTTGCTCAAATGCAAGCTGCGGTTATTGATCCGGCAAACTTTTGTCAAATCCCATCGGCCGGACCCGGTGCAGCACCGATTACCCTTGAAGTGAGATTGATTGCCTATTATTGTGCCTGAAAATCCCTACACATCAGGTAGAAATCCCATCGATGGAACAGACAACGCTCTTTATTGTGGTTGGTGGACTGTTAGTCCTCACCTTGGTGCTGGCAAGCATCATTCAGCGTTATAACGACTTTGTTGAAGAGCGTAATCAGAAGGTACAGCGTATTCTCAACCGGGTAACTGAAATCGAGGCGCTGATCGGGCGCATGCCCGGATTGCCCATACCTGCCGAGGCGGAAACCCTGCTGCGCCGGGATATTCATGCCCGTCTAATGGCTCTGCAGAAGATTCATCCAAAGTATGAAGGCATCGGTCAGATGATCCAGACTGCGGAGCAGGGAATCGGTCAGGTCAAGCCTGAGAGTGAGGAGCGGCTGCTCGAAACAGCGCGACTGGAGCAGTTCTCCCGGCTGTCGAAGGAGATCAGCTGGCTGTTGAAAGAGGAGCGCCTGTTGACCCCGGTGAGTGACAGTGTGCGGGAACAGCTGATGACAAAACTGGAGTTCAGGCGGGTCGAAACCGCCTATCACCACCACATCCGACAGGCTGAACGCCTGATAAAAGGCCAGCAGCTGCACCAGGCTCAATGGTACTGCAGCCAGATGAAAACCCTGCTTGAACCCTGGTCCCACAGCAATAAGCAGGCGGCAGGCTGGTATCAGGAGGTTCTCAAGCTCTGTAAGAGAGTCTCAAGTGGCTTGAAAGGTGAGGCTCAGTCGAAGGGCTCTTCTTCGAATTGACCGTTGAGGGGCTCTGAGATTCTGTGGTTCTCATCCAGCCAGTCACCCAGATCAATCAGTCGGCAGCGTTCACTGCAGAAGGGTTTCCACTTCGAGCTCTCTTGCCAGAGGACCGGCTTTCCGCAGTTCGGACAGGGGACTGTGGTCGGGGCGGTTTTTTCCATCAGAAGATACAGGTGGTCAGTTGAAAAGGGATGTCCTGCTTGGACTGGGTCGGTTTCCCCGTGTCGATGGACTCCAGAAAGCGAATGCTGAAGCGGTGCTTGTTGCCGCTGATCTCGGTGAAGACATTGGTGTGTCTCGGCAGGCCGACCCGTACCAGCTGGGCCGGTGACGAGGGTTCCAGACTTTTCTGGAAGAAGCCCTGTTGGGCCATCTCCTCGCTGGGCAGGTTGCTGCCGCGAACCAGATTGAGCAGCAGAACAACCGCCTCCCGCACCGGATGCAGTTCATGCATCCATTCACTCATTTGATCCTGACGTACTTCATGGGGCTGGTTGAGCCAGCGATGATACTGGGGCAGATCGAAATTACAGCCTCCTCCGGGGATGCTGCTGCGTTGCATGATGGAGGTCAGAAACTCATTGTTGCGCAGATTGCGGGCGATCTGGCCATCCATGCGGTAGACCTGATGGATCGCCTGCTCCAGATCGTCCAGCACCAGCCCCAGGGCCTGCATGTTGACGCCGGGCTGTTGACGCACCCTCTCCAGATTGCTGACATGGCGCTCCAGCTCCTTGAGGATCTCGGTTTTCAGGTCGGAGCGACCGAATACGCTCATGATGCTCAGCAAGCCCTCAATCGCAGCCCGGTTGCTCCAGATGTCGGCCAGGGGGCGAAAGTGGTCCACCTGCATGAACAGGTGCTCCAATCGCAGAAAGGTACGGATCCTTTCATTCAGAGGATGTTCGTAGTGAATCTGATCTGTCACGAGATTTAGTTCAACCCGTCAGGCGGAGTAGATAGATAGCGGCCTATTATGTCAGGGCTCGCACCTGACTGCTAACACGATGGTTGTGGTAATGGGTGCAGCGGTTATCATTTTTTCAAAATCTCCCCAGCTCCAGATGTTCAACACCTCGGATTGTATGAGACAGCGTACTCGTCTATCAAAGGGTTTTTGGTGGGGCTCGGCCCCATCCTACACTCTGAATTCAACAGTAGGGCGGGGCCCTGCCCCACCTTATGTCAATGCCATTTAGGGCTGGGTCTTTTTTTTGCACCCAGCGGCGTGATCATTCGCTCATTCTGCCTTGCCGGAGAGAAAAAAGTCCCAGCAGGACGTATTGGTTTCGTGTTGACTGCTCTTAGTATGCGGCAATCGTCTGGCTTCGTACACCTGGGTCGAAACTGAAGCTGTCCTCAAAGCGATTCCCGTACCGGACAGATAACCGGCAGATGCAGAGGTTTGTCATCGCTATTCTATTGAGAGTTCTGCATGTGGATCCGATCCATGCTTCTAGTTTCGGCCATTTTTTTGTTGATCGCCGGATCAACGTCGTGGGTTGGTCAATTTCGTGTTTTCAGCCAGGCGGTTTTCGCTTGTTACACTGTGTTACAGTCGAATACCCAGCGTAACACCCTTTCTGCTGTGGGCATGCTAAGGTCAGGAGTGTCAATGGGAGAGGATTGATGAATGATGGGAACATGACTGCCGGACCTCCCAGGGTGCTGCTGGTGGAAGATGATATACAGCTTGCCGGATTGGTACAGGAGTATCTGCAGCGATATGAGTTCGAAGTGCATCTGGAGCATCGTGGTGACCGGGCGACTGAACGGGTAAGTTCACTCAAGCCGGATATCCTGGTGCTGGATCTGAACCTGCCCGGTAAGGATGGCTTGGAGATCTGTCGCGAGATCCGATCCGACTTCAGCGGCCCGATCGCCATGTTTACCGCCCGGGACGAGGATGTGGATGAGGTTGTGGGTCTCGAACTGGGGGCGGACGACTATCTCACCAAACCGGTGGAACCCCGGGTTCTGCTGGCTCGTCTGCGTTCCCTGTTACGACGCTATCGTGCGATTGGTTCCACTGCGCCGGATGCCCAGGGGGATCAGCTCGTATTCGGCAAGTTGCAGATCGATGCGCGAGGCAGAACCCTGTCGCTGAATGGCGAGACCATTGAGCTCTCCACCGGTGAGTTCGATCTGCTCTGGCTACTGGCCTCGACCGCGGGTCAGGTGGTGGATCGGGACAGTGCCTTGAAGACACTGCGTGGCTTTGCCTACGACGGCCTCGACCGGTCGGTGGATATCGGTATCTCGAGGTTGAGAAGAAAGCTCAACGACAATGCTCATCGGCCCTTTCGCATCAAGACGGTGCGTGGGCGGGGTTATCTGTTTGTGCCGGATGCCTGGGACTGAGCATGGCGCGTCTGTTTATCACACTCTACGGCATTCTCTTCATTACCGGCGCACTGTTTGTGCTGGGCATCGTCTGGTTACCGGAAATGGCGCTGAAAGGCACCATTCGGGACTATTACGAGCGCTCGATGTTCGGTGTGTTCGGTCTGGTCGAGGATCGCCTGTTGAGCCAGCCGCAGAGTGAGTGGCCGCAGACGGTGAAAGAGTTGAAAGCCAATTTCAAGAGCGGCCTGGTGTTGATGGAGCATGACCAGTTACCACTCAACGATGATGAGCGCTCCTCGCTGGCACGGGGCAAGTTCGTTTTTACCGACGATGACAATCTGACCCGCTTCTACAAACAGATACCCGGCTCGGATCACTATCTGATGCTGGCCCTGGGCAAGAGCCGGGAACAGCGGGAGGTTGAGGAGGTTGAAGGGATTGTTCAGCTGATCGGTGAACTGTTTCTGGATCGGCAGAGGGAGGAGTGGCCGCAGATACTGCAGACTCTGGGGAAGCGGTTCAAAATGCCTTTGAAACTGTTGCCCCTGGATGACCCCTCGCTGCCTGCGGATCGCCTCGCGGATATCGAGGCGGGGAAAGTTGTGGTGCTTGGCTATGAGGAGAGCCGGGATACCTACTATGCAAGGGTGCATGACTCCGACCTGGTGTTCCGTGCCGGTCCATATGAAGCACCGTTTGTGTTGCGCAACTTCAATACCATTCTGCTGATCCTGTTTGCCCTGCTGGTCGCCCTGGCGGTCTATCTCTGGGTTCGTCCCGTATGGCGGGAGTTGAGTCGATTCGACCAGGGTGTGACGCGACTCGGCGCCGGTGATCTGAACACCCGCCTGATCGTCAGTAACGGCGCTGCATTGAAGCCGCTGGCAGAGACCTTCAATGGCATGGCCCAACGGATTCAAAAGTTGATTCAATCCCACCGGGATTTGACCGGTGCCGTCTCCCACGAGCTGCGTACCCCGATCGCCCGGCTGCGGTTTCGCATCGATATGCTGGAAGATCCGCTGGCTGAAGAGGACAGAGAGCGGCACATCACCGCGATGCGCAAAGATATCCTGGAGCTGGAAGAGTTGGTGAGTGAATCCCTGAGTTATTCACGGCTCGACCGGGAACGCCCGGAGCTGGTGATGGATACCGTCTATTTGCAGGATTGGTTAGAGGCGTTGCTGATCGAGGCCGAGGATGACTATGACGGGATCAAACCTGAACTGGTCACTGAGGCGGTCAACACCCATTTACAGGTCAGTGTGGATTCCAAGTTGATGGGCCGGGCGGTCAAGAATCTACTCAGAAACGGACAGCGGCATGCCCGACAGCGGCTGATCGTATCGGCCGACTGTCGACAGGGGCAGGCGATCATTCTGGTTGAGGATGATGGCAGTGGTGTGCCTGAAAAAGAGCGCCAACGTATCTTTGAACCCTTTGCGCGACTCGATACGGCGCGTGATCGGGAGTCCGGTGGTGTGGGATTGGGGTTGGCGATCGTGCAGCAGATTGCCCGCTGGCATGGTGGACAGGCCTGGGTTGAAGAGGCGGCCGGTGGTGGTGCCCGTTTTATGATCAGCTGGCCGCTATCCCAGGATTAAGCCACACACAGACCCGGTTCGCGCCGGGCCTGTGTGGTGGTTGAAGTTGAGCGGAGAGGTCGTCGCTTCGATCAGTCTGCGTCAGTACTGCCCCAGCCCCATCTCGATGTAACCGGTGGGACAGACCTCTTTACAGATGTGGCAACCGACACACTTGGCATAGTCGGTCTCCACATAGCGTCCCATGACCCGTTGATCCTTTTTCACCCGGGTGACCGCATCCTGCGGGCAGTAGATGACGCAGTTGTCGCACTCGAAGCAGAATCCGCAGCTCATGCAGCGTTTGGCTTCGCTGACCGCTGACTCCTGGGTAAGGCCATTGAAGCGCTCGATCATACTGCCCAACACGTTGGAGACGTTGACATCCACCTCATCCCGGGCATTGACCGTCTCGTAGTCGAAGTGACCGGTGTAGAGGGATTTGCAATTGATCACGTCTGCTTCGGCCCGGTTCTCAAAATTGTGTACAGACCATTTGGCACTGCTGGTGCCCCAGGTCGAGCCATGCTTGTACTCATCCGGTGAGAGGGATTTTTCATCCAGCTCCTGCAGCAGATCGAAGTGATGGCCTTCCACCTTGGGGCGGTCATCGAGCGACTGACCGCTGAGATATTTGTCGATTCCCTGGACGGCCACCGAGGCCTGGCCAATCGCAGTGGTCAGCAGGTGGGGATCGATGGCGTCACCGGCGACGAAGTGACCCTGTTTGCCTTTCACCTGCATGGTTCGATCCGCATCGATCTGATTCCACTCGTTGGCGATCCCGTCAATGCCGTCGTAGTCACCGGTCTGACCGGTGGCGGCGACGATCAGGGCGCACTCGATCTCGAAGGGTTCTCCATTGGCTTCCATTTTGCCGCTCGACCAATCCACTGGTTGGACCTTCAGGGCAGAGGCGCGGCCCTGCTCATCCAGCACTACCTCGAGGGGTGCCAGACTGTCGTGGATCTCCACCCCCTCAGTGATACAGGCCTCCAGTTCATGCTTGGTACAGGGAGCCTTTTCAATCGGGCGGCGATAGACCAGCCAGCAGTCGGAGTCGGTGCGCAATGCCGCCCGATCTTCCCGCTGAGAACCCGATCCATCAAATACCGCCTCCGGGCGCTCCGGATGATCGAGTTCAGCCACCTCGCCAATGCGTTTCGCAACCGCCGCCACGTCCATGGCGGTATCACCGCCACCGATCACCAGGATACGACCATCGAGGTATTTCAGGGAGCCGTCGTTGAAGGACCTGAGGAAGGTCATGCCATCGACGCAGTTGGGCGCCTCGCCACCTTCGACGCGCAGTGGTTTACCGATGACTGTGCCAACGCTCCAGAAGATGGCGTCGTAGTCACGCTCCAGGGTTTCGACCTTTACGTTGTCACCTACCCGTGTGTTGAGTTGCACATCGATGCCGCCCAGGTCGAGGATGCGCTGGATCTCATATTCCAGTACATCCCGTGGAATACGGTAGCCGGGAATGCCGAATACCATCTGCCCTCCCAACGCATCATGAGCTTCATAGATGGTTGAGTTGTGGCCCAGGCGGCGTAGGAAAAGCGCAGCGGCCAATCCGGCAGGGCCTCCTCCGATGATGGCTACCCGCTTACCCGAATCCGTCTCCGGTTTGTCGAAAGCGAGATTGTTTTCCCGTGCCCAGTCACCTATGTACTGTTCAATGGAATTGATGCCGACAAAGCCATCAAGCGTATTGCGGTTACAGCCACTTTGGCAGGGGGCGGGGCATACCCGACCCATGATTGAGGGAAAGGGGTTGGCCTGGGTCATGCGCTCGAAAGCGTATTGCTGCCAGGGCTTGTCTGTCTGAGGCTTGTCCAGACCGCGGACGATCGACAGCCAGCCTCGAATGTCATGACCGGATGGGCAGGCGTTCTGGCAGGGTGGAGTACGCTGGATGTAGGTCGGGCAGAGGTAGGACTCGCCTTGATTGATCACATCGCTGTTCCAGTCGTAGTGTTCGTTGTCGCCGTCGTTGTAACGACGATATGTTGGATCGGTGTCACTCATTCGTTTATCACTCCATTACAAAGCAGTGTGACGCTCTGTTTGCACACTGAAGATCTGTAGACATGCCACTGGTTGGTCGTACTTGGGTTCGGTGTTTTATGGATCTGATTCCGAACTGTTATTTTTGTTTTAGGTTCTAATTTGTATGTAATAAATCTATCGGGTTTGCGCTGTTATGGATTAGTGAACCAATTGCCTTCTTCTCAAGTAGATCAAAGCATTTTTAAGAGAGGCTTAAGATTGATGTGGATTGGGTCACTATTGAGTCAATACAAGCTGAAAAATCGAACTCCGTCACAGCTTCATCGAACATGATGCGGCTGATAAATTTCCTTGGAAAAAAATCAGACAAGATATTACCCGCGTTGCGGGGATTTTGCCTGATGTTTTTTTGTTGGGATTGTCAGCTTCTCTGCGCACTCAATTTGAGATGATAGCTCATTAGCGAGGTTTATTTAAGTGGCTTGAGGAAGCAGACAATCCTTTCGGTTTCGATGAAACCGAGCTTTTTATGCAGCGTGATACTTGTCTGGTTGTGGCTCTCCGTATCACTGGCGATCTCCTTGAAGCCTTGCTTGGCGGCCCAGGATTCCGCTTGCTGCATCAGCGCTTTGCCATAGCCTTTGCCACGATATCCGGATTTGACGAACCAGCCTTCGATATAGGGTACCCTGGATGACCTGCTGCCTTCGGCAAAGTTGCGGATGTTAAGCTCGATAAATCCGGCCAGCTCCCGGTCGGCGATCTCAACCACAAAGGTCTCAACAATATCAATCGACTCACCGGCAAAGTATTCAGCAAGCTCTATTGGGTGTTGATTCTGATCCTTTGGCCAGAGTTGGCTTCTCATACTGATCCAGTCTGCCAGATCAGATGCTTCAACAGGGCGGATAATCATAAGCATCGCTCGCTGTTTGCGTTTTCAAATCTAAAGAACATTCGACAAGGAATTCACTCTTAAGTTACTGCTGTCGCGTTAACTCAATATTAGCCAAGGAGCGGAGGAAAAGCCCCTCTCCCTTAATGGGAGAGGGGAGCTACTCTTTTGGACTGTTTTTGCGCCCAGCAGGCGTATTGGGTTAGTTGTTAACAGCTCCTGGAGAATGCAACTGAAGTTAATCCGTCAGTATCATATCGATCCTGGTCAATGGTTCAGTAGCGTTTTAGAATAAGTCCAAACAGAGTTAATAGTGTCAACCAACTCAAAACGTCACTTTGCAAAACAGTGTGTCACTATTGAGTTCGATCATTCCGTTATCTGAGATCGCTGTGACTTCGGCGGTATGTTCTCTCTTGAACGCCTCCAGCTGTTCAGGCTTGAGTTGATCAAGCAGTGATTTATAGGCGGCGCTGTTGAGCAGCCCCCACCACTCATCGACCGACACCGGATAGCGAATCGGCTCTTCAATGATCTCCAGATCCGTGTAATCAGAGCTCTCCACGAGTGTCTGCCAATTTTTAGTGGTTTTCAGTCGATCCTTTAAATCTCCAGGTGGTGACACGTCATACTCTGTTTTAAGACGATGCAAAAACAGTTCAGCGTGGGGATTGAAGGCCGCGTCTGTAAAGGAGGAGCAGATCAATTGACCGCCCGGCTTGACGGTTTTGCAAATTGCCCTGTATGAGGCTTCCATGTCCGGGTAGAAGAACATGGCATAGCCACAGGTGACCACATCGAACCTGCCCGCCGGGTAACTCAGCTCATCCACATCGGCTTGAATGAAACGAATATTAGTGAGCCCCCGTTCTTGGGCTTTTTCAGCTGCAATATCGAGCATCTCCCGGGATAGGTCGATGGCTTCGATCTTTGCATCCGGATAGTTGATTGCGATTTCAATTGCCACACTGCCGGTGCCTGTCGATAGATCCAGTACATGCAGCCCCTCAGCCGCAGGCAAAAGCGCTGCCAATCGTTTTGCGGAGATGCCAAAGAAGCTGTTTTGGTCATATCGGCTTGAGACTTTGTCAAAGGTGGTCTGCAGGGTCTGTTTGTACTCTATGGTATCCATCGATCTGCCGTTGTTGAGAGCATTTTCATTTGTTGGCATCAATCCATTTCAAGTGGAATGAGTAAACATTGTTCAAGTCGACTTTTGGGTTGCTGTTACCAGGTACGCTGGTGTTGTGACGATTGTTACAGAAGGATACATATCCAAACAATATCCCCACAGACATTAACACGCCTGTTTCTTAACCTGATGATGTCAACAAAACAACAGGGAGCATCATCATGTCAAACGAAGAGTCGGTGGTTAATGGACCCAGGCTGGCAGCACCATGGATTCTTGCCTTTGGTTGCATGCTGCTACCCGGCCTTGCTACAGCGGGTGAGTGGACAGCCGGTATCAACCTCGGAGCCGGGCGAAATCCAATCATCGGTGAAGATAACTATCTTGCCGCCATACCGGTGATTGCCTATCGGGGCGAACGTTTCCATGCCAATCTGGGTAATCCCGGTCTCACTTACTTCAATGGCACTACAAATTTCGGCGGTTTGGGTTACAGCCTGATTAAACAGGATGATTTCAAACTCGATCTGGTCGGGCGGGTTCGCGCCATGGGGATAGATCCGGATGATAACGACGAGTTGGAGGGATTGGATCAACGTAAGCCGGGTTTCGATGTTGGTCTCGATGTTCTGTGGGGCGGTGATCTGGGTGAGCTCAACGGTCAACTGCTTAGCGATGTCAGCAATCGTTCGAAAGGTCAGGAGTTGGTGGTCAGTTACGCCTATCCCCTGAAACATGGGGATTGGTCGTTCAGACCTGAGGTGGGTGTCAGTTGGCAGAGCAGCAGACTGAGCGACTACTACTTCGGCGTGGATGACGATGAGACGGGGGGCGGGCTGGAAAGCTACGAAGCCAAGTCCACCGTGACACCCTTCCTGGGTATTCAGGCTGAGTATGCCTGGTCCAAGCAGATACGCTTGATCGGTGGTGCCGGTATCGGTCGTCTGGGGGATGGCATCAGTGACAGTCCGATCGTCGATGGGCGCAATCTGGCCGGTGGCTTTGTCGGGGCGGTTTACCGTTTTTAGGCGGACTTTTCATGCGACTGAAATCCATCGCAAGCGGGTTGTTGATTCTGCTGCTGCCTCTCGGCCTGTTTCTGACCGGGTACTGGGATCAACCCAGGCAGGTCGAAACCGTTCAGGTCGAGCGGGGTGATCTGTCACTGCTGATCCGGGTAACCGGTGAAGTGATCAACGATCGCCGGGTGGAATTGACTGCGTTGGTGGATGGTCAGGTGATCGGCGTCGACGCGGGTGTCGGCGATCGGGTCAGCGCCGGTCAGATACTGGCGAAGATGGACAATCGTGCCGCTGCCGCCAATCGTCAAAGGGCAGAGGCGTTCGTACAGCAGCATGCGGTTTTACGTAAAGAGGCGGATCTGCGCTATCAGCGACTGAGCAAGCTGGTTGCCAAGGGTGCTGTAACCGAGGAGCAGCTGGAGGATGCACAACTGGAGTGGCAGGCCGCCACTGCGGTATGGCAAGTGGCCAAGGCAGAACTGCTGTTGACGGAGGTGGCCCAGGAGTGGCAGGTAATCCGCGCCCCGTTCGATGCGGTGGTAGTGAAGAAATCCACCGAGATGGGGCAGTGGGTTGAGGCGGGCACCCCGCTTTTCTCCCTGGTGGCTCTGGATGGGTGGCAGATTGAGGCCCATGTGGATGCGGTGGACAGTGGGCGCATCAAGCTCGGTCAACCGATTGAGTTGAAATCGGATGCCTTCCCTGGAAGAGAGTGGCACTCGGAAGTGAGCTGGATCGGACCCAATGTGGAACAGGAGCAGGAGCGTCGACTCAACACCTTCAAAGTGCGGTTGGATCCGGGAGAGGCAGCGCCGGCACTGCTGTTGGGTCAGCAGGTGGACCTGGAGATTCTGGTGGCACAGCGTCAGGCTGTGCTGAAACTGCCCTTTACGGCTCTGAAAGAGGATCAGGAGCGGTTCCAGGTGGGGATGATCGAAGCGGGTCTCTTAAGTTACCGGGAGGTGGCGCTCGGTCTGCAGGGGGACAGTCATGTGGAGTTGCTGTCCGGCATCCGGGAAGGTGACAAAGTGGTGCTGCTGGAGTCCGCCAAGCTTGAGTCCGGAATTGCTGTGCAGGAGGCAACAGAGCAATGATCCAGATGCAGGGGGTGCATAAATCCTATTGGCGGGGTGGCACTGAGCTACCCGTGATCCGCGGCATCGACTTGAACATTTCAGCGGGTGAATTTGTCGCCATCATGGGGCCTTCCGGATCGGGTAAAAGCACTCTGATGAATATCATCGGCTGTCTCGATCTGGCGGACCGTGGCGACTACCGGCTGGACGGGGAGAGGGTCTCGGGTGCGCCGTTTTCCCGCTTGGCCGAGCTGCGGGGGCAGACCATCGGTTTTGTATTTCAGTCCTTCAATCTGATCGCCAATCGGAGTGCGTTGGAGAATGTGGCGCTGCCGCTGCTCTATCAGGGTGTTGCCCGGGAAGAGCGTATCAGTCTTGCCACACAGGCGCTGCAGCGAGTCGCCATGTTGGATCGGGCCTCGCATCAGCCAAACCAGCTCTCCGGCGGGCAACAGCAGCGGGTGGCGATTGCCAGGGCACTGGTCAATCGCCCCAGCCTGCTGATTGCGGACGAACCGACCGGAGCGTTGGACAGTCGCAATGGAGATCAGGTTTTGCAACTCTTCAGCGACCTGCATAAGGAAGGACATACGCTGGTGATGGTGACCCATGATCCATTGATCGGTGAGCGGGCGGATCGGGTGGTCATGTTGCACGACGGTATGGTGGTATGAACCGGCTGCGGGTGTTTATCGAGCTGACCGGCGAGGCGGTGATCGCATTGTGGCAGAACCGCTTGAGATCACTGCTGAGTGTTTTGGGTATTGCCATTGGCATCGCCGCGGTGATGACGGTCAGCGCGGTGAGCAGTGGTGGTAAACAGTTTGTACTGAAAGAGCTGGAGACATTCGGTTTACGATCACTCTGGGTGTTTCGGGACTATAAGGATAAAGATCCCCAGTCGCGGGTCAGAGACAGCTCCGGAATCGACAGCCGCGATCTGAAGCTGTTGAAAGGGGCCTGTTGTCCCGCGGTGAAGCGCCTGAGCCCGGTGTTGCTCGCTGCCAATCGACCGATTGTGCAAAACGGCAATCGCTACAGCAGTGCCCAGTTGAAAGGTGTGGATGCCAACTATACCGGGATCAACAATGACCGCTTGACCATGGGACGCGGTTTTCGACCTGGGGATATCAAGGGCCGTCGTCCGGTGGCTCTGATTGGAGAAACGGTGAGTCAGGATCTCTATCCCCAGTCGGAAAACCCGATCGGTCGGGATCTGCGTATCGGGGGACGTCGATACCAGGTGATCGGGGTGTTGGAATACAAGAGCCGGGATCTGCTCGCAAGCATTGGATCGGATGGGGGAGAGGATGCGAATAACAGAATCCTGCTGCCCTATACCCTGGTGCAACAGATGAATGGCAATCAACAGGTCAGTTATCTGCAGGCGGAAGCGGTCTCCATCGCCAAGGCCGAACAGGCGGCCGATCAACTGAGGCTGACGCTGCAGAGGCGCTACCGGGGCAGCTACCAATACACCAAGATCACCCTGGCCTCCTATCTGAAAACCGTGGACCGGATATTGGGTGGAATCACTGCGATGGGGGTGGTGGCCGCTTCCACCGCGCTGCTGGTCGGTGGCATCGGTGTGGCGGGAATCATGAGTACGGCGGTGGTGGAACGAATCCGTGAGATCGGTGTACGCATGGCGATCGGCGCAAATCGTCGCCATATTCTGTTTCAGTTTCTCGCCGAGGCGGTATTGATCAGTCTGGCCGGCGGTATGGCGGGTCTACTGTTTGGCTTGTTGCTCGGTGGAACCCTCGATCTGTTAACCGGGTTTCCGTTGATGCCGACATTGAGCGGTGTATTGACCGGCTTGATCGTATCGGTTCTGGTGGGGTTGGCTTCCGGTTACTATCCAGCTCGTCGTGCGGCAGATTTTCTGCCGGTCGAAGCGCTGCGGCGGGAGTGATTTGTGACTGCATGCAGGTCTGCAGGGCTGCGTGGATGGCCCCCGCAGCACTCTCTTGTTGCCATCGATGGTAACAAGAGAGTGCCACCTGTCCTTGCTTCCCTGGTCAAGTCGTTCGTTGGTCTGTTTAAGGCGGAAATTGCCGAACATCCCATCAGCCATATCCGAATAATAGTCTCACTGTTCAATTATTAATGCATTGATCAATCGCAGTTACAGGAGATGAACTGTGCGGATTGAGAAACCGCATTATGAGATGGCGCGTCGAGCTTTTTTATATGGCTGTTCAGTTTCAGTTTATTGATAAAAAACGATGCTTTTGTACAACAAAAGCCGTAGTTAATTTATGGTTATACGGTGGAATAAAACACAATTGATTTACGGCTTTGAGGAAGTGTGAAAAAACTCTCTTCGATGCCTATTGTCCGCTTGGTTTTATGCTAGTTTTTTATATAGCGACATTCGCTTTTGAGGGTATGACGACGAAACCTGATTCCATATGCGCCTCAAACAAATCGTCTGCATGTATTGGGGTGTACCCTGGTCCGCTGCGGTTAATGCAGCTGGATAGATATTGAGGCCATGTATGGACAGGGTGATCTCTGAAAGAATGGATGACCCGAGTGAGTCAGAGGGCCTGTGACGCACTCGCTGTCGTCCATAAGGGGCTATCTCTATCACGGGAAGCGTTTCTTAACGGCCTTGAAAGATAATCTGTCAATCAGAGGTTACCGGGCGCCGAACAATAAACAGCGGTCTGACTGATCAGCACCGCGAATCTGAGGCTGTTAAAGTGCAACAGAGCGCTAAGATTGAACGACAACCGGGCTTTCTGCCCCGCGCCGACTTTCAGCGGTTGCTGGATGGGGTTGTGAAATCCGGTTATCAGCTGTTGGGACCGGTTGTGAAGGATGGGGCGATCCAGTTGATGGAGATCTCCGATGCCACGCAACTGGTAAAAGGGCTGACCAATGAACAGCAGCCCGGTCGTTATCGGCTGCAACAGACAGCTGGTGAACGGTTGTTTGACTGGAATCATGGTCCGCAGGGGCTAAAGCCGCTCTGTTTTGCCCCCCATGAAGTGTTATGGGTTGAACAGAAGGATCCTTTGAGTTTTACGACCCGTCTACCGGATGTGAAACCGACCGCTGTGCTTGGGGTGAGGAGCTGTGACCTGGCCGCACTGGCGATCCAGGACCGGCACTTTCTGCATGCCGCTGGCGCCGACCCCCACTATCGAGAGCGGCGTGAACAGTTATTCTTGATCGGCATCGATTGCGCCCACTCTGCTGAGAGCTGCTTCTGTGCCTCAACCGGTGATGGGCCGAGTGTCAATCAGGCCGTCGATATCGGGTTGTCAGAACTTGATGACGGTTTTCTGGTCTGGTCCGGAAGTGACCGGGGAGAGGCTGTTCTGCAGCAGATCGATTTGGCCGCAGCGCAAACGCAACAGCTGGAGCAGATGGAGCACCAGTCGGATCAGGCGGCGCAGGAGCAGCAGCGCAAACTGCCATCAGCTGAAGAGCTGATGCGTCTCTATCAACGGCTTGAACATGCCCATTGGCAGCAGATTGCCGAACGCTGTCTGGGTTGCGGTAACTGCACGGCTGTCTGTCCCACCTGCTTCTGTTACGACACTCAGCATGAAGTCTCATTGGATGGCCTGTCGGCACAGAATGTTCGTCAGTGGGACTCCTGCTTCAGTGCCAGTCACAGCAGTATGGGCGGTTTCAAGGTGCGTGGAAATATCCTCAGCCGGTATCGTCAGTGGCTGACCCATAAGCTGGCGGGGTGGCAGGAGCAGCAGGGGCGGATTGGATGCACCGGTTGCGGTCGATGTATCACCTGGTGTCCGGTGGGAATCGATCTCACCAAAGAGTCCGACGCCATTCTGTGGGAGGGGAGTCTCGATGAGTGATCTGCATCTGCCCCGTACAGCAATCATCGATGAGCGTATTCAGGAGTCGCCGACCATCTTTACCCTCAGGTTGAGATTCGAGGATGCGGCCGCCCAGGAGGTGTTTGAGTTCGCGCCCGGGCAGTTCAACATGGTGACCCATTTCGCCGCCGGAGAGATCCCGATCTCGATCGTCAATGATCCCAAGGACAGCCACTATTTCGACCATACGATACGGGTGGTTGGCCGGGTCTCAGAAGCGATGTCGAACCTGCAGCCGGGTGATCGGGTGGGGATACGCGGGCCGTTCGGCAGAGGCTGGCCGGTAGCGGATGCGGCGGGACGCGATGTGTTGCTGGTTACCGGCGGTCTGGGTTGTGCGCCATTGGTTTCGGTGATCCGCTATCTGATGAAGCGACGCAATCAGTTCGGTCATCTGCATATCCTGCAAGGGGTCAAACATTCGAATGATCTGATTTGGCGTGAACAATACGACACCTGGGCCAGGGAACCGGATGTCAATGTGCTGCTGGCCGCCGATGTGGTAACCCGTGAGTGGCATGGTCAGCAGGGGATGGTTACCGAACTGATCGGACAGCTCAATCTGCGTCATGGTCGCACCATCGCGATGTTGTGCGGACCGGAGATGATGATGTTGGCGGCGATCGCCAATCTGCGGGATCTAGGGATTGCCGATCACCAGATCTGGTTCAGTATGGAGCGCAATATGCAGTGTGGTATCGGACAGTGTGGTCACTGCCAGATCGGGCCCAAATACGTCTGTCGGGATGGGCCTGTGTTCTGTTACTCCGAACTGGCTGATTTAATGGGAGCGAAAGGCTTTTGATCGCTCCATGGCTTAAACCCTATCCGCTGTATTGAGCAACCCATAGAGCTGGGCAACGATTATGGCCACAGATAAACCGAAACTCGCTGTACACAAATTCAGTTCCTGCGATGGCTGCCAACTGGCGCTGCTGAATCTTGGGGAGCCACTGCTGGCGCTGCCCGGGCTGGTGGATATCGTCCATTTTGCTGAAGCAGGCCCGAATTCGCCGAACCAGGCGGTGGATATCTCACTGGTTGAGGGAAGTGTCTCCACCCCGGAGGATATTCAACGGATTCAGCAGGTCAGACAAAACAGCAAGCTGCTGGTGAGTATCGGGGCCTGCGCCACCAGTGGCGGTTTGCAGGCGCTGGGCAACTTTGCCAACCGTCATGAGTGGATGACATCGGTCTATAGCGATCCTGAAAAGATCGAAGTTCTGAACAGTTCCGATCCCATCTCGAAACATGTCAAAGTCGATCTGCAGATTCAGGGGTGTCCGGTCAACTCCACGCAGGTGATCGGCGCATTGAGGGATCTGCTCTCAGGGGTTGCCCCAAGACCCGAAGTTCACTCGGTCTGCATGGAGTGTAAGCGTAAAGGTCTGATCTGCACGATGGTGACGCAAGGGGAGCCCTGTATGGGGCCGGTCACATTGGCCGGTTGTGGCGCCCTGTGTCCCGCTGCCGGTCGGGGTTGCTACGGCTGCTACGGGCCGGCAGAGCAGCTCAATGATCGTTCCATCTCCGATCGGTTTGAACAACTTGGCCTGGATGCACAAGCGGTACTGAGACGTTTCCGCTTTATTGCCAACAGTGCAGCCGGCTTCAAAGCAGCCAGTGAAGGGCTGCGAGGTGATACCGATGGCTGAGCATCGCGATATCCATATCAATGTACCGGTATTGACCCGTGTCGAGGGTGAAGGCGCCCTGGAGCTGGACATTGTCGGTGGTGAGATCGAGCGGCTCAATCTGCGTATCTTCGAGCCCCCCAGACTGTTTGAGAAATTTGTCGAAGGCTATGAACGCAACCAGGTCATCGACATGGTGGCGAGGATCTGCGGGATCTGCCCGGTTGCCTACCAGATGAGTGCCGTGCAGGCATTCGAGCGTCTCTCGGGCTTTACCCCGGACCCCTGGGTTCAGAGGATGCGCAGGGTGATGTATTGCGGTGAATGGCTGCAGAGTCATGCCCTGCATGTGCATCTGCTGGCGGCACCGGATTTTCTCGGTTTCGAATCCGCTATCGCCATGGCGGCAGACTATCCGGATGCGGTGCGCCGCGGTCTGCAACTGCAAACCCTGGGCAATGATCTGATCGCCATGTTTGGCGGCCGCTCGGTACATCCGGTTGGGATCAGGCTGGGTGGCTTCTATCGGGCGCCCGATGGCTCTGCGGTGGAGATGATGCTGCAGCGGCTGCAGGCGGCTCTGCCGGAAGCCGAGGCGCTGATCGGCTGGACTGCCGGGTTGAGTTTTCCCGATGACGATCAATCCTTCATCAGCGTGGCGCTGAGTGACCCGGATGAGTATGCGATTGGTCAGGGAAGGCTGATTTCCGGGCAGGGGCTGGATATCGATATCTGCTATTTCGACAGCCACTTCAAGGAGATTCAGTCGCCCCATTCGACCGCCCTGCATTGCGAACTGGAAGAGCGAGCCTATCTGACAGGCCCACTGGCGAGGTTGAATCTGAATTTCCATCAGCTGCCGCCAGAGGTGCGCCGGTTGATGGAAGGCTGCGGTATCAGTTTCCCGAGTCACAATATGTTCCATAGTATCGTGGCCCGTGCAATCGAACTCTACTTTGCCATCTTCGAGGCGATTCGTTTGTTGCAGGATTATCAGACTCCGGCACAGCCTTACCGGGAAGTGGAAGCGGTGGAGGGGAATGCCTTTGGCTGTACCGAGGCGCCGAGAGGGATCCTCTGGCACCGGTATGACGTGGATGATGCGGGTATTGTGCGTTACGCGCGAATCGTACCGCCAACCAGTCAGAATCAGGGCCGCATAGAAGAGGATATTGCCCTGTCGCTACAGAAATTCGGCCTGGATCAAACCGATGAAAAGCTGCGGCTGCGAGCCGAGCAGGTGATACGCAACTACGACCCGTGCATCTCCTGTGCGACCCATTTCCTCAAGCTGAACGTCAATCGCGGATGAACAGAATCATTGGCGTGGGTTCCCCTTTTGGTGCGGATCAGGCTGGCTGGCTGGCGATCGATCACCTGCAGCGCTGTCAGCTGGCAGATTGGGAACTGATCAAGCTGGATCGTCCAGGCAGTGGATTGTTGAGCTACCTGCGGGATGCGGATCAGGTGGTGCTCATCGATGCCTTGAAATCGACCGGCAGGGCCGGTGAGGTGTCACTGATCAGTCGGCAGGCGTTGGCCCAGTGTCAGGAACTCACATCCTCCCATGGCTTCGGCGTATCGGAAGCCCTGGCGCTGGCCGAACAGTTAGGGGAGTTGCCGCAACAGGTCTCGTTGCTCGGTATTCATGTCGGTGGTGATCTGAATGGACCGCCTTCACTGGATGTGGTCTCTCTCGAACAGCAACTGCAAACCCTGCTGGCGGATGGCTGAGCTCAAGGCTAACGGTTTTTAAGCACCATCATAGAGATTGCTGGCTTAGAATGCCGTGGCATAACGCCCTTACTGTCGGATAGAGAGTGGTCGATGCAGATGCTTACCGATTCGCGGTAATTTGCGGTGATTCGTGTCATTTGCGGCTAAGACCTGTAAGTGGCCCATAAGAAATTCCGGCGAGTGCCGCTATGATTTCCAGAGGTTGAAGAGTTTGGTTGGATCATTTGATTCCGGGATTGGTGCATGAGGCTGAAACAGATCGGGCGTTTTCAGGTGGGCAAAGAGCTGGGCTCGGGTAATCAGGGTACCGTCTATCTCTGTCACGACAGTCAGCTGGAACGCCAGGTAGCGATAAAACTGCTCGATAAGGTATTGCAGGACGCTTCGTTCCGTGATGAAGCGCGTACCATGAGTAAGCTGCAGCATCCCAATATCGTTTCGATCTACGAAGCGGGTGAGCATCAGGGTACGCCATTTCTGGTCTTCGAATACGCTCAGGGTAAACTGCTTTCGGACCATATTCAGGGTGAACCGCTGGAGCTCCCTTTGGCGTTGAAGATCTTCGAAGGTCTGCTGGATGGCATGAGCCAGGCTCACCGGGCAGGCATCGTCCATCGGGACCTGAAACCGTCGAACATCATCATTGGAGAGGATAAGCAGCCGAAGATCATGGACTTCGGTATCGCCAGACTGCTCTCTGAGGCGAAAGGCCCCGACAAACAGCTGATTGGCACACCCAGGTATCTGGCTCCCGAGTATATCCAGGCGGGAGAAGTGGGCCCACAGGCGGATGTCTTTGCCTTGGGATTGATTCTGGACGAGATGTTGACCGGCATGCCGGTATTCAGCGGCCAGAATCAACAGATCGTCATCGATGCGATTCTCAAACTGGAGCCCAAGCCGCCGTCCCAGTTCAACTCCGCCGTGGATGAAAAGCTCGACCGTTTCATCCTCAAATCCCTGGAGAAGGATCCGGCGCTGCGCTACAGCGATGCCCAGGAGATGCGGGATGCCTTCAAACAGATCTTCAAGTCGCCTGAAGCGGAGCCGGCATCCGATGTGGAGGCGAGCGGTACCGTCGATTTTCTACTGCGACGGATGAAGCGCAAGAGTGACTTTCCCGCTTTGTCCCAGTCGGTTCGCAGCATCAATGCCATGTCGGATGTGAGCGATCGCAGTGTCAATCAGATGGCCGGTGTGATCGTCAAGGATTTCGCATTAACCAACAAGATACTCAAGGTGGTCAACTCCGCCTACTATGGCCGCTTCTCCGGCCATATTGGAACCGTCTCCAGAGCGGTTGTGGTACTTGGTACCCAGGCGATCCGCTCTTTGGCGGCTTCATTGATATTTTTTGAGCATATTGAGAATAAACAGCAGGCCGACTATCTGCGGGAGTTGGTCTCATCGGCACTGTTTCGCGCCACCCTGGCGCAGAATGTGGCGGATGAGATCGATCAGCAGGAGGCTGAGGAGTACTTTCTCACCGGCTTGCTCAGTGATCTCGGCAAAGTGCTGGTTGCCTTCTATCTGCCGGAAGAGTCGAAAGAGATTGAACGGCTGATCGAAGTTGAGAAGAAGGAACCGGTATCGGTACAGCACACCGTGCTTGGCGTCAGTTTTGAAACCATCGGTATTGAAATTGCCAAGCAGTGGAATTTTCCCAAACCGCTAACCGACAGTCTGAAGTCCTGGCAGGGGGATCACTCGCCGGTCAACCGGACTGAGAAGCGTCGATTGGTTTCCCTGTTTGCCGATGAGGCGATGAAGGTGATTGTCGAGAACGGCTCTGACGATAAGGCCGCTTTGGATGATTTGACAAAAAAGTATTCCAAGAGCCTGAAGCTCGGCAGTAAGAAAGTGGCAAAGCTGACAAAGCAGTCGGTTGAGGATTTTCAGGAGTTGGCCGAGGCCATTGCCACCGATGTGTCGAGCAGTTTTGTCAAAAAACTCAAGGACGGTCAGGAAACACCAGCCAAGGGTAGTGCAAAAAAGCGGGAAAAAACCGGCGCGATCACTCAGGATGGTTTGGATAATACACAGATACTCGATGAGTCTACCCAGACACTTGATGAAAAGAGTGTCGAGCAAGCCGTGCCTAGTGTAGAGGATACGGAAGCACTGCTGATGGATGGTCTGCAGGAGGTTACCGGTATGCTGGTGGGAGACCATAGCGTCTCGGAAATCTTCAATGTTGTATTGGAGACCATGTATCGGGCGGTCGGTTTCAAACGGGTGATCCTGGCGTTGCTGAATCCCAAGCAGGGCGAGATGGTGGGGCGGCTCGGATTCGGCGACTCGGCCGATGCTTTTACCAAGGCGTTTCATTTCTCCACCAAGTACCGGGTCGATGTCTTTCATGGCGCCATGAAAAACGCGGTTGATGTCTATATTGCAGATGCCACGGATAAGAAAATACAGGGCGACATCCCGGACTGGTATAAAAAAATCTCAAAGGCGGGCTCCTTTTTGATCTTTCCCATTGTGGTGAATAAACGCGCTGTTGGTTTGATCTATGCGGATCATGCCAAGCCGCATGGGCTGGCGATTGATAAAAAGCGATTGAATCTGCTGAAGTCTTTGCGGAATCAGATTGTGTTGGCGGTTAAGTCTTGAAGTTTTTATTAGTCCGCAAATGAACGCTAATGAACGCAAATAAGAGTCGCGAATTGTATTGGTGTTTGGGTTGGATTGAACCCATGCAGTGGTATAGCCTGTCACTGTTATACCGTTAAGAAAATAGCGTAGCGGCTCATTGATATCTGGATTGTCTTTTTCGTCGGATTAGGAGCTAATAAATATCTGTCGCTGTCCTGTCTGGACATGGCAAAGACCTGATGTGGGTTCGTAGGGTGCCCATTTTTGCTGGTGATTAGTGGCTATCTCTGGATTTAATAAATACTGATAAGTAGTTATGCAGCAGTGTAATAGAATAAAACGACCATTGATTGTTGTGTTCCTAAAGGCAGCTATCGGCCAAGAGCAGAAGTTTACTTCGGAAGAAATCGTATACCGAAATCAATTGATAGCAGACATCGTGATGGGTTTTAAAGAGGATCGATCGGTCCATCTAAGATGGGCCGATCGAGTCGGTGACTAATTAGCGTAGACCCTTTATCTGATCAAGTGGACTGCACACATTATTATGATCAGGTGTGATGTGCGTATAAATCATCGTGGTTTCAACGTTTTTGTGCCCGAGCAGCGTCTGAATGGTTCTGATATCCGTTCCTGCTGCCAACAAGTGGCTGGCAAAACTGTGTCTGAGCGTATGCGGTCCTACGTGTTTATAGATCTTTGCTTGCTTGACGGCACGTTTGAAGGCCCTCCTCAGCGTACTCGGAGACGCATGCCAACGTGCCATATGACCCGTATCAAGCCAGGGGCGAACCAGTGTTGATGGGAAGACATACTGCCAGCCCAGTGATTTTGAGGCGGATGGGTACTTTTTGTACAAAGCATTTGGCATCGGGACATAGCCGTTCCCGCGGAGTATGTC
>NAUB01000018.1 GCA_003676145.1 gamma proteobacterium symbiont of Stewartia floridana | reverse complement strand
ATCAGCCGGCACCCAAATCTCGCGTGGCAAGCACCTTTTTTTATGGCGGAGAGGCAGGGATTCGAACCCTGGGAGGGCTACTAACCCTCAACGGTTTTCAAGACCGCCGCATTCAACCGCTCTGCCACCTCTCCTGAAGGTGCGCTAGGATACAGAACCATCCTTGAAATTGCTAGTGTTATCCCCACCTATCTATGTATTGACCTTTTATGCCGGCACGGTATGCTGTGCTGAACATTTCATGGCAACCAGTGTCTGATACAAAGAGTTTGATTTTTGGGAATAAATCAGGAGATTACACCAAAATGAATCGTCTAGATTTCACCGCAACACAATCGATTGAGTCCACTCTTTCGACTAATAAGCTAATAAAAAATACTTATATGTTGCTGTCCGCCACTCTCGTCTGGAGTGCGCTGATGGCTATCGTCTCCATGGCCATTGCGCCTCCGCCAATGATCTCCCTGGGTACCTCCCTCGGTGCCCTGGTGGTGCTCTGGTTTGTACTGCCTCGCTACGCCAACTCCGCAGCAGGTCTGTGGGTTGTGTTCGGCGTTACCGGCTTGTTGGGTTTTGGCCTTGGCCCCACACTCAACTACTATGTCGCTCTCTCTAACGGTGGTCAGATCGTAGCAACTGCGTTTGGCGGTACCGGCATCATATTCCTGGCTCTGTCTGGATATGCCCTCTCCACCAAGCGGGATTTCAGCTTCATGGGCGGCTTTATCTTTGCCGGCATGATTGTCGTGATGCTCGCCTCACTCGCCGGTCTATTCCTGGATATGCCTGGCCTGCATCTGGCCATCTCTGCAGCCGTAATCCTGCTGATGTCTGGATACATCCTGTTTGAGACCAGTCAGATGGTGAATGGCGCTCAGACCAACTACATCATGGCTACGATCAGTCTCTATCTGGCCATTCTCAACATCTTCACCAGCCTGCTGCATCTGCTTGGCGCACTGGGTGGGGAAGATTAATCAACGGTTTGATGTGATGAAAGAACCCCGGCTATGCCGGGGTTTTTTATAGAGCGGGCAAAACGATGGATTGGGTGAAAATATTCTCTGCCATCCTCATCGTAGGATGGATCGTCTTCCTCTGGCCCCGGGCCAAACACTGGATGAAGAACAGCCCCAAGGCAAAAGAGGGAGATTGGATGGCTGTCATTCTGCCCCTGGCCGCTGTTGTGGGCTTCGTGGCCCTACTCATCATGATGGTCTAGCCACCCATTCTTTAGATCTTCTCAATTCCACCCATATAAGGTTTCAGGGCTTGCGGGATCTCGATCGATCCGTCAGCCTGCTGGTAGTTCTCCATTACCGCAACCAGGGTACGGCCAACCGCCAGCCCCGATCCGTTCAGGGTGTGGACCAGCTCCGGCTTGCCGGTCTCCGGATTTCGCCAGCGGGCCTGCAGTCTTCTTGCCTGAAAATCGACAAAGTTGGAGCAGGATGAGATCTCCCGGTATTGACTCTGACCCGGAAGCCAGACCTCCAGGTCATAGGTCTTGGTGGATGAGAATCCGATATCTCCGGTGCACAGGGTAACAACCCGGTAAGGCAGTTCCAGTTTCTGCAGAATCGTTTCGGCGTGTCCGGTCAGTTCCTCCAGTGCCTGAAAGGATTCACTTGCCCTTACCGCCTGCACCAGCTCAACCTTTTCAAACTGATGTTGGCGAATCATGCCCCGCGTGTCTTTGCCATAGGAACCCGCCTCGGAGCGAAAACAGGGTGTGTGAGCAACCCATTTTCTCGGCATATAGTCCGCATCGATAATCTGATCCCTGACCAGGTTGGTGACCGGTACCTCTGCGGTTGGAATCAGGTAGTACTCGGACTCACCACAGAGTTTGAACAGATCTTCCTCGAATTTCGGCAGCTGACCGGTACCCCGCAGACTGTCGCTGTTGACCATGTAGGGAACATAGGCCTCGGTGTAGCCATGCTCGGTGGTGTGGGTGTCGAGCATGAACTGAATCAGGGCGCGATGCAGTCGGGCCAGAGGGCCGGCCATCACCGCAAAGCGGGACCCGGTGATCCGTGCCGCCGCCTCAAAATCGAGCAGCCCGCTGGCATCACCCAGGTCCACATGATCCTTGGGCTCGAAATCGAACTCACGGGGTTCGCCCCAGCGACGCTCTTCACGATTGTCCGCTTCATCCCGGCCATCAGGTACTGATTCATGGGGAATGTTGGGAATCCCCAATGTGATCTCGGAGAGTTCGGCCTGCACGCTGTTCAGATCCTCCTGCAGAACTTTCAGCCGGTCTCCCAGTTCGGCAACCTCAGCCAGCAAGGGTTGAATATCCTCTCCGGCCGCTTTCGCCTTACCAATCGATTTCGATCGACTGTTACGTTCGTTCTGCAATTCCTGGGATTCAACCTGTAATCCCTTGCGCCGCTCCTCCAGCTGAGCAATGAGCTGAGTATCCAACTCATAACCGCGGCGACGCAGCTGTGCAGCCACCTCTTCCAGATTGTTTCTTATCAGTCGTGGATCCAACATCGATTATTCACCCATATTAACCTGGGCAGGCCAGCTCACCACGTAGCCCGGCTCAACCCATTGATTCAAATCTTGTAAAACCTTTTCCACCCGATCAGGGGCATCAAAGAACTCGATTACCAGCGGCAGGTCCATGGAGATGTCCAACAAGGACGCCTCATGGGCTCTGCCTGAACGGCCAAAGCCTGCAATGCCGCGAAACGCAGTGACTCCCCTCACCTGCTCTTCATTGTGCAGAAAGTCGAGCAGCTTTCTCAGCTGATGATCACCCTCGGTGATATAGACCCGTACCATGATAACTTCGGCCTGTTTCATAGTTGTCTCCCGAGCACCAGGCCAAACCAGCAGGCCAATAAGCAGGCAACCACACTGAGCAGAACATTCAAGCCCGCTTTGAGGACCTCGGCCTGCTCCAGCAGGTTCAAAGTCTCCATAGAGAATGTGGAGAAGGTGGTAAAAGCCCCCAGAAATCCGACCAAAAGTCCGGCGCGCAATTCAGCCGAGACCGCCATGCGTTCAATAAACAGCACATAGAGGAATCCCATCACCAGGGAACCCAGAACATTGACCACCAGGGTGCCATAGGGAAATCCCCGCCCCAAAACCCCATACACGCCACTGGATACCCAGAAGCGGAACAGAGCTCCAGCGGCACCACCGCTGGCAATAATGAGTAGTTGATACAATCCGGAATCCTAGGGCCTGTTAACACTAATCCAATACGCCCTGCTGGGTCTGTTTTTGTGCCTAGCAAGGCAGAATGAGCGTCGTTTAGTCATTCTACATGAGCGAATGATAACGCCGCTGGGCGCAAAAACAGGCCCAGCCCACTCTTTGATATCAATATGAGGGGTTGCGCCTGAAAAAGCGCCACTCCGCGTTGCTCGTCGCTTATTTGGAATAACCAAACTACACTCCTCGCGCCTTGATTGGCGCTTTTTCAGGCACAACAGGGCGTATTGGATTAGTGTTAACAGGCCCTAGGGACTGGAAAAGAGGGGATTATAACCGCTTGTGATGGCTTTTTGGCCAGGTAACTAAAAAAATCGGATTAAAAAAACGGTCGTTACGCTTGCTGAAGTTAAAAATCCCATCGATAGCCTGCGTAGAAGAAGAAATCGGTGAAGTTGGTCACCTCGGTACCGTCATCCTCTTCAAACCAGTTCACGCCCCCCTCCAGTTCGAAGGTGAAGTCTTTGCGCAGTCGATAGTCCATGCGCAGGAACGGACTGACCGTAAAGCGGGTACCCTCATTCTCTTTGTTTTCCCGATAGGAGACATCCAGACGCGGATTGACTCGCCAGGCGTTGGTGATTGGATAGCGACTGCTGACCCCGACCCGGTAGGTGTCCGAGGTATCCGAATCGGAATACCTGAGGGTAAAGACCCCGATATCCCCCTGTTTCAACAGATCGTTTTTGATCACCTGAAAGGAGTAGAAGAACTCCGTATCGGTGGCATCTGTGGCCAACACGCCCCCTGAGGCCGGCGTCTCCCCGGTTTTGCTGGCGGTGAAGTCGCCACTCAACTGCAGGGTGTCCGAAAATGGATGGGTGACACCCAACGAGATACTGGTGGATTTGGCGGTACGGTCCAGGGCGAGATCGTAGATCTCGTCATCACTGTAGAAATCCTGCAGCTCCTCAATCGATTCGATGGGCAGGAAGCTGTCCGGGTCGGACTGTCCACTCAAGGCATTCGAGGTCATCAGGATTGGGCTGGTGCGGTAATCCAGATTGAGATAGAGGCTGGTTTTGCTCTCCAGGCGCAAGTTGGTCTGCAGCATGAAAATGCCCAGCTCTTTGTGGAAGATATCGTAATCGACCAGACTGAACAGGGACTTTTGCGGATCATAATAGCGGACCTCGCCACCCACTGCCCTGCGATCAACCAGACCATCCACCCGCTGCTCGACGAAGAACAGGCTCGCATCCCAATTCTCAAAGATGCTGGAGAAATCACCGCTGATCCCGGCAAACTGTTTGTGATCATGCAGAAAGGTATCTCTGGAACGCTCCACCGGCAGACCCGCTGAGGCTCTGATATTGATATCCGGTGTCAGCTCATAGCCGAGCACCAAGCCGTCAAAGCGATTCAGGATACCGCTTGAACGGAGCCTTTGACGGCCAAACTTGGCGCTGGTTCGACTGTCCAGGTGTTCCACATCGATATAGGCGTCACTCAGGGTGGTATCATTCTCCCCATCATCCAGCAGATCGTAGATATAGCTGCCGGTGACTTTCATGCGCATGTCGTAGTCCTCATTGCGACGACGGGCATTGAAATCGACAAAACTCTCGATCTCCGAGCGGGAGATACTGTCTTCATCCTCGACAAAGGGGCTGTCGATCTTATCCCGGCGGTAGTTCTGGGAGAAACTGCCGTAGACATCCCAGATCGCTCTCTCCTCTTCCTCTTCACTGCCAGGTTCACCCGGTTTTGGCCTTTTGCGTAAGGTCTCTTTGGGTCGTTGAGGTGCGGTCTCGAGTCCCAACAAACGTTGCATTACACGCTCGGCATCCTCACCTTCCGGGTATTTTTCCAGATAGAGTCGGTACTCCCCTTTCGCATGGGCAATCTGTCCATTCCGTTCACGCGACAGACCCAGCAGCTCCAGAGCCTCCTGGGTGTAGATGTTGTCGGGCTCTTCCAGCAGGGCTTCCAGTAAACGCACCGCCTTGGCATAGTCACCGGCGGTGATGGTGCGCCGGATCATATCCATCATCTTGGTGATACGGGGATCCACATTGGCCAGCTCAGGCTCCTCCATGTACTGACCGTCCAGCCCCGGCTCCAGCCCCCTTTCAAAAAAGGCCTGGCGACGCTCAACAATATCCGCCGTGTCGATCCAGGCATCCGGATAGAAACTTCTTACCGCTTCCAGCTGCCGTTTGGCGTCCTGTTTGGTACGAAAGAAACCAAGTCGCAAACGGTAGATCGGATTGCCTTCGATCTCACCCTTGGTGCTGTAGAGCAGTTGGTTTTCGCCGATCGGCACCGGCGGCATCTCCTCATAATCGACCGGTTCGGACTGCACTCCGAGATTCAGAACATAGATCACCAGGGGCAGTGCCTTGACACTCAACGGCGCCTTCATCTCAGGCACTTCGGTCTGCAGCGTCTTCAATCTGGCCTGGCCGAAGCCGGAGCTGCGTCTGACCTGTTGCGGGAGAATAAACTCCATCACATAGAAGTCCCTGCCCTGACGGATTTTCACATCCCCTACCGGTGCAGCAAAAGAGACCAAAAGAGTGGAAGTACCCAGTCGACTGCCCTGAAAAACCACCTTATCCAGTGGCACCGCCGCAGACGGGCTCCAGGTCAGCTGATCCTCCTGATCGAGCTCGCCATCCTGATCCTGCTCGGTTGCAGCCCCCAGATCGGTATCCGTGGTCTGCCCTACCCTGACCTGCACTCCCAGTTCAGTGTTAGACTCATTGATCAGGTGAGACACATAGCGGACCGGCACATTGAAGTGCACGGCAATGACGTTAGCCCCCTCTTCGGAACCGATTTCGATACGATCGAGAATCCTGGATGCAGCCTGTGACTGTGTCGTGAATAACAACAACAGCAGTGGCAACAGCCAGAAATGGAGCCTCGATTCAAATTTGAGCTGCACGCTTGTTTACCTGATTAATTCAAAAACTTTCTACGATTAACTGTTGCCCGATGGAGAGTATCTCCAACCCATCAGCTCATGACAATAATGAACAAAGGCACTGAAACGCTCCGAATAATCCCCTAATTCTAGGAAATTATTCGGAGATTCGATTACCACTCACGGGCATTGACTCTATGACAGCCGCTCCCGGCGCAGTTCCGGTCAGCACTCAGCCCGTTGTGATCATCTTCCCCTGGTTCGTAGTCATTGGCATGACAGCCTGCACAGGTCCGGGCATAGGTCGGGAATGGCCAGGGCACAGCTTCACTGTTGCTGGTGTGGCAGTCTTGACAAGACAGGTTCGCCCGGTGATCCCCCGGATAGTTACCGGATGTATGACGATAATTTATCACGGGCAACCAACCATTGGTGGTATGGCAGGCATCACACTGTTGGGTGGTGACAAAATGTCCTTGAGGCGTACCTGTGGCCGTCGTGCCATTGTGGCAGCTGTTACAGTTGCCTGTCACACCACTGTGATCAAAGGTCACGCTGAGCCAGTTACTGGTCGAGGTATGACAGTTATCACACTGAGCCGTAGTCGGCAGATGGCTGGCCGACTTACCCGTGGCAAATGTGCCGTTATGGCAGTTCGAACAGGTACCCGCCACATTGGTGTGACTGAAGGTCACATTCAACCAGTTATTGGTTGAGTTATGACAGATATTACACTCCTGCGTGGTCGGAATATGGTTAGCGGGCTTGCCGGTTGCCAGGGAGCCATTATGACAGCTGGAACAGCCGGTAATGATGCTGCCGTGGTTGAAATCGACGTTGGTCCAGTCGGTTGTCGACATATGGCAGGTATCGCACTGACCCGAGGTCTGGATATGGCCGGCATGTTTACCGGTTGCGGTGACCCCGTTATGACAGGTTGAACAGGTACCCGCCACATTGCCGTGGGTGAAGCGTACATTCAGCCAGTTGGTTGTCGAGAGATGACACTCGTCACACTGGGCCGTGGTCGGCACATGCCCCGGATCCTTGCCGGTGGCAGTAATACCATCATGGCAGTTGGAGCAGTTGCCCGCCGCATTGGTGTGATCAAACCTGACCGCCAGCCAGTTCGTCTGGGAGGTATGGCAGGCATCGCACTCGGAGGTGGTGGGTACATGGCTGGCCGGTTTACCGGTAGCGGTGACTCCATTGTGACAACTCGAGCAGGTACCGGTAACCACGGAGTGATCGAAGTTGACCGCGGTCCAGGTGGTCTGGGAAGTATGACAGACATCACAGGCCGCAGTGGTGGCCACATGGCTGGCCGATTTGCCTGTGGCGATGGTGCCGTTATGGCAGCTCTGACAGCTACCGGTCACGGTGCTGTGGTCGAAGCGAACCGAGAGCCAGTTGACGGTTGAGATGTGGCAGCTGTCGCACTGACCACTGGTAAGGATATGGCTCGCATGTTTACCGGTGGCGATGGTGCCGTTGTGACAGCTTGAGCAGGTTCCCGCAACACCAGCATGGTCGAAAGTACCGGTTGCCCAGGTCACCGTGGTGTGACAGTTCTCGCACGGCTCATTGGTCGGTATGTGATTGGCCGGTTTCCCCGTGGCATCCACATTGTTGTGGCAGCTTGCACAGCCGGAGACGATACCGGTGTGATCAAAGCGGATGTTCAACCAGGTGGTATTGGAGATATGGCAGTTGTCACAAGCCGCATTGGTCTGCACATGGTCGGCCGGTTTGCCGGTTGCAGTATTGCCGTCGTGACAGCTGGCGCAGGCGCCGGAAACCACCGCATGATCAAAGGTGATCTGCAACCAGTTGTTGGTGGAGGTATGGCAGGCTTCACAGGAGGCTGTGGTCGCCACATGGGCGGCATGCTTGCCGGTTGCCCTGACCCCGTCGTGACAGGATTGGCAGCTGTCCGTAACCCCATCATGGTTGAAGTTGGTGATTGTCCAGCTGCTGGTGGTGTGGCAGGTATCACAGGTGGCGTTGGTCAACACATGGGAGGGTGACTTGCCAATGGCGATATCCCCGTTATGACAGAGATGACAGGCCGTGGTAACACCACTGTGGGTAAAGCCGTTGAGGTTCCAGTTGGTCGGTGTATGACAATCCTCGCAGGGCTGGGTGGTCGCTATATGTCCGGCATGTTTACCGGTGGCGGTGGTGCCGTCATGGCAGGATTCACAATCCCCGGTGATCCCCGCATGGTCGAAATTGGAGATCAGCCATCCATCCACCGTATGACAGGTGTCGCACTGGGCGTTGGTCTGCAGATGGCCGGCGTGCTTACCGGTAGCCCGGACCCCGTTGTGACAGCTTGAACAGACCCCTGCTGTCGGCACGGAATTGTGATCGAAACTGACCCTCAGCCAGCTGGTGGTCGAGGTATGGCAGGCATCACACTGCTCGGTGGTGGCGATGTGGTTGCTGTGCATGCCGGTGGCTGTGGTGCCGTTGTGACAGCTCGAGCAGACGCCGGTGGTGGTCACGCCACTATGGTCGAAGCTTGTATCCTGCCAGTTGATGGTGGAGAGGTGGCAAATATCACACTGAGCCGTGGTTTCGATATGTTGCGCATGCTTACCGGTTGCCTGAGTACCGTCATGGCAGTTGGAGCAGTTGCCGCTGGCAGCCACGTTGTCATGATTGAAGGTGAGCAACAGCCAGTCGATGGTTGATGTGTGGCAGCTGTCACACTGGGCATCCGTGGGGATATGCGTGGCGTGTTTGCCTGTCGCAACCACGCCATCATGACAGCTCGAACAGGCCCCTGCCACACCCGCATGATCAAAACGGCCGGTACTCCAGGTGATGGTGTTATGGCAGTTCTCACAGGGCTCTGTGGTGGGAATGTGGGTGGCCGGTTTACCCGTCGCATCCACCCCATTGTGGCAGGATTCACAGCCACTGGTGATGCCACTGTGGTCGAAGCGAACCGCGGTCCAGGTCTCGTTGGAGATATGGCAGTTGTCACAGGCCGCTGTGGTCTCGATATGGTTTGCCGACTTACCGGTTGCGGTTACCCCGTCATGACAGCTGGCACAGGTGCCGGTGACGATGGAGTGGTCGAAGGTAACCTCCGCCCAGCTGGTGGTCGAGGTATGACAACCTTCACAGACGGCCGTTGTGGCCACATGGGTATCGTGCTTGCCAGTGGCTCGCACACCATCATGACAGGAGTGACAACTCTCGGTTACCCCTTCATGACTGAAGTTGCTGATTGTCCAGGCGTTGGTGTTGTGGCAATTGTCGCATGAGGCGGTGGTCGGTATGTGGTTATCGTGCTTACCGGTGGCCACATTGCCGTTATGGCAGGATTCACAGGTTCCGGAGACACCTTCATGGGTAAAACCTGTCAGTGTCCAGTCATTGGTTGAGTGACACGCCTCACAGGGTGAGGTGGTGAGGATATGATTCGAATGCTTGCCGGTGGCGGTCACTCCATTGTGGCAGGACTCACAATCCGCAGTGATACCTTCATGGGAGAAGTTGTTGACGTTCCAGGCAGTGGTTGTATGGCAGGTGTCGCACTCGCCGTTGGTCTGCAGGTGATTGGCGTGCTTGCCGGTGGCGCGTACGCCGTTGTGACAGGTTGAACAGACGCCGGCGGTTTCGATCGAGCTGTGATCAAAGCTGACATCACTCCAGTTACTGGTTGAGTTATGGCAGACATCACACTGCTCGGTGGTCTCTATGTGAGCCGCATGCTTGCCGGTTGCCTGGGTACCGTTGTGACAGCTTGAGCAGCGCCCGGCAGCATCCACCCCACTGTGGTCAAAACTGGTATTCAGCCAGTTGTCGGTGGAGAGGTGACAGACATCGCACTGTTCAGCGGTCTGAATATGCTGTGCGTGTTTACCGGTTGCACGGGTACCGTCATGGCAGGTTGAACAGACACCGGCGCTCTGGAAGCCGTCATGACTGAAGCTAATGACATGCCAGTTCGCGGTGGTTACATGACAGACGTCGCAGGACTCATTGGTGACAATATGGGTATCGTGTTTGCCTGGCGCCTGTACGCCATCATGACAACTCGCACAGGTACCCGCTACCACTTCACTGTGATCGAAACCAACCACACTCCAGTCCTCAGTCGAGGTATGACAGGTATCGCACTCTGCGGTGGTCTGTACATGATCCGCATCCTTTCCGGGCTGTGTAACACCGTCATGACAACTGGAGCAACGGCCAAACACCTCCTCTCCATGGACAAAGTTAACCACCAACCAGGAGTTGGTCGAAGTATGACAGATCTCACACGGTTCACTGGTTGGCACATGACCGACCGGCTTTCCGATTGCGCTGACCCCGTTATGGCAGCTCTCGCAATCTCCGCGGATTCCGGCATGAGAGAAGTTATCCACTCGCCAGCTGTTGGTGGTATGGCAGAGATCGCAGGCCTCATTGGTCAAAATATGACTGGCCGATTTACCCGTCGCGCTGGTGCCGTTATGACAGGTTTCACAGCTGCCGGCAGCAACGGCCGAATGATCGAAAAAGACCAGTAACCAGCTGTTGGTGATATGGCAGGTATCGCAGGGCTCTTCGGTGGCAATGTGGGTATCGTGTTTACCGCGGGCAATATTGCCGTTATGGCAACTTTCACAGGTGCCGGTCACTACCGAGTGATCCACACGGCTGACCCGGCCCCAACTGAAAGTGGTGTGGCAGAACTCGCAAGTATTACCGGTACTGATATGGTCACTGTCCTTGCCCTGGGCTGCCGAACCGTTGTGACAGGAGAAACAGCCACTCTCGATGGTACCGTGATCGAAACGGGCCACATGCCAGCCGACTGTGGTATGGCAATCATCACAGCGGTCGTCACTCTGAATGTGATCGATCGGCTTACCGGCTGCATCGGTATCGTTATGGCAGCCGTCACACATCACCGGTGTGCCCTGGAACTGCCCCTTGTCATGACACTGATCGCACTCCACGTTGCGATGCTCACCAGTGAGCGGAAAGCCGGTTTCAAAATGGTCGAATTCGGCGCTCTCGGCGTGGACGAAATTCATCAATGACAGACTGACAACAACGGCCAAGAGCCAGCTGGCCTGTTGCAACAGTAATCTATAGTTAGGCAGTCTCATCATCCTATTTTCCATACCGAATCAATCAGCGAATTTCCGGATTCTCGAAAGTTTCCGTGGAGTGGCAGCGATCACAATGCCGCCCAAATCCACCACGATGTATGTCATCCCCACGATGACATCCGTAACAGTGGTTGGCTGACTGTTTGTGCTCAGTCAACTCAGCACGATGGCAGGCATGGCAGAAAACCTCACCGTGCTTGCCATCCAATGGAAATTCTGTCTGTTCGTCGTGATTAAAGGTCCAGAGCATCCAGGCATTCGGGTTGTGGCAATCGCCACACAGCTCACCCATTTTTCCTTCATGGGTGTCGTCTTTTTCATGACAGGAGAGGCACTCGATCGCTGTCTGTGGATAGACCGCATCGAGATGACAGGATTCACAGGCGGTGACGCTATGGATCCCGATCAATGGAAAACGTGTGATGTCGTGCTCGAAAAAGAGCTTTTCTGTCCAGCCTTTTTCATTGTGGCAGTAACCGCAATCCTCACCCAGATCGCCTTTATGCAGATCGATGGCCCGATGGCAGGTGATACACTCGGCCTCTTTCAAGTCATCCATCGCGGCATTTCGGTGACAGGCGTGACAACTCAGTTTTTTGTGTTTGCCTTTCAATTCAAATTTAGCGTCTTTGCCGTGATCGAACTTGGTCTCAGTCCAACTTGATGGACGATGACAATCCTGACACTTCTCACCGTTACGCCCTTTATGGTCATCATCTTTCTCGTGACAGGCGAAACACTTCTTTGAGATCTTCTTTTCAAATGGGCCGCGGGTATGGCAGGTATCACAGGGCACATCCTTATGGCGGCCCTCAAGCGGGAATTTGGTATCCGCACGATGATCGAAAGAGAGCTCCTTCCAATCCTCGGTCGCGTGGCATTTCGCACAGACCTGGCCGTAACGGCCATTGTGCGCATCATTGATCAGATGGCAGCCAATACACTCTTTGGGGGTGTTCTTGTAGTGTTCATCCGCGTGACAGAGCTTACAGTCGAGATCCCGATGTTTTCCGGTCAGTGGATAATCGGTATCCAGGTCATGATCGAAATCCTGTTTGCGCCAGCTCTTCTCGTTATGACATTTATCGCACTCTTCGCCCAATTCCCCACGGTGGGCATCGTCCGACTCATGGCAATCGAAACAGAGCGAGGGGGCTTGGCTGTATTTCTTATACTCTTTGGTATGACAAAGCTGGCAGGCCAACTGCTCATGGCGGCCCCTGAGCTGGAAATCGGTCTGTGAGTGATCAAAATCTTCCGTATCCAGATTGACGATATCCCGATCCCTGCCTTTATGGTCGGTATGGCACTGTTTGCAGTTGGCGGCGCGCTCCTCATCCAGTCTGCCGTGAAAGCCGGTACCCTGCTCGATATCCTTGGCCACATCACTATGATCATGACAAGCCAGGCATCGCTCAACCTGCTCCGCTTTTTTCAAGGTCTCATGACAGCTCTCACACTTCTCTTCGAACTCGGCATGGCCTTCGATGACCGGTCCCGGCATCAAGAGTAGATCCAGCTTCCCTGCATGGCTTGGAGATAGGGTAAATATCATTAGCACAAGTACGCAAATGACATGCCAGCCAAATCGATTCATGACGAGTGTAGGTTGAGTGTTGCTTGCTTAACGGTCTAGTAGGCATGCACAGCATAGACATGCACAAAACCGGTAATCACCATCATGATGAAGAGCGGCATATGCAGCAGATGCCAGATCGCAAAGAGTCTTTCATAGAAATGTAGCTCTAGAATCTGCCGAAGGATAGATCTGTGTGACAACAGCATTTTTCTGATGCGCAGCTGATTGCGCCGGACTTTGGACTTTGACCAGCCTTTCTTGTAGCCCACTGCCAGCAGTTTCTTGTTCAGTGAACGCATCACTTTAGGGTAGAGCACGGCTGAGGTGTAGCGCATCTTGACCCAGTGTTTGGCGCTGGCGATCGGGCCGGTAGGAGCATTCATGACATCCTTTTCATACTGCTTCATCAGCTCCTTGGCTTTCGGATTCAATTCAAACAGACGCCCGAGTTTCTTGGTCAACACCAGAGAGTCGGCGTGCAGTGAGGCAAATGTGGCCTTTTTACCATACAAACCGTAGTGGATTCGGGTATAGAAGTAGCGCCCGAAGAGACCGCTGATGGCAACGAACAGCATGCTGTAGAGGGCCACCTGGCCGTTCAGGGAGCCGATATGGAAGCTGGAGTGCATCATGATCAGTACTGGACCGAGCACACCAAACACCATGTGCATGCGGAACCAGAACTTGACAGTCAGCCATTTGGACATAAAGTGGAGACGTTTGCGCATCGGATAGAGCAGTAGCAGCAACATCATGCTGCCACCGACGATACCGAGCCAGTACCCCCAGCCGGCCTCAGCTGTCCACACCGCCTGGGAGTGGTTCAACCATGCCATATAGAGCAGCAGGAGTGAAAACAGGGTAAATCCAAGGGTTGTTATAAGCCCCGCTCTGCGCTGCCAGGCAGAGAGGATACTCTCCAGTACTGACTCATTTACACTGGTTGATATGGCTGCTGTTTGCATCGACATCACCTACATATTTGGTATTAATTACAATCACTTAATTTTTTATTACTGCTATTTATTTAGAATGAGAGCCGCGATCAGCAATTTCTCCACATTACGTCTCTATGTTATGTTGGGACAAATTTCCCATCCATGAAGGGCTTCACAAAAACTCACTCTAAATACATTTATGTTTTCGGCAGAAACCTCAGTGATTGAAATTACTGTGTACAATTTAGGCATCATTTCCCACAAACTGTGACAGCTAGCACTCTTTTGAGCCCTTGAGACACGATCAACAATGCAGTACACCATCGATTTCCTGCTGATCTACCTGATACCCATACTCCTTGTATGGGCTATTTACGTATTGCATAGCCGTAGGAAAAGTAAAAAGAATCTTGCCCTTAAGACGGAAGAGTTCGAAGCGGGCCTGACCGAACCGGCCTCTCTCCACCCACTGATCGATCCGGCTAAATGCATGGGTTGCGGAACCTGTGTGAAAGCCTGCCCGGAGCAGGCCAACCATCCGGTGCTCGGACTGATCGACAATAAGGCCGAACTGATCGCCCCGACCAACTGCATCGGCCACGGCGCCTGCAAAACCGCCTGCCCTTTTGATGCCATTACCCTGGTCTTCGGCACGGAACGGCGCGGTGTCGATATCCCCTTACTGGATAATTTTCAAACCAGCATGCCGGGTATCTACATCGCCGGTGAACTGGGTGGCATGGGTCTGATCAGAAACGCCATCGTGCAGGGCACCAAAGCCATGGACCAGATCCTGGAGGCACTGAAAAGCGAGGGCAGCGCCCCCCTGGATCTGCTGATCGTGGGTGCCGGACCGGCCGGATTCTGTGCCTCATTGCGGGCGATGGAGAAGAAGCTCAAATACAAGACCGTGGAGCAGGAGTCTCTGGGAGGAACGGTATTCCAGTTTCCCAGAGGTAAACTGGTGATGACTGCACCGGTAAAACTGCCCGTGGTAGGCGAGGTTAAATTCACTGAAACCACCAAAGAGAAACTGCTTGAGTTCTGGCAGGATGTGGAGCAAAAAACCGGCGTGCAGATCAGCTACCATGAACGGGTGGAGAAGATAACTGCCAACCCGGCAGGTGGCTATGATGTGAAGACCAACAAAGACACCTATCATACCCGCATGGTCCTGCTGGCCATCGGCCGTCGCGGTACGCCCCGAAAACTCGGTGTGCCTGGCGAGGATCTGAGTAAGATCACCTACCGATTGATCGATCCGGAACAGTATAAGAACCAGCATGTACTGGTGGTTGGCGGCGGTGACAGTGCGCTTGAAGCGGCAACCAGTATCGCTGCGGAACCTGGCACCACAGTCACCCTCTCCTACCGCAGTGGCGCCTTTAGCCGGGCAAAGAAGAAGAATCGCGAGAAGGTGGATCAGGCTGCCGCATCAGGCGAACTCAATCTGTTGCTCAGCACCAATGTTACTGAATTCACTGAAGAGACTGTCACTATCGACAAGGGTGGGGAGAAGATTGAAATTCCCAATGACGCCGCCATCATCTGTGCCGGCGGTATACTTCCAACAGGTTTTCTTAAAGAGACTGGTATCAATGTGGAAACCAAACATGGCACCGCCTAGATCCAAGACAATAATCAGACAGGCAGTGATGGCAATGTTGCTGTGTCTCACACTGGTTGTACCCTTGCCAATACTTTCAGCAGAACATGCCGAGGCAGAAGCGGCGATTCGTATCCGGGATTTCAATCGTGCCGTCGGGATCTACACTCAACTGGCCAAGCAGGGCGATGCCGAGGCGCAATTTGCACTGGGAGGGCTCTATCGTGGCGGCCGCGGTGTCAAGAAGGATTATGCCAAGGCACTCCACTGGTACCTGAAAGCCGCCAATCAGGAGCATACCGAAGCCCAGTACACCACCGGCACCATGTATGAAAACGGCTGGGGAGTCGATGCGGATTCAGCAGTCGCCAGCGAATGGTACGACAAAGCCGCGATTCAGGGTCATCGATTGGCCAAGAAGCGGTTGGAAAATCTCGCCACCACCTCTCCGGTGACAGGCTTGAGCGACCAGCAAGCGGCCGAATTTCTCAATCGTGCGGCGGCGGCAGGCAAGAGTGAAACCCTGAAACGTATTCTGGCATCAGGTCTCTCTCCCGATACCCGGGATGAGTTCAGTCGCAGCGCCCTGCATGAGGCGGCTATCAATGGTCGAACAAATGCGGTTGAAATCCTGCTTGCAGCGGGCGCCAATCCGAATACCAGTGACAGCCTCGGGGACACCCCGCTCCACTCCGCGGCCGGTTTAGGCTACGCATCGATTGTGCGCAGCCTGATCAAGGCTGGCGCCAAGACGGAAACCCTGGACGCCAATGAAAACACGCCTTTGTTGGTCGCCACCGGCAGAAAACACCTGGAGGCCATTAAGGCCCTGCTGGAAAATGGTGCCAGTGTGAATGCCAAAAACCGCAAAAAACAGACCTCACTGGATATGGCAATACTGCGTAATGACAAAGCAATTGCCAGACAACTTAAGGCCGCTGGTGGTATCGCAACCCAGACTCAAAACAAAACCAAAGAGTTCCCGGATCTTGCGAAGATCACCGCATCGATTTCCCTGTCGAATGATAACCCGGAAAACAAGAGCAATCCGTTTGCCGGCTGGAGTACCTTGCATCTTGCCGCCTGGCGTGGCCAGAAGCCTTTGATCGAGGCACTGCTCAAACAGGAGAGTGATCTCGACACACTGGATCCTGAGGGATTGACCCCACTCAGCCGAAGCGTATGGCAGGGCCACGATGAAGTGACAACCTTACTGCTCGATCATGGTGCCGATCCCAATCTGGCGGCCAGCGGCAGCCCGACCCCTCTATTGCTGGCCTGCCGTGAGAACAACCTGAAGCTGGTCAAGCTGTTGATCGCACGTGGTGCAAAAATTGATGTCTCCGGCAAACATGAGATAACGCCACTGCATCTGGCGATCGAGCAACAGAATCTGCAGTTGGTAGAGCTGCTGATCAGAAACAATGCCCGACTGTCCACCACCACCGATACCGGTATCACGCCATTGATACTGGCGGTACTCAAAGCCCAGCCTGAAATCGTCAAGATTTTACTTGCGCGCGGTGCCTCACCGGATCAGGCAGACAACAAGGGCCGCACTCCGCTCTACCACGCGATTGATGTTGGTGATCCCACTATTTTTCATCAACTGTTGAAGAGTGGTGCAAAAATCGAATTGCAGGCTGATGATGGACTCACCCCCATGATGCGCGCCGCTGCAAACGGTCATGCGGACATGGTGGAAGAGCTGATTCCCCGTGAGGGTTATGTGGACCGGCTGAGTAACAATGGCAATACGGCATTGATGCTGGCGGCCAGAAGCGGTTCGCTGAACACGCTGAATATCCTGTTACGCTATTCGGAAAACCTGGAACATCGCAACAATGCAGGGAACAGCGCCCTGATGCTTGCAGCAGAACAGGGACATCTCTCCATTGTAAAACGTCTGCTGGAGATGAAAGCCAATGCCCACCATCTCAACCTGCGACGTGAGAGTGCCGAAGACCTCGCCCGACGGGGAAATCATGATGAAGTGGCTGAGTATATCGATGCCAATAAAGGCAGTGGTGGTTTGCTCGACTTGATGCGCTAGACTTTCAAGCCGCGAATGCTTGCCAAGCACCGCAAAATGACGCAAATGGATGTAATGAGTAATTAACGTGTTGGTATTGGATTTGCGGTGATTTGCGCAATTTGCGGCTTCTCTGTAATACAGGTTAAATCTGGCAGAAGCTCAGAAAACTGGCTTCACTCCTCGCTAGCCTGTTGATCCAGCTTGCGCAGAAACGCCAGTTTCTCGGCGATTTTAATCTCCATGCCCCGGTCCACCGGTGCATAGTAGTGGCGACCGCTCAGCTCTTCCGGCATATAGTTTTCACCTGCCGCATAGGCGTGAGGTTCATCGTGGGCATACCGGTAGGCCTTACCATAATCGAGAGACTTCATCAGTTTGGTCGGTGCATTGCGAAGTGCCAACGGCACCTCCAGTGAGCCGGATGATTTGGCATCCGCCAGGGCACTTTTCCAAGCCATGTAGACGGCGTTGCTCTTCGGCGCGCAGGCCATGTAGACCACAGCCTGGGCGATCGCCAGTTCCCCTTCCGGGCTGCCCAGCCGCTGCTGGACATCCCAGGCATTGATCGCCAGTTGCAAAGCCCGGGGATCCGCATTGCCGATATCCTCTGATGCCATTCTGACCACCCGGCGGGCCACATAGAGAGGATCGCAACCACCATCGATCATCCTGGCCAACCAGTAGAGTGAGGCATCCGGTGAGGATCCACGAACTGATTTATGCAGTGCGGAGATCTGGTCATAAAAGGCTTCGCCACCCTTATCGAAACGACGCAGGGTACCACTTGCCACCTCTTCCACCGTCGCCGTTGCGATCTGTTTTGAATCACTCAGATCGGCGGCAATCTCAAGCAGGTTGAGCGCCCTTCGGGCATCTCCGTCGGCCGCTTCAGCAAGTAGGGCCAAAGCCTGTCTTTCGATACTCAGCTGCCTGGCGCCAAGACCGTTCGACGCATCGTCCAAGGCCTGCTGGAGGATCTTTTCGATCTCGCTTTTCGTCAGCGCTTTGAGAACGTAGGTACGGGCCCTCGAGAGCAGCGCGTTATTCAACTCAAACGATGGATTCTCAGTGGTTGCACCGATGAACACCACCGTGCCGTCCTCCACATGAGGCAGAAAGGCATCCTGTTGTGATTTGTTGAAGCGGTGCACTTCGTCGATGAACAGCACCGTCGGTCGCTGCTGTTGTTGCTGAAACAGTTTCGCTTTCTCTACTGCGGCACGGATCTCCTTGACTCCGGAGAGTACCGCGGAAAGGCTGAGAAACTGTGCACCGGAGTGTTCAGCGATCATACCGGCCAGGGTGGTCTTACCGGTGCCTGGGGGCCCCCAGAGTATCATCGAGTGGAGACGATCCTCTTCGATCGCTACCTGCAGCGGTTTACCAGCGCCGATGATGTGGCTTTGACCGATGAACGCCGCCAGCTTACGGGGTCGCATACGGTCGGCAAGAGGTCGAAACTCCTCGACCGGGTTTTGCGTGAAAAGATCCTGATCCTGAACCGTCATAGATCGCCAATCAGGTCGATCAGAGGGGGTGGTTCGAATTCGAACAAAGCGTCATCCAACGGAGGATTGCGTTGTAAATCATCGAAGAAAAAGCGGGTCACCTGGCCAAAATTGTCAAACATCTCCATGCGTTCCAGGCGACTCTCCTGGAGTGCCAGGCGAACACTGGAAAACTGAGCCTCTTTGCCTTTTGGAATCAGCTCAACCCAGGTCAGTTCACTCTCCACACCCAACTCATTGATCTCAAAGTGCTGGGAGATCGGCCCTGTACCACTCAGCAGTTGTGCCGGTGTACCATCCAAGACGGCCGCTTGGCTACGGTGCGATACCTGCTCCAGTTCAATATCGTGCAACCAGACCCGATCTCCGTCAGCAACGATCAACTGCTCACTGGGTGTCTGATACTCCCAGCGCAACTGTCCGGGACGTCTTAGATAGAAGACGCCGTTACTGGCATAGACCTGATCGTAATCCGGCTGTTGCAGGGTCTGACGAAAGTCGGCTTTGAGGGTTTTCAGATCCTGCAAAAAAGTCTCAAGCTGGCTGATTCCACTCTCCGCCGAGAGGCTTTGGGAGAGACTAAAAAACAGTAGCAGCATCAAGCCGCTCAAGCACTTTTTCATAGCGTGATCCGTGTTTACCAGTTGCTTCAATCTTTTGGCGGAGGTGGCGCCAGTACCGTACGACTGCCGTTGGTTTCTGCCGGTCCGACAATCCCGGTACGCTCCATCTCTTCAATCATTCTGGCAGCCCGGTTGTAACCGATCTTCAAGCGGCGCTGCACGCCGGATATCGAGGCCCGCCGGGTCTCAGTAACGATTCGTACCGCTTCGTCATAGAGCGGATCGTTGTCCTCTGTATCACCATTCTCAGCCGGAAATCCGGGTACCGATTCTGTCGCTTCCTGCACGATCTCTTCCAGGTAATCGGGCTGACCCGACGCCTTCAGATGTTTCACCACCCGATGTACTTCATTGTCGTCTACGAAAGCACCATGCATACGCTGGGGAATGTTACTGCCGGTACCCATATAGAGCATGTCACCATGACCCAACAGATGTTCGGCCCCCATCTGATCGAGGATCGTTCTTGAATCGACTCGGGATGAGACCTGGAATGCGATTCGGGTAGGAATATTCGCCTTGATCAGACCGGTGATGACATCCACAGAGGGACGCTGGGTCGCCAGGATCAGATGAATACCGGATGCCCTCGCCTTCTGTGCCAATCGTGCGATCAGCTCCTCAACCTTCTTCCTTGCCATCATCATCATGTCGGCAAGCTCGTCGATAATGACCACAATAAATGGTAGAGGTTCCAGGGTCGGATGCGCCATGGCTTCAATGACTTCCGTCGGTTCCGGTTGAAACAGGGGATCCTTGATCGGTTCGCCTTTCTTGATCGCCTCTTTCACCTTGCGGTTGTAGCCGGTGATGTTACGAACCCCCAGACTGGCCATCAGGCGATAACGACGCTCCATCTCCCCGACACACCAGCGCAGGGCGTTGGCAGCTTCCTGCATGTCGGTCACCACTGGAGTCAGCAGATGAGGTATGCCCTCGTAGACTGAAAGTTCCAACATCTTCGGATCGACCATGATCATCCGCACTTCATCCGGTTTCGATTTGTAGAGCAGACTGAGGATCATGGCATTGATCGCAACGGATTTACCGGAACCGGTGGTACCGGCAATCAATGCATGAGGCATCTTGGCCAGATCGGCACACATCGGATTACCCGCGATATCCTTACCCAGCGCGAGTGTCAGTGGCGATTTTGAGGACTCGTAGGTCTCCGACTGCAGCACCTCACTGAGAAACACCATCTCCCGATACTCATTCGGAATCTCCAGTCCGATCACCGATTTGCCCGGGATCACTTCGACCACCCGCACTGCAACGGTTGAGAGCGCCCGGGCAAGGTCTTTCGACAGGCCGCTGATCTTGCTGACCTTGGTACCTGCAGCCAGTTGCAATTCATATAGGGTCACCACCGGCCCGGGATGTACCGCAACCACCGCCACATCGATATCGAAGTCGGCAAATTTAAGCTCTACCTGACGCGACATGGCCTGCAGGGCCTCCTGTGAATAGGCCTGTACCGTCTGCTTCGCCGGATCGAGTAGCGCCAGAGGCGGCAGCTCGCTGTTGGGGTCAGCCTCAAACAGCGGGACCTGACGCTCTTTCTCAACCCGCGCGCTGGGCTTCGGTGCATTGATTACCGGTTCTATTCTCGGTTGCTTGCGGCCCTTCTCCTTCTTCTGCTCCTTTTTGATCAACTCCACCCGCTCCTGTCGCGCACGCTTCGCTGCATGACGCTCCTGCAGTGAAAGAAATCCCTGTTGAAGCGCGTGTGAGGTTTTCAATACCAGACCACCGAGAAAATCCATCACGGTGAACCAGGAGACGCCGGTAAACAGAGTGAAGCCGCTGAGAAACAGCGCCAACATCATCAGACTGGCGCCCGAGCTACTGAAAACCGCCTCGAAATAGTTACCCAACAGGGTTCCCAATGCCCCGCCCGTACCGGTGGGCAGGTTCGCCATCAGATGATTGGTATGCAGTGCCGCCAGTGCACATCCCGATGCCAGCGTGATGAAAAAACCCAACCAGCGAACCAGCACCAGATTGATGTTCACTGAGTCATCCGGATTGCGACGACGAAAAACCAGTACCGCACTCCAACTCAGCATGATCGGAAACAGATAGGCAAAGATACCAAACAGGTAGAGAAAGACATCTGCAAACCAGGCGCCCGCAGGTCCCCCTGAGTTGAGTACCTTGGCTTCGGATCCGGTATAGGACCAGCCCGGGTCGAGCGGAGAGTAAGTGAACAATGAGAGCAGCAGATAACCACTGAGGCAGAACAGGCTCCACATGATGCCTTCCCGCATGGCATGACTGACATGGGAATGGAAGGCGCTCTGTTCTGGTGTTTGTTGGCTTTTTGCCTGTACGGCCATAAGTTTCGTCTCAATCCAATCGCTGACCCTGGCGGGTTCAATCAGGAGCGTGCGCCCAAAGGATGAATCATCCCACGGGGATCTCCGCTCAATCGCTCGTTTCCGGTTTTATCAACCTACAACATTCTAACAATTATCACTTCTAAATTATAGAGTTACACATTATTGTTATTCTTGATTCACAAGTATTGATCACGCAGGACAGGATGCACCAGCTCTCCCTTGGCCAGGTTTACCGCAGCCCACAGCTGCTGATCGCTTTGCCAATCCTCCCCGACCAGACGATACAGATAGGGCATCATCGATGCCGACAGGGCCTGACTGGCGCTTCTCGGCACCGCACCTGGCATATTGGTCACGCAGAAGTGTGTCACCCCATCCACTGTATAGGTTGGATCTTCGTAGCTGGTCGGCCGGGTGGTCTCAATGCAGCCGCCCTGATCCACCGAGATATCCACTACCACACTACCAGGACCCATTGAGGAGATCTGCGACCGATCAATAATTTTGGGTGCCTTGGCTGCGGGAATCAGTACCGCCCCGATCAACAGATCCGCATCTGCCACAGCCTTGCTCAGCGCATCCTTATAGGGGTAGAGAGCGGTCACATTCCGGCCGATCCGGCGCAACGTTCCCATCCGATCCCTCAAGCGATCGAACACAGTCACCCGTGCGCCCATGGCGGCAGCCAACTCCGCCGCATTGCCACCCGCCTGGCCACCACCCAGAATCACCACATGACCCGGTTCTGCAGCCGGCAGACCACCAAGCAGCAATCCCTTACCACCCTGCTGATGGTGCAACAGAGTGGTACCGTTCTGTACCGCAAGACGTCCGGCAATATCGCTCATGGGGGCCAGAATCGGCAATCTGCCCTGCTCCTCTACCGTCTCGAACGCGATCCCTGTGACCCGGGATGCAAGCAACCGTTGTGTCAGTGATTCATCGGCAGCGAGATGCAGAAAACAGAACAGCAACTGCCCCTCTCGCAGCATCTCCGGCTCATCCCCATAGGGCTCCTTCACCTTCACCACCAGATCAGCTTGCTGATAGATCTCAGCCCCACTCCCGACAAGCGTCACTCCCAGCTCAGCATAGCTCTGATCCGGGTAGCCGCTTGCCACGCCGGCACCACTCTGCAGAAGCACCTGATGGCCTCGCTTGACCAGCTCCGCACAGGCTTCCGGCACCAGTCCGACACGTCCCTCCAGGGGTTTGATTTCTGTTGGAATTCCAATTTTCATACCATGTTTCTCGTGGTGAATCTTTACCCAGGAGTGATGATTCCGTAGTATTCCCCGCATTCTCTAATTCAGACCTGGATGCGGGTCTCCGGTTTTCGGACTCTCTATTCCTCTGGTCCCGTAGTTTTTCATAATCTGCCGCCAATTCCGGGCAGATTCCGAGTGGAGTAAGTATACATGAGTGAAACCAAGCATTGCCGCCTATTGATCCTCGGCTCCGGTCCCGCCGGCTATACCGCGGCTGTCTACGCCGCACGAGCCAATCTGCAGCCTGTCCTGGTTACCGGTATGGAACAGGGTGGCCAGCTGATGACCACCACGGAAGTGGATAACTGGCCTGGTGACAATGACGGTGTTCAAGGTCCGGATCTCATGGAACGGATGCGTAAACATGCGGAGAGATTCAACACAGAGATCATCTTCGACCACATAAACAAAGCGGATTTAAGCCAACGCCCATTCACTCTGACCGGCGATCAGGCTGTCTACACCTGTGATGCCCTGATCATCTGCACCGGCGCCTCGGCGAAATACCTGGGACTTGAATCGGAGCAGTCATTTCGCGGCAAAGGTGTATCAGCCTGTGCAACTTGCGATGGCTTTTTCTATAAAAATCAGAAAGTAGCTGTGATTGGCGGCGGTAATACCGCAGTTGAGGAAGCGCTCTACCTGTCAAATATTGCCGCTGAGGTTGTGGTGGTACACCGGCGCGATCAATTTCGCTCGGAAAAGATCCTCTCTGATCAGCTGAAGAAGAAGGCTGAAGAGGGCAATGTCACCATCGAGTGGGACCATGTGCTGGAGGAAGTACTGGGAGACCAGACCGGTGTGACCGGTATGAGAATCAAGAATGTCAAAGATGATTCAACCAAGGATATCGACCTGCAAGGTGTTTTCATCGCCATCGGGCACAGTCCGAATACCGCTCTGTTCGAAGGTCAGCTGGATATGCACAATGGCTATATCAAGGTCACAGGTGGCCTGGAAGGCAATGCCACAGAGACCTCGATTGAGGGAGTCTACGCCGCTGGGGACGTTATGGATCATGTCTACCGTCAGGCCATAACCTCTGCCGGCACAGGCTGTCAGGCGGCACTGGATGCGGAACGTTTCCTCGACGCCCTGGCGGCCAAATCCGAATAGACACTCTGGACTATCCCGGTCTCTGAAACGGAAACCGGGATAGATTCAATAGGCCGATGAATCTGGATGCCTCCCTGCCAAGCTCATCCGGGCAAGCCAAACCCTACACCCCTCACTCGCCTATCAATCGGCAATTTTCCCTGAACGCCACTCTACTGTCGTCTATTTGCCTATGACCGGGTTAATCGTATTGCTCATAGTCACCCTGGGCAGTGCAATCCTCTGCCACAGGGTCGCTAAGAAACGAGGAGGAAATGGTGCTGTTTGGGGCCTGATAGGCCTGCTGTTAGGGCCGATAGCGATACCCTTTGTCTTTTTAGTCAGGCCCAAACCAGGAAATACCGAGAATTAGCCTGTTATCAGCGTACCCTCTCAGCCTCTTTCACGGGCAATGCTGCCAAGCACATAGGAGCAGAGCAGTAACTGCTGAAAGCGATTGAGTCCGCGAAACTCGAGACCGTGGAGATAACGCATGGACCCATCGGGAGCCGGTGTCTTTCGGATATTCCTGATGGTTGCCAATACCTTGAGGACATCATTGCCACCACACACCGACAGGGTCTGGGTGATCTGAATGATCGAACCCACATCACCAAGTTTGTCGCTGTCGATTACCCGGGCGCCAGTACTGCTCAGGTCGGTGATGATCACATGTCTCTGCAGATCCGTGCCGCTTGCGGCTTGCGGTTTGATGACCACAGCCTGCAATTCAGTGGGTACGCGAGGTGCGTTTCTTACCACCGCACTCTCGACATCGTCAGGATAGGCCAGATGGATGTGTGGATAGGGCTTAGACGAGACGTGAAGCACTCTGGCGACAAACCCGAATATGTTGCTACCCTGTAACATCCGTACAGTAAAACTCTGACCATCGCGAACAATAATGGGATTACCGGATTTACGCGGAGTGGTGATCACCAGACTTTGGCCTGGCAGAAAGCCGACCAGGGTAGCGGAATAGCGATCCTGGTTTTCAGAGGGAGGTGCAAACTGCAATTGTAATACATCACCAATCTGCAGGTGTTTGACGGCGTCAGACAAGACAATACTCCGCAATCTGATTCAAAATAAATACCCCTTCAAGCCATAGAGACAAACTGACAACAGTTGTTTACAGGCGCTTGCTACTTAGCTTATACCGATACTGGAGATCAGTTGCACTTCCATCACCCCAACCAATACCAGAGCGGTGGCACCGTCAACTGTGTTTACTCAGCAAAATATTTCAGCGATTTTCCGATAACCACATATTCAATCGGTGAATAATGCGAATTTTTTATTGTTTGTACAAGTGCCTGTTATGATTATATTAAAACCAGGCTATAAACAAACTATGATTTTTTTACTCGACGATAACCCGAACACCCCTTTCCCGGATGTGTCGCTGGCTGAAAAAGAGCCGGATGGGTTGTTGGCCGTGGGCGGAGACCTCACCCCTCAACGCCTCATACAGGCCTATCAGTTGGGTATCTTCCCCTGGTTTTCCGAGGGTGAACCCATCCTCTGGTGGTCACCCGACCCTCGTACCGTGCTCTATCCCGAGAAGATCAAAATCAGTCGCAGCCTGCGTAAAACCCTGAGAAAAAATCTCTATCGCATCACCTTTGATCATCGATTCGATGAAGTCATCCGAGCCTGTGCAGCTCCCAGGGACGACTCCCCTGGAACCTGGCTGGTACCTGAAATGATCGATGCATACACTGAACAGTATAAGCTAGGACTCGCCCACTCAGTGGAAGTCTGGAAAGAGGACCAATTGGTGGGTGGGCTGTACGGTATGGCGATCGGGCGAGTCTTTTTTGGCGAGTCCATGTTCAGCCGGGCCAATGACGCCTCCAAGGTTGCCCTGGTCTATTTGAGCAACCAGTTGAAGGCATGGGGATTCAGAATGATTGACTGCCAGGTCTACACCCGACATCTGGCCAGCCTTGGCGCTGAAGAGATTCCAAGACAGCAGTTCTGTCAGGATCTCTACAGTTGGACCCGCCTTGATACCCAGATAGGCAGCTGGGCGAACATCGAGCCAACCCAACCATGTTAGATAACCCGGGCTTTGCACAGGAGAATGCCTATGCGCTCTATATGAGCCAACTGCATGAGTGTTCCTATCTGCCCGGCAGAGATGCCAGAAACCTGTTTCTCGATCCTATGGCAAAGGTCAACGATGAACTCTACCAGCAGTTGATCGACAGAGGTTTCAGACGCAGCGGCTGTTATCTCTATCAGCCCGCCTGCCCCACCTGTACCAGTTGTGTCTCGCTGCGAATACCGGTGGAAGCCTATCGACCATCACGCAGTCAGCGCAGAAACTGGACCAGAAACAGTGAACGTTACCAGATCAAACTCTTAAACTCCGACTACTCTGAGGAGCACTACCAGCTCTACAAGAGATACCTTCTGCAGCGACATCCTGATGGTGCCATGGCATGCAACAGTCCCGGGCAATATACCCAGTTTCTCACCTGTGACTGGGCTGACACGCAGTTTATAGAGTTCCGTAACGCCGGTCGTTTAGCGGCCGTAGCGGTCAGCGATCTGCTGCCAAATGGCACTTCATCGGTGTATACCTTTTATGATCCGCAATTGACCCAGGAGGGTTTGGGTGTATTTGCATTGATCTGGCAGATCTACCATACGAAAGAGCTCGGCCTGGAGTGGGTCTACCCGGGATTCTGGATCGAAGCCTGTAGCAAAATGAACTACAAGTCCCGCTTCCGTCCGTTCGAATACTGGACAGGACAGCAGTGGGTCAGTCACACAGAACTGGTGGCTGGGGAATAACCTGCTCTACACCATCCAGAGATTGCTGATAGATCACCCGTTTCCAGTAGGATAGCGGCAGCTCACCCTACTGTAACAAGTCATAAAAATATCGACAGTATCAATCCCATGAGGAGCGGTTAATCCCTGCGCCTGGAAAAACTGGCTTCTAATCTTTGCTTTTCTCGGCTGTTATCGGTCTTATTCACTGATAGCGTTTTATCCATTCCTGGATCCGTCTTGAGTTCTATTTTTAGCCGCAGTCACAGATCGAGAACAAGTTTCTTACGTCTTGGTTTGTATGTGACCTGCGGTTGATTCCTCTTTCGATCGGTAACAGAGGATTTGAGGGGGGCCGTATTCATTCTGTTAGCGAGCTCTTCTCGCAAAATCAATACATCGGATGGTGCATCGATCCCAAATCTTACATTGCCATTATTGATACTCAGAATCCTTAGTGTGACTGCTTCTCCTACTTGCAGCGACTGATTCAAATGGCGTGTCAGTACCAGCATTAGCTACCTCCTTGGAGCATATAATTATAAGTTTCCTGTACTGAACCGATATAACCCGATCATTACTTTCAAACAATGACTGATGAAATGTACAGTAGAACCTTAAGACCAATCATACATTATTGGATAAGCAGGTCCACAGAAACTCAAGCCAATTTTAGTTGATTTTTTTGCTTTCAGTGGCTCTAAAGCAGCCCAATTCTATTGCAGATTTTAAGTATTAAGAACTAGTGATTGTTCAATTAGGTTTCACCTGACCAGCTGCATTAAATATGGTTTTTTGATCCCAATACCAACTGTTTTTTTGGCAACCTATCTGTTGCATACGATTCACTGAAAACCACCTAAATATTCTTCAGCCTGTCACTCGACAACAACGGATTTGAGTACCGAATGTTATATCGAATTACCCGATTGATGGTTCGGCATCCCCAGTCTGCACGGAGCAGAATATAAATGACGTTTAATTTCTAAAAGGCATCATCATTGCTCCGATACCGAGCGGGCTCATTCTGAACGTCTGTCTGATCAGGGGAAGTGAGGGATAGCCACAACCAGCGTCGTGGTTTGATTCGGATCAGGTCGATCACCAGGGTGATCGCTCTTTCACCTAATTGAGCGCGAACACCTCTACCGGTTTGCCTTTTTTGTGTTGTCTCGGCCAGAGCGCATAACGACCGGCAACATAACGATTGCCGGTTAATTGATTGATCATGGCTACCCCCACATCGGTCAGCGCAATAACAGGCAAGCGTCTTCGACTGCCCTGCACCACAACCTTCTCACTCAGGGTCAACCGTTCAGCGATCCATTGGGGTGTTTTTCCATTCACCAGACTGAATTGGCAGTAGTCCCATAGCAGCCACTCCTGCAGACCGGGTGTCTCCTCCAGATAGGGAATTACAAAATTGCACAGATGACCGAACAACGCATCTGGCTGCAGGTTATCCCTGGCAATCCTTTCTCCTGAGTCTTCGAGCAACTGGTCAAAACAGCGGCTGACACTGCCATCAAAGCATTGACTCACCAAACCCGCCAGGGTGGTTTTTAACAAACCACTGTTGTAGAGACGCTCGAGTAATTCTGCATAGCGTTTGAATTGCGCTATCTGCTTGAACGCCATGCAGGGATTAGACAATACCTCATAGGGTGGTTCGGTATCCCAGCGATAACCAAGCTGATGAGCCTGTTGCTGCAAAGGGGTTCCCGGGAGCAGTTTCAGGATTCCCAACTGGAGATGATCCGGGTAGAGCCTGAAGGTCTGATCAAGGGAACTGCCACAGAGGTCAACGCTCTCGCCCGGAAGCCCCACGATCAGATCAAGATGGACCGGATGTCTTCGCATCTCAACCAGCTGGCGGATGTTTTCCAGTGACTTTGCCACATCCATCCGCCGATCGATGTTGACCAGCACCTGGTCGTTCAGGGTCTGTAATCCAATCTCAAACTGGAACTTTCCTGGAAGCGATTCGCTGAAGACGCTCATCGCCTGTTCAGAGATCCGGTCCGGGTTGAGTTCCAGGTGGAAGCGTAGCCCTTCAGGGGTATCAGCAAAGCGCTGCAGCAGTGTCGAGGTACGTTTTTCCCCAAGATGGAAGCTGCGATCCAACAGCTTGATGGTTTTATTGGAAAGTTTTTCAAGCACCTCAAGATCAGCTTCGACCCTATCCATTGGAAACGCTCTCAAACGCTCAGTTGCACTGCTACAGAAGCTGCATCGAAACGGACAACCTCTGGACGTTTCCCAATAAACCAAAGGCTTAGCGCTATCGAAACGCCCTTCTGACAGAATCGGCGGAATCTCCGATACCGGCATTATCTGAACTGGATTCTGCTGAATCTGATCATCTTCCCGGTAGACCAGACCAGAAACGGCCTTAAAATCCCCTTTCTCTAGCAAAATTCCATTCATCAGCTGAGTAAATGCCGCTTCCCCCTCCCCTTCAATCACATAATCGATTTCAGCCACCCGCTGTAGTAACTCCACCCCTCTGGCACCTGCCTCTGGCCCACCGAATACCACCCGCAACTCGGGCAATAACTGTTTGAGCAACCGGGTCAGGCGTATGCTGGCCGAGATGTTCCACAAGTAGGTGGAGAAGCCGAGGATTTTCGGAGCATATTCAACCAGCCTCTCAATCAGGACCTGGTGGCTGGTATTGACCAGGGCATCGAACAGCTGCATCCGGTGCTCACAGCCTCGAGTATCCGCATAAGCGGCAATGGATTGGAGCGCGAGAGAGCTGTGGCTGTATCCGGCATGCAAGGCTACAAGGGCAACCTTTGGATGATTTTCTGAAGCGGATGGCGGTAACAAGTTTTTCCTCTACCCTTAAAACGACCCAGGAACAAGATTCATCAATCAAAGGTTCCTGCCTGGAACCGCAGACAGCCTGACGAGCTCGGACCTTCGATGATTGAATTCGGCTGTTTATTGTACACCTTACAGGTTCATCGTTTTCGCCACTTGAGCATTAGAAATTCCTCGATTTCAATGGCCTGCCAAGTTATCATTCACGAGCCTATTTGCAGATATTGAGACTCTGCTCAGTTTTTCTCAAGTAGCGTTCTGAACACACATTAATACTCTCATGGCAGAAAGGATTTGGAAGCATGATCGATTTCGATAAAGTGCACATCGGTGTACTTGGTCTTGGTTACGTTGGGCTGCCTCTGGCAGTTGAGTTTGGAAAGAAATTTCCCACCATCGGTTTGGACATCAATGAAGCACGTGTCGAGGAGCTGAAACAGGGCAAGGACAGCTCTTTGGAGGTCGATCCGGCTGAGCTTCAGCAGGTCCCCCACCTCAGCTATACCAGCCAGCTTGAAGATCTGAAACCATGCAATGTCTTCATTGTTACGGTTCCAACCCCCATCAATGAGCACAAACAGCCGGATCTGTCACCACTGGTGGGCGCCAGCCATGCACTGGGCAAGGTGATGAAACCGGGTGACATTGCCATCTTCGAATCGACTGTCTATCCCGGTGCGACCGAAGAGGTCTGCGTACCGATTATGGAACAGGAGTCCGGCTTGACGTTCAATCAGGACTTTTATGTCGGCTACAGCCCTGAGCGTATCAATCCCGGTGACAAGGAGCACAGGCTACCCACCATCAAGAAGGTAACCTCTGGCTCCACCCCGGAAGTCGCTGATTTTGTTGATGAACTTTACAAATCGGTGATCACTGCCGGAACCCATAAAGCGAGCAGCATCAAAGTGGCTGAGGCCGCAAAAGTCATCGAAAACACCCAGCGGGATGTGAATATCGCTCTGATCAACGAGTTGGCTCTGATTTTCAACAAATTGAATATCGATACCCTGGAAGTACTTGAAGCGGCGGGCAGCAAATGGAACTTCCTCCCCTTCAGACCGGGACTGGTGGGTGGTCACTGCATTGGTGTCGACCCCTACTACCTTACCCACAAAGCCCAGTCCATCGGCTACCAGCCGGAGATCATCCTGGCCGGTCGCCGTCTGAATGATGGCATGGGTGCCTATGTGGTACACAGCGTCGTCAAGATGATGATGAAACGGGGCATGGCCACCAACAACAGCCGCGTGCTGGTGCTCGGCCTGACATTCAAGGAGAACTGTCCAGACCTGCGCAATACCAGGGTCGTCGATATCGTCAGTGAATTCGAGGATTATGGGGCATCGGTCGATGTCTATGACCCCTGGGTCAATCCTCAGGAGGCGCAGGAAGAGTATGGACTTCGTCCCATCGAGAGTCTCGCTGAAGGCACCTACGATGCGGTCATCCTGGCGGTTGCTCACAAGGAGTTCCAGCAGATGGGTGCAGAGAAGATTCGAGCTCTGTGCAAACAGAATGGGGTTCTCTTCGATGTCAAGAACGTGCTCCCCGTTGATGAAGTTGATGCCAGACTATGACTACCTATGAATCACTGAAAGCGAATCTGAAGAGTCAGCCGTCGACCTGGCTGATCACCGGCGTGGCCGGATTTATCGGCTCAAACCTGCTCGAAACCTTGCTGAAACTGAATCAGAAAGTTGTCGGTCTGGATAATTTCGCAACCGGCCACGCCTACAATTTTGACAAGGTAGAGGCCGCAGTATCCGCTGAACAGTGGTCCGGTTTCCGCTTCATCGAAGGCGATATTCGTGACTTGCAGACCTGCCACGACGCCTGTAGCGGTGTCGACTATGTGCTCCATCAGGCCGCTCTCGGTTCAGTGCCCCGCTCTCTCACTGATCCAATAACCACCAATGAGTGCAATATCAGCGGATTTTTGAATATGCTGGTTGCCGGCCGGGATGCAGAGGTGAAGCGTTTCGTCTATGCCGCCTCCAGTTCGACCTATGGGGATCACCCGGGTCTGCCAAAAGTCGAGGATAAAACCGGAAACCCGCTCTCACCCTATGCGGTCACAAAGCTGGTGAATGAACACTATGCCCAGGTATTCGCCCGTTGTTACGATTTCAACACCATTGGCCTGAGATACTTCAATATCTTCGGTCAACGGCAGGATCCGAACGGCGCCTATGCGGCGGTCATTCCCAAATGGGTGGCTTCGATGATCGACCGGGAAGATGTCTTCATCAATGGCGATGGTGAGACCAGTCGTGACTTCTGTTACATCGACAATGCGGTTCAGGCAAACCTGTTGGCTGCCACGACCACCAATCCGGACGCGACCAATCAGGTCTATAACGTTGCGGTTGGTGATCGCACCAGCCTCAACCAGCTGTTCACCAAGATCAGAGACATTCTGGCTGACAGATTCGACTATCTGAGCGACCTCGCACCGGTATATCGGGATTTCCGGGCGGGTGATGTCAGGCACTCCCTGGCCAACATCGACAAGGCAAGTTCCCTGCTTGGTTATCAGCCCAGCCACAATATCGATCAAGGCCTGACTGAAGCAATGTCCTGGTATGTAGATGATTTAACTGGTAAATAGCCGTTCCAACTGCGGCTAATCCTGGTGTTCAGCCGCCAATAACCCATTGTGGTGATCAACCGATCTGGTTATTTTCCCTGGAGTAGGAATTCGAACTCATGCGTGTACTCATCACCGGCGGTGCCGGTTTTATCGGATCCGCCCTGGCGCTGCGATTGTTGGAAAGGGGCGATGAGGTCATCAGCATCGATTGCCTGAACGACTACTACGATGTGAATCTGAAAAAGGCGCGGCTGGCGCGTACCCAGGCTCACCCCAATTTCACCGACCTTCGGACCGAGCTCGAGGACAGGTCGGGCATGGCAAAGGTTTTTGCAGAGTATCAACCCCAAAGGGTTGTCAATCTGGCTGCCCAGGCCGGGGTCCGCTATTCCATCGAAAACCCTCTGGCCTATGTCGATTCCAATCTGGTCGGCTTCGGCCATATTCTGGAGGGTTGCCGTCATCACGGCGTTGAGCACCTGGTGTACGCATCGAGCAGCTCCGTCTATGGCGCGAATACCTCGATGCCCTTCTCCGTACACGACAACGTGAATCACCCGGTCAGCCTCTATGCGGCGACTAAAAAAGCCAATGAGCTGATGTCACACACCTACAGCCATCTCTATCGCCTGCCCACCACCGGATTGAGGTTCTTCACGGTTTATGGCCCCTGGAGCCGCCCGGACATGGCGATGTTGAAATTTGCCCACAAAATCATGCAGGGCGAGCCGATCGATGTCTTCAATTATGGAAAGCACAAACGGGATTTCACCTATATCGACGACATAGTCGAAGGGGTGATCCGGGTATTGGACCGGATACCTGAACCCAACCCGGAATGGGATTCCGATCACCCCGATTCTGCCAGCAGTACCGCCCCCTACCGCCTCTATAACATCGGTAACAATCAACCGGTGGAGCTGATGCGCTATATCGAGCTGCTCGAAGAGAGCCTGGGTAAAAAGGCACAACTGAATCTGCTGCCGCTTCAGGATGGGGATGTGATTGCAACCTACGCTGATGTGGCGGAGTTGATTGAAGATACCGGATATAAACCTTCTACACGCCTGGAGGATGGCGTCAGCAACTTCGCCCGCTGGTTCCTTGACTATTACGATTACTGAAAACCGCCACGAATCCACAATCGTTGACGAGCGACAATCGCAAACCGCCTGAAGAGGGAGTATACTGGGGAAAAAACAGGCGGGGGATGGCCCTGGAGGCAGTTGGGCCACCGATCCCCGCCAGACTAGCGCTTAACACGGAAACGACCAACCGTGAGCGTAGGGAGAGACTATAGGCTCTCATCCTGACGGACATTGACCTGAGTCAATAAACCACAATATAGACCAGGTTATTGAAAAACAACGCCCATAAAACCAGGACAGGCCCACATACCCGACTGTAAACCAAACCAATTCTTGAGGGCCCACCTATTCCGAGGCGCCGCCAAACAGCTCTATCAGACTGGGTAGAAAGCGCCGAAACTCCAGACACATCAAGGTAAAGTGGCTGTCGAATGCGTCAGCCTCTGTCTCAATCTGGTTGTCGGCAGCCTGCTCTTGAATCAGATCCAAAAACCGCAACCGTTTAATCGACAGGTCAGACTCGATCAGACAGGAGATCCGCTCATCCCACTCAACTGCCAGCTTGACCACATCTTTACCCGCTTCCAGATGAGCCAGAATCTCATCCGCCGTCAAATCCTGTCCCTTGCAGCGCACCACACTCGCCTCTTCCGAACGATCCTGCAGTTCACAGCTGTCCAGCAGGCTGAAGTTCTTATGCTGACCCGGGTGTTTCAACCATTCGGTCATGATAAAACTTGGCGCGGTGGCGCTCTCCAGGGGTTTCACCGGCAGAGAGCCCAAAGTATCCCTTAGCAGGGTGATCAGAGCCTCAGCCCGGTTGGCACTGGCGGCATCCACCAATATCCACCCCTGCTGTTTGTCGATCATGGCATATTGTCGGGTATGACGGCTGAAGGCCTGGGGCAACAGCTGCTGGAAGGTATCCTCACGCAGTTCGGTACGCTCTTTGCGCCCCACCTTACGCCCCTCGCCCTGTTCGATCTCAGAGATTTTTTCCTCGACGATCTCATTGATGACCGACGACGGTAACAACTTCTCTTCCTGGCGGGCACAGATCATCTGGCACCCTGCGATCTCATGAACCAGCATCTCCGACTGCCTGCCCAGAGGCGTATCCCACCCCATGCTCATCAGTTCCTGGCTGCCACAGGATTGAAAGGACTTGCTTTTCAGCTGCTCCTCCATGGCCTCCTGTGAGAGATTCAAAGGTTGTTGCAACAGATAGATCCGGAGATTCTTAAACCACATAAATTATTTCCATCGGAGAGTGTCAGGGAGCGGATTATCCAGAACTGTCAGTTGTCAAGTCAAACCGATTTTCCAGCAATTTTCGGAGTTGGGTAGTGCAACCATCAGGCTTTCTTTGATAAATCATAGGGTTCACTCAACTGCAAAAAATCTCGGCGCGGTTTGGATCCAGACGCCGGTTGCCTGTAGGCTATTCTTTAAGTGTGGAGAGGTACTGAGAGACTCGATTTTCATCTCGTCATCTCCTCTCATGTAAACGGTTATTTGGGGCCTATTGACTTTATGTAGCTAGGCTCTGCCCAATCCAAAGCAAGCGAGTCAGGGGCTGTATGAGCTCAGAATTCACCACCCTTTCCGATCAGGATCGCGCCCGATTACTGGATGTTGCAAACCGCTCAATCGACTACGGTCTCAGCAATCACCAGCCGTTGGAAGTAGACCCGGAGGATTACCCGGAAGCGCTGAGAGCCATCCGCGCCAGCTTTGTCACTCTGAAACTGGCTGATCAGCTACGGGGCTGCATCGGTCACTTGGAAGCCATGCAGCCGGTGGTATCCGATGTGGCTGGAAACGCCTTCGCAGCGGCTTTTCGTGACCCTCGATTTCCGCCGCTAACTCCTTCGGAAAGAGACCAGGTGGCGATTCACCTCTCCCTTTTAACCCCGTCGGTTGCCATTGAATTTGACTCAGAAGCCGATCTTTTGGCCAAGATCAGACCGGCTAGAGATGGACTGATCCTGATCGAAGGGATGCGGCGAGGTACCTTTCTGCCATCGGTCTGGGAGTCGCTGCCCGACGCAAAGGATTTTCTCGATCAACTCAAACTGAAGGCCGGCCTGCCCAGTAACTACTGGTCTGACAGTCTGGAAGTGAGGCGATACGAGAGCGAGTCTTTCGCAGAGTAGTTCGAGTCTGTTTACATAGGCCGATCCAGCCCATCGGTGGGCCCTGGTATCGGCTCTGATCTGGTTGCCTGATTGAACCCCACCTAGCGACAGCTTCCCAATGACTCTGCAGCACACTGCCTGCCATCGCTCCAGATTGCATCATCGAGCCGGGATCCCGATAACAGCATCCCTTGCAAGCGTGCACCGGTAAAGTCTGCAAAACGCAGATCACTCTCTCTGAGGTCAGCGTCGCGAAGGTCAGCCCCCTGTAGATTGGCGCCGACCAGCCGTGCGTTGGTCAATTGTGCATAACGCAGATCCGCCTTTCTCAAATCGGCATAACTGAGATCCGCCGCCGAAAGGTTGGTCGCACTGAACCTTCCCTGGCGCAACACAGCGCTGTTTAAATTGGCTCCCGCCAAACTCGACGAACCGACATCGATGCCCAACAGCAGACAGTTCCGCCAATTGACACCAGGTGCAGGCGGTTGGTCACATTGGGGGGTATCGATCTTCTCCGGCATGCCGATCAATAGTGAGAGCAACAGCACCCCAACCAGAATCACCACAGAAACAACCAGCGGTACCACAGGAATCCTTCCCACGCGCGCCCGCTCTTTGGAGCGCTGCTTGGCTCTGGCCTCAACCTTGGCAATGGCCGCTTTATCTCCCGATTCAGCACGCATCTGCAGGGGCACAACACCTGGAACCTTGCCGATCTCCAGCCACGCCTGCTGATCCTGGCTGATCTGATCTGTCAGGTTGAGTAACCCCTCGAGTAACTGCTGTCTGATACGAGCCTCACTGACCGGCCCGGAGATCACCCCATCATGGCGGGTAAACCAGGCCTTCGCAGATTCGTTGTTTTTTTCGTTCATAGTTAACCGCTGACTGGAGCTTGGACCCGGCTCTGTCTCAGGAGCTTCAAGCATCTCCTGAATGCGGGACGAAGCCTGAATTCCTGAATTTGAACTATTTGGTCACCTGGCTGTTAAGTTGAGTATACTTCTGATTATCCACCCACTGGAAGTTTCCATGCCCTTTTCGATCGCCAAAATTCTGCCACCACTGCCGACTGCGACCAGTGCCAGATCCCTGCTGGAGGCGATCCAGCCCGGTCAGCTTTTGAAAGGCACGGCGCTATCCGAAAATCTCAATGGGGCGATGAGATTGCAAATTGGCGTAACCCAGTTGACGGCCCAGACCACCTTGAGTGTCACCCCGGGCCAATCCCTGCTGCTTCAGGTGGAGAAAGCCGGCAAATTACCTGAATTGCGCGTCCTGACTCAACCCACCCAGAAGGAGTTGACTGCCTGGGCATTGAAGAGCAACCTGCCAAGGCAACAGCCCCTGCCGCAACTGTTCAAAGCACTTACCCAGCTGGTCTCGCAACCACAGACAAAACCCCTACCGGAACCGGTCAGACAGGCAATCAGCCAGGTTTTGACAAGCGCCCTGTCGATCGACAAGCCTAGTTTCAAAACCGAGTTGAATCAGGCATTGCAACTGAGTGGTAACCAGACTGAATCCCTACTGATTCGGCAACTCCCGGTGAATCAGGATCTGAAGCTCAATCTGCTCAGACTGATTGGCATCATCAAACCCTATCTTGCTCAATCATTCGAGGCCGCCGGTCTCAAGCTCCCCATGACTGGCGCGCCCGCAACCAGCCAGACCAATCCATCGTCACCTGCTCCGGCAGTGACATTACCCAATCAAATCCTGCTATCCAACTCCCAGGCACCATTGCCGGCCCAGACCCTGGAAGCCAATCCCACACTGAAGTTGTTGCTCGATCTGTTCAAACATCTTGATGGTGCCATTGCCAGGATTCAAACCAACCAGCTCAGTTCACTGCCACCGACCGATGAGTCGGCCAGACAGATCTGGCAGTTCGAGCTACCGATCCGCCATGAAAACGGTTTTGACCTGTTTCATGTAAAGATTGCCAGGGATGGACAGCGGGGAGCTGCCAACCAATCCGGATGGCAGTTAACCCTGCACATGAACATAGATCCACTTGGACCAATGCGAATCAGGCTGCATCTGGTTGGCGAGAGCCTTTCAACCACCATCTGGTCGGAAAATCCGGATACATCGAAGCTGGTAAGCAACCATCTGGACAGGTTGCGCATCGGTTTTGAAACCGCTGGCCTGGAGGTGAAGAAGTTGGAATCCTTCCAAGGTGCTGCGCGAAACGAAGAACAGATACCCGGCGAACACTCACTACTCAACGAACAGGCATGAACAGAAAAGACCTAGACACCTCGGATCTTGCCGTCGCACTCAAGTACGATGGGGAAAACGCCCCAAGGCTGACTGCAAAAGGCCGTGGTGAACTGGCTGAGAGAATTCTGGCTCTGGCGGAAGAGCACGATATACCATTGCATGAAGATGTGGAGCTTGCCGCGCTACTCTCACAGATACCGCTTGGCGATGAGATACCCCAGGCCCTCTATCGGGCAGTTGCAGAGGTAATTGCCTTCGCCTATCTGCTTTCCGGTAAACGTCCGCCTGGGTTTGAGGACCAATAGCAAACCACCCTATAGCCATCGTGGAGCGAATCATGTCTAGCAAACGAACCCGCTTGATCTCTACTCTCTTGGTCGGCTCTGTTTCTCTTGCCATGAATCTGCAGGCTGACGAGAAGGCCACTGAGCAAACACCGACCGTACAGAACAAAACCTATACCACAGGCGGTGACAGCAAACCGAAACTCAGTCGAAAATGCGCTATCTACTCAGGCATCTGTCCAATGAACAGACGCAGTGAGGTGGGTGCATACTGTATCTGCAACACACCTTCAGGACCGATACACGGTGTTGTGATTCCCTAGGGCCTGATAAATGCGAATCGAGCGCCATCCCTTAGGGATTATTACAACCTCATCTCTGCTGAACCGTCTCAGCGGAAAACACTCCTCTGATCTGCTCGACCCGTTCCAGCGCATGGACATACATCGTATTCAGCTGCTCTACCGGTAGAAGCTTGGTCGATTCACTCAACCAGTCACATCTTTCGAGATCGATGGCACACTGAAGACCGTTACCGAAGGGGCCTGAGTGTCGCCCCAGGGCTTCGACCATATGGTCAGCCAATGGGATCTCTTCGAGCAGCTGTTCCATCGGTTGATTCATCATCGCATCGAGGGTGGAGAGCAAGCCTACAGTATAGCCACTATCAGGATGACCGGAATCAAACTCATCGGCCAATGCTCTGCACATCTCCGCCCTGACCAGACTGGTGGTGATCAACTCAGGTGAAGCCTCCTGCATACTGGCCATGACAAAAAGTGTCGACCAGGCCCTCAGGCGATTCAGACCGATAAAAACAACCGCCTCCCGAATCGATGTGATCTTGCGCGTCAAGCCCTGAGCAGCAGAGTTTATGACCCGCAGCAGCTTGAAACTCAAATTGGGATCGAGCTCAATCAGTTTGGCAATATCCTCGATATCCGCCTTGGGATCGTTCAGCTGAGCGATGGTTCTGAGCAGTATTTTCCTGTTACCGGGATTTCGTGTGGTACTGAGAGTCTGGGGTTTGGCAAAGAAATAGCCCTGAAACAGGGTAAAACCGAGACGTGTTGCGGTTTCGAACTCCTCGCGGGTCTCCACTTTTTCCGCAAGCAGTGTTATACCGCGCCTCAGTAGATCATTGATTGGCTCAACATACTTCTCGAGATCCAGTCCCAGAATCTCGACCTTGATCAACGAACAATAAGGTAGCACGGGTCTCCAGCGTTGCTCGAACCGATAGTCATCCAATGCGATCGCATAGCCTGCTTCATGGAGTTTTTTAATACCGTCAACAACGGCCGGTGTCAGATCAAAGTCCTCCAGAACCTCAATCACAATCTGCTGCGGATCAACCGGTAGAGATGTAAACTCGGTAAAGAAACGCTGAGTCATGTTGATGAAAACACGATGCTTACCAACCAGGCGATGCAGGCCAAACTCCAGAAAACTGTTCAGCACAGTGCGGGCAGTTGCCACATCCCCATCAAAATCCTGCTGAGAGTCAGAGATTGATCGATAGAGCAGCTCATACCCATAGACGTTCAGGTTTTTGTCGAGAATAGGCTGGCGACCCACCTGAACCACTTCCGGGGGCAGATGCAATTCAGTCTCTGGCATCGATTCACTCATGCTGTTTATCATACATAAGTTGGCGTTCTCAGTCGTTCACTTGAAGATAGCTCAGACTATCCTCGCCATAGTCGCAAAACGGTGTGTCAGCTGGACATCCACTCAATCAGACTCCGAAATCCCGGATCTACCCAGCAATTCATTTCACTTACAAAGAAACTTGATGGATCAAACATTGCGTGAGGAATAAGGTCTGGTTGTTCCGCTAGAGCGGCAAGTGTAGCGGCTTGCTGGATGGTTAATAACGGACACCAGCTGTGGGATTTATGCACATCGTGAAGCCGCTGGAGCGAGGCATGACTGGAGGGAAAGAGCCTGATCAAAAAGTCCTGTTAACGATTTCTTTGATTATGTTCGTCGCTCTCTTTCTGCTCTCTGCGATCGGCACTTTTCTGTTCTTTCTCGCGATAACGATCGATCACTTTATTCAGTGCCTGGGTACGACTGTGCTTCTGTTTCCAATCGGTTTTTTGGCTATTGTGATTGACCATGCTGGCGGCAACCACCTGTTGCTGCTGATTGATCGCCTCATCCAGCTTTGCCAGAAAGGTTCTGTATTCCTGCAGTTGAGTGGATGTCATCCCTTCCCGCGCCATCTGCTCAAAGCGCTCCAGATACTCTTGATGGTATTGCTTCAGCTGTTTTAACTTCGCCTCCTCCTGCTCAAGATTCTTACGCGCCTGCCCCATACTGCGTGCAGCATTCTGCTCCTTGGAGTGCGCGAATCTCTGTACTGGCTTGAGTCGTTTCGAAGGCGACATAATCGATTCTCAGTTCGTTATTCCACAGGATTCGGAAGATTCAGTCCCGCCGGCATCTCTGCTTCCGGCTCCGGTTCAGCAGGAAACAGGGTTTCGAGATCTTCAAGACTCTGTGCCAGTGTCACTGGTGTGTGCATGTCCTGGCGCAAAAATTCATTCAGTGCCGGCATCGCTGAAATCGCAATGTCGATCTGCTCATCACTGCCAGATTCATAGGCGCCAACACTGATCAAGTCTCTGTTCTGCTGATATAGAGAGTATAGATGCTTAAACGAGCGTGCGGCATCCTGATGGCTATAGCTGGTGATATCATTCATCGCCCGACTGATCGAGGCCTCGATATCGATTGCAGGATAGTGGCCGGCATCCGCCAACTGCCGGGAGAGTACAATATGGCCATCCAGGATGGCTCGGGCGGCATCGGCAATCGGGTCGTTTTGATCATCCCCTTCAGTCAGAACCGTATAGAACGCGGTAATCGAGCCGCCACCCTTATCCCCATTACCGGCCCGCTCCACCAGTTGTGGCAGTTTGGCAAAAACCGAGGGGGGATAACCCTTGGTCGCTGGCGGTTCATGGATCGCCAGGGCAATCTCACGCTGCGCCTGGGCATAGCGGGTAAGTGAGTCCATCAGTAGCAACACATGTTTACCCTGCTCTCTGAAGCTCTCAGCGATACTGGTGGCAAGCATTGCGCCATGCATTCTCCGCAGTGGTGGGTTGTCGGCCGGCACAGCAACCACAACAGCCCGCTTCATACCCTCTTTTCCCAGGATATTCTCGACAAACTCCTTTACCTCACGACCACGTTCACCGATCAACCCGACTACGGTGACATCCGCATTGGTGTAGCGGGTCATCATACCCAGCAGCACACTCTTACCGACACCGGAACCGGCGAAGAGACCCAGTCGCTGCCCCCGTCCAACACTCAACAGCGAGTTGATCGCACGCACACCTACATCCAGGGGCTCTCTGATCGGGGTTCTGGCCAAGGGATTGAAACTGGTTCCGGTCAGAGGACGTCGCTCATCGTTGTGGACAGGCCCAAGGTTATCCAACGGCTTACCCGCACCATCGATGACCCGTCCCAGCAGGTGTTCTCCAACTACCGCTTCACAGACACGCCCGGTGGGAATGACTCTCGCTCCCTGCTCCAGGCCATGAATATCACCCGTGGGCATGAGATAGAGGCTGTCTTCACCAAAGCCAACCACTTCGGACTCAATATGTGTGCCGTTGCTGCTGACCACATCACATTGGCCTCCGATCACAGCCCGACAACCGATCGCCTCGAGCGTCAGACCCACCATTCTTGTCAGTCGACCTTCAACCACCAGGCCACGGTCATCGCCGAGTCGATCCTGATAGCGGCGTAACCGTTCCGCCCAGATCTGTTGTCTCTCCGCTCCCAGTTGCATCGTGACTACTCCTCTTCCATCTGCTCATCGATGGCACGGGCACCAGCCAACAGAGGCGCAATCAGACTGGCGAGCCTGGATTCCAGTGAGGCATCGACCTGGGAGGTATCGGTCACCACCTTACAGCCACCCCGATTGATCACTGGATCCTCAATCAGGTGCCAACCCACTTCGGAATCACCCAGCGCGTAGACCTCACGTATCAGTTCCGCATCCTCAGGATGAAGTAATAGACGTACATTGCGTGAAGAGACAGGTAGTACGGAAAGGGCTTCCCTGACCACACCGACAATCAGGTTGGGATCACTTTTGACCTCGCGGCGGACCAGTTGCTTTACAATCGCGATAACCAGCGCCAGCAGCTCTTTCTCGATTTGATTGTCCAGATTTCTCAATGGCCGTTCGAAGGTTTGCAGCAGACGATCAAATTGTGAGGTGTACTGATTCAGCTGCATTTGGGCCTGGTTCAGGCCCTCTTTATGGCCATACTCGAAGCCCTCCTGCTTGCCTTTTTCAAAACCCTCTTCGTAGGCCTGTTGCTGGATCGCCTCGAGCTCTTCTGCCGTGGGTGGCGCACTGGGAGGATGGATTGTGCCCCGATTCGTCCGTTTCTTGCCCTCCCCCATCTCCGGCGGCAACCACTGCCTGATATCAACGGTTCCTCCGTCGCCGGATTTAGACGAACTCATCGCCACCGCCTCCAAGCATGATCTCACCGGCATCCGCCAGGCGGCGTGCTACCTGTAGAATCTCTTTCTGCGAGGCCTCCACATCACTCAGCTTGGCAGGTGCTGCCGCTTCCAGATCATCCTTGAGCATTTCAGCTGCACGTTTCGACATATTCTTGAAGATCTTCTCTTTCAGTGCTTCATCGGCACCGCGCAGTGCCAGCAACAGCTGCTCGGTACTGACTTCGCGCAACAGTGCCTGAATACCCCGATCATCCACATCGATGAGGTTTTCAAATACAAACATGTTGTCCTGAAGCTCCTGACCGAGATCGGAATCGACTTCGATGATCTCCTCCATCAGTTTGCTCTCGACCGCACCATCCAGCATGTTGAGTATCTCTGCGGCGGTTTTAATGCCGCCCAGACTGGAAGATTTGACGTTGGAGGCACCGGAAAACTGTTTTTCGAGGATCTCATCCAGCTCCTGCAAGGCAACCGGTTGAATGCCATCCAGGGTGGCAATGCGCATGATCACATCGGTGCGTACCCGGTCGGCAAACTGACTGACCACCTGGGCAGCCTGATCCGGTTCCAGAAAAGAGAGCACGATGGCAATGATCTGTGGATGCTCAAGGCGAATCAACTCTGCAATTCCCCGGGGATCCATCCATTTCAGCTGTTCCAGGCCTTTACTGTTACGACCCAGCAGGATACGGTCGATGACACCGCCCGCCTTATCCTCTCCCAAGGCATTGGTGAGCATGTTGCGGATATATTCATCAGAGCCCAGCCCCAAGGCAGTCTGTTTTTCCAGCGTGGATACAAATTGATGCATCACTGCTTCCATCTGGTCGGTGGTCACTCCCGTCAGAGTAGCCATTGCCAACCCCACATCCTGAACCTCTTTAGGTCCCATATGGCGGAGGATTTCAGCAGCATCTTTCTCACCCAAAGCCAGCAACAAGATAGCTGAGCGTTCAAGTCCACTTGTTTTGTTGACATCCGAGGCATTTGCATCAGATGCCTGCATTGCCTGGTTAGCAGTTTGATTATTTGTTGCCATCTTCAGCAATCCACTTTTTAACTACCTGAGCCACTCGCTTAGGGTCTTCTTGAATCATATTGCGTGCAGCATCCAGTGTTTTCTCATAACTTCTTGGCCCTGGCAGCTGCAGGGATTCATCATCTTCTGACAGCATGCCCATTTCACCACCAGCGCCATCGGGCATCGGTGCCATACCACCCTCACCTGCAACGGCCCCTGCAGTCGCCATCGATTCACTCATTTGTGTTGTCACCACCTGCTTGGTCAATCGTGTCATGGTGGGCTTCAACACCCCGAAAACCAACAGCAGGAACAGCAATGCGCCACCAACCTGACGAATCAGATCCCAGAACCAGCTCTGTTCCCACATGGGTGTTTCAGGCAGTGGTTCCATGGGCTGTGGAATATAGAATGCCTCACTGATCACCTGCACTCTGTCACCACGCTGAATGTCGAACCCAACCGCCTCTTTGACCAGATTGGAGATGCGTGTAATCTCTTCCGCCGTGCGTTCCACCGGCACAGCCACACCATCCTCACCCGCCTGGTAGCGATCATTCACCACAACAGCGACTGAGAGTTTGCGCAGCCGACTGCTGGGCAGGCGGGTATGGCTGATGGTCTTATCCAGCTCAAAATTGCGGGTGGCCCGTTTGCTGGTATTCACTGGAGTACCGCCAGCTTCACCCTCCGCACCACCAGCCACCTGAGGCGCATTCGCCGCGGCCGGAGGCTGATTGGTCAGGGCGCCAGGAACACCCTGCACTTCGCTCAACACAGATTGCTGCTCATTGATCTGCTCTGATCGCAGTGCATTTACATCCGGATTATAGTACTCCTGGGTCTGTTCAACATAGGTGAAATCCATATCGGCGGTCACTTCTGCACGCAGATTTTCCCGTCCGACCACAGGCTCAAGGATATCTTCAATCCGTTGCTTGTAGTGACCTTCGAGCTCACGGGTGTATTCAAATTGACGGGAAGTCAGCTGCATTTCACGGCTGTCTTTCTTGGTGCTCAGCAAGCGCCCTTTCTGATCGACCACCGTGACATTGGAAACATCCAGTTCAGGCACACTCGAGGCGACCAGATGGGTGATCGCTTCCACATGCCCCTTTTCCAGGCTGCGTCCGGGATAGAGTTTCACCACCACCGACGCGCTGGGGAATTTTCTTTTACGGATAAACACCGACTGCTTCGGTGTTGCCAGATGAACCCTGGCGCTATCCACATTCGCCATAGTCATGATCGAACGGGCCAGTTCCCCTTCGATGGCACGCTGATAACGGGCCGTCTCCACCAGTTTACTGGTTGAGAACCCGGTATCCTCCTGCATCAGTTCAAAACCGGTCGATCCGGAACGCGGCAAACCCTGGCCGGCAAGTTTCATCCGCGCCTCTTGCAGGCTGGAGCTCGGCACCATCACAATGCCATTCGCCTGATCGATTTCATAGTCGATACCGGCCTGCTGCAGAGCCTGAGAGATCTCCATCGCATCCTTGTTGGGAAGGTTACCGAACAGTGGCGCATAACTGGGCTTCTGGGTCCACAGTACAACGGCCACCCCCAAGGCGACACTGGCCGCTATCCCCACCATCACGGCGATCTGCCTGACGATGGGATTGTCCTGTATACGCGCCACTTCGACTTCGTTTGCTGCTTGTTCGGGAGTTACGGTTGCCATTTTTCGCCTTCTTATTCAATCAGTTAGATTGGCATGCTCATTACGTCTTTGTAGGCCTCAACCAGCTTGTTGCGGACCTGTACCATGGCTTCGAAAGAGAGGCTCGATTTTTGTGCTGCAATCATCACCTGAGCCAGGTCCATCTCCCCCTCGCCACTCTCAAAGCTGGTGCGCAGTGCACTGGCTTCCTGTTGGATCGAGTTGACCCGGTCTATCGATTGCTTCAGCAGATCGGAAAAATCGGCCCCTGAGGCTTTCGGTGACTCCTGTGCATTGTCAGCAGCTTGAGCAGACATCACCCGCATTTGCGCCAAAACTTGATCGATGTTCATGCTGTTGTTCATTAGCAAAGCTCCGTTATCTTTATAACTACTTATGTCTATGCACTATCCGCACCAGTTAACCCGGTATCGCCACACCCGCATCACGCATACGGGCAATCTTGTAGCGCAAGGTCCGTTCGCTGATACCCAGACGACTGGCCACATGTTTTCTGCTGACCCCACCTTCACCCAGAGCATCCAGAATCATCTGCTCCTCCACTGAACGGAGATCATCGGGAAGTTTTCCGGCGTTACCGGCCTGATGCTCCACCTCCGGCTTGGCATCGACCCCGGTCGATTCAAAGCAGAGATCATCGGCACCGATCTCACCACTGCCATTGAGAATCAATGCGCGCTGCATCAGATTGTCCAGCTCCCGAACGTTGCCGGGCCAGGGGTGAAGCATGAGTTGTTGCTCTGCCGCTTCGCTGAACTGAGGCAGTTTTTGGCCGGGTCGCAGACTCTTCTGCAACAGATGGTTTGCCAGCGGCAGGATATCCCGTTGTCGATCACGCAGCGGTGGCAAAGTCAGTGGGAAGACATTCAGGCGATAGTAGAGGTCTTCACGAAACCGACCGGCCGAGACCTCCTCGCGAAGCTTGCGATTGGTGGTCGCCAGAACCCGCACATCCAGTTCAATCATTTTGCGACCGCCCAGTCTTTCCAACTCCTTCTCCTGCAGTACCCGAAGCAATTTGGCCTGCAGAGCCAGACTCATCTCAGAGATCTCATCCAACAACAAGGTGCCGCCCTGGGCCTGTTCAAATTTACCGGCAGTGGCCTGATAGGCACCGGTAAAGGCCCCTTTTTCATAACCGAACAGCACCGCTTCGAGCATGTTTTCAGGAATCGCTGCACAGTTGATCGCGATAAACGGTCCACTGTTTCGTGGTGAATGCTGATGGATATAGCGGGCGAAGACTTCCTTACCCGTACCGCTCTCGCCGTTCAACAATACTGTGGCCTCGCTTTGCGCCACCCGATGGGCCAATTCGAGTACTTCACGGCTACGTACGTCTTCAGCAACCGGTCCCGCATCGGCGGCATCCACCAGCGGCAGAATATTACCCGCCACTTTGCTGACCAGAACTTCCGCCTCAAACGGTTTCACCAGATAGTCGACTGCACCGTCATGCATCGCCATTACCGCCTTTTCGATGCTGCCATAGGCGGTCATCAACAGAACCGGCAGTTCGGGATAACCTTTTCTGACCTCTCGCAACAGGGTATGACCATCCATGGGTTGCATCTGTACATCACTGACAACCATGCCAACAGGCGCCTGCTTCAACAGCTCAAGGGCCGATCTGCCATCTTCTGCGGTGACTACCGAATAATCGGCCAGTTCAAGGGTATCGCTCAGCGCTTCCCGCAGTGCAGGATCGTCTTCTACTATCAGCACCGTCGTTTGACTCATGACAGGCTCCTTATCTGTGCAACGCCAAGCGTCTGTTTTTCTTTGTTGAATCCCACGGTAGAAAGGGGCTCGATTGCCGGTGAGGCAAGTGGGAAATGGATTTGAAAGAGTGCCCCGCCAAGGGTTGAGTGGCTCGCCAGAATCTCGCCACCGTGGTTCAGCACCAGATTCTGCACCACCGCCAGACCTAAACCGGTGCCGCCGCTTCTGGTAGTGAAAAACGGATCAAAAATTCGTGGTAACAGCTCATCGGAGATGCCATTACCATCATCGGCCAGATGAATCTCGATCTCGTCTTCAACATGCAGTGCGATCTGAACAATCTTCGCACCCTGCTGTATTGCATTTTCCAGAAGATTGCTCAACATACCCAATAAGGCATCCTCACGCCCCAACATGACCGCCGCTCCCTGACTCTGGTCATCGATCACCAATGAGACGCCACTCTGTTGCAGATCATGCTCGACAGTCGAGGAAAAACGCTTAAGCAGCTCACTCAGCAGAATGCGCGAATCGCCCGCGTCTTCGCCCCGGGCAAACATCAGGATGTCGTGAATTTGACGCTCCATGTGCTGCAAACGATCCCTCAACTTCAGGGTAAACTGCTGACGTTTGGCCGGATTCAGATCATCACTGGCAAGATGGGAGGCATAGAGTAAGGCGCTGCTCAGCGGGGTACGCATCTGATGGGCCAGTTGAGCGGACATTTCGCCCATGGCGGTCAACCGCTCACGACGGTTGAGCCGTTCCTGCAACTTGCGGGTTTCGGTGACATCGACCAGTACCAGAATATAGCCAGGCGCCTGTTCCAGACGACTGGATGACAGTGTCAGCAAATGACCGCTGAGCAGTTTCATCTCGTTGCCTTTGATCACTCCGCCCAGTGCCTTTTGACGAATCACCTCAGGCCATGGGGTCATGGCCTCCAGGTTGCCCAGCAGACGTTCTGCAGCCGGGTTGAATTCACGAATCCGCTCTTCACCATCGAGCACGATCACCGCCGCTGGCAGGGTCTCCAGCAACCTTTCCAGACGATCGGCCAAACGCTCTTTCTCAGCCAGCTGCACCATTCGCTCGCTACGCGCCGCAGCCAGCTCCTGACTCAGTTCCAGAACCTGGGATTGCAACTGTTGGTAGGAGCCGGTCAACTCTTCGGAGAGCTGATTGAACATATTGAAGGCCGCCTCAAGGGCGTGTTGTCGATCGGCAAGTGATGGTTTTGGTGACACGTCGATAGCCTCTGTAGTCAGTCTTCATTCATCACTGACTAATAAGGCAAAATTTGTGCCTATATTATGTTTTTCTTTATTTTCAGTAGGTTATGAATTATAAACTGAAGAGACGTCAAATTCCCGTCGACTCTGTTTGACGCTGAAGGCCATATTTCCGTAACTTCTCCACCAGGGTGGTACGACGCATATGCAGGCGTTTTGCAGCATGGGCAACGATACCGTCCGACTCATCCAGGGCCTGTTGAATGAGACTCTGCTCGAGTGAGTTGAGGTGGGCCTTCAGGTCGATGCCGTCATTCGGCAACCTTGGCGCATTCTGGGTTGTGCCAGGCTCATCCCCCTCCAGACTGACCTGCGGCAGCTTGGTGGTATCGATCAATTCAGCCGCCGGTTTGAACTTCTCCGGCAGCTCCCCCATATCCACGACTCCGTAGGGATAGAGGATCGCCAAGCGTTCGATCAGATTGGCCAGTTCCCTGACATTTCCGGGCCAGCGGTAGTGACTCAAAGCCGCAATGGCTGCAGGAGTCAATCTCACTGAACCCCGCTTCTCATTCTCGATCCGGTGGATCAGGTCATTCACCAGCACCGGTATATCTTCAACCCGATCCCTGAGCGGTGGCATCTCAATCGGGAAAACGTTGAGACGATAGAAGAGGTCTTCACGAAAATCACCGTTTTTGATCGCAGATTCGAGATTACGGTGAGTCGCGGCGATGATCCGCACATTACAGGGAATGGTCTTGTTGCTGCCGACACGTTCAAATGAACGCTCCTGCAGGACTCTCAGCAGTTTTACCTGCATCGGCATGCTCATATCACCGATCTCATCGAGAAACAGCGTGCCACCCTCGGCCATCTCAAAACGTCCCTGACGGGCGCTGATTGCCCCGGTAAACGCCCCCTTTTCGTGACCAAACAACTCGCTTTCCAGCAGATCACCCGGAATCGCGCCACAATTCACCGGAACAAAGGGTTTGCCACGGCGAACCGAGTGAAAATGGAGTTTACGGGCAACCACCTCTTTACCGGTGCCCGACTCACCAAGAATCAGAACCGTCGCCTCGGAATCGGCAACCTGTTCGATCATCTTGTTGACCTGGCGTGTCGCGCGACTGCTACCGGAGAGACTGCGGAACAACTCCACCGGGCGGGAACTGCCCGCTTCAGGGTTCTTCAGCTCCTGAAACACCTGCGCCTTGTGAGCCAACGCCATAAGATCGTCGTAGAGGGTGGGCAGCCTGAAACTGCCGATGACATTTTCCATACCCTCAAACAGTTGAGGTGCACCCTCCTGCTCATCATAGATTTGAAATACCGGCAGATAGGGATGACTCACGGCAAGATCCTTGACCACCGCCAGTTGCTTATCACGCCCCTCTCCGGCGCCAACCATCACAGACACACAGGTATACCGACTCTGATCACTGAGTTCGATCTGAGAGATGTCATCAACCACAACCACATCCCCTTCAACAAAGCTCAGAATGTGCTGTAGATAATTTTGACGCTGATCGTCTTGATCGAAAAGATAAATACAGAGATTAGGAAACACTGAACCGTCTTTGTCAGAACTCTGCCCCATTCATCAGGCCCTAATTGCGGTGTGAATTTCGTAGCAATGGTGCGAAGTTAAGCAGCATTTTTGCAAAATGTCAAAATTACGTCGATCCAAGATTTTAATTAAACAAGTTCCATTAAGATATTGTAATTAAATAAGTTTAGCAGAAAAATAGTATGCAATTGATATCTTTTCCATACAGTATTTTAATTCCCAGAATGGGAATTAGAAAGTGGGTTAACTAGTGATTTACCAATAAAATTGGATATATACTTACATTTGTACAGGTTGTATCTAAAATAGCTCCATGCCAAAACTAACCCTCTCCTTCAAAGGTCGAGTTATCGACGTTTTTCACCTTGAGGCCGATTCCACCAAGATCGGTCGCGATCCGGACTGCGCCATCTCCATCGATAGCCTGGCCATCGCACCACTGCAAGCCACCATCACCGAATCCGGCGATGTCTATCGCCTGGAAGCTCAGGATGAAGAATTTCCGGTACTGGTCAACCATGAAAAGACCGAAGAGATCAATCTTCATCATGGTGATGTCATACAGATCGGCAAGCACACCCTGACCTTTGCTGAGGATGTAATGGAACTGGGAGCGGATCTTACGCTCTCCCCTGCCGCTGCAGACGAACAACCCAAGGCAGAAACAGAAGATGATGTTGAGGAGGAAGAGGACTCTTCCTCCAGTGTGCTGCAGATTGTCAATGGCGACAATTTCGGCCGCATAATCTCGCTACACCGCCACATGACCCGCATCGGCCATACCGGTGGGGATTGCGCCATGATCGCCCGCCGCGAAGAGGGGTACTACATCTCCTTTCTCGAAGGGATCAATCCGCCCACAGTCAACAAGCAGCCCCTTGCCGATCAGGGCCAGCTGCTGAATGACGGGGATTTGATCGAAGTGGGCGGCACACAGATGCAGTTTCACGCCTAAGAGCCAATTATGAGTGATCACGAAAACAAAGAGCGCAGACGTTTTCACCGCATCATTTTCGACGCCCGGGCCAGCCTTGAAACCAGCAGCGGAAACTATGAAACGGAATTGATCGATATCTCCTTGAAAGGCGCCCTGGCTAAGATACCGGCAGCCTGGTCACCCGAGGTGGGAGAGAGCGTCACCCTGAAAGTGCTGTTGGGCGATGGGGGCACCATTTCGATGTTGGCCAGTTGCGCCCATGTGGAAAAGGATCAGCTCGGTCTGCTCTGTGAAGAGATCGATATGATCAGCATCTCACTGCTGCGCCGCCTGGTTGAGCTGAACATCGGTGACGACATCATCCTGCAGAGAGATCTGGAAGCCCTCGGCTAGACGGGCTGCGTGCTACTGCCGTCTCAAGTAATCTCCAGAACCTCAGCCAGGGTCTCAACCGGAACCACTTCGAGGCCTTCAATAGGTTGTTTCGGGGCGTTGGCCTTGGGCACCACCGCCCGTTTGAAACCGTGTTTCGCCGCTTCACGCAACCGTTCCGGTCCGTTTGGAACCGGCCTGATCTCCCCGGTCAGCCCCAATTCACCGAATACCACCAACCCTTGATCGAGTGGTCGGTTGCGGAAACTGGAGAGGGCTGCCATCAACACCGCCAGATCGGATGCGGTCTCCGTGATCCGCACGCCACCGACCACATTCACATAGACATCCTGGTCGAACATGCCGATACCGCCATGCCGATGGAGCACTGCCAGCAACATGGAGAGTCGGTTCTGCTCCAGTCCCAGGGTGATTCGTCGTGGATTGGCCAGGGGACTCTCATCCACCAGCGCCTGAACCTCGACCAGCAGCGGGCGGGTTCCCTCACGGGTCACCAGAATCACACTGCCCGGCACCTGCTCCGCCTGGCGCGACAGAAATATGGCGGAGGGGTTGCTGACCGCCTTCAAACCCTTGTCGGTCATGGCAAACATGCCCAGTTCATTGACCGCACCAAAGCGATTCTTGATGGTACGAATCAGACGAAACTGACTCCCCGACTCCCCTTCGAAATAGAGTACCGTATCCACCATGTGCTCCAGCACCCTGGGTCCGGCCAGGCTGCCCTCCTTCGTCACGTGGCCAACCAGGAACAGTGCGGTACCGGTGCGCTTGGCGTAGTGCACCAGTTGCGCCGTCGCCTCCCGCACCTGGGAGACGGAGCCCGGTGCCGACTGCAGCAGTTCGGTATACATGGTCTGAATGGAATCCAACACCATCACCTGGGGCTTCTCCTGCTCGGCGACCGCGATAATCCGCTCAACACAGGTTTCGGGTAACAGTTTCAACTTGTCGACCGCCAGATCGAGTCGTTTCGCACGCAGCGATATCTGACGCGGAGACTCTTCGCCGGACACGTATAGAGAGCGCATGTTCACAGAGAGTCTGGCCAGGGTCTGAATCAGCAGCGTTGACTTGCCGATACCGGGATCACCACCAATCAGCACCACCGAACCTTCGACCAAACCACCACCCAGCACCCGATCGAGTTCCGCGCTGTCGGTGGTGGTACGGGCCTCATGCTCGATCTCAACCTCGGTCAACGGCATCACCTGCTGACCACCGGTTCCCGCATAACCGGCAAAGCGTCCCTTGGGGGATGTGGTCGGGGCCAGGCTCTCCTCCAGCACATTCCAGGAGTGGCACTCGGAACACTGACCGGACCATTTGGCAAAACTGGCACCACAGGCACTGCAGACATATTGGGTTTTCGCCGCTTTTTTACCGCCCTGTGCCATTACGCCTCCCGCTGCTGGCGATTGAGATCATGAAATCGAACCCGTCGTTTGACACCGCAGAGCAATTCATAGGCGATGCTGCCCGCCTGCCGGGCGATCTCCTCCACCGGCAAGCCCTCTCCCCACAGCACCACTTCATCGCCAACCTTGATTCCGCTCTGCGCCCTGGCATCGACACACAGCATGTCCATCGAAACCCGTCCCACCAGCGGCAGGCGAATCCCATCGACCAGCACCGGCGTACCGTTCGGCGCATGACGTGGATAACCGTCCCCATAACCAATCGCGACCACGGCCACCGGCATGGCTTCAGGACAGACATAACTCCCCCCGTAGCCGATAGCATCACCCGCCTGACACGATTTCACCGCAATCACACGACTGCTCAGGGTCATCACCGGTTGCAGTCCCAGCTCTGCGGCGGTTGTATTGATGAAGGGGGAAGCACCATACAACATGATACCGGGCCGCACCCAATCAAGATGGGTAGCCGGATTGGCCAACAGCCCGGCTGAATTTGCCAGGGAGCGCGCTTTGTAAGGGGATGGATCGATCTGCATCAGCTGTTCACACTGGATCGCCGTCAGAGGATCTTCCGGGTCATCCCCATTCGCCAGATGGCTCATCAGATTGATATCAGCAACAACCGGCAGAGCCTTGAGTTGCGCCAGGCTCTGCTCGAGCTCATCAGGTGTAAATCCCAATCTGTGCATGCCGCTGTCGAGCTTCAGCCAGACAGATAGCCGCTGGCTGGTCGAGGAGAGGGACGCTAAAACAGCCAACTGATCCCGATGATGCACGACCACCTGCAGGTCTGCGGCGATCGCCTGTTCGAAATCCGATCGACTGATACAGGCTGAGAGCACCAACAGGGGCCTGACCACACCCTGCTGTCTGAGTGCCAGGGCTTCATCGAGCCGTGCCACGGCAAGCCCATCCGCTTCCTGCAGAGCCTCGGCAACCCGCAACAGTCCATGGCCGTAGCCATCCGCTTTGATGACCGCCCAGATTCGGCTCGTTTCAGCGGCTTTTCGGGCAACTCTCAGATTGTGCCTCAGGGCAGCATGATCGATCGATGCCTGCGGCGCAAACTCCATCAATACCCCTCGTCGCCGTAGATATCTTCCGTATAGTTTTCAAATTTGGTGTATTTACCAAGAAAGGTCAGGCGTGTGGTTCCAATCGGACCATTACGCTGCTTGCCGATGATGATCTCGGCAATGCCTTTGTCCGGACTGTCTTCGTTATAGACCTCATCCCGATAGATGAAGACGATCAGATCCGCATCCTGCTCGATCGCACCGGACTCACGCAGATCGGACATGATCGGCCGCTTGTTGGTTCTCTGCTCAAGACTGCGGTTGAGCTGAGACAGAGCGATCACCGGCACGTCCAACTCCTTTGCCAATGCCTTCAGGGAGCGGGAGATGGCGGAGATCTCATTGGTCCGGTTCTCCCCTTCTCCAGGTGCCTGCATCAACTGCAGATAGTCGATCACAATCAGTCCGAGATCATCATGCTCCCGTTTCAGGCGACGCGCTCTGGCACGTACCTCGGTGGGAGACATGGCCGGAGTATCGTCGATATAGAGCCTGGTTTCAGCCAGCATACTGACTGCGGATGAGAGTCTCGGCCACTCCTCATCCTCCAGCTTACCGGTGCGCACCCGCAGCTGATCGATACGCCCCAGGGAGGACATCATACGCATCGCCAGGGCGTCACCCGGCATCTCCATACTGTAGACGGCCACCGCCTTGCCCGCCTGAATGGCCACATTCTCGGCAATGTTCATGGCAAAGGTGGTCTTACCCATCGAGGGACGGCCGGCAACAATAATCAGGTCCGCATGCTGCAGACCGGAGGTCATCTGATCGAAGTCGGAAAAGCCGGTGCTGATACCGGTGATCGGTTCATCCTGTTGGAACAGGGTTTCAATCCGGTCAACCGCCTTGGTCAGCAGAGACTTGATGGGTGTGAATCCACCCTTCCCCTTGCTGGTCTGTTCGGCGATCTCGAAAACCTTGCGTTCGGCCACATCAAGCAGCTCTTCAGCCTTACGTCCCTGGGGATGAAACGCACTGTCGGAGATATCGGTACCGACTGAGATCAGCTGGCGCATGACCGAATACTCACGCACGATCCCGGCATAGGATTTTATGTTTGCAGCACTCGGCGTCTCTTCCGCAAGGCGTACCAGATAGGGCAAGCCACCGGCATCCTGAAGTTCCTCTTTACGTTCCAGATGCTCTGCCAGGGTCACCACATCGAAAGGCTGATTATCCTCAGCCTGTGCAGCGATGGCGCTGAAGATCAAACGATGCTCTTTGCGGTAGAAATCCCCATCCACCACCAGATCCGCAACCTTGTCCCAACTGGCATTATCCAGCAGCAATCCGCCAAGAACCGATTGCTCAGCCTGGCTTGAATGGGGTGGTACCTTGATCGCCCGCTGTTCGACTTCCGGATAGACAGCGAGCTCTTCTGGATAGGCAGATTCAGACATCGGAATAGGTTAATTTTTGGATTCAACCAAATTGGCCGCAGGAACAGACAAGGATACGGTATTGCAGGAGTCGAGGAAAGAGAAGTAGAGCCCTGCTTCGGCTGCAGCATGCTTCAACGCGGCCTGATTGGGGAATGAAATGCCGCTGACCAATCAGCAAGCTGAGAAGTGTATTGAAGGTAGTATGGCCAACGGGTTGAAACAACTGCAAAAAAGTCAGCTGCAAACCAATCCCCCTTGGCGAAAGCGGAACTGTCGTGCCGTTGGCGGTAACCGTCGTCATCACAGACCCTCAAACGGCGCCTGAAAGGCGCCGTCGAGAACCGTGGTTTATCCCACGATGGCGGGTAACGATCAACCGCCGTGAGTGGCGATCAAGCCTCTGGGACGATGGTCAGTTTGATGGTCACGTCCACATCGGCGTGCAGATGCAGGTCGACGTCATACTCACCGGCAATCCGGAAGGGGCCATTCGGAAGCATCACCTCTTTCTTCTCCACCGACTCGCCAGCAGCGCTTACAGCCTTGGCAATATCCGAGGTACCGACTGAACCGAACAGACGTCCTTCATCACCCGCCTTACAGGTGATGGAGACTTCCATATCGTCCAGCTTGGCTTTACGGGACTCGGCAGCCTGCAGCTTCTCCTGAGCCTCTTTCTCAAGCTCAGCGCGACGCTGCTCGAACACCTTCAGATTCTCTTCGGTAGCCGGAATGGCTTTACCGCTGGGAATCAGGAAGTTACGACCGTAACCACTCTTAACGTTTACCTTTTCACCCAGATCACCCAGGTTATCCACTTTTTGCAATAGAATAATTTCCATTGTAATCACCCTTATTAGGTCAAATCTTTAGTTGCGTCCAAGCTGCCTTCGGCGGCTTGTCGCGCGACTTCTTACCCGCTGTTTTGCGATTTAAAACGGGCTCGAAAATCGATCCAAATATCCAGCAGACCAATGCTGATCATGACCAGCACCATCTGCGGTAAAAAAACAATCAGCATCAGGTAGGTCACTACCAACCAGAGCTGGGCGGATTTGATCCGTTTCACCAGGCCATGGATCACTGCCATGCCCTGCAGAAACAACAACCCCAGTACCACTGCCCCCATACAACCCAATATGGCCGGATAACTCTGCTCCGGAAGCAGTCCCAGCAACAGTGCCGCAGCACCTGCAACGCCCACTAACCGGTGCAGTCGCATCTGTTGATACTCTTCTGCAAACCCGCCCGGGTTGTAGAGTATCGCCTGCCACCAACGAGCCACATAGAGGCTGAGTAACATCTGCAGCAGAAAACCGACTGAGACCAGGCCACACATCATTCTGGAAAGCTGGTCTAAAACCTCAACGCTTTGAGCCTGATCAAACAGACCGGCCTCGATGAAGCGTTGACTCATGGGCTCCAGATACTCTCGCCAGAAAGCGGCCGGATCCCCCATACTGATGTATTGCACCAGTATGGCCAGTAGGCCGAATACCAATCCGGCCTGGGTTGTCAAAGCCAAAGAGCGGGTATTCCGAAGCAACAGTCCGAGCAATACCACCGGTATCCATAACACCAGCAGAAAACCCAGCGCCGCAAGCGGGTTGCCAAATATCAGTGTCATCAGGACAGCGCAGGCAAATGTTGCAAGGAGTAAAACCTTGGCTGTTGCCAGACCACCCAGTCTCAGGGTAACCAGAGCAACACTGGCACTGCTGAACACACCGATAAATGGAATGATGATCGACAGCACGGCCAGTACCGTTGCCACCATGGCTGATCGCGCTGGCCCACGCATCACAAAGGATGCTACTGCTTTCATTCCGCTACCCCGGCAGGTATGAACTCCCTTTAGTGCTGATCAGTGTATGGCAGCAGCGCAATATAACGAGCGCGTTTGATCGCGGTCGCCAGCTGACGCTGATACTTAGCCTTCGTACCGGTAATGCGGCTGGGTACGATCTTGCCACTCTCGCTGACATAGGCCTTGAGGAGATTCAGATCTTTATAATCGATCTCGTTGATGCCTTCCGCTGTGAAGCGGCAATATTTCTTACGTCGAAAAAAACGTGCCATCTATATGTCCTCTCTGTATCTCTGCTGCTCAGTCGTCGCTCGATTCAGTCTCTTCAACAACCGAATCCTCGTCATCGTCCTGCGCATCATCATCATTGCCACGGCTCACTGGGCGTTCGTCAGCTTCCTGTGATTTGGCCAACTGAGAGAGCTCGGTAATCGCCTCTTCCCGGCGAATCACCATATTGCGAATGACGGCATCGTTGAAACGGAAGGCGCTTTCCAGTTCATCCAGCGCTTCCTGATCGCACTCGATGTTCATCAGAACATAGTGTGCTTTGTGGATCTTGTTGATCGGATAGGCCAGTTGACGGCGTCCCCAATCCTCAAGCCGGTGGATGGAACCACCCTTGGTTTCGATACCCGAGCGGTAACGCTCGATCATAGCGGGTACTTGTTCACTCTGGTCCGGATGAACCAGGAACACAACTTCATAGTGCCTCATTGTATCTCCTTACGGTTTAGGCAGCCTTCTGCATGTGCAGTAAGGCAAGGAGCGATGCCCGATCGACTGTCGATTCACCCCCTGAGAGGGTTAGCCTTCGGCAATCGGGAATCAGAAAGCGGCGGATTCTACCTTTTTGCCAGAAAATCCGCAAGATTGCTGACAACAGTGTTGTTCAGGCCGAAAGGCCGCTATGCCGCAAATGGACGCCAATCGCCGCAAATCCACGCCAATAGAGGCAATAACCTAGTGGGCCACGCGGTAAATAGTTATTTGCGGCATTTCGCGGTGATTGGCGTGCATTTGCGGTTAATTTCTCAGCCAGTGACGAAACGGGAGATTAGAAATCCACCTCCAGCCCCATATAGAAACCGTCGAAATCCCAGTCGGTATAGACCCCATCCAGATCGTCCAGCTCGAGTAAAAAGCTCCGGTAGCCGCCTTTCACGCGCAGATCCACCGCCAGATTGTCGATCACGCTATAGGCCAGACCGAGTTGATAGTCCTGCAGCTTATGGTCGCCAACGCTGAGTATGTTGAGATCACCATAAACCCACAGGGGTGTTGACGGTATGCCAATCTGTGCGGCGCTATAGAGCATCGGCACATAGCCTTTGAAACGATCCTGGGAGGCCTGACTGGTAGCAATATCCTCGACCCGGATGTCCCCATCCAGATATTTCAGATTCAATCCGAAATCGAATGACACAAGATCATTGTCGAACAGCTCATAATAGAAGACGAAATCGGTGCTTTGCATGTCGAACTCGACATCCACCGCGCGACCGGCTGAGAATGTCGTCCCCGCAAAACGGAATGTCTCGCTGAGAACCATATCCCCATCCGAACTCAAATCATTGGTTCTGACTTTCAGGTTTGGTACAAGTGGCACCGGATGCTCGAAGGCGATCGAAGCGACCCCTTTGACCTCGGTTCCCAGGTCGAAAGACTGCAGATCCGATTCAGAGATATCGGAAATGGAACCGGATGAGTCAATATTCCAAAGCTCTATGCCTGCAGTAAATCCCAGCAGCGTATCTGCCTGCACCTGAGCGCTGGAGAGAACAGATAGCAAGGCGAGACAGGAAAGTTTTCTCATCACATTAAATCTCCAATTGAACTGAATCATTGCAACGTACAGAACTTGAATCCAAGTGTTTACTGGCGCTGTCTGAGCGCTTCATAGAGTGACACACCCGCCGCCACAGAAACATTGAGGCTTTCCACACTTCCCTGCATTGGCAACTTGACCAACAGATCGCAGTTTTCCCGGGTAAGTCTGCGAAGCCCCTTCTCCTCTCCTCCCATGATCAGGGCAAGCGGTCCACTCAAGTCAGCCTGATACAAGGTTTGCTGTGCCTCACCGGCGGTACCGATCAACCAAATACCCTCTTCCTTCAGCCATTTCAGGGTACGTGCAAGGTTGGTCACCTGAATCAACGGCACCGTCTCGGCTGCGCCGCTCGCCACTTTTCTGACTGTTGCAGTCAAGCCGACTGAGCGATCTTTCGGAATCACAATGGCATCCACCCCGACCCCATCTGCGGTACGCATACAGGCGCCCAGATTGTGCGGGTCCTTGACTCCGTCGAGTATCAGCAGCAGCGGTGGTCCGTCGAGTCGCTTGAGCAGCGCCTTCAGATAGGGCTCATCCTGTACCTGTTGTTGTCGGATGCGCAGCGCCACCCCCTGATGGCGGCTCTCCTCCACCTGCTCATCCAGTTTCTTACCGGCAATTCTCTGGCAGCTGACACCGACCGCCTCAGCCAGGGAGATCACCTCCCGGATTCGGCCATCGTTACGCGCAGCATCCACCAGCAGCACTTCAGCTGCCCTGTTCTGTTGCAGGGCGGCTTTTACTGCATGCAGGCCCAGGATCCAGGATCGTTGATCAGACATTAATTGGGTTTGCTTTTACGGCGCTTCTTCTTGCTGCTTTTTTTCGTGCTGCTATCGGACTTTCCAGAGCTGCTGCTTTTGCTTTTCCGTTTCGATTTTTTACGCTTCGGTTTCGGCTTCATCGCGACTTCGCTCGATGCGGATTTGGCCGGTACGAAATCGATCTTGCGATCATCCAGGTTGACCTTGGCCACAATGATCGTCAGCGGATCCCCCAGGCGAAGCACTTTACCGGTGCGTTCCCCGGTCAGTCGGTGTCCTACCGGATCATAGTGGTAGTAGTCGTTATCGAGTGCCGTGATATGCACCAGACCATCCACATAGATCTCCTCAAGCTCAACGAAGACGCCGAACGAGTTGACGCTGGTGATGATGCCACTGAAGGTCTCGCCGACCTTATCCTGCATATATTCGCACTTCAGCCAGTCGAGGGCATCACGGGTCGCCTCATCGGCCCGGCGTTCGGTACTGGAGCAGTGTTCGCCAAGACTCTGCAACTCAGACTTCGGATACTCGAAGTCATCGGGTTTGCGTTTGGAGATGGCATGTTTCAGAGCACGATGAACAATCAGATCAGGATAGCGGCGTATCGGTGATGTGAAGTGGGTATAGGCCTGATAGGAGAGGCCGAAGTGACCCACATTGTCGGTGCTGTAAACCGCCTGGGAGAGTGAACGAAGCAGTACCGTCTGGATCAGATGGCGATCGGGTCTCTGGCGAATCTGATCCAGCAGGATCGCATAATCTCCGGCAGTCGGCTTTTTACCACCTGGCAGACTCAGACCCAGTTCGGCCAGAAACTCCCGCAAATCGGTCAGCTTCTCCTCTGCCGGCCCTTCATGTATGCGATAGAGGGCCGGTATTTTGTTGCGCAGAAGGAATCGCGCCGCAGCCACATTCGCTGCCAGCATGCACTCCTCAATCATACGGTGAGCAACATTTCTGACCACAGGAACGATCCGCTCCACCCGCTTGAGATCATTGAATTCGATCCGGGTCTCTGTGGTATCAAAGTCGATGGCACCCCGTTCGGCGCGTTGTGCCTGCAACACCTGATAGAGCTGGTAGAGATTATGCAGGTGGGGCAGCAGCTCCGCGTGTTGCGCGGTCAGCTCTGCATCACCATCCAGCATCGCAGCCACGTCATCATAGATCAGGCGGGCATGGGAACGCATAACTGCGGTGAAAAATCTGGACCGGGTTATCTTGCCCTCTTTGCTGACATAGAGTTCGCAGGTCATACAGAGTCGGTCTACCTGCGGATTGATTGAACAGAGGCCGTTTGACAACACCTCCGGCAACATGGGAATCACCCGATCCGGGAAATAGACGGAGTTACCCCGGGTTCTGCCCTCCTGATCGAGGGCGCTGGATGGCTCCACATAGTGTGAGACATCGGCGATACAGACCAGCAACCGCCAACCTTTGGGTTTTGCTTCGCAGTAGACTGCATCGTCAAAATCCCTCGCATCCGCACCATCGATGGTGACCAGTGGCAGCTCTCTCAAATCGACCCGGCCCTGCTTATCCTTCTCGGCGACGTCGGTGGTCAGGGATTTGATCTGCTGAGTGACCTCATCCGGCCAGTCAACCGGGATGCTGTGGGTGCGGATTGCGATGTCTGTCTCCATACCCGGCCCCATATGATCCCCCAGCACCTCCTGGATACGGCCGATGGGGGGTGTGCGTTTGGTCGGTTGATCCAGAATCTCCGCGACCACCATCTGGCCCTGCTCAGCCTGGTTGATCTCACTGGAGGGTATGATGATATCCTTGCTCAGGCGTTTTGAATCGGGTACCACGAAGCCGACACCGCTCTCCATATAGAGTCTGCCCGCCACTCGGCTGGTATTCCGTTCCAGCACCTCGACCACAGCAGCCTCCAGCCGGTTCCTGCGATCCAGTCCGGTCACACGAACCACCGCCCGGTCGTCATGGAACACCGGTCTCATCTCCTTATAGGAGAGATAGAGATCGTCACCGCCGTCATCCGGACGAAGAAAACCGAAACCATCCGCATGACCGATCACCCGACCGACGATCAGATCCCGTTTATTCACCAGACAGTAGTTGTCATTGCGGTTGCAGAGTAACTGGCCGTCTCTCTCCATGGCCCGCAAACGGCGTCGCAGTGCCTCTAACTGCTCCTCCGACTCAAGCTTCAGTCGATCCGCCAGTGCCTGGCGGTTCATTGGAATCCCCTCTTCCTCCAGGGTCTCCATGATGAACTCCCGGCTGGGGATGGGATTCTCGTACTTGCGTGATTCGCGATCCCGGTACGGATCCTTATGGGTAGCGCCTTTTCTAGATCTTTTTGCCACGATATTTCATTCTTTTGCTTCAAATCCGTTGATTTTAACACTTAAGGGTTTATTACCCCATGAAATATTGACCCGATGGCAAAATAGTTTGCTGATAATGGTCTGTCTGTAATGTAAATCAGAATCTTGGGGAGTTCGAGACAGCGCTCACCCAGGCCTGCGGGTTTGACAGAGGACAACCACTCGTTGCGAAGCAAAATTTGATCTATCAGTGACTGGATGACCTGAAATTGAACAGTTTGGCCACCCAGATGATATTTCCGTACTCACGCTGAATGGATTTCTTCAACCGATTTGCGCAAACTGACGCTCTTAAGAAGTCCAAAAAAAGCGCCAATGAACATCCATACCCTTCAGATCATTCTCCTGCTGCTTGCTGTCTCGGTATTGACGGTTACCCTGTTCCGACGCATGCATCTGCCCCCCATACTCGGCTATCTGATTGTCGGTATCCTGGTCGGCCCCTTCGGTGGCGGACTGATCGCGTCCAACGAAGACACCAGGTTTTTGGCTGAATTCGGCGTTGTTTTTCTGCTCTTCACCATCGGTCTTGAGTTCTCCCTTCCACAGATGATGGCCATGAAAGGAGCTGTGTTCGGCCTGGGCGGTACCCAGGTTCTGTTAACCGGCATCATCGCCGCATTGATCGCCTGGCTGTTTGGATTGGAGAGTTCCGCCGCGTTGATCACCGGAGCGGTTCTGGCACTCTCCTCCACAGCCATTGTCACCAAACAACTCTCTGAACAGGTTGAATTGAATACGGACCATGGACGTTTGGGAATCAGTATCCTACTGTTCCAGGATCTGGCGGTGATCCCGATGCTGGTTATCATCCCCCTGCTCTCCGCAGGCGGCTCTGACGGCTTGCTGATGCCGCTGGTCTGGGCACTGGTCAAGGCGACGGCGGTATTTGCCGTGATCATGGCCTTCGGCCACTGGATCCTGCGGCCGCTGTTTCACGAGATAGCCCGCGCCCGGTCTGCCGAGCTGTTTACCATGACCGTACTGCTGGTCTCGCTGGCTGCGGCCTGGCTGACCCATGAAGCGGGGCTCTCGCTTGCTCTGGGCGCCTTTCTTGCCGGTATGATGCTGGGTGAAACAGAGTATCGCCACCAGATCGAAGCGGACATCCGGCCATTTCAGGATGTGCTGCTCGGACTCTTTTTCATCACCGTGGGCATGCGGGTGGATCTCAGCTCACTGCTGCCGATACTCCACTGGGTCACCCTCGCAGCGATTGTGCTGATCGCCTTCAAAGCCGGCATCATCTTTCTCATCGGATATCTCAGCAAACGTCCGATTGAGGCGAGTTTCCGCTCCGGTCTGCTGCTTGCGCAGGGTGGCGAGTTCGGGTTTGTGCTGCTCGATCTGAGCCTCGAATCGTCACTGCTTCCTTCCGGCACAAGCCAGATACTGTTTGCGGCGATCATCATCAGTATGGTGATATCCCCCTTTCTGATCCGCTATAACGGCCGCCTGGCCCAGCTGTTCTGCTCACTGCGCAGTTCCACAGTAAATCAGAGACCACTTGATGAGCTGGTACATGAGGCGGAGCATCTCGAACAGCATGTGATCATCTGCGGCTACGGCCGTATCGGACAAAACCTGGGGCGGTTGCTGCAAAACGAGGGGTTTCCTTATGTTGCCCTGGACCTGGATCCGACCGTTGTGCAGGAGGCGCATGAAGCGGGTGAACCGGTACACTTTGGTGATGCCAGCCGACAGGAGATCATCCAGGCAGCCGGTATCGATCGAGCCGCAGTGGTTGTTATCACTTTTGAAGAGCACACCACAGCACTGAAAATCCTCCACCATCTGAAATCCAACTACCCGGATATCCAGGTGCTGGTGCGCACCCGGGATGACACCCACATGGAAACCCTGGAGTTGGCCGGCGCGACCGAGGTAATGCCGGAAGCGGTGGAAGCGAGTCTGATGATGGGTGGTCAGTTACTGCTGCTGCTGAAGGTCCCCGGCTCACGAATTCTCAAGATCATGCGCGAGATCCGCGAGAATCACTACAAGTTGCTGAGGGATTTCTATCATGGCCAGGAGGCGCTCGATATCGAACATGATGAGGGATTCCAGGAGCGTCTGCATACGGTGACCCTGCCAGAACGGGCTTTTGCCGTAGGTCACACCATCGAAGACCTGCATCTGTGGGACTGGGAAGTGAGCGTCACCGCGGTGCGTCGCGGTGGCATCCGGGGCGAGGCACCGGGACCTGAAACCCGCCTGAAAGAGGGTGATGTACTGGTGCTTGCCGGAACACCACACCACTTGGAACATGCGGAAGGCTTGCTCTTATATGGTCACTAACCGACCGCCAGCCTCCAGCCAGACAACCCCTGAATGATCGATCTGCCGCCCTGTCAGTGGTGGCAGAGCCTATTCAGGCCGCATATGGGGGAACAGCAGCACATCCCTGATGGAGGGTGAATCGGTCAACAGCATCACCAGCCGGTCGATGCCGATACCCTCCCCGGCGGTGGGTGGCATCCCGTGTTCCAGCGCCCGCACATAATCATCGTCATAGTGCATCGCCTCATCATCTCCCGCCTCTTTTTCGGCCACCTGTTTACGAAACCGCTCGGCCTGATCCTCCGCATCGTTCAACTCGGAAAAACCATTGGCGATTTCACGCCCACCGACAAAGAACTCGAAACGGTCGGTAACGAATGGATCGTTGTCATTACGCCTTGCGAGCGGTGAAACCTCAGTCGGATAGGCGGTGATGAAGGTTGGGTTCATCAGGCGATCTTCCACTGTCTTCTCAAAAATCTCGATCTGCACTTTGCCCAAGCCATAGCTCGGTTTGATGGGAATCTGCAATCTCTCTGCGATGGCTGTCGCCTGTTCCAGGGAATCGATCTGCTGTTCGGTAATATCCGGATTGAAATGGAGGATCGACTCTTTCACCGTCATACGCTGAAAGGGTGCGGCGAAATCGTAACTGTCACCCTGGTAGCTGACCTGCTGGGTGCCCAGCACATGCTGACAGAGATCCCGCAACATGGCTTCGGTCAGATCCATCAGATCATGAAAGTCGGCATAGGCTTCATAGAACTCCAGCATGGTGAACTCGGGATTATGCCGGGTGGAGAGCCCTTCATTGCGGAAGTTGCGGTTGATCTCATAGACCCGTTCAAAGCCGCCCACCACCAGGCGTTTCAGATAGAGCTCCGGTGCGATACGCAGAAACATATCCATATCCAGTGCATTGTGCCGGGTGGCAAAGGGTCGTGCCGTGGCGCCCCCGGGAATCACCTGCATCATCGGTGTCTCAACTTCCATGAAACCCCGTCCATCGAGATAACTGCGGATAAACTGCACAATCCGGGTACGCTGACGAAAGGTCTCCCGGGAGGCCTCATTCATGATCAGATCCACATAGCGCTGACGATAGCGCAGCTCCTGATCCGACAGGCCGTGAAATTTTTCAGGCAGCGGGCGCAGTGCCTTGGTCAGCAACTTCAAGCTATCGACCTTTACCGAGAGCTCACCGGTCTTGGTCTTGAACAGCACGCCTTCTGCACCAATGATGTCGCCGATATCCCATTTTTTGAACTGCTGGTTGTAAAGCCCCTCTTCCAGGCTATCCCGTTGAACAAACAGCTGCATGCGACCGGACATATCCTGCAGATGGGCAAAACTGGCTTTTCCCATCACCCGGCGGCTCATCATCCGCCCCGCCAGACTGACTCTCAGGGAGAGGGACTCCAGCTCTTCATCGCTTTTCGCGTCATATTCTGCATGTAACTCACCGGCCATGCTGTTGCGCCGGAAGTCATTGGGAAAGGCGTTACCGTTGTCACGCATCTGTTGCAGTTTTTCACGACGCTGGGCGATGAGTTTGTTTTCGTCCTGTGTCTGATCATTCATAGTCTTGTCAACTCGGTTTGGTCTAACTTCTTAAATACTTGGCTTACTGATCTTGGCTGGGGTTTGTCACAAACCGCTTTTCAAGCTCGCTTCGATAAACATATCCAGTCCACCATCGAGCACTGCCTGGGTATTGCCGGTCTCGACACCGGTGCGCAGATCCTTGATACGGGAAGCATCCAGGACGTAGCTGCGGATCTGGCTACCCCATCCGATGTCGGATTTGGTCTCCTCGAGCTCCTGCTGTGTAGCACTACGTTTCTGAATCTCGAGCTCATAGAGCTTGGCTTTCAACTGCTTCATTGCTGTCGCTTTGTTCTTATGCTGGGAACGGTCGTTCTGACACTGCACCACGGTTCCGGTGGGATTATGGGTGATACGCACCGCGGATTCCGTCCGGTTTACGTGCTGTCCACCTGCGCCGCTGGCCCGATAGACATCGATTCTCAGATCGGCCGGATTGATGTCGACTTCGATGGAATCGTCGATCTCTGGTGAAACGAACACCGCGGCAAATGAGGTATGGCGTCGATTGCCGGAATCGAAGGGGGACTTTCTGACCAACCGGTGAACCCCGATCTCGGTACGCAACCAACCAAAAACATACTCGCCTTCAAAACGTACGGTAGCACTTTTGATTCCAGCCACCTCACCGGCAGAGACCTCGATCAGTTCGGTCTTGAAACCTCGATGCTCACCCCAGCGCAGATACATGCGCAGCAGCATCTCTGCCCAGTCCTGAGCCTCAGTGCCCCCGGAACCGGCCTGTATGTCGAGAAAGGCGTTACAGCCATCGGTCTCGCCGGAGAACATGCGTCGGAATTCCAGCCCTGAGACCTGTTTTTCGTAGTCGGAGAGATCGCTCTCGATTGAGGAGACTGCGGTTTCATCCGCCTCCTCCACCGCCATTTCCAGCAGTTCCGAGGCATCGCCCAGCCCCTGGTCCAGCTCGTCCAGGGTCAGCACCACGTTTTCAAGGGTCGAGCGTTCACGCCCAAGTGCCTGGGCCCTTTCCGGATCATTCCAGATTTCAGGGTTTTCCAGCTCTCTCAGGACTTCTGTGAGACGCTCCTGCTTGGCATCATAGTCAAAGATACCCCCTGAGGGATGCCGCCCGTCTCTTCAGGTCATCGATCAGATGGTTGATGGGATTGATATCTTGCATTGCAACACCGGCCGGGAAAAAGCGGAGATTCTACACTACCTGGGATGTTGCAGAAAGCCTCAGCAGATTCCGTTCAGGACTCAGGGACAAATCCATGGGGCCTTCCGGATAGAATGTTAATTAATTTTGGAAAATAGACCGCAAATGGTCGCTAATCACCGCAAATAGGCGCGAATAAAATCCATATTTCAACCTCTATTGTGTAGTTTCGCGGTAATTGGCGACCATTTGCGGTATATCTGCTTCGGTATCGGATGGTAGCGGCCAGATCCGTCACCCCAGGTCTGGTCAAATTGAAATCCTCTTGCGTGGCCATCTTCCCGGTCTGCCCAAACCTCGCCGCAGCCATTTCCCTTCACCACGAATCCGTCATTGTTAATCCCTGTGATCACCGTATGGAAATGCCATGACAACTGCATCCCCTCTCTTGTCGGGCAGCTAATAAACTTATCAAAAAGTGATAAAAAAGTGACACAGGTTTTTTCAATCTCGACCATCATCCAGAAGATACGAAATAGATTGTTTCGATTGACCACATCCAACCAGGTCGATCCGCCGTACCCTATACCAGGAGGATAAAATAACGATGATGACGACACTCGCAGAAAGCTGGTTTTTTGGTTTTATTGAAATTCTGACAGTAATCTTCATTTTCCTGATTGGTATAGCGGTCCTGGCCGTCGCAGTGATCTATGTGATCGATGTGACACAAACCCGTCAGACCATTCGGCGAAACTACCCGGTAATCGGACGATTCCGTTACTTCTTCGAACACCTGGGGGAGTTTTTCCGGCAATATTTCTTTGCCATGGACAGGGAGGAACTCCCCTTCAACCGGGCCGACCGATCCTGGGTCTACCGGGCGGCCAAGGATGTCAATAACACCATCGGATTTGGCTCGACACGGGATCTGCGCCACTCCGGTTCAATCCTGTTTGTAAACTGTCCCTACCCAACCCTCGGCGAGGATGCGGTACCAACCCAAAAGGTCATCATAGGACCAAACTGCAACACACCCTATGAAACCGACTCGTTAATCAATATATCCGGAATGAGTTACGGCGCCCTGTCGATACCTGCGGTCCGAGCCCTCTCCATGGGCGCCAAGGCGGCAGGCTGCTGGATGAATACCGGTGAAGGCGGCCTCTCCCCCTACCATCTGGAAGGCGGCGCCGACCTGGTGTTTCAGATCGGTACCGCAAAGTTCGGCGTCAGGGATGAAGATGGCAAACTTTCAGATCAGAAGCTTCGGCAGGTCGCGGCTCATCAAGCCGTCCGAATGTTTGAAATCAAACTCAGCCAAGGTGCAAAACCGGGCAAGGGCGGTATTCTTCCAGCCGCAAAAGTCACCCCGGAGATCGCTGAAATCCGTGGCATCAAGCCAGGCACAGATGCGATCAGCCCAAATCGTCATCCGGATATCAACAACCCGGATGATCTGTTGGACATGATCCAACGTATTCGGCGTGTGACTGGCAAGCCGGTTGGTTTCAAAACGGTGGTTGGCGCCTACGGTTGGCTGGAAACCCTGTGTGAGCGAATCATCCAACGGGGAGATGAGTGCGCTCCCGATTTCATCACCATTGATGGTGCGGATGGCGGTACCGGCGCCGCACCCATGGCACTGATGGATTATGTGGGATTGACCCTGCACGAAAGTTTGCCGATGGTGGTCGATATGCTCTGTGAGTATGGCCTCAGAAGTCGTATCAAAGTGATCTGTTCAGGAAAACTGATCACTCCTGCCGGGGTTGCCTGGGCACTGTCGATCGGTGCTGACTTTGTGGTTTCAGCCCGTGGTTTCATGTTCGCTTTGGGTTGTATACAGGCTCTGCAGTGTAATAAAAACACCTGTCCCACCGGCATCACCACCCATAACAGGAAAATGCAGCGTGGCCTGGTTACCACAGAGAAGGCGCAGCGGGTTGCCAATTATGTGAAAAACATGAGTTATGAGGTCGGTCTACTGGCCCACTCCTGCGGCGTTAAAGAGCCTCGTGAGCTGAAAAGGTTTCATGCCCGGATGGTGGTTGAGAATGGAAAATCCCTGCCATTGAATGAACTCTATCCACCGGTTGAAAAACCAACGGCTGAAGTTCTGTTATCAAGGGATCAGTCAGCGAAATGAGATGCTCTTCTATCAACCCGGCAGCCCGATCGTTTGGGCCTGTCCGGAATAATTGGAGTTACTGTCAATGCGCAGAGGATGGTCGCATCGATCAATCTTGAAGTTCAGTTGTGTGATGACGAAAGCTTGCGATCCCGACTCTGTTTTGCCGGTGACTTTCTGTTCAAGGATGAAAGCTTGTTTTTCACTTGATCGCGAAGTTGATGCCACTTTCCGGCAAGGCCCTCACCACTCTGTGGCTCTTCACGTTTGACCGCTCTGCTGGCTGGGCCATCCGTCTGCCTGATCCACATGTCGAACGATTCGAGTATCTCTTTATCCCAGGAGTGCGGCGGCTTTACTACCCGACTCTCCCGGTAGACCTTTTCCAATGAGAGTTTGTGTGGCATTCCGGCCTCATGCAGACTGCTCTTGAGGGTCTCTTCAGCCGCATCGATACAGGCATGAACAGCCTTTCTTTTGACGCTGAATGTCCGCGCGATCGCCGCTTCACTGATGCCTATTTCGTGTTTGAAAAGGAAGTAGCGTTTCTGATCATCACCCAACTGCTTCATATGCTCGATCAGGGCCAGACTCCAGTTTTCATCCTGCTCGATATCCCTCGGCAGATAGTTGGTCTGCTCTTGCAGACGCTGGGCCGCCATCAATGAGCCCACGGACGTACCAAGATATTGAAAAAAAGAGAGTTTTAACTCTTTGGGGGTCTTGCTGTCGACGCCGGCCACAACCAGATGCCGCCAGGTTGAATAGTAGGCCGCTTTGCCATACTCACTGGTGCCGTATTGACGAACGATAAAGCGGTAGACGCGCCCACGATACCGTTCGTAAAAAGAGGAGAATCCCTCTTTGTCATGCTGTAAGATCTTTTTTAGTACCGCTTCTGTATCAAATCGTCTCGATTTCACTGTAGCAGAGGCTCCATGTCTACCCACGCTAAGCAGGTAAGAGATTACGTTCCGAAAAATCCTTTTCCAAATAAGCACTTAGTAATCCCTCTATAGCACTTAAAACGGCAAACACCATTTGCCAGTATAAAGCAATAATCACAGTTTGTCTGGCCAAGGGCATTTCTAAAACATCGTTTTTTTATTACCTGCCTCACAATTTCAACAAACATATTAACAACTGAAAGCTGAAAGGTTAGGCTCTCAGGAATGTCTGTATCGGTAATCATCCCCACCTACAACCGCGCCTCCACCCTGCCCCGGGCGTTGGATTCCGTATTCGCCCAAACCCTACCTCCTCTGGAAGTGATCGTGATTGACGATGGTTCCGATGACGAGACCAAAACAGTGGTTGAGCGGGACTACCCGGATGTGATCTATCTGCCGCAGAGCAACTTTGGCGTAAGCCATGCTCGCAATAGCGGAATCAGGCATGCCAAAGGTGAATGGCTGGCACTGCTCGACTCTGATGATTCATGGCTGCCGGAAAAACTGCAACTGCAGATGGCGAGCCTGAACCGCTCACCTCAACTTCGAATCAGTCACACGGATGAAATCTGGATCAGAAACGGAGTCCGGGTGAATCAAATGAACAAACACGCCAAACAGGGCGGATACATCTTTGAACACTGTCTACCGTTATGCGTGATCTCACCATCGGCTGCGCTGATACACCATTCGGTTTTTCAGGAGTACGGCCTCTTCGACACCCATCTGCCCGCCTGTGAGGATTACGATCTGTGGCTTCGAATCTGCGCCAAGGAGGCGGTGGACTTCATAGAAAAACCATTGGTGGTCAAGTATGGCGGGCACCAGGATCAGCTGTCGCGGAACCACTGGGGTATGGACCGTTTTCGGGTCTACGCGCTACAGAAGCTGCTCGATAACCACGACTTGAATCATGCCAACCGGTACGCCGCCATCGAAGTACTCTGCAAGAAGTGCCTGATACTCAGTAAGGGTGCCGAGAAGCGAGGCCACCAGGAGCGCGCGGATCATTTCATGACCATCCATGCCAAATATCAGCAGGAGTTGCCAGCTTGCAACACAGGCGACATCTGAATCTGCTCACTGCCCTGCCTGCAGAAGCCAAACCACTGATAAAGTGTTTTGTCTTGCAACGGCATCAACCGGTCGATGCCATCCCACTCTATAAAGCAGAAGGCATTCACCTGGCTGTATCTGGTCCCGGTTTGAAATCGATAGCGCCAGCGGTCAGCTATCTGCAACAGATGTCACCTGAGGCAAGTCAGCCGGTCTGGATCAATCTGGGGATTTGCGGCCACGGCTCCCTGGCCATCGGAGAACTGCTGCTTGCCGATCAGGTTTTAACCTCGGACGGTATGCAATGGAAACTGCAGAGTCCACAGACAGTTGTGGAGCACCACGGGCCGTTGAGTTGTGTTTCATCACCCCAGGCTGTCTACCAGCCACAAATGGCCTATGATATGGAGTCTTCAGGATTCCTCGCGTCGCTGACGCCAACAACGCCTCTGCATCGTGTGCATATTCTCAAGGTTGTCTCTGACAATCCCGAACATGGAATTGAATCGATTAACGCCAAACGGGTAAACAAATTGATAACAGATCAAATTTCCCTGATCAGGGAGTTCATCGAGAGGGTCGCTGTAGATGGGTGATCAAGCTCGGCGCAAGTTGCTGATAAGCGGTGCCACCCATGGCATTGGCAAGGCCGTCTGCCGATACCTGCTTGAGCAGGGCCATGAGGTTGTCGGTATGGGCCGGGATTTCAGTGCCTGGACAGATCCACCAGAGCGGTTTCACAAAATAACAATCGATCTGTCCGATCTTGAGCGATTACCTGAACGCCTGAATGAACTCCTTCACTGCCACCCGGATCTTGACGGGGTTGTGCTGAATGCAGGGTATGGTCAATTCGGTTCGCTGGAAGAGTTCTCGTTTCAGCAGATCCGCCAGATGATCGATGTCAATCTGACCCAGCACATCTATATCGCCAGGGCGATGGTACCTCAGCTGAAGAAGCTCGGCCGGGGTGACGTCATCATCATCGGTTCCGAATCGGCCCTGAGCGGTGGCAAGCGAGGCAGCCTCTACAGCGCCTGTAAATTTGCCCTGCGTGGTTTTGCCCAGTCCCTGCGGGCTGAATGCAGTACCAGTGGAGCCCGGGTCTGCCTGGTCAATCCGGGTATGGTTGCCAGTGATTTTTTCAACGAACTGGATTTCCGACCGGGCGATGCGCCGGAAAACCATCTGCGGGTCGAGGATATCGCAGAGGTAATCCATTGGGTACTGAATGCCCACCCAGGCACTGTGTTTGATGAGATCAACCTCAATCCACTGAAGAAAGTGATCCAGTTCAATCCCTCATGAAATTTGAATTCGAGCCCATCGGTATTATCCAATCCTGCTTCAAGGAGAAGTTCGGTATCCCGCGTCAGTCGGGGCTGATCCCTGAGGCCGAGGCGATATTGACGATCCTGCCACCCTACAATCGTGCCGAGGCGTTTCGTGATATCGAGGGCTATTCACATTTATGGCTCAGCTTCGTCTTTCACGCAGCGATCAGGGATCAGTGGAAACCGACTGTGCGCCCCCCAAGGCTTGGCGGAAACCAGCGTGTCGGGGTGTTTGCCACTCGCAGCCCATTTCGGCCCAATCCCATTGGACTCTCTGTGGTGAAGCTGATCGATCTGGATATCTCGGCACAACAGATCAAACTGAAACTGGGCGGGGTGGATCTGTTGGATGGCACCCCCGTGCTCGATATCAAGCCCTATGTACCCTACTCCGACGCCATCCCGGATGCTGCGGCCGGCTTTGCACCGACACCACCCGGCAGAGCGATCCAACTCAGTTTCAGCCAACAAGCCGAGTCTGAGTTGGAAAAGTACTCAGCTGAACAGGTTACCCGCCTGAAACGGCTGATTTACCAGATCTTGGCCAACAATCCCCGTCCATCCTATCTTGAGCAGGAAAAACGTAACCGATTCGGCATGCGGCTCTACGATTTCAACATCATTTGGGAGGTTGAAGAGGACCGGTATCGGATCACTGAACTCTCTCCACTCAGCGATCAACCGTTTGCTTGAATCATTGTGTAATCAGAGAGATTGCCACTCTATCTCCACAGAGTTGTGAAAATCTCTAAAAAAGCGGCCTATGGATCATATCCCCCCTTTCGGCGAACACGACAAAACGTTATTATTCTCAATTAGAGACAGACAGTTAGACCTAATACCAAAGGTAGCACTTTGGATAGCTTAAGTTTCCTGAAAGGATGGCCACACCGCCTCATAACGGTTTTTGCGCCAACTATTCGTTCGTCATCAACCCTGGGCTAAAGACTCGATCCCTATGAGCAGTGATATTTCCAGTAAGACAGCCGCCAGCACAAGCCTGATCGAATCCTTCCTCAATCAGGTACCGGGCAGGATCTCTGCGATCCTGGAAAACTGGCATCAACTGGTACAAAGCGACTGGAAAGGGGACCTGATTGACAACCTGATCGAACGAATCGCCACCCTTGCGGAATCGGGCACCAAGTTTGGTGTGCCGCAGATCACCCAGAGCGGTAACTCACTGATCGGTCATCTGAGCGACTACCATAACACCGGCCTGAAGCCCCAACACGATGACGTTGTGGCCCTCGACGGACTGATTCATGCGTTTAAAGACGCCTCGATACAAGCCTGCAACCAACAGGCCGAAGCGCTGGCGAGTAAGCAGCAAGAGGCTCCTGCGGAAGATGGCCAGCGACTCAACGGAGAGCATAAAGTCTATCTGCTGGGCATAGAAGAGTCCCTGGCCGCAGGTTTGATGAGAAACTTTCAAGCCAAAAACCTGGAAGCCGTACTGGTCGATACACCGGCCGACATCATCCATCACTACGACCTGGATCCCAATGAGGCCGATTTTCTGATCAGCCATGTCGAGATGCTCGATGAGCTCTTTCCCGAATCGAAATCGGGTGGACTATGGAATAAGAGCAATGGTCTTCCCGGCCTTCCGGTGGCCTTTATCGCCGATTCACCGGACCTCAAGACCAGGTTGGCTGCGATGCGGGTCGATGCCTGCGGATACTGGTCCAAACCGGTTGACCCCTATCTGGTGGCGAAGCGGATTGAAGAGCTCTCCACCGCCGGTACCCACAAGAATTATCGGATTTTGATCGTTGAGGATGATCCTGCCCAGGCAGATTTTGCCGACGCGATACTCAGCAAAGCCAATTTTGATTGCCAAAGCGTCACCGACCCCCTCAATGTCATGGATGCACTGAACGAGTTCAAACCGGACCTGATTCTGATGGATCTCTACATGCCGGGAGCCAGTGGTTCTGAACTGACGGCGGTAATCAGAGAGCAGAATGAATATGTCGACATACCGATCGTCTTCCTCTCCGGTGAACAGGATCTGGATAAACAGCTGGCGGCATTGAGCTTTGGCGGTGAAGACTTTCTCTCCAAACCGATCGCCCCGAAACATCTGATCAGCACGGTAACCAACAGGATACGCCGCGCCAGTCAGCTCAGTCACCGTTTACCAGGCCACTTCCGCAACGAAAAAGAGATCGGTCTGCACAGCAGAAACTATCTTCTGGAACGACTGGATGCGCTCCTGCTGGCGGATTCAGCCCTCAACGAGGTGACCGGGGTATTTTTTCTGAAGATCGACAAACCGGAAGATCTGGTTGCCTCGGTCGGCATCGGTGGGCTTGACGTGGTGCTCGCCGAAGTCGCCAAACACCTAAAAAGCCAGCTGATATCACAGGATATTCTGACCCGCTTTGGGAACAGCAGCCTGAGTCTGCTCGTCATGCGCAGCGATCAGGCAGCACTGACGGCACTTGGCGAAAACCTATGCAAGCACCTCAGCCAGCAGATCATCGAAGTTGAAAACACCACCCTTGGTGTAACCCTCAGCATCGGCATCTACCCGGTGGAACCGGGCAATCAGGATTCCCGGGCAATCATTGCACATGCCCAGATCGCCAGCCGTCAGGCCACTGAAGCGGGCGGTAATCAGGTAAAAGTCTTTATTCCTGAGAAAAAGAGCGCGAGTGAAGAGGACAAAGCCCACGACATGGAGGCATTGATCCTGAAAGCCCTGGATGAGGACTATTTTGAAGTCTTCTTCCAGCCCGTGGTCGCTCTGCAGGGATCCACCCTCGCCCACTACCAGACCCTGCTGAGGTTGCAGGAACCTGACGGAAACCTGCATGCCGCTGCCGATTTCATACCGGCCGCGGAAGAAGCCGGTCTGATCAGTAAGGTGGACCAGTGGACAACCCGACGCGCCGTAGCCGTGATCAACGAACACCGCAAACAGGGTACGCCACTGCATCTGTTCGTCTCTCAATCAGCCGACCTGCTGGACAACATGGAACGACTGACCTGGTTGAAAGACAAGGTGCGAAGCGGGCAATTGACCAAAAACACACTGACTTTCGAATTCAATATCCACGAAGTAGCCAAGTCGATGAAATCGGCGAAGATCTGTTTCGAAGTGTTGCGCAAAATGGGTATCTCCACCCTCTTGACCCGGGTCTCTTTAAACCCGGAAACCGAGCGGGTACTGCAACATTTGCCGATCAGTTACATCAAACTGGACAGAAGTCTCCTGCTCGATGCCGGGGATGAGGTAAAAGAGCTGGTTGAAATGGTGCATGGGCGCAACATCAAGGTGATTGCTCCCCAGGTAGAGGATCCTCGCAGTATTGCTCTGTTGTGGAGCAGCGGCGCCGACTACGTACAGGGCAACTTTGTACAGAGACCGGAGAGCAATCTGATCTACGATTTCAATGAGTCAGTGCTCTGAGGCTGGTCACACCACTGACCTCTGATCCCATTCCAGGCGTGTATTGACGGATTGCCGGCAGTCATGGGGCAGACCTCATCCTTTACGACGACCGGCTAGAAACCTGACTTGTAGCCTATTCAAAAAGCGAGGATTTCAGTCGTTGAATCCGAAATTTTGGCTCGCAAAATGCATGTTTTTTCACGAATACAAGCTGAATACTTGGCTGATCAATGTGCACCGGAGGTGAATTATCATGCAAACAATCCCACTCAAACTCATGATCTCTACCCTTCTGGTACTCTTTTCATCCAATCTGTTGGCTGAAATCAAAAATCATCCCAGCCCGATCGATCCCCTGTTAACAAGTTCAACCGGTACATCCGAACAGACGGCATCGAGCCAACCTGCCGACCGCAGTGAGACCCCATTCTATCCACGCCCGATGGGACCAACCTTTGAAGCCGGTGATGAGAGACTGAATTGCCGCCAGTTGGATCAGCAGCTAGCCACGCTTGAAAACGATACTTACAGCGCCAAACCCGGGTTCTATGAAGACCCGTATGCCGGCGCTTCGATTTTTGTTGGTGCGGTTTGGGCCCCAGGCGCACTCGCCTACCTGGGTTATTCAGGCGCGGCAGAATTCTACGAACAGGATCGGGTCAGTGAAGCACAGAACCGGATTGAGGCGCTACGACGAATGAAGGCCAGACTTCGCTGTTATGAGTATTGATGCCGATCCGATAGCCTCAGCACCTGCTGTAAGGGAAAAGAGTTACCGCTGGAGCGAGCTCACCCAGATGGTGTTTCAGCATCGTCGGGAGCTGATCGCCGCCAACCTGATTGCCATCCTGGGAGCTGTCGCTGCCGTTCCGGTACCACTGCTGATTCCACTCCTGGTTGATGAAGTGCTGCTCAATCAGCCCGGTACCGCGGTGGGTATCATGAACGGTCTCTTTCCGGAGCACTGGCATGGTCCGGTGCTCTATATCATGGCAATCCTGGTTTTAACCCTGATCCTGCGTATTTTTGCGCTCATTTTTGGCGTCTGGCAGACCTGGCAGTTCACTCGCATCGCCAAGGATGTGATTTTCCATATCCGCCGGGATCTGCTGCATCGGCTGGAACGGATCTCCATGTCCTCATATGAAACCATGGGCAGTGGTACGGTCGCTTCTCACCTGGTCACTGACCTGGAAGCGGTCGACCAGTTTGTCAGTGTCACCACCAGTAAATTCCTGGTGGCGGCATTGAGCATCATCGGTACCGCCGTGGTGCTGTTATGGATCAACTGGCCACTGGCCCTGTTCATCCTGTTTCTCAATCCTTTGGTGATCTACTTCACCACAGTATTCGGACGCAAAGTCAAACATCTCAAAAAGCGCGAGAACTCAGCCTTTCAAGCATTTCAGGAGTCCCTGGAAGAGACACTGGATGCCATTCAGCAGATCAGAGCGAGTAACCGGGAACGGCACTACATCCACCGTATTATCGACAAGGCCGATAATATCCGGAAGCATTCTGCCGCCTTCACCTGGAAAAGCGATGCGGCAAACCGACTCTCATTCATGATATTCCTGTTCGGCTTCGATATCTTTCGCGGTGTCAGTATGTTCATGGTGCTCTGGTCGGATCTCACCATTGGCGAAATGCTCGGTGTCTACGCCTACCTCTGGTTCATGATGGGGCCGGTTCAGGAGGTCTTGAACATTCAGTATTCCTATAATGGCGCTCAGGCCGCACTCAGTCGAATCAATGCTTTGATGCAGGTCGATCTGGAGCCCTGCTATCCGCACAAGCAAAATCCGTTCGAAGCAAAGAAAACCGTCAGTCTGCGCCTGCAGGATCTGAAATTCGCCTACGGCGACGGCCCCCCGGTACTCAACGGGGTTGAGCTGAACATCGCCGCCGGTGAAAAAGTCGCCTTTGTGGGAGCCAGTGGTGGTGGCAAGACCACCCTGGTACAGATCATTCTCGGTCTCTACCCGGTAAAATCCGGTCATGTCTATTTCGATGATGTACCGGTTGAAGAGATCGGTATGGACATCGTTCGCGACCATGTGGCCACCGTCCTGCAACACCCGGCGCTACTGAACGACAGCGTCAGGATCAATCTCACCCTTGGACGGGATATTGACGATGAAAAGCTCTGGCAGGCACTGGAGATTGCACAGCTGAAAAATACCGTCATGGAGATGGAACAGGGATTGGAAACCCTGGTCGGCCGCTTTGGCGTCAGACTCTCCGGTGGTCAACGGCAACGCCTGGCCATTGCCCGAATGGTCCTCACCGATCCCAGCGTGGTGATACTCGATGAAGCCACATCGGCACTCGACACCACCACAGAAGGTAACCTTCACTCGGCTCTGCAGACGTTTCTCGACGGGCGTACAACGATCATCATTGCACACCGGTTGAGCGCCGTGAAACAGGCGGATCGGGTGCTGGTGTTTGAAGATGGGCTGGTGGTCGAAGAGGGACGGCATGATGAACTGATCGAGAACAATGGCCTCTACAGTACCCTGTACGGCCGCCAGGAACTGGGATCGAACAGTTATTAACCCGGCTACCCAATAGTTCACTTTCAGGGCTTCAGTGTTGTTATCATAAGCAGCAACAGACCATCAGTTGAGGAGAGTCTCGATGTTTACCGGCATTGTTCAGGGCACCGCCGAAATCGTCGCCATTGAACAGAAACAGAACTTCCGCACTCACCGGGCACGCTTCCCCTCAGAGGCACTGACAGGATTAACCCCAGGAGCATCCATCGCCCATAATGGATGCTGCCTGACGGTAACCCGGATCGACGCTGAACTGGTCGATTTCGATCTGATGCAGGAGACCCTGAACGTCACCAACCTTGGCGAACTCGAGGTGGGTGATGCGGTCAACTTTGAGCGTGCAGCCAAATATGGCGATGAGATCGGTGGCCATGCCATGTCGGGACACATTCTCTGTACCGCCGAGGTGGTTGATGTCAGAGTCTCGGAAAACAACCATCAAATCAGATTCTCCCTGCCGACAGCCTGGACAAAGTATATCTTCACCAAAGGCTACATCGGCATCGACGGTATCAGCCTGACAATCGGTGATGTGGAAGCCAATGAGTTTGAAGTCAACCTGATCCCGGAGACCCTGCAACGCACCAACATCGGTACCCGTCAGATTGGTGACCGGGTTAACATCGAGATCGATCCGCAAACCCAGGCGATCGTCGATACGGTGACAAATCTGCTGCCTGGGCTGTACCAGCGCATGACACAGAGTTAAACAGCTACTTGATGGGAATCTTAACAGCCATGTCAATGGAGCTTGAGAAAGGCACTCTGTGGAAAAAGGTTTTGACCTCAACTCAACGGGCCATGGAAGACCACAGCCTGCACACGATTGAGACTCAGTCATATAAGATCCAGCAACAGGGATTGAGTTTTACGGTTCGTGTGGCTGAAAACATCAAACGCAAACGGCAACAGCAGAAAACGAAGCCCAATTTCAATCCGTTTCTACCTCCGGAACCTTCCTTGACAGTGTGTGATATATCCCCATCACACATCGCGGTCCTGAATAAGTTCAATGTGGTTGATCATCACCTGCTGATCGTCACCCGTGATTACGAATCTCAGGATAATCTACTGACCAAAGCGGATTTTTCTGCTCTCTGTCACTGCCTGCCGGAGTATCCCAGTCTCGGTTTCTATAATGCGGGGGTAGATGCCGGCGCCAGCCAGAAACACAAGCATCTGCAAATGGTGCCCTTACCACTCTATGGGGAAACAGAACCCTTTCCATTCTCAGCGGTTTTTGCCAAACAGAATCAGACTGAAACTATCACGCAACTACCCCGACTGCCGTTCAGACATGGGTTTTGCAGCCTGCCGGAGGGTTTGCTCAATAACCCGGAACTGGCGGCGAGTCATTGTCACCGACTCTATTACAGCATGTTGGAAAACCTGGCGCTCACCACAGTCACCGACTCACATGGCCAGCGCCCGTCAGCTCCCTACAATCTACTGGTGACAAGCCAATGGATGCTGCTGGTGCCACGTACGACAGAGTGCTGGCATGAGATTTCTGTCAATGCCATGGCTTATGTCGGCTCCCTGTTTGTGATGAACCAGGAGGGACTGAAGAGGTTGCAAGAGATCGGGCCTGTTAACCTGCTGAGTGCGGTCTCTCAATGAACAGGTCCTAGGGCCTGTTAACACTAATCCAAAACTACTTGTCGCGGATTTGCAGCAACATATCAGGCTCGACCTCTGAAGTTCGATCTTCAAGGGTATCTGGCATCACTCCCATCGGACCTACAATCCTTGCCGACAAGTTGGGAAAGGCACTGATCATGGAAACAATGATTGCCGCACCATAGGGTATCGCCTGCAACAGCAACACGATGGACCAAATCTGTGCATCCGGGGAATCAGCACCATACTGCCAATTGATCACAGTTGCCGCCAACAACAAGGCGAAAAAGAACAGCGCCTCTTCACGGGCATCCTGCAATGCTTTTAAAAGCCCCGAATTATTGGCCTGCTTGGGGGTTCTGAAGAAGGGTAGACCACTGGTCCAGATGCCCTGCACGATTGCTCGGGCAATCGTGTGGGAGAGTGCCAGACCTGCCAGTGCTGCCGCGATACTCTGGCGTACTGTCGCTTCAACGCGACGTCGATAGAGAAAGAACATCTTCAGGATCTTAAAAACAAAAAGACTCATCGGTAGCACGGCAAACAACGGTAATGGGGCAGTAAAATCCACCGGCCAGATCAGCATGCAGGCAGACCATGTGATTGCGGCAATATTGAAAAACAGATTGAATCCGTCTGCAAACCAGGGCAGCCAGCCGGCGATGAAGTGGTAGCGTTGACCTGGGGTCAATTGACTGGTTCTGGTTGCAAACAGCATTCCCAGATGGTGCTTGAGAATTTGCACCGCGCCGTAGGCCCAACGGAAACGCTGTTTCTTGAAATCGAGAAAGGTGTCCGGCATCAAGCCTCGTCCATAACTCTTTGGGATATAGACCGCCTCGTGTCCCTGCTCAAATACCCGCAAGCCCAGATCCGCATCCTCTGTAATACACCACTCACCCCAACCGCCAATCTCATCCAGCACGCTGCGTCTGACCATGGTCATGGTGCCATGCTGAATGATCGCATTTCGCTCATTGCGGGTAACCATGCCGATGTGAAAAAAACCTCGGTACTCAGCCAGGCACATCGCCTTGAAACAGTTTTCACTGCCATCCCGATAGTCTTGCGGCGACTGGACGATGGCTGTCTGCTGGCGCTGAAACAGCGGCACCAGATCACGCAACCAACTCGCTTCAATCTGATAATCACTGTCGATCACCGCAATCACCTGGGCATCAGGATGGCTCTCCTGCAGGGTAAAATTCAATGCCCCGGCTTTGAATCCGGCCAGTGGTGACCGATGGAAGAAGCGAAACCTCTGACCCAGTTTTTCACAGTGTGCTTCAACCGGCTTCCATACCTGCGGATCCTTGGTGTTGTTATCGATAACCAGGACTTCATAGTTGGGGTAATCCAACCTGGCCAGAGAGTCGAGCGTTTCGATCATCATATCCGGCGGTTCGTTGTAGGCCGGCACATGAATAGAAACCATTGGCAGATCATCATCCTCCACCAACTTGCGCTTTGGCTGCCGACGCCACTGTCTCAACCACAAAGACTCTGCCCATTCATGCGCTTCGGCAAACAGCACCACCAGAACACCCAACATGCCGATAAAAAGCACAATCCCTACCAGTACGGTATTCAGCGTCATATATTGCCGGGTATAGTCGTAGAACATCCATACCGAACCAGTGGCTGCAGCATAGGCAACCAGCGCCAGAAAACCCCGGCCACTGGAGCGCAGACCCTCACTGTCGCGAAACAGGAACAATAGAGCAATAACAGCAAACAGGATCGAGATAGCCGCCAACTCACGCCAGTGGGGCACATCGACAACCGGTTCGGAAAAAGTGAATTTGGCACTCCTGTCGATATCGTAGACACCCCAGTAGGTTCCTACCCCACTCTCCTGCCGCTCTTTCCAGGGTTGATCAAACGCCTCCATCACGTAGTAGATATAGCCCTGCTCTTCCGCTACCTGTAAGAAGCGCCTGAGAAAGCTGGCCTGGTTCGCTTGCGAAGGTGTCGCCTCGCGCCTGGGCCTGCCGTTACTGGGCCAACCCACTTCGGCGATCACGATCGGCTTGTCGGGAAAGGTCTGTTGCAGCTTTTCAAATGTGCGTACGGTGAAATCGACGGCCGCATCCACAGACTGCCCCTCCCAGTAAGGCAGAATATGGGCTGCGATATAATCCACATGTTCAGCCAGCTGGGGATATTCCAGCCAGATATGCCAGGGCTCTGCAAGACTGACCGGCGCCCAGACCCGCTGCTTGACCAGGCTAAGGTTGTCGATCGCCTGTTGCAGTGTGATGTCACCACGGTAGAGGGCTTCGTTACCAACCATCACCCGGACGACATTTTTATGGTGTTGTCTGCTGAGTGAGATCAGGGTTTCGATCTCCTCTGAGTTTGTTGCCTGATCACCATCGATCCAGGCGCCGAGCGCCACATTCAGGCCATGTTGCTCCGCCAGTCTGGGTATCTCCTGATAACTGCCACTGACCGAATAGCTGCGTACCGCGTAAGTCTTGTCCGACAGCAGCAACAGATCCGCTTCGATCTCCGCTTCACTCGGGTAGTGGCCAAGACTCGGATCGTGCCAGGCTCTGACCGGAGAGAACGAAAAGCCCTGGATACGCTTCGGCCAGGGTGGTTCGCTGGAACTTCCGCCGAGCAGATTCCAGATCATCAGGGTCAACAGGGCGATGGCCAGGGTAATAACCAGGTTGGGTCTTAACATGTGGGACTACTGCTTGAAAAAATCAGCGTATAGTAAATCCATTAGCCGATAGGGATTGTGATCTGCCGCGTCTTTTCATGACACATTTGTTAAAAATGGTCAGACTTTGGATGTTTTTGATATCTGATTGATATTCTGTCCTATGGATGCACTCCATAGCTGTGGAATGAATTTTTACCCGCCTGCGGCGTCATCAGCGTATCTCTTCGAGACTTCTTCTGCGGATATGCACCTGAGGGATGATCAGGGCATAGCCATGCTGCTGCCAATGCACCAGTTCGGTAAAGGCTGATGGCACCAATTCGACGAACTCATGAAAATCATTCAGCTCATATTCGTAGTCATTGGCGGCCAGATTACAGACCTTGAATTCAACACCGAGGGCTGCGTAATAGCGCATACGTTCAACCACATCTTTGTACTTGTCATAGTTCTTCTTTACCAGCGTCACGATCTCTGTGCCGTGTATCACCACCTTGATGTCCATCATCTCCGGCGCCATGTCATAGGGGGATTCGGTCAAGGGATTCATCAGCGAACGTATCCAGAACAGGGCCGCAGACATTTTCTCCGGTTCATCAAGAAAGAAGTCGTAGACCACTTTGGGGGAGTCGTAGTTAGGTTGGCTGATCGTAGCTTCATCATCGGCGCTTAACAGAAGCGGATGCAACAGAGTTAGGATCAAAAACAGGATTCTTTTCACAGTACCCTCTCCGGTTCAGACACAAGCAGAGAAATCCCTGAATTAGACAGCGGCTAACCCCATTACTCTCATCTTGAATCATCAATTTTTCAGTCTATATTATCCAATACAATAGCTTATCGATGCATTAGTTTTTCTTATTACTAAATGCATTGCTGATGAAACGACTAAAGGAGTTGGTAATGGCACAGATTTCCACACAAGCGCCTCTGAAAGGTAAAGGCAACATACCATTGGAGTTTGATGAGGATGGCTTCCTGATCAACACGGAGGCATGGACACGGGAAACCGGAAGATTGATTGCCCAAATGGATGGCATCCAACATCTAACCCCCGATCACTGGTCTGTGATTCTCTATCTTCGTGAGCAACACCTTGAATCCGGTGGACTCCCGGTGATGTCACATATCTGTCGTATCATGCACCTTGGTAAACATGGTGTAACCCGTCTGTTTGGCGGTTGCCGGGAAGCCTGGCGTATCTCAGGACTCCCCAATCCCGGAGAAGAGGCCAAAAACTATATGTAGTCCCTCCAGCCCCTGCTCTCAGGGGCTTTTTTAATCCCATTGAGTCGCAGCTGACGGATTTTTTTGAACGCCTATTAAGACTTCTTGAAGCAGCCGATCTATCGGCCTACCGGTGCAAGCTCAGCTGGTGATATATTGCAGCTTTGATTGGCCAGTGCCGGATGACAATGGAGCAGATGACAGAACAACAAGCGCAAACTGCAGCAAGGGATAGAACGCGTCAGTTTCTGGCTTCAGCTGAACAAAGATTCAAGCTATCCCCCAGCAATCCAGAGATCCTGTTTGATCTGAAGGGCAGATCGGCTGGGCTGTTGGTGATCCATCGCAGCGGCCAGATGAAGATTCGCTATAACTCAGCACTATTGACTCAATATGGTGAAAGGTTTCTTCAGCAGACCGTGCCTCATGAAGTGGCTCACCTGATTGCGCGCAGACTCTATGGGCCATCGATCAGACCCCATGGCAGAGAGTGGCAATCAATCATGCGCTACTTCAAGGTACCGGCAAACCGCTGCCACAGTTTTGATACCTCGAGTAGTGCAGCCCGCAGCATGCGTTATTTCGATTATCACTGCCTCTGCAGACAACATCGACTCAGCGCCATCCGGCATAACAGAATCATCTCCGGGGTCACCTATCTCTGCCGAGCCTGTGGAAGCAGTTTGATCCCGAGTGAATCCTCATGACGATTCGGTTTGATTGATCATCAGCTGCTTATCTGCGGTTTTCATCCGTTTGATTGCCAGCTCACGACGTAACGCAGCACTTCGATCCGGCAGGGTTTCAGTAAAGACCAGTTCGACAGGGGTTCTTCCACGGGTATATTTGGCACCTACCCCCCGATTGTGTTCATCAACCCGTCGATCGATGTCATTGGTTATGCCGGTGTAGAGCGTATCATCAGTACATCTCAATATATAAACATACCAATCTGATTTCTCTGCTGTTGTCATCGATTTACCACGGCTTGACGATCACTCTATCGAGGCTATTTTTCATTAATCATAACCAGATATTCAAGCCAGATCAGATTCCCATAGTCGATACCATGGTTTACCACTATAATTTTTGCTACTTTCAGGACTTTACAGGGTCTACTACAAAGTATCACAATGCAATCAGCCAAAAATTCGTCCTGAGAGACAATGGCAATAGAACGACTTGTTGTAATCCAGTTAGCTTAAAATAAACTCAATAAAGCTTATTAAACAACAGGTTACAACCACATTAACCCCCATCTTGGAGGACACGATGATTGGTACTACCAAAAAGTGGATTGGAAAAGTCGGTATGATTGGCGTCATAGCCGGCCAAGTTCTGGTCTCCCCCACTCTCCTGGCCAGCGATGCAGATGTCGCAGAAGGCAAAAAAATCGCATTCGACAGGAAAAAAGGTAACTGCCTGGCCTGTCACAACATCGCCGGCGCACCCTCACCGGGTAATATCGCACCGGCATTAATCGCCATGAAATCCCGCTATCCTACAAAGGAAGCACTCACCGAACAGATCTGGGACGCCACCATTAAAAACCCGGAATCCTCAATGCCACCTTTTGGTAAGCACGGCATTCTTTCCGAGTCTGATTTCAAAAAAGTGGTTGAGTACGTCTGGACCCTTTAAGTCATACAACTCCTAAAGATCAAGACTGCACTCCTTTGAGGTTGAAATAACATGAAACATCTATTTCGTAAGTTGACCTTACTGGTCATTACCTGTGGCTTCGTTGCATCCGCACAGGCTACAACCCCTGAAGAAGATCTGGCCGCATTCCAGAATTTCTTCAAAAAACGCTTTCCCAATGTGGAGACCCAGGACTATATCAATGGTGCCTACTCCATCGACCCGGTTGGCCGTGAAAACTGGGAAGCCATCGAAGAGTTTCCTCCCTACGAGCCTTTCATCGATGAAGGGCAAGCCATGTGGGAGACCCCCTTTGCAAACGGCAAAACCTATAAGGACTGTTTTCCCGATGGTCCTGCCCTGGCCGGTAAATATCCGCACTGGGACAAGGATAAGGGTATGGTCATGACCCTGCCTCTGGCACTCAACAACTGCCGCAAGGCAAATGGTGAAAAGCCTTTGAAGTATAAAAAAGGGCCGATCAACAGCATTCTCTCCTACCTCTCATACGAATCCCGCGGACAGGTCACCAATGTGGTAGTTCCCAGTGATGATCCTAAAGCTCTGGCGGCCTATGAGGATGGTAAAAAGTTCTACTACACCCGTCGTGGCCAATTGAACTTCTCCTGTGCCCATTGTCACTTGCAGAATGCAGGTATGATTCTGCGTACCGAGATTCTCAGCCCGGCTCTCGGACATACCACACACTTTCCTGTCTATCGCTCGAAGTGGGGTACGGTAGGTACACTGCATCGTCGTTTCACCGGCTGTAACAAACAGGTCCGTGCCAAGCCCTTCAAGGCGCATGGTGAGGAGTACCGTAATCTGGAGTACTTCCTGACCTACATGAGCAACGGCCTGCCACTGAATGGCCCCGGCGCCAGAAAGTAACCCCTATCGGGACAAGATTACGTGATCGGAGTAAAAGCGATGCACAAAAGAAAAGTTCTCAAATTCAGCCTGCTGGCTGGCATTTTATGCAGCAGCATGACAACCTTAGCCCTGGCTGACGAAGCATCTGTCGCCAAGGTACAAAAACTGATTGACGCAGCGGATGCTGCCAGGAAACAGGCCGCCGAAGTCAATGGCGAATGGCGCGATACCGGCAAAATGATCAAGAAGGCAAAAGGGCTTCTTAAAAAAGGTGACTATGTGGCAGCCGCCAAGCTGGCCAACAAAGCAGCCAAACAGGGGCATCTGGGGTATGAACAGGCGATGTCCCAGAAAGAGCTTAAAATGCCATCTTACCTAACCTATGAATAACGGCTAACGCCACGGGAGGAAGACATAATGAAGTTTGTCAAAGTACTCATGCTGACCACACTTGTTGGTGGCGTAGCACTTGCAACGCAATTGCGTGCGGAAGAAGGAAATCAGATCAGCCCAGGCCTGCAATCAGTGGAAGTGATGCACGGCGGTGAAAAGGTCATGATTACCCGCGCTGCCGATAAGAATGCGGTGGTACCAAAAACCTTTGCCAAAACATCTCGCCACTGCCCACCCTTCTGCATACAGCCGGCGACCATCTCAGCCGGGGTGGAAACTGTGGGTGAATTGGAAGTCCTGGGTTACCTGAAACGGGTCGGTGATGGGGATCGTAAAGTAATGGTGGTTGATTCACGCACCCCTGAGTGGATCATTCGCGGCACCATTCCCGGTTCCGTCAACATTCCCTGGAACATGATCAATGTGGATGTTCAGGGTGCATTCGACGTCACCGCCGAAGCCGACACACTGCATGACATCCTGATCAATCAGCTTGGGGTGCAGGATGTCAACGGCAACCTTGATTTCCGCAATGCCAAGACCCTGGTGATGTTCTGTAACGGCAGTTGGTGTCCTCAGTCTTCGAGCAACATCAAGACCCTGCTCAAACTGGGATACCCCGCCTACAAGCTGAAATGGTATCGTGGTGGCATGCAGGACTGGGTAAGCCTGGGCCTGACCACAGTCAACAAATAAGACTGAAATCACGGCAACAAAAAAAGGGGTTACCCATTGGGTAACCCCTTTTTTATTTGGTCCGGGCGGGGTGATTCGAACACCCGACCCCTACAACCCCATTGTAGTGCGCTACCAGACTGCGCTACGCCCGGAAAGAGCGGCAATACTAGGCAGATAAACAGCCTATGTCAATGCCAGAAAAGGTTTATCGTTTGAGGATTTGCAGAACCTCTTCCAACTCACCGCGGAGCTGCTTGATGATCTGCTGGCTCTGCTGCAGATCCTCTTTCGCGGTGTCCCCGGAAAGCTGCTGGCGTGCCCCACCGATGGTGAATCCCTGCTCGTAGAGCAAGCTGCGGATCTGCCTGATCATCAGCACATCGTGACGTTGATAGTAGCGTCGATTACCCCGCCGTTTCACCGGCTTGAGCTGCGGGAACTCCTGCTCCCAATAACGCAGCACGTGGGGCTTTACCTGGCAAAGGTCACTCACTTCGCCAATCGTAAAATAGCGTTTGCCCGGTATTGCGGGCAGATCAGTATTACTGCTGCTCGGATCCAGCATAGGCTTCTACTCGTGCCTTAAGTTTCTGTCCTGGCCTGAAAGTCACCACCCGACGGGCAGAGATGGGAATCTCTTTGCCGGTTTTCGGGTTTCGTCCAGGCCTCTGTTTCTTTTCACGCAAATCGAAATTTCCGAATCCGGAAAGCTTTACCTGCGCCCCTCGTTCCAAAGACATGCGGATCTCTTCAAAGAACATCTCCACCATCTCCTTGGCTTCACGTTTGTTCAGTCCAAGCTCATCAAAAAGCCTGGCTGCCATATCTGCTTTTGTCAGTGCCATTTGTTGTCCTAATCTCTCAGTTTCGCGCCCGTATCCTTAGCCAACCGTTGTAACACAGCGTCGACCACCTCATCCACTTCCTTATCAGTAAGAGTGTGTGATTTTTCCTGTAAAATCAATCCCAATGCGAGACTTTTTCGACCCGAATCTATGTTTTCTCCAGTATAGACATCAAAAAGCAGGATGTCTGTAATAATTTTGCCTGATTCGTCACGAATAAGATTCCTGATCGACTCGAAACTGACGTTTTCGTCCACCACCAGAGCGATATCTCGACGGATGGATGGGTATTTGGAGAGTGCCTGAAATTCGGGCAGCAGACCCTCGGTCAGGTTCTCCAAGGCCAATTCGAACACAAACGTCGCTCCATTCAGGCCCATCTTGCGCTCCAATTCGGGATGCAGCATGCCCAACATGCCAACGACCCGGTCATGGATACGCACCTCGGCAGATTGACCTGGATGCAGTGCAGGATGTTTAACGGCAGCAAAACCGATACCTTGATGGTGCCCCGTCAAACTCAGCAGCGCTTCCAGATCCGCCTTGATATCGTAAAAATCGACCGCCCGGCCGGCTTCACCCCACTGCTCTGCCTGGGCATTACCCGCGATCAAACCGGCAATCATCGGCTCCTGCTCGATGCCCTCTCCCTGACGAAAGCAGAGACCGGACTCGAAAATCCGTACCCGTTGCTGCTGCCTCGACTGGTTGTAGACCGCCGTCTGGATCAATCCCGGCCACAGAGAGGTGCGCATTACCGACATATCCGCAGAGATCGGATTGGCGAGACGGATGCCTTTGGCCTCCGGATCGACTTGCGCCTCGATCTCCGGACTGATGAAACTGTAGGTGATCACTTCCTGGTAATCTCGTCCGACCAACAGGTTTTTTGCACCCTGCAGACTGAACTCTGCCTCCCGGCGATCGGCCATGACCATCGCGGACTTGCCTCTATGAGGCGGAATCTTGGCATAGCCGTAGATGCGCCCGATCTCTTCGATCAGATCCTCTTCGATGGCGATATCGAATCGGCAGCTCGGCGCTGTTACCCGCCAGCCTGCCGTCATTTCGATGATCCTCATATCGAGACGGTTGAGAATATCGGTTACTTCGGCCCGATCGATTTCAACTCCGAGCAGACGATTGACCCGATCCGTACGCAGCAGAATCTCCGGTCGCTGCTGGATCATCGACTCATTGTTCGCTTCCACCACTGGGCCCAGTTCGCCACCGGCAATCTCTACCAGCAGTTGTGATGCCCGTTCCATCGCCTTGGCCTGCAGATAGGGATCGACGCCCCTTTCGAATCGGTGAGAGGAGTCGGTATGCAGCCCATAGGCTCTGGCTTTGCCACTGATGGCGGTCGGTGCGAAAAAGGCACTCTCCAGCAGGATATTCTGGGTCGTGTCCGACACAGCCGAATCCTCACCACCCATGATACCGGCCAGCGCCAGAGGACGTTTCGCATCGGCGATCACCAGGGTGCCTTCTGTGAGTTCGATCTCCTGTCCACCGATCAGGGTCAGCTTCTCGCCAGGCTCAGCCATGCGTACCCGGATCCCCGCTTCGACCTTCTGCAGATCGAAGCCATGCATCGGCTGCCCCAGTTCCAACATCACATAGTTGGTCACATCCACAACCGGTCCGAGAGATCGAACATCACCACGGCGCAGGCGCTCCTGCATCCACAACGGCGTCTGTGCATTGACATCCACACCCGTCACTACACGACAGAGATATCTGGGACAGGCCTGGTCCGCTTCCAGTGCCACATCGACCCGCTCATCGGTGTTTGCCGGCTGGGACTCGATGCGGGGAAATTCAACCGCACAGCGATTGATCACTCCCACCTCCCGGGCAATGCCGAGCAGTCCCAGGCAGTCACTCCGGTCCGGGGTAAGATCCACATCGATGCTCTGATCTTCAAGCCCCAGGTATTGGCGGAAATCATCGCCAACCGGGGCATCTTGCGGCAACGGCATGATGCCGTCGGACTGTTCCGCCAATCCCAACTCGCTGGCGGAGCAGATCATCCCGGTTGAACTGACACCTCTGAGTTTTGCCTTTTTGATCTTGAAATCACCAGGCAACCGAGCACCGACCGTGGCAACCGGCACGCGCATCCCGGCGGCAACGTTTTTCGCCCCGCAGACAATCTGCAGTGGCTCCTCAGCGCCGATATTGACCTGACATACGCTCAATTTGTCCGCATCCGGGTGGGCTTCACGGGCCAACACCTCACCAACCACCACCCCATTGAATGCAGCGGCGACCGGCTCAACGGAGTCCACCTCCAGACCGGCCATACTCAACTGGTCCGCCAACTCCTGGGTTGCCACCGGTGGATTGACCCACTCTCTTAACCAGGCTTCACTGAATTTCATGCTTATCTACCACTCTATAGCTCTACTGACGCCGAACAGACCGTTTACTAGGCAAACTGCTTGAGAAAGCGCAGGTCATTTTCAAAGAAGAGACGAAGGTCATTGACCCCGTAACGCAGCATGGTCAAACGTTCGACCCCCATGCCGAAGGCGTATCCAGTGTACTTCTCACTGTCTATACCCACATGGCGGAAGACCTCCGGATGGATCATGCCGCAGCCAAGAACCTCCAGCCAACCGGTGTGACTACAGACCCGGCAACCTTCACCACCACACATCACGCACTCGATATCAACCTCAGCGGAAGGCTCTGTGAAGGGGAAATAGGAGGGCCGGAAGCGCAGCTTCAACTCTCTTTCGAAGAAGTGGCTGAGGAAGTCATACAGCACACCCTTGAGATCGGCAAAGGAAACATTCTCGTCCACCAGAAATCCCTCAACCTGATGGAACATCGGTGTGTGGGTCAGATCGGAATCGCAACGATAGACCCGGCCCGGCGCGATGATCTTCATCGGCGGCTCACCCTTTTCCATGGTGCGTATCTGTACCGGTGAGGTATGGGTACGCAGCAACAGGTGGGCATCGAAATAGAAGGTATCGTGCATCGCCCGCGCCGGATGGTGGTCGGGAATATTCAACGCTTCGAAGTTGTGATAATCATCCTCGATTTCCGGACCCTGAACCGATTCGAATCCGGCACTGGAGAAGAGTCGTTCGATACGCTCAAGGGTGCGGCTGACCGGGTGCAGACCACCCCGTTGCAGTCCCCTGCCCGGCAGGGTCACATCGATCTTTTCATCAGCCAGTCGCTGCGCCAGCGCCGCCTCTTCGAGTTCACCTTTACGGGATTCGATCGAGCCTTGCAGAGCCTGTTTGGCTTTGTTGATTTTCTGTCCGGCCTGAGGTCTCTCCTCAGGGGGCAGGCTACCCAGTTTCTTCAGTTGTGAAGTCAACTGGCCACTCTTACCCAGATAGGAGACGCGAATCTCATCCAATGCGGGCAGACTGTCGGCCTGTTTGATTGCACTTTCGGCAGCTTCAATCAGACTTTGTAAGTCCAATGTGGATTCTTCCATCTGTCTATTTAAACCTCAAGTGAGCGAATTTAGGGATCCATGACAAAAAAAGGGGAAAGCCTCAGGCCTTCCCCTTCTTTGCTTACTCTGCCACCGGTTGAACCGGAAAACAGCAGTTATTTAGCTGGAAAGCGCGGCCTTGGCCTGTTCTGCCAGCACGCTAAATGCCGCCTTGTCGTTCACCGCCAGGTCAGCCAGCATCTTACGATCGACTTCGATGTTAGCCAGATGCAGACCATTGATCATGCGGCTGTAAGAGAGACCGTTGTCACGGGCACCGGCATTGATCCGGGCAATCCACAGCGCACGGAACTGGCGCTTTTTCTGACGGCGATCGCGATAAGCGTATTGACCGGCCTTGATGACCGCCTGCTTAGCGACACGATAAACTTTTCTACGGGCACCGTAATAACCCTTAGCTTCATCAAGCACCTTTTTATGACGGGCGCGTGCTTGTACACCACGTTTTACTCGAGACATTGTTCAGATCCGATTCGTTAAGTTAGGCGTAAGGCATCATACGACGGGCGATCGCCACATCGGACTTTGCGATGGTGTTGGGTGAACGCAACTGGCGTTTCCGCTTGGTGCTCTTCTTGGTCAGAATATGACGGCGATGAGAGCAGTTACGCTTGAATGAACCGGACGAGGTGCGTTTGAACCGTTTGGCCGCACCACGATTAGTCTTAATCTTGGGCATCGTTTTAACTCCGCGATTTGTACGCCTTAGGGCGTAAAAAAAGTTACTTTTTCTTGGGACCGAGCACCATCACCATCTGGCGGCCTTCCATTGCGGGTTTCTGTTCCATCTGACCATAATCAGCCAGATCTCTTTCGACCCGTTCAAGAAGTTCCAAACCCAATTCACGGTGAGCGTGCTCACGACCGCGGAACCGCATGGTTACCTTGGTCTTATCCCCATCTTCAAGGAAACGTATCAGGTTGCGCAGTTTTACCTGATAATCCCCTTCACCAGTCCCTGGCCGGAATTTGATCTCTTTGATATGAACCTGCTTCTGCTTTTTCTTGGCGGCCTGTTTCGTCTTCTTCAATTCGAATAGAAACTTGCCGTAATCCATCACGCGACAAACCGGGGGTTCCCCGTTCGGCACGATCTCCACCAAATCCAGTCCTGCATCCTGAGCAGCCCTGAGGGCATCTTCAATCGATACAACACCTACTTGTTCACCATCAGCGCCAATGAGTCTTACTTTAACAGCCGTAATGTCATCATTAAGACGGTGCTTTTTCACAGCAGCGATAGTCGGTTCCTCCAAAAAGTCCAAACCCTAAAAGTAGAAAAAGCACCGGAAAACCAGTGCTTTTACACTCAATTTACTCGTTGAGACACTTCTGCGTTGGCCCGTTCCATGAACTCGCTCAGCGGCATGGATCCAAGATCCTCACCCGTGCGAGTACGCACAGCGACGGTCCCTTCCTCCATCTCCCGATCACCAATGACCAGCAGATAAGGCACGCGCATCAACGTATGCTCGCGGATTTTAAAGCCAATCTTCTCATTTCTCAAGTCCGATTCGACCCGAAAACCGTTATCCCGCAGTGATTTGAGGCATTTATTCAGATATTCGGACTGCCGATCGGTGATATTCAGCAGCACGGCCTGCACCGGAGCCAGCCAGATCGGCAGTGCGCCGGCATAGTGCTCGATGAGAATTCCGATGAAGCGTTCCAGCGATCCAAGGATCGCCCGATGCAACATCACAGGCACCTTTTTACTATTATCTTCAGCAATATAGCTCGCCCCAAGACGCTCAGGCATGGAGAAATCGAGCTGTATGGTGCCCAGCTGCCAGACCCGGCCGAGACAGTCCCGCAGGGAGAATTCGATCTTCGGTCCATAGAAGGCACCCTCCCCCGGTTGCAGCTCCCAATCGAGTCCCTGCTGATTGAGGGCTTCTTCCAGCGCTTTCTCCGCTTTATCCCAGACCTCATCCGAACCCACCCGTTTTTCCGGTCGGGTGGAGAGCTTCACCAGCACTTCGTCGAAGCCAAAATCCTTGTAGACCTCGAGCAGCAAGGTGTTAAAAGCGATTACCTCGGAGAGAATCTGATCTTCGGTACAGAAAATATGCGCATCGTCCTGCACGAAGTTTCTCACCCGCATCAGACCATGCAGGGTGCCGGAGGGCTCATTTCGATGGCAGGAGCCAAATTCCGCCAGGCGCAGCGGCAGATCCCGGTAGCTCTTCAGTCCATGGTTGTAGATCTGAATATGCGCCGGGCAGTTCATCGGTTTGATGGCATAGACCCGGTCATCGGTCTCGGTGACGAAGATGTCGTCACGGAATTTATCCCAATGCCCCGATTTCTCCCACAGGCTGCGATCGATCACCTGTGGCGTATGCACCTCCTGGTAACCGTTATCTTTCAGCTTGTCCCGGATATATTGCTGAACCGTAAGATAGATGCGCCAACCCTTGTCGTGCCAGAAGGCCATACCGGGAGACTCTTCCTGGGTATGGAACAGATCCTGAGTCTTGCCGATTTTGCGGTGATCCCGTTTTTCGGCCTCTTCCAGTCGGTGCAGATAGGCCTTAAGCTCTTTTTTGTCCCGCCAGGCCGTGCCGTAGATACGCTGCAGCATCTCGTTGTTGGAGTCGCCCCGCCAGTAGGCACCGGCCACTTTCATCAATTTGAAGCCTTTACCCAGCATGTTTGTGCTGGGCAGGTGGGGGCCACGACAGACATCGAACCACTCACCCTGGCGATAGACGGAAACCTCTTCACCCTCTGGGATGAACTCTTTGATGATTTCGACCTTGTAGGTCTCACCGATCGAGTCGAAGGTTTTGATCGCCTCGTCCCGATCCCAGACTTCCCGGGTAATCGGCAGATTGCGTTTGACGATCTCCTGCATCCGCTGTTCGATCTTTTTCAGATCTTCAGGGGTAAACGGCTCGTCACGGGCGAAGTCGTAGTAGAAACCGTCTTCGATGGCAGGACCGATGGTCACCTGGGTACCGGGATAGAGCTCCTGTACCGCTTGCGCCATGACATGGGCGGCATCGTGGCGTAACAGAGGCAGGGCATCATCGTCACGACTGGTAACGATGGCGAGTTCACTGTCCTCCTGAATCAGAAAGGAGGTATCGACCAGTTCACCATTGACCCGGCCGGCCATGGCCGCCTTGGCCAGACCCGGACCGATATCGGCCGCTACATCATGGACCGTAACCGGATCGTCAAAAGTACGTTGGGAACCATCGGGAAGAGAGATAACAGGCATTCGTGTGCATCCTCATCAGTGGTGGCCCATACGAGAGGCCACTTGAAACAAAAAAAGCCGGCGCATCAGGGCCGGCCCGCTTGGTAAGAGTTTTCCTTCTTACAGTTGGTTAATGTTGTTATAAAATCAACAAGTTAATTAACCAACTCAATTTCGGTGGAAGTCTAATCCATCGCTACTTCCAAGTCAAAAGGATCTGCTGTTTATTGCGCAGAAATCCAAATCTTTTAACAACTGAAGCAGGGGTGAGGATAACTCCGGAGATAGACCAGTTTGGATATCGATTGATATTGCTTGGTATCTGCCTGATTCAAATCTTCCAAATAGATCAGACTGTGCCGGTGTCATTCACTCGCTGAGTATCAAACCTGCCAACAATCTCTTCATTACCAGGCTATAAACAATCAACCCTAAACCAGAACGCTTTGTGAACCAGCTAACTCTGGATCAGAACTTTCAGCCATCGTGCAGACAGGCTAAAAGCACTTAAAAAGCTCATCTTGGAAAGATGTAATCCGATTCAGTTGGAGTTTCAATCATCCCGCTGCATTATGTTACAATATAACATTACAGTAAAAGAAAACTTTTTATTATCAAGCATCATGACTCACAGAAGTAAGCCGTCTGCCACTCTACTCTTCTTCATTGCAACCATTTTGTTCAGCGGTTCCAGTTCAGCCGGACTCAAAGTGGTGGTCAGTATCTTACCTGTACACTCCCTGGTTTCAGGCTTGATGAGTGGCGTCGGCGAACCCTACCTGCTGCTGAAAGGCAATCAGTCGCCCCATACCATGACACTCAAGCCGTCGGATGTCCGGGCGATGAACCAGGCCGACCTTCTGGTGTGGATTGGTGAGTCGCTGGAGTCACCGCTCTCCAGCGTGATCGAAAATGAAAACAAACCGGATCGCGTGATCAGTTTGCTCGATATTCCCAACATGCATTTTCTGCCCGTGCGACATGATCTCGATTGGGCCAGTCATGATCATGAAGAAGATCATGATCACGAAGAACACGAAGAACACAAAGAACACAAAGAACACCATGATCACGCCAAACACCCCGAATCAGATCACGGCGATGAAACAGATAACCATATCTGGCTCTCCCCTGAGAATGCCCGCAGCATGGTGCGTCATCTCGCCAAGGTACTGATCGATCTGGATCCCGGTCACAGCGAGAAATACCAATCCAACCTGAAGCGCATGCTGCAGCAAATCGATCAATCGGAGATGGCATTCAAGACCACAGTCTCTGCTGTAAAAGATCGTCCATTCATTGTATTCCATGATGCCTATCACTACCTTGAAGACCATTTCAGTCTCAAGGCTGTCGGCTCAGTCAGTATCAGTCCGGAACGCCAGAGTGGCGCCAAACATATCCATGAACTGCGGCAGAAAATCCGCAGGCTGGAGGCCATCTGTGTCTTCAGTGAGCCGCAGTTTCAACCGAAACTGGTCGATACCCTGATTGACGGTACCGATGCATCTGCCGGTATACTGGATCCACTGGGCATGGCGCTTACTCCAGGAGAGGAGGCCTATTTTCAATTGATGAACGGATTAGCTGAAAACCTTGCATCCTGTCTGGGCGGTGTAAAATGACTCACAATAATCCACCCTTTCCAAGCGCTGACCACGATCACAAAAACTGCGTCTCCCATGCGCTGAAAAATGCTGAAGCCTATTGTCAGCAACAGGGACTGCGTCTGACCAAGCTACGTCATCAGGTCTTGGAGTTGATCTGGGCCAACCATCAACCGGTTGGCGCCTATGAACTGCTCGATCAGTTGACCCACGAAGGACGCAAAGCAGCACCGCCCACGGTCTATCGGGCATTGGATTTCCTCATGGAGAACGGCCTGGTACACCGCATCAGCTCACGTAACGCCTATGTGGGTTGCAGCAATGCCGGACACGAACACACGGCACAGTTTCTGATCTGTGAGAGCTGCGGACAGGTAGCGGAGCTGGATAATGCCCAGATCGGTTCCGTCATCGCGAAAGGTGCAAACCAACTCGGTTTCACTGTGGCGCAATGGACGCTGGAGATCAGCGGCACCTGCGACCAGTGCAAGCATAGAAGTCAAGATGAGTAACCAGCCAGAGACGCTGATCGAGGCAAAAGCGGTTAGCATCTCTCATCAGGGAAGAGCGGTACTGCAAGATGTGAACATGGCGGTTCGACGCGGGGAGATTGTTACTCTGATCGGCCCCAATGGCGCCGGAAAGACAACCTTGATACGCGTCATGCTTGGCCTGATCAAAGCAGACAGTGGCAAAGTCGTCCGATCAGCGGGACTCTGCATCGGCTACATGCCCCAGCACCTGTCCCTCTCAGAGAATATGCCACTAACCGTCAGGCGTTTTCTCCAGATGGCAGGCAAAAACAGCAAGCTCAGTATGCAGGATGTTCTGCAGGAGTTGGCTATCGAACCGCTTGCCGATTACCCCATGCAGCGACTCTCCGGGGGTGAACGCCAGCGGGTGTTACTGGCCCGGGCCCTGTTGCGGCAACCGGATCTGCTGGTACTGGACGAACCGGTTCAAGGTGTGGATGTCACCGGTCAAGCGGCTCTCTACAACCTGATCACCCGTATCCGCAATCGTTTCAACTGTGGTGTATTGATGATCTCCCATGATCTTCACCTGGTGATGGCGAACACGGACCAGGTGCTCTGTCTCAACCACCACGTCTGTTGCTCCGGCCATCCGGACAGCGTCAGTCAGCATCCCGCCTATCTGGAACTGTTCGGCACCGCCGCCCAGTCGGAGCTGGCGATCTATACCCACCACCATGACCACACCCATGATATCCATGGCAATGTGGAGTCCGATCACGAGGGGCATGGGCATGGATGATTTTCTGCTGCGAGCGGTGTTCGCCGGCCTGGGCGTCGCGCTGGTAACCGGTCCATTGGGTGTGTTCGTGGTGTGGAGAAGAATGGCCTATTTCGGTGACACACTGGCCCACTCCGCCCTGCTTGGTATCGCGCTCGGTTTCCTGCTGGGAATCAACCTCAATCTTTCCGTGATCCTGCTGAGTATCCTGCTGGCCCTGTTACTGGTCGGCATGAACAGAAACAGCCACCTTTCTCACGATACCCAACTCGGCATTCTGGCCCACAGCGCCCTCTCTCTGGGGCTGGTGGTGATGGCCTTCCAAACCTCGGTAAGGGTCGATCTGATGGCCTACCTGTTTGGTGACATTCTGGCGGTCAACGCTACCGATCTTTTGTGGGTCTGGGGTGGTGGATTTGTGGTTCTCACCATCCTGATGCTGATCTGGAAACCTTTGCTGTCAATCACGGTTCATGAAGAGCTGGCGCAAGTGGAAGGTACCCCGGTGGTGGCGGTACGAATCGCCTTTATGCTGCTCATTGCACTGGTGATTGCGGTATCGATGAAAATCGTTGGTGTGCTCCTGGTTACCTCCATGATGATCATCCCAGCGGCGGCGGCAAGAAACCTCAGCCGTACACCGGAACAGATGGCACTGCTGGCCGCCGTGATGGGCGCCATAGCGGTCATCCTGGGGCTGGCAGGCTCCTGGCAATGGGACACACCGGCGGGACCCTCGGTGGTGGTTGCCGCGGCACTCTTGTTCAGTGTTGTCAGAGTCGTTATACCGGCTAGATAAGACGATTCACTGTGGATTGGCAGTCTACCGATCAACCGTGAATGAACACCAGTCACCGCAAAAAAGCTCTCAAAACAATAATCCTACTACCGACAGATCAGTAGTCAGCACCTGAAATAGTTAGCCCTATTTGCGTTCATTAGCGTTCATTTGCGGACTGATTCTCTTTTACTCTGCCGGCCAGTAATCGGTTGCAATGCCTGATCCCAGGTCAGCCTCGATGAGTCGGCGCCGTACTTCAAGCAGTCTCTCCAATAATGCGGGTTCCGCTTTTTCATAGGCCTCGGCATCGGGTACCCGTTTCACCACCACACCCAACAGCTCGGTGATCGCGTTGCCAATCGAGTTTTGACTGATGGTGACGATCAGTTTGCCGGCTTCGTTTCTGTAGATCAGCTGTTTGAACGCCGGTTGCCAGCGAACCGAGTTGGCATACTTGGCATCGACGATACAGCGGTCTCTAACCCTTTTCGCCGTTGCCAGAAAGTCGTTATTGAAAAGCAGCATGCTCTCGACCTGCTCCGGGTAGTAGACATCCCTTGGCATCGGTGCGTTACGGGTCGAGACCTGACTGAAGAAGGTGCGATAGAAATCGATAAAGCCTTCCAGGATGGCGTCATACTCATGCCAGAAGCGAATATTCTTCAGCGCGGCGCCTCCACCACGAATCTCCCAACAAGGCAGGCCCTGTGGATAGCCGGTGAGTTTGATACCCGACTCATCCGAGCTGATCGGTTTCAACACCTTGAGCTCCAGCGCACTGTCAAAAAATTCCCGGTAGACATCCCGCATGTAGGCCTGAAACAGACTGTGCTGGCCACCATCCGAGAGATTGGGATTCTTCGGGTCGGCCATCTCCGCCTGCCTCAACTGAGCCATGGGAAAGCTGATGAAATGGTTGTGCAGCATCCGAATACTCGGCACACCCGGTGACGTCAGCGGCCAGGTGGCATCGAGACTGGCTTCACCGGCCAGCAACAGATGCTCCGCCGGATCGGGATAGGCCTCCAGCATGTACTCGATGATGATCTGATTCATCCGGTTCCAGACATGCCGCACATCCTGCGGCACCTGGGTACGCCGCACCGGCCGACCCAGAGGGTTCAGAATGACTTTTGAGGTGTTGTAGATGATCGAGGTATCGAACTCGGTGCTGTGCCCCAGCGCTTTACGATAGAGCAGCAGATTCTCCGGATTCATCAACAGGCCGTTGTTGTGCACCAGATCGTTGAGATTTTCAGTACTGTTGAAAAACTCATTGGGCTTCATACCCTCCGGAACTTCCAGCGGTATGGGGCGAAAAGGGGTGGTGATCTCCCGTGGGCCGTACTCCATGAAACTACCTCCTGACGATGAAGTGCCTACTCTTGCATGACACCCTAAACAGGCTCAGCGTTGAAATCAAAATGATCGCACCTATAGGGTCATTATTTATGCGGATGTGGCGCAAGCCACACTCGGCTATGATGAGGCGCATCTGCCAAGGGTGCATGCAAGGAGGAACAGCGAGTGATTATCATCGTGATGGGGGTATCCGGTTCGGGTAAATCCACTGTCGGTCGGCTGCTTGCAGAGAAGACCGGCTGGCGGTTTATCGAGGGAGACCACTATCACCCGGCCGAAAACCGGGCAAAAATGGCGGCGGCAGAACCACTCAATGATCAGGACCGCCAACCCTGGCTGGCCAGCCTGGCAAATCTCATCGACCGGCATCTGCAGATGGATCGCTGCGCCGTACTCTCCTGCTCCGCGCTGAAACAGAGCTACCGGGATCAGCTGATGAGATCCCCTGGAGCGGTACATTTTGTCTATCTCGAAGGATCCTATGAACTGATCCTGTCGCGCCTCAAACAGCGTACAGATCACTTCATGAGAGTAGAACTGCTGCAGAGCCAGTTCAACGACCTTGAGCCCCCTTCAGACGCGCTCAAGCTGTCGATAGAGCAACCCGCCGATAGGATTGCCGATCAGATCATGAAGCGCCTGCAACTCACTCCCGGCAGAGCGGAAACTCAGATACTGCTCGATCAAATGATGTTCCCTGAAGCCCCCCGTTGGCGGGATAATCAGCTCTGGTTCACCGATCAGCACGCCCGACAGGTGGTCCGGCTCAATCTGCAGGGGGAGTCGCATGTCGTCGCCGAACTGGATGATCTGCCCGGTGGCCTGGGCTGGCTGCCGGACGGCCGACTGCTGGTGGTCTCCATGACCAAGCGCCGGATACTGGCCCTGACCGACCACAAACTCTCTCTCTATGCCGACCTGCATGCACTTGCCTCGTTTCACTGTAACGACCTGCTGGTCGATCCCCAGGGGCGTTGCTATGCGGGTAACTTCGGTTTCGACCTGCATGGGGGTGAGGCCCAGGCACCTGCTGAACTGATCCTGGTGGGCTGTGATGCCAAGCCGCAACTGGCTGCGGAGCAGCTGATCTTTCCCAACGGATGCGCCTTGAGCCCGGATGGAAGGACACTGCTGGTGGCGGAAACTTTCGCCTCCCGCATCACCGCTTTTACCGTCTCCACTGACGGCAGTTTGAGCGGGCGCAGGGTCTGGGCCGACCTGAATGGTGCCTACCCTGACGGTATCGCGCTGGACAGCCAACAGAATCTCTGGGTTGCCGCACCGAACCGTTCGCGCCTGCTATTGGTCAAGCAAGGTGGCGAGATCTTACGTGAGGTCATACCGATCGGTGATCCCTACGCCTGCATGGTGGGTGGCGCTGCTGGAGACACCCTGTTCATCACCAGTTCGGAGACGGATAACCCTGAGGAAGCCAGACGACTGCGCAGCGGCCGGATCGAGACGCTCACGCTGTAAGGATTTTATGAGTGGCCGCAAATGGACGCCAATCACCGCAAACAGTGCGCAAATATTTTGCTTCAAATAAAAATTCGCGTTACTTCGCGGTGATTGGCGTTCATTTGCGGCTGAAAGTTTAATCTTTCGTCGGCCAATCGAGCTGCTGATAGGTTTCAGCCCCCACGGCGGCACTGACAAGACCCTCTCCCACATGGGGAGAGGGAAGCTACAAGACCACCTGTTTGGTATACAGATGATATCTAACCGTTTCCAGATTTGGTCTCTGGAAATACAAATTGGTTGAATCTCTTACCCCATCAATCCATCCATACTGAAGACCAAACAGCAACTTTGTGCGAGCGCTTTCAGGGTCATCTGTCATCATGACACCCGGGACTACCAACATAATTATTTATGCAGATTTGCTGCATGAACAAAGCAGCCAAGAACTATCCACCAACTAACTTTTCGACCAGCCGCCTATTCAATGGTGGAGCTTCTGATATCGCTATAACCTTAGGTAACCTGGGATGGCTCAAACGTTTCCTGCGCCAGAAGCCCGGCAGTTGCATCGATTGGTTGAGGGCCTGCACCCGGCTGTCCCCCTGATAGCGTCGGGCCAACAGCTGCTGACAGGTCTGAAATTCACTCAGAGGAAAATCTTCAACCCGCCAGTAGTAGTGATAGTGATCCGGCGAAGTCTCTACCTGGATATGGGGCTGTACAGTAAACCGCTCGACATCAACACCCTGATCGTCATCGATGAAGATCGCCCGAACCCGACAGATATCCTCGACACAGCGCCCTGTTCCGTTGGTTTGATTGATGGTTGCGGTAATCACCGCACCTTTGCTGTTGAGTTGCACAAGGCTCTCCCAACAGTCGGCGAGGGAGCCGTGAAGTGCCTTTTCCAAGGGATCCTCTGAGCCTCTCCGGGTATAGGCCGAATCAGAAAAGGTACGGAATGAAAACGGCCGATCTTCAGCATCGAGTGCCTGCAGAAATAACTCGGCCTGCTGCCGGTCCGGTTTCAGCTCACGACCTGTCTGAAGGATCCAGGATGTCAGATGAGACACACAAGGATCCCGCTGGAAACGACGCTTCATGGATAGCAGTTCAAGGGTTGTTTCAAAGGCTCAATGAAGGCTTGGTAAAGGCATAGGCGCCATACCCTACGACCCGGCTCTTATCCCCGGCCGTATCTCCGGAGTTGCGAAGATCGACGATCTCACCCTGTAATCCCAGTTTCCTGGCAAGCAGCAGCAGGCCCTGAACCGGGATCCTGCCACAGGCATCTTCGTAGCGGATCGAATCGGGATCGAGACTGACGATCGACTCACTGGTCTGTTGGTCCAGGCGCTGTGCCGTTTCGTAGTCGTGATAGTGGCTGAGGTCGGAACTGATCACGATCAATGTCTCTGGCCCACCCCAGATTTTACTCAGCACCTCTGAAACAGCCTCACCCATGGCATCGCCCACCACAATCGGTAGCAGGGTAAAGTCATCTAAAATATGCTGCAGAAACGGCAGTTGAACCTCCAACGAGTGCTCGTTGGCATGGGCCTGATCAAGATGAACCACCTGTGGCAGGTTCTCCAGCTCGGCGGTCAACGCTTTATCCAGGGGTATATCCCCCAAAGGGGTGCGAAACGCGTCCGCACTGCTGATGGCCAATCCATGAAAAGGCACCCGGTGAGAGGGACCAAGCAACACCACCCGCTTGATCCTGTCGGCCACCGGTTTCAGGCGGGCATAGACCCGGGCCGCCACAGGACCGGAATAGATATAACCGGCATGGGGTGCAATCAGCGCCTTGGGTGGTTCACCCTCGGGCGCCACCGCATCCAGATAACCCTTTACCAGGTTAGTCAGCCCGGCCGGGTCGCCAGGATAGAATAGATCGGCGACTGCCGGTTGCCTGACGGTCATAGCACACCTCTTTGAAGATTGACCACTTGACGACGACTCCCCCACACACCAGGTTCGGCTTCAAACAGCCCTGGCACTTGCGTGCCGCATTGTTGACAACACCCATCCGGGGTCAGCGCCCAGCTTCCCAACTCATACCAATCCCGCTGAATCAACAGGCTGCCGCAATGGTGGCACCAGGTGCTCGACTCCTGAGCATCATGCACATTCCCCACATAGGCGTACCTTACCCCGTTCTGCATGGCGATCCTTCTTGCCCGGCTCAGGGTGGCATGGGGTGTGGGGGGATGGTCACGCATCTTCCAGTCGGGATGGAAGGCGGTAAAGTGCATCGGCACCTCGGGCCCGAGGTTCTCCACCACCCACTGGCTCATCGCTTGCAGCTCCTGATCGGAGTCGTTTTCGCCGGGAATCAGCAGTGTGGTGAGCTCAATCCAGACCGAAGTCTGCGACTTCAGATAGAGCAGTGTATCCAGCACCGGCTGCAGATGGGCACCGGTCAGCTTGTGATAGAACGTTTCATCAAACGATTTCAGGTCCACATTCGCCGCGTCCATGTAGCGGTAGAACTCCTCCCGGGGCTCCTCGCAGACATAGCCCGCGGTGACCGCCACCGATTTGATCCCCAGCTCGGCACAGGCCTGGGCCACATCGATGGCATACTCGTGAAAGATCACCGGATCATTGTAGGTGTAGGCCACACTGCGACAGCCGCTGTTGCTGGCGGCCTGGGCGATGGCTTGCGGTGAGGCCGCATCCGCCAGGGTATGCTGCTGTCTCGATTTGCTGATGTCCCAGTTCTGGCAGAACTTGCAGGCCAGATTGCAGCCCGCGGTACCGAACGAGAAGATCGGCGTTCCGGGCAGAAAGTGATTCAGGGGTTTCTTCTCGATGGGATCGACACAGAATCCGCTGGAGCGGCCATAGGTATTCAATACCACCGCACCCTGGTAGTTCTCGCGCACATAACAGAAGCCCTGCTTACCCTCCTTGATCTTGCAATAGCGGGGGCAAAGATCGCACTGCACCCGGTCTTCAGTGAGTTTGTGCCAATATTTTGTAGGAAAATGGTCGTTCATCTGCGACGCCCAAATACCGCCTCCTCTAACTTTAAATGTAGCCTGTTCAGGACAAAGCGACAGCCGCTCCGATGGCGGCCTGGCCCAGCGCCAGCCCCCCATCGTTGGAGGGCACCTGGCGGTGGCTGAGCAGCCTGAACCCCTGCCCGTTCAGGTTGGCGGATACCAGCTCGAACAGGGTCTTGTTCTGAAAAACCCCGCCGGACAGGGCGATGGTCTCGACTTGCGCCTGTCGGGCCAGTTGTGCCGCCAGTTCGCTGATGCTGATCGCCAGACCGGCATGAAAACGCCAGGCGATGCGCTCAACGGCAACACCCTTGCGCAGATCCTCCAACAGCCCCAGCCAGAGTCGCTCAGCCTGTAGAGATTGGACGCCATCAGCCGTAACCGGGTTCAATCTGTAGCCCTCACCCTCCTCTTCGCGCCCAAGCCGGCCCAGGGTCTCCAGCTCGATGGCGGCCTGCCCTTCGTAGCTGATCTCCTGCCGGCAGAGGTTCAGCAACCCCGCCACCCCATCGAACAGACGGCCGCAGGAGCTGCTCATGGGTGAGTTGACGCCACCGCTGACCATGCGCATCAGCACCTCAGTGGGTTGTTGCTGCAACCATTTCACTGGCTCCAGATCGCCCCACTGCTCCACAACCGTCTGCCAGCCCAGATAGTGATTGAGTTGACTGAAGGTGTTGCGCCAGGGCTGCTTGATCGCCTGTACGCCTCCGGGAAGCGCGACAGGATTCAGATGTCCCAGGCGCTGGAAGCCAAGGTAGTCCGCCAGCAGAAACTCACCACCCCAGATGGTGCCGTCGTCACCATAGCCGGAGCCGTCCAGGGCGATTCCGAGCACCTCGCCCCCATCCAGCGGCCAGTGGTTTTCAGCCAGCACACTGGCGATATGGGCATGATGGTGCTGCACCAGCAGCAGTTCCAGACCCTGCTCCTCCGCCAGGGCTCTGGCGTGCTGGGTCGAGCGATAGTTGGGATGCCGATCCGCCACCAGGTGGGTGGGATGGTGATCGTAGAGCCCGGCGTAGAGCTCCAGGTTCTTCAGATAGTCCTGGTAGGAGATCAGATTCTCCAGATCCCCGATATGCTGGGAGAGAATCCCCTGCCCCTGACGCACCAGGCAGAAGGTGTTCTTCAGCTCGCCCCCCAGCGCCAGCAGCTCCGGCGCCTGATCGAAACCTTCAGGCAGCGGAATGGGCGCCGGCGCATAACCCCGCGCCCGCCGCAACAGTCTCGCCTCGCCATCAACCAACCGAACCACCGAGTCATCCACCCGGTTGATGATCTCCCGGTCGTGCAGCAGAAACAGATCCGCAAGGGGCTGCAACCGTTCGGTGGCCTCCCGGTTATCGATACACTGGGGCTCCTCGATCATGTTGCCACTGGTCATCACCAGAGGCCGATCCCAGTCGGCCAGTAACAGATGATGCAAGGGGCTGTAGGGCAACATGAAGCCCAGGGAGGCCTGGCCTGGCGCCAGATTCTCCGGCAGCCGGTTATCCTCCAGCTGTTCGAGCAACAGGATGGGCGCACTGCTTTCAGCCAGCAATTCGGCTTCTCTATCGCTGAGCTTGCAGTATCGCCGAATCACCTCACAATCCCTGGCCATCAGGGCAAAGGGCTTGTGGTGGCGCCTTTTGCGCTCCCGCAGGATCGTCACCGCTTCTTCATTGGTACCGTCACAGGCGAGATGAAAACCGCCGATGCCTTTGATCGCCAGAATCGCCCCCTGGGCAAGGCGTCGGCTCGCCTCATGGATCGCATCCTCACCGATTTCAGTCGGTTCGATCACCTCACCCTGGGCATCAGCCAACCAGACCCTGGGCCCACACACGGGACAGGCATTGGGCTGAGCATGAAAGCGCCGGTCTGCCGGGTTCTCATACTCACTCCGACAGGCCTCACAGAAAGGAAAATGGCGCATGCTGGTGTTGGCCCGGTCGTAGGGTATGCGCTCGACAATGGTCAGCCTGGGCCCGCAGTGGGTGCAGTTGGTGAAGGGGTAACGGTAACGGCGGTTCTGAGGATCCTGGAAATCCTCGATACAGGCCTGACAGGTGGCGGCATCGGGTACCACACCGGTCTGGATCTCACCCTGCTGACTGATGCTGATCTCAAAGGAAGCCTGCTCCGGCAGGCTGTCGGCTGGCTCGCGCTTGAGCTCATCGATCCGCGCCAGGGGTGGTGGATCATCCAACAACAACTGGCAGAACCGGTCGATCTGAGCCGCCTCACCACCGATGTGGATCTCCACCCCCTGGGCATCGTTCCACACCGAGCCGCGCAAACCGCACTCGCGGGCCAGGTGCCAGACCTTGGGGCGGAAACCGACCCCCTGCACCAGTCCATGAACCCGGATACGCTCAGCGGTTTCAATTGCCATTGTTTAGTTTCATCTGTTCAAGCAATCCTGCCGTTTTGGAATGGTTAGATGATAGCCTGTCCCCCGGCTGATTCACATTCAACGGAGAGGTATGACAGTCAATAGGGATTCATGGCATGCTTTATCCATACAAACAAGACACTCTCAACGATACACTGATACCAACACCAACTGCAGATCCTGAAAGACCATCGATACCATCAGCTCAATCATTCAACTGGCCACAGAGACCCGTCAACTGGCACAACAGAGCCGGCACCGTTATCTGCTGCATATCGCTGGCGAAGTGTCCTGGTCTATTGAGCAGGCGAAACAGATCGTCCAAGCAATCAACGATCCCAACACCCTGTGGATCGGAGAGCATCCTCCTGAAGGCATAGCCCATGCAGACAATCGTCAGGCGCTGCAACACCTGGGCAGAGAGTCGGGCCTGCTGATCTACAACGCCTTTTCAGGATTCGATCCGGATGCCTTCGGTGCGGTCAGCGGCACACTGACCGGTGGTGGACTGTTGCTGTTGTTGACCCCTTCTCTGGATCAGTGGGCAGAGTATGGGGACCCGGAAGCTGAGCGGATTACCGTCGCCAACTATGAACTCCCCAGGCCCAGCCACTTTTTCACCCGACTTGCGAAACTCCTGGAAACAGAACCAACTATTGCGCGTACCACGGTCGAAGGCCTCAAAGCGGCACAGACAGCAATCCCATCAAACCAACCCGTACCGGTCTCTACTGATCCCAGTTGCCTGACTGAAGATCAATCAAACGCCGTTGAAGCGATCATCCATGTGGTCAAAGGTCATGGCAGAAGACCACTGGTACTCAGTTCCGATCGAGGCCGGGGCAAATCCTCGGCATTGGGAATCGCCGCCGCACGGCTTATCGAGGCTGGCTACCAACGAATCCTCGTAACCGCCTCACGCCAGGCAGCAGTAGAGAGCCTGTTCAGCATGGCCGCCAATGAACTGGGGATGGAAGCACATGGCGTCGAACTCCACCACCAGCAAGGCGTGATTGAATATGTGGCCCCGGACCGGCTGATTCAGGAAAAACCCCGAGGGGATCTGTTACTGGTGGATGAAGCGGCTGCCATCCCCACTCCTGTATTGATAAAGCTGCTTGAGCACTATCCCCGTATCGCCTTTGCCACCACCGTACACGGTTACGAAGGCAGCGGTCTGGGATTCAACCACCGCTTCAAGAAGCATCTGGACCAGCAACGGCCCCAGTGGCGGGAGATTCAACTCAAGACACCCATCCGTTGGGCAATGGATGATCCCCTGGAACAGCTGGTATTCAGAATGCTGGCCCTGGATGCGGAGCCAACACAAATTGAGCCGGAGCAGAGCCTGGAGAGCGACCAGTTCTGCGTGACATTTCCAGATCAAAAGCAGCTGATGGAAGATGAACAGCAGTTGCAGCAGTTTTTCGGTCTACTGGTACTGGCCCATTACCGAACCACTCCCAGGGATCTCTGGCATCTGCTGGATGGACCCAATCTGCAACCGGTAGTGGTAACACATAACCAACAGATCATCGCCGTCGCCCTGCTCGCCTCCGAAGGGGAGTTTTCAGCCGAACTCGCAGAGCAGATCTGGCTCGGCCGACGACGCCCCCGAGGACACCTGCTGGCCCAATCCCTCGCCGCCCATCTGGGATTGAGAACCGCATCGACCCTGAAGGGATTGCGAATCATGAGGATCGCCGTCCACCCGGCTCTGCAGAGCAGAGGCATTGGGCAGCAACTGCTCAAAGCAATACAGAACTATGCCAGGAATCAGGCTTACGACTATCTGGGAGTCAGTTATGGTGCAGAGACAAGATTGATCCGGTTCTGGCAGGCCAATGGTATGAAAGCTGTGCGTATTGGTGTGCACCCGGGGGCCAGCAGTAGCCAGCAATCGGTGATGCATATTCAGGCACTCAGTACATCAGGCAAATCGATGCTCAGCCAGGCTCGAACCAGCTACAGTAGGCAGCTACCCGCACTGCTGGCGGAACCACTCAGTCAACTCCCAGCCGATCTACTCATACCGTTACTCAAAGAGATCGAGTTTCCCCCTTTATCCAACCTGACAGAACAGCAATGGCTCGATGCTGTAGCTTATGCCTTTGGCAACCGGGCATACGACTACACCCAGGGGATCATCAAGACACTGACCCTGAGTTCGATTGCAGATGGACTTCTCAATGAGTCAGATGAGCACTTGCTGATCAAACGAGTGCTGCAAAAACAGAGCTGGTCAGAGTGTGCAACAGCGCTGAATCTCTCCGGAAAGAGAGCAACAGATGACCGCATACGCACCATTTTACGGAAGGCAATATTACACTATGCGGATAGTGCAACTGCCGAGCTAATCAGACGAATCAAGGACTAAAAACAGGCTTGAATCATTAATTTCCCAGTCTCTGCGTCAGTTTTCCGAGTCCTGTTACTAATGTTGAATGAAATCTGGCCGATAGGGATCGAAAGAGTGACATCACTTAATCATGTTTCTGGGGGTTAATACTGTGCCGAGCTATTCGATCGTAGCTGTCTCTGTCAATGACACGGAAACCTTTCAAAAATATGTAGATGGTCACCAGGGAACACTGGACAAATACAACGGCCGATTTCTGGTAGCCAGCCCCGATTTTGAAGCCATTGAAGGCAGCTGGCCTGGGCAAATTGTTGTCGTTCATGAGTGGCCAGACCGGGATTCGTTCCATCGATGGTACCATTCGGATGAGTACGCTCCCTGGAAAAAAATGAGATTCTCTTCAGCCACCGCAAATGTGATTCTGGTGGATGGACTGCCAATAGATCCTGTCTAACCATGATGGTGTTGATTCAGGGCAATCGTGAATGAACCGTAACAAATACCCAACTTCTGACAAAGAGAGTGAAGATGAGTGTGACTCTCTGAGACGGGAGATCAGTGAACTAAAAGCTGAGCGGGACTTGTTGAAGTTTGTCTTAAACTCCATACCGGACTACGTCTCTTACGTGGATGCGGATCTGCATTACCAGTTTTGTAATGAGCAATATGCGGTTGAATCCGGCCAGCCACTCAGCTGTTTCATTGGCCAGCATGTCGCAAAATTTATCGGTGAGCAGGGAATGCAGAGAATACAGCCGCATATCGATACAGTTCTTGATGGTCATGTCGTCGCCTATGACGAACAACTCAACTACCGCTACATGCTGAATCAGAGTGTTGAAGTACGCTACACCCCAGACAAGGAGGCAAATGACAGGGTCAAGGGATTTTCAGTCTATGTGCGTAACATTACCGCGCAACGCAGAGCTGAAGATGCACTACGACTTCAAGCCCATTTCGACCCCCTCACCGAGTTACCCAATCGACGCTTTTTTAGCGACCGCCTGAGTCAAGCAGCCAGTCGTGCTTTAAGACTGAATAGCCGCTATGCCATTCTGTTTATTGACCTTGATGGTTTCAAGTCGATCAATGACAGCTACGGCCATCCTTTTGGCGATCAAGTACTGCGTGATGTGGCACAAACCCTCGTTAAAAAAGTAAGACAGAATGACACCTTTGCTCGCTTTGGTGGGGATGAATTTGCTTTGCTGGTGGAGGACGTAGAAAACGACAAACAAGTGAGATCATTAGCCGATAAAATGATTCAAGCTGTCGCCAACTTAAAATTGTCACATCTGCATAAGTTTGAAATCGGCGCAAGTATTGGCATCGCCTATTTTCCTGATCATGCTGAAAGCGTGGATGAACTCCTGAATCGAGCTGATGAGGCTATGTATAGGGCAAAGAAATCGGGAAAGAACAGGTATTATCTCTTTGGTGACAATCTTTAGTGCATTGTGATACCAAAATGGTGGCTGCTTATACCTCTTTATGAGAGCATTGAAACTATCACATTGGCAGGTCTGACAGAAAAGGAGTGGCTGGGTGCCCATGCAAATGCCAAATTCCTTAGTGACAGCTTACGGCCAGAAGCGGACATTTACTAAAAACAAACTAGCGAGCTTTTCGAATACTCTCCTGAAGAGAGAGAGCCACAGGCACTTGGCGAGCAACTAAATGAGCCGCTACAGCCAAGAGCGCCTCACGAAAAGAGGAATCAGAAGATATTGTACTTTTATTATTAGAAACTATGATATCCAAAAGCTCTATTAAAGCACTCCCGGTTTCTTCTCTACGCCAATTGAGGGCATCCGGAGGCAGTAAAGAATCTCTAATCCATAGCAGTCCATCATACCGGATAGATGCCCCTACTTTAGACGATAGAAATCTTGCAAATGCTGCGACATTATCCTCTTCCTGAGAGAGGTGCGCCTTAGCCCAACGCTCGTATAAGTCCTTTATTTCTAAAACTGTCTCTTGGGCTCCTTCAGATTCTAAGAAATTGATCGAGCTAAAACCTAAAAGGTGCCGAAATAACTTTTCACCTTCATACCAATATCTATTAGGAGACCAATTTTGCAGTGACAGTGCGAATTCAATCATTTCCCTCCAAGATAGAGAAAGTGAATTCATGTTTTTACTTTGAGCCACTTCTATGAACCACCCATCAATTAAATGCTCAATTGCGTGGTGACCGTTTACACCTAAAGAAAATATAGGTTTCCAAATATTGGCAGCTTCATCCTTTGTTGCAGTTACCAGAAGTTTTGATAACTTTCGAAGCAGGGAATAGCCCAGATCACTCGGCAAGCTATCCCGATCATTGTCGTCATCATTTGCTTCTTCGCATTTTTGTTTTCGCCATGCTTCAAACTCCCACAGCTTTTGAGTTAAAAAACGGACATCCTGGCTGTCATCAATCTCATGCCCTTGGTCACTCAGAAGCCATGAAAATATTTTGTCCAATGTGTATGTCTCAAGACCAGAAAACACACGATGATGATAACGCAAACGACCTTCTGCATCTTTTCCAAACAGTCGTTTAATGCGAGTCTCCTTTAAGCGATCCACGCGAGCCGCCACCCCAATTGGGTCAATAGTTTCAGCATTTGCCGAAACGTTTAGATCACGGGTACGCAACCATCTTAACCAACGCGCCCAACGTATTTCGATAGATTTATCTTCACCTTCTCGAAAACTCGGACTAAGACTATTGAGAGCAGCCCAAAATATTGAAATCTGTATAAGACGCCACCAGCGATTGCCTAGCTTTTCTCGATTTTTATAAGCTGCATTCATTAAAATGAAGACAGCTTGATTATCGCCGCTGGTTAAAACTCTTAATACAGGGGCATCTGTATCCTTATCAGGGGATAGGCCGTTTATAAAGTTTTCAACAACAACATGAGTGGCAAAAACAAGCGACCTATCACTCATAAAACGTCCAGGAGCCATTAGGGAATCTGAGGTATCTCCAATATTAGAAATTATGTTTTGAATAATTTTATCGGTTTTATTTTTAATCTCAGGATTTTTATCTAACCAGCTCGATGCTTTTACAATCAATGCAGATGCGATTGCCGCCTCTGTTGCAAGAATGCTCTCTTCATCCTCTTCTATAGACACAACATTGAGAGCATCAGCCAGCTTCTCAGCCTCTTCATCGGTCAGTTTTCGAGGGGAAGCCAATATCTTCTCGCATTGGTAAGGCAAAGTAACAGCTTGCAATCTCGGATTATTTTTTTTCTGAAAGCCCTCTATGTCTTGCTGGAGCTTGTCTGGATAATGACACCTCAAAAACGTCTGCCCAGATTGCTGGTCTTTTTCGGGCTTATAATTTTCCGGATCAAGTTCAGCCTTTAATATCCTTACTTCTAAGTCATATTTTTCATCGCCTGAAGACATCTCCCAAGCTTTAGATACTTTTTTAATATAATTGGCTGTCTTTTCATCATTGAGAGCAAATTGTACAGCCAGCTGCCGCAATGGAGTTTTTCGGTAAGGAGCAAATTTCCACTCTTTGGCCATCTCTAACACTTTTTCACCTTCGCGCACCCATGCGAAAGCATCAAACCAACGGTCAGCATTTTGCACACGATTATCATCGCCTCGATAAAGCTCATACACCCCAAGCAAGGGCTGCAAAACATTGGTAAATAAATCTGGTTTATATTTCCCTACATCCAAGAGCACGCCGATGATTGCGACAGAATTAGAATTCCGCAGCAGCGTACTTATCACAGGCTCTACATCTTCTTTTTGATCAATTCTTGTACAAATCCATTTTTCTAAAGCAGCTAAAGCACAATGGAGTTGTCCGTTAGATCTGCAGTTCTCTTGAGACCAAGAGAAAACCCACCCATCTCCCATAAAACTGTTTTTCTTACCATCTTGAACAGTAAACTCTAGGCTAGAGGCACCTTTGTAATTATCTGCCCATCTATCTGTACAAAAATTGACTAGCGTAATCAGCGTATCTACAGCCACGGTAGTGTTAAGCTGAAAAAACTGGAAAAATGGGCTCTTCCAATATGCAGTAGGATAGCCTGAATTGCTAAATTCTAATCCCAAATAATCACGTAGAGGACTACTTGAATAGTCTTCTGTCGGGGAATCATCAATTAGCAATGCAAGAAGAAACTCACTTGCAACTTCTGGCCTTAGATACATTAGTCTCGTCAAGGAACCCGCACTCAAACAATAGTCTCGAAAGGCATTGTCTACCCGCCCTTGTGGGCCTAATGGCCAAGGGGGTAAGTCTCTATAACTTGAAATACTGGTAGGCATCGCACGCAAACGCTCTTTTTTTTCGCGGTAATCTTTATCATTACGCATCTTATCCGCATGTTCTTTCCTTTTTTCTTCCCGATAAACTTGAAGCGCTTCGGTAATTTCTTTTTTACACGGTCTTCTATAGACCATTTCCAAAGCCCATTCGCAGACTTCTTCAGGAAGATCGTTTGCAGCAGCAAACGCGGCTCCATAAAGAGGCTTTTCGCTGTCATCTCTGAGCCAAAAGTGCCCTTTCATTTGCTCAAGCTGCAAAGCCCTTACCGTTTCTAAAGCAAGCTCTGCAAATTCCTTTCTGTAAGGCATTGGCGTATTTTTTTCACGATCTAGATACAGGGGCGTAGTAGTGAGCCAAGTTTCACATAGCTTGGAAACCATTGGTGAAATAAGCTTGGCAACTTGTTCTTTGTGATCTGAAAGGAATTTTGCAACTTGCGGCCAACGACCATAAATTGGCAATCTCTGCATATCTTCTAAATAAAGCTTTAGTGAGGGATCAATTTCTAAGGACTCTTTAGATACATTTGAAACGGTTGCGATATGGTGAAAGCGCCTTAGCAAACGATTTAAGCGCGCTCCTTTATCCGCAAAGAGCATCTCTGATCGTTCGTTAAGATAGTGCGCTGCAAATGGATCAAGACACAGCGAATCTAGGAGGATATCTGCAGCCAACGGATTTTCGTCTTTTGTTTTTTCTGCTTCTTCATAAGCAACATCCCATAAAGTTCCCTCTGCATTCTTTTCACGAAGAAGTTGCTGCCCCATCATACGCAAAGCATTATGCCAAAGTGGATTGCTAGCGTATGGTGCCCAAGAGCTTATGTCATTTTTTATTTCTTTTAAGCGTTGAAATCTTGCCCAATCAGCACCTAAGTCATGCTCAAATTCGATTGAATTAATGTCTTTTCTTTTTCGTAGGGGCAAACATTCCAAACCTTCGTCGAGAGCTTCGCTAACATCAATATCAAATCCACTTATAGGAAAACTTCGTTGAAACTCAGCCTCGCGTTCAGCAAGTTGTGTCAGAAGGTTGTGAAATTTTATTTTGTCGCTCGTCCAGTACGACCATAAACGGTCAGCAATGGCAGGCAAGGAGATATCGTCTATGCCCCCTTCAGAAAAAACGCTTTCAGCTCGCATTACCCAAGCCAAAGTTTTTAAATTACCCAAAGCTATAAGAGCTTCGTTATCTGAGGCAAGCCAGGATAAGTGACCACTTGAATGAAGCGCTGCTCTTACGTCAGCAGGATCAAGTGAAGAAATTTCTATGGGTTGGATCGAGGTGCGTCCTGCTATTTCATGAAAATCTCCCGAGCCCCAAGCTTCAGTTTGCCCAACAATGATGACCCGCCACTCAAAACAGCCTTCTTGGTCGCTATTAGTTGCTAAAATATTGGAAATAAGAGACTTAATTTTTTTGATGCAATCAGGGCTAATTCTTTCAGCGGAATCAATAATAAGGATTTTTTTTTCTTCTGATGTATGAACAAGAATATCTTTCAAAGGCTTAAGCAACCCAACGTCTGATCGTGTTGTCTCACTTAACGCTAAATCCAAGTTTTCTGGAGAAAGCCAAACCTGCTTCCACTGAGGGAGTTTATTATCTAAAGTGGACTTTACGAACGCCGACTTTCCGCTTCCCGAACTACCATATACAACGCATATTTGATCATCTTTAAGACGCTCTAGAAGGTGCTCTTCTGTAGACCTTTTTAGACTGTGACCATTTGGTAAGCTGGTTTCAATTGTACTTTTATATTCTTCAGAGATCGTTTCCAGAGACGTCCATGAGGCAGCGTAGTTGGGGTGGTCTTTTAAATTGAAAACTGGAACTAACTCTTGCCAAAGCTCTGATAGCTGCAGTGTTCCACCTGAGACACGTTTTTCTTTAGCCTTTTTAAGCAGCCAATCCCATAGCTTTTTTGCATTTTCCTCAGAACCATCATGCAAAATATCACGACAATGAGCCAATGAAGTGGTTTCATATTCCGAAGTAGCTAAATGAAAATCTGAAGGAATAACTTCTAAGTTTCGTATAAGAGCAATAGAATCTTCATCTGTATAATTACTATTGCATTCAGGATTCTTAACGCTGTTATATACATTACTATGTTTTTGAGAATTTGTAATCCGTGCTACGACTGTTTCAATATCGCTCTCAGAGCACCAAAGTTTTAGGTCAGCCCACGCAGTAAAAAAATTTTGATTGTTACCTTTCTGCACCAACATCATGCAGTCGTATTCTTTGTTGAGAGGCTTACCTTCCTGCCATAGTGCCCAAGCATTCTTTACAAAATCTAACGGTAGTCCTGAACCCCTGACTTGCATGTTACTTTTACAAGAAATAGCTAATTGTTTTTTTTCCGCACCTTCACAAATGATTAAAAGATCATCTATTTGCTTCCAACCTAAAGCTTCCGTTTGCCATTTAAGCGTTACACCCATAGCATCAACACTAGGCAAGCTCACTCCACGCAACATCTTCACCATCAGCCAAGCTGCAGATAAATCTTCAAAATCGTAACCTGCACCGCCTGTCTGACGTGGCGTTGGTTTTTTTGGCTTTGATTTAGATTTAGTAGTCAAAAACTATCCTTCTCAAATGTCCGCTTTGGGTCGATAGCGGACTATTTCATAATTCAATTTGTTATAAGTTTTTTGGCTCATAGGCCACCTCTCTCAACTGAACAATGGCATTACTTCCTTCAAGTTCATCCAATGCCCTCTTGAGATACCCTCTCACATTCACATCACAGTGAGGAAAGGCAACTTCAGGATCTATCTCTTTAAGAAGCAGAAAGATTGCCAGTGAATAGCTGTGCTCGGCTTCTGTAAGATAACCGCCACCTGATGTCTGCCAGCCAACTGCATCAGCACTAATGTATTGCCGAAAAGTGAAAGCGGCGTTTGCCTGGAAAATACCGAAACCGAGAAAGGTAGCGCCAATGTCTGTTGCAAACTCCCAGTTTTCCCACCCGCCTGGTGGTGGTACCGGCGCTGTGCCAGTGAGATAGTGGGACAATTCATGTGCAAATGTCGCCACCATTTGGATCGGGTTGGTGGTGATTTTTGGATTGTAGGTAATCGTGGCTTCGTTTTTCTCATTCACCGAGAAGGTGCCAAGGGGGCTCTGCTCTACGTTTTGCACCGCCAAAGTGGGGGCCACCAGATGATTGGGGTCTTCCTCCTGAGCCTGTAGGGTTACCGGCCAGTTTTCCATACCGGCGTATTTCATCACTTGGTTTAATGTGGTCTGGGCAGCGGACTCACTTGAATCGACGATGGAGGGGAAATAGTCACTGGTGGGGAGAACGAGTTGGGCTTCTTTATAGAAATCGTCTCCACCGAAGTGGGTCAATAACCATTTGTAACACTCGATTTGAAATAGAGTGTTTTCTTCGGAGAGTAACGGCTTTTTACGAAAGGGATTCCACACGGTTAAATTCCTTTTTACTCATGATTGTTATTTTTCCCAGGTCCCCTGCCCTGTTAGAGTTTTATAGCAGACCTTTTATATAACACCCAACGTCAGGCAATATCAATCACTTATCTTCCTGCATTCACGATATTCTCTTACACAAAGCTGTGGTCCCGACAAACTTAGGGCTATGAAGTCAATACTGGATCAACACATCGAACTGCCTTAGTAGCTGATCTTTTTGAATGAAAAATCGCTGCTACGATTCAGAAAGACAGGGACTGCCAAATTGGCAGATACTCCCTCTTGATACCCCGTTCCGGCACGAGCGAGAAGCGCAGGCAAAAACCGATCAGCGGGCCTGACTGTTTGAGCGCAGCGAGTTTCAGGCCCGCCGGTTTTTGCCGAGCATCGCAGCGGACCCGTAGGGGCGTGACGGCCGGGCGCCCTTTCTGTTGGTTACTTATCTTTTGGCGAGAAAAGATAAGTAACTCGCCCAGGAGGGCGAAACAGGGAGTTTCCGACAAGAGAAAAATAACGAGTGGCTACACCACCCATTAGACAAATTGACTTCAACTCTTATGCGACAATCGATAAGCCAAAACAATAGGTGCAGCAAAAGTAGTCACAATCACCATAATGATCACAGTAGCAAACAGGTCTGCGGAAAGAACCCCCAGACTCAAACCAACATTCGCAAATACAATACCGACTTCACCACGCGGTACCATCGCCCAGCCAACAGTGTTTTTATCAACCCCCGGCCCTGCCGCAAAACCGGAGACATATTTACCAACGATTGCCGCAATGGAAACGGCCAAAGCAATGCTGAGTATGGTCGGATTCGCCACCAGTGACGCCAGATCGACCTGCATACCCGTGTAGAAAAAGAACACCGGCACGATAAAGATCACAAAACCGTGAATAAGGTCTTCGATGTGCTTATCACTGTGTTTGTTGATGGTGGCTTCCAGGATGCGGCGCGATTCCTTCTCACACTTGGTGTCGTTGTGGAACAGACGCTCACGCAACTCCATGATCGCTTCCGGCTCTTTGAAGTAGCGGAAGTGAACCGGATCGAGGGCCAGGCCTACGGCATAGGCCCCTACGATCATCTCAAGCCCTACCGAGTAGGCAAGTACCGCAAACACGATGCCTATGCCCATGACGAAGGCCGCCTTCATCTCCAGGCTGTCCTCCAGCCGGCTCACCCAGTAGCTGAGGCCCGGCGCGATGCTCTGACCGAAGAGTATCGCCACGGCGAACAAGAGTACCGCTTTGGCGATGATGACAAACATGCTGCCGATACCAACCGTCTCCGCATCGCCGCTGGTGGCGGCCAGTGAGGAGACGAACGCCAGGATCACAAGACCCAGCACATCGTCGATTACCGCGGCGGAACGCACCATGATCGACTCGGTGGAGTTCTTCTGCCCCAGGTCCTCAAACGTTCGAGTGGTGATCGCAATGGAGGTGGCGGAGAGCGCGGCGCCGAAGAAGAGATAGACCACATCGGACTGGCCCGGCATCAGTGTCGCCAGGGTGACGTAGCCGAGCACCATCGGTGCAACCACCCCGACGATGGCGACCGCCAGAGAGCGAAGCCCGACGCTCATGATGTCTTCGATGTTCGACTCGAGGCCGATCTTGAACAGCAACAGAACCACAGCGTATTCCGCAATGATGCGGATGAATTCGGTGGTCTTGATCGGCTCCAGCCAGTCGAGGCCGGTCATCAGAGCGAAGTTGCCCGCCACGATACCGGCGGTGATACAGCCCAATACCGCCGGGATATTGATCAGCTTGAAGAGGCTGGCGAACGCCCGGGCAAGTACCATTGCCACGGCAAACCAGATGAAGGACTGCAGGATGACTTCGTGAGCACCACCTCCATGTTCGGCGCTGTGTTCTCCCTGATTGAGCCAGAGGAGTACAACCACAGACACTGTGAGTAGCAGTATCTGGAACGAGCGTTTAGAGACGGGCATGTACAGCTCCTTTCCAGTCACAGAATTTTAGTTACCTTAGCATGACAAAGCGGCTTAAACCACGGATTGCAAAGGTATGAACGGCGTATGACTGTTTGTAATGTTATCGGTCCAGAATGCCAAGACTTGATGGCCTCCGGGAGATAAATAGCGGGCAATCTCTGCTACCCCCCTCACCCGATTAGCTGGAGGGCCATGCCCTCTCTGTCTGCTCCCGAGAGATGGCAATCGATCACTGCTGTCGGGAATAGATTCCGGTCATCTGGCTGAACTCTATGCAGCAGTTGATTTTGCAGGGTATAAGCCATAGCAGTGGCTCACAATCAAAGATTCATAATCTGTACAAGGCAACTTTAAACAGACATGGATGATGCTTATTCAAGCCCTGTTTGGTGGGGCATGGCCCCACCAATTTCCCAAACAGCAGTAGGTATGCACCGGTATGACAACAATCAACCGAGGCATTATGGAATCAATCACCCAACTGATTGGCGGCCTTTCGCGGTTCTTTGCGTCCATTCGCGGCTAAAAAAACTGAGAAAAGACCTTTTCGATAACTCGGGTATTGATCAGGAGTCGATGTTCGAAAGGAAGCTTCAGCTCTCGCTTTCAAGGGCCGGTTTGCGAATCAGATTGGTGACTTTGTATTTTGCAAAATGGGCGCCGAATTTAATCAACCGGATCATATGCTGCGGATAGAGCAACGATAACCAGGTGTAGTGCCAGCTGATCGCGGGTCGCCGGTAGAAGGAGACCAGCATCTGCCGATAGTGTTTGTCCAGTTCATCGATACTGATCCCTTCCGGGGACCAGAGAAAGTTCATGCCGTTCATCTTCTCCCAGTGGTCGTCCCGGATGTTCGAACCGTAAAGGTCGTAGTAGATGGGTGAGCCTGGGTAGGGGGTGAACTTGGTCAGGTTCATGATGGTCATGGGGATGTTGCGTACGAACTGCTTGGTCTCTTCGATGGAGTCCACCGTCTCGCCGGGGTAGCCGAGCATGAACAGCCCCTTGGTGCGGATGCCTGCGGCGGCGGTCATCTTCACCGCCCGTTCCGAGTCCTTCACCTTGGCGGACTTGACCATCTTCTCCAGCATCTCCTGGGAACCGCTCTCCAGACCGAAGCTGATCTCCCAGCAGCCCGCCTTCTTCATCAGTGCCAGTACATCCTCATGCACCGTGTCGACCCGGGAGGTGCAGGACCAGGTCATGTTGAGCCCCTCCTCGATGAGGATCTTGCAGAACTCGGAGGCCCGCTTGCGGCTGGCCAGAAACAGGTCATCGACGAACATCACATGGCGGATACCATAGGTCTGTTTCAGGTGCCGCATCATCTCCACCACCTTGGCCGGTGAGTAGTAACGGACCCGGTCGCCGAAGGTGGAGGTGTCGCAGAACTTGCAATGGAAAGGACAGCCCCGGGAGGCGGCGATGGTGGCCACCGGACCGCGGGGATAGTCGTAGATGGCCGGCTTATAGGCCTGGGGAAAATCGGGCAGCAGGTCCCAGGCCGGCATTGGCAGGTAGTCCAGATCCCGGTTGATCGCCCGGCCCTGGGTCTGGTTGATGAACGGGCCATCCCGATAGATCAGTTCGGGCACTTCGGTGAGCTTGCCCTCCCCTTCGATGGCCCGCAACAGATCCATCAGGGTCTTCTCCCCTTCACCGGTTACCGCATAGTCGAACTGGCTGAAACGCTCCATGGTCTCCCGCCCCATGGAGGAGACGTGGGGACCACCGATGATGATGACCGTCTCCGGCAGCTTCTCTTTGATCGCTTGGGCGATGGTGGCGGTATTCCAGACACCGACCGTGAAGAGGGTGATGCCCACATAGGCGGGCGCCCGCTCGACCACCCGCTCCACCACTCCCTCGATGGAGAGGTTCATGATGTTGCTTTCGATGATCTCCGGCTCATAGCCGTGTTCTCTCACCTCGGCCGCCAGGTACATCAATCCCAACGACGGGGAGTTGTTGGTGATCTCCTTGACGAACTCATACCCCTTGGCGATGGAGTCATAAGGGGGGTTGATGAAGGTGATTTTGCGATTTGACATATTCAGAGCTGGAATTCGCCGGGCGTCAGTGCCTTAACTCTCTCTAGTTTACCTTAAATCTGGCTGATACTGAGGTCATTAACACATCAAATTATCGTGTGATTCGCATCCCCCCAGCCAGCAATGGACTTGACCTAAGGAGAGATTCAATCTATATTAGTAATTAATAATATTCTATTTGGTGGTTGTCATGAATGATATGTTGTTGTTCAGCTGTGCCGAGCTGAGGGAACTGGCGGAAACCAATCCCGATGAGATTGAAGTGATCGTTGAGATGATGATCGAGGCGGAAGCCGACCTCTGTCGGGAGAACAGTTGATCTGAAGATTTTTAAAGCGTCTCCATAATAAGCTTGCAACAAAAAAAATGCCCGCATAAAGCGGGCAATTTTTTTCTTATCGAGTCAATTGTTATTTTATTGACTGGTAGTAATCCATCAGGATCTGAGCCACCTCAGGACGGGAGAACTCTTTGGGAGGCGCAATGCCCTGTCCCAGCATCTCACGCACCTTGGTGCCTGACAGCAGTACGAAATCCTCTTTGCTGTGATCCGGTGCTTCGCACATCATCACAACCTTATTGAGTTTCTTCGAGTAGGCAGTGTGGTCGGCCTTGAAGATCTCGATCTCCATGGCGCCGGCTGGCACTTCATTCTCAAAGATGGTCTGTGCGTCGAATGCGCCATAGTAGTCACCCACACCGGCGTGATCACGCCCGATGATGAAGTGGGTGGCGCCCATGTTCTGGCGGAAGTAGGCGTGAAGTACTGCCTCTCTTGGGCCAGCGTAGAGCATATCGAAACCGTAACCGGTCACCATTGCGCTGTTCGGCGGGAAGTAGAGTTCGACCATCTTGCGGATGGCGGCATCACGAACCGGTGCAGGGATATCACCTTTCTTCAGTTTACCCAGCAGCATGTGGATCACCAGGCCGTCGCAGCCGAGACGATCCATGGCGATGTGGCACAGCTCTTCGTGGGCCAGATGCATGGGGTTACGGGTCTGGAAGGCAACGATCTTGCTCCAACCGCGCTCCTGGATCTCGTTACGGATCTCAACCGCGGTGCGGAAGGTATCCGGGAAATCAGCCTGGAAGTAGGAGAAGTTCAGGACCTGGATCGGACCGGACAGGGCAATGCGGCCCTGGCCGTTGAACGCTGCCACGCCAGGATGCTCCGGATCGGAAGTACCGTAGACCTTGTCGGTCATCACAGCCATCTGCTCATCGCTGACGGTTTCGATGTTTTCGATATCCATCACGGCCAGCACAGGGTTGCCTTCCATGTTGGGGTCTCTGAGGGCAATGCGCTTGGCGTCACCGATTGCATCGGTACTCTCGACCAGGCAGAGCACAGGCACCGGGAAGAAGCTGCCGTCGGTGAGGGTCATCTTCTCAGCTGCACCCATGCCGTCCGCGACTGACATGTAGCCTTTCAGCGGGTTGAAGTAGCCTGCGCCCATCATCACCGCGTTACCGGCGGCCTGGGAGCTGATCACTACGGAGGGCAGTGATTCCGCCTCATGGGAGAGACTGTGGTGAGTATCAGGGTCATAGACAAACAAAGGTTGTAATTCTGTTGAACCAACGGGGTTGATCATGACGTTTCTTCTCCTTCGCTTAGATCACTAAATTCTTATGGCCGATTTGCCTCGTCACCGAAGGCAGTTCGGTTCTGCCGATTTTGTAGTCAGTGGATTCGATCGATTGGCCCCTGGATTGATCTGTTTCAAATTCTTGAAAAGAGCCGTAACCCACTGTTTTTTATTTAATTGTATGAGCTTGTACACTCACACCAGTATTCAAACAGCCCATACCCTACCACAACCAGGAGTTATCCAACCCAAGTTATTTTTTATGTGCTCAGCAAAATATCTGCTCTCCCCGTCTTCTACGGGTCGTTTCCAGCTGTGGTGTTTTGGCAGATCCCGTAAACCCGGCACTCTGCGGCTGCAAACCGTCGCTAGGAGATTTGTTTGAGGCGGTCGCTGAGGCCGCTCTGGCGCTGCATGCCTCTGAGTAAGGCGGTTCTGAAAACCGCTTCCGGGCCAACCAGACTGAACTGCTGCTTTGCCCGGGTGACGGCGGTGTAGACCAGCTCACGACAGAGCACCGGCGAGTCCTGCTTCGGCAGATGAAACAACACCCGCTGAAATTCCGACCCCTGACTCTTGTGCACCGTCAGTGCATAGACGGTTTCGCAATAGGGCAAGCGGGATGGTGAGACCCAGCGAATCCCGCCATCGGCTCCATTGAAGGCGACCGACAGCTCGCCGGAGCCGTCCGGATGGGGCAATACGATCCCGCTCTCTCCGTTGTAGAGATTGAGTTGATAGTCGTTGCGGGTCAACATCACCGGCCGCCCCACATACCAGGCTGCCTGCTGGGGAATGGCCCCCTGCTCTCTGAGTCGGCTGGTGATGCCCTGGTTGAGCTGCACGACACCCGCAGATCCTTCCCGCAGTGCGGCCAGGATGCGAAAGGCATGCAGATGTTCGAACAGCGCCTCGACAGAATCACCCCGCTCAATCGCCCGGCCGAGTTGAGCAAAATGGGCCGCACCGAGTGCAACGGTCTCGGTCTCATCGTTCAGCCAGGTCAACTCGTTCTCTGGGGTGCCCTGCTGAATCAGCTGGATCGCCTGGTCAGCCTCCGACCGATTGATTGCTGTCGCCAGACGACCGATCGGGCTGTCGGCGCTGAACCGGTAACTGTGGCGTAGCAGCACCACCCGATCCTGCAGGGGATTGTCAGCGCGGGGCATCGGCTCAATTGGCTGACCGGTGATATGCGACAAGGTAGCAGCCGATTCCGCACTGGGCCCTTCGCAACCGGCACAGATATCCCCCAGTACCGCACCCGCCTCCACCGAGGCGAGCTGATCCCGATCCCCCAACAGGATCAGTTTGGCCTGACTGGGCAGTGCATCCAGCAGTTTGGCCATCAGCGCCACATCCACCATCGAGGCCTCATCCAGGATCAGCACATCCAATAGCAGTGGATTCTCCCCATGGTGCCGGAAACCGGTACCCTGAGTCGTGACACCGAGCAGCCGATGCAGTGTGGAGGCCTGTTCGGGAATCCCCTCCAACGCTTCCGCTGAGAGGGGCAGTCGCAGCTTGGCGTCCCGGATCGATTGCTGCAGCCGGGCCGCCGCCATACCGGTTGGCGCAGCCAGGCCGATGCGCAGCGCAGCGCCTTCTGGCTGTTGCCGCAGCAAAGCCAGGATGCGCACCACGGTGGAGGTTTTGCCAGTCCCCGGACCGCCGGAGATCACCGTCAGATTCGACAACAGGGCATTGGCTGCCGCAACCTGCTGCCAATCGGTCTCAAGCTCTTCTGCCGGCTGAAACAGTTGCTTCAGGCCTGCGCTCAATTGCGCCTTATCCGGCATCGCCTCATCGGCATCTGCCCGTTGCAGAAGTGCACTTGCCAGGCGCTGCTCATAGTCCCAGTATCGATGCAGATAGAGTCTCTCCTGGTCATCCAGCACCAGTGGCTGCCGACTGCCCGGGCTACCAACCACACCACTGTCGAGCAACAGCTTGCGCCACTCATCGAGCGGCAGGGTTGTGACTTTCGGGTCGATTCCGGGCAGCAGTGCCCGCTCCGCCTGTTGACTCAAATCGAGGCAGACATGCCCCTCATCGGTTGCCCGACAGGTCAGGGCAATGGCCAGTGCCAGTGGCAGCGATGGTTGATCTGCCTGCTGCAGCAGGAACATCGCCATATGGATGTCCAGATCCGCCAGCAGACTGTTGTCACGCAGCTGTTTCAGCAGGGCCGCGCTCTGATCGAATGGTTGATGCTCGGATCGGACACTCATGGCGGCTCTCCGATCATCTCATCCATGGCGTTGATGAATTCCACCGGTGGCCGCTCCTGCACTATGCCCATCCCCGGCTCCCCTTGCGGGCGCATGCCCCGCAGGAAGAGATAGAAGACGCCACCGAACTGTTTCTCATAGTCGTAGTCTGGGATTCGCAACCGCAGATAGCGATGCAGTGCCAGGGTGTAGAGCACATACTGCAACGGATAGTGGTGCGAAGCCATGGCCTCGGTCAGGGCCTGTTGGTGGTAGGCCGGGTAGTCGATACCGAGCCAGTTCGATTTGTAGTCGGCAAGAAAGTATTGCCCCTGAAATTCAAAAACCAGGTCGATGTAGCCTTTCAGATAACCATCCACACTGTCGCGCCCCAACCCTCCCAGGCCAGCAATCAGACCCGGGGCATGGCTGAAGCGGGTGCGTTCCGCCAGCTGACTTATCTGCCGGGTGTTGAAGGCGCTGACCGGGAACTGAAACGCCATCTCGTTGAGACGTTGGCTGGCTGGTATCTGCCCCAGATGCAGTCCCGTTTCATTAAGCGGGGTGGTCAATAGAACCTGCATCCACTGCACCACCACCTCACGCCACTGCAGATCGATTCCGTAGAGCAACAGCTTCTCCTCTACCAGCTGCTGCAACCCAGCCTGGTCGTTTTGCTGGAAATCGAGATTTTCCAGAATCGCATGCAGGCAACTGCCGGGACCAGCCCCTCTGGGGAAGCCATGCACATCGAGCCGCGAATCGAACTCGGCAGGAGTGCTGTCGTTTGCCTCAATGCCATCATGATCCGGCAGATCCTCCGGCAAGCCGGCAATCAGGGAGGAGAAACTGGCGACCTGCTGATGTTTCGGCACGGTTTTGCTGAAGCGTCTGGCCGGGATGAGTTCAGGGGGTAGTGCCAGGGAGAGCTGCCCCGCTACCTCAAATTCGGGCAGTGGCGAGACAGAAATGGCCGCGCCTGCCGATGCCGCCAAAGCGCTCAGCTGGGCCTCATCATCGCTCGGCTGCAGCCCCTTGGCCGTCGACAGCCAATCGCTCAGTTGCTGTGGCGGCTGCGCAGTGCCACGACTGTGCAGCAGCCAGCAGAGCGCCCCATGACGATTCTGTTTGGTTAGCCCCCAGGGCAGATAACAGCGGTAACGGGATCGGGTCAGCGCCACATAGGCCAGCCGGATGCTCTCCGCCAGGTTCTCCTGCTGGCGGTATACCCGGTTCTGCTCCATGGCCGTTGAGCCCAGTTCAAGCACCGCTGCATCGTTATCCAGTGGATCGTGAAACAGAAACGGCCAGTCGCTGCGTTTTTCCGCGGATTCATCCCACAGGTAGGGGCAGAAGACGATGCCGTACTCCAGACCTTTACTGTGGTGCAGGGTGTCGATTTTCACCAGATCCCCATCGCTCTCCAGACGCAGCAGGCGCTCCTCATCCTGGGCGCTGGACTGGCGCTGCTGAGAGAACCACTTCAGCAGCCCCTCCATACCCGGGCGCTGGCTATTCTCATGCTGTTGCAGCAGCTCCAGCAGATGGTAGAGATTGGTCAGGCGACGCTCCCCGTCGTGATACTCGAGCATCCGGCTCTCCATGCTGAACTCGGTCATCAGCCCGCGGATCATGACCATGAAGCCACTGCTGCGCCAGACCTGATGGTGGTCGAAGAACTGGCGGGTCACCTGACTCTGCAGGGGTTCGTCCTCATTCAGGCGATCGATCTCAGCCCCACTCCAACCAAACAGTGGGGTCGCCAGCGCCGCTCGTAGAACCGCTTCCCGGTGCGGCTCGAGCAGCCCGATCAAGACCCGCTCCAGCGCCTCAGCCTCGGCGCTCCAATAGACACTCTGCTGACTGCTGCGTACGCTGGCTATGCCCTTGGCGGCCAGCGCCATGGCCAGGCTGCTGGCCTGTGTGTGGGTACGCACCAGGATGGCGATATCACTGCCCACCAGCCGCCTTGCACCGATTCTGAGCTGTCTCGAATCATCCGCCGACAGCAGACTGGCGATCTCCGCCGCGGTGGTTTCCGCTACCGAATGACGCAGTGTCTCAACCGACATCCCCTCCTCGGCCGGCAAACGCCAGATCTGCAGCGCCGCACCGGGCTGGCCCTGTTCGGTGAGCTGATCCCGGGCCCGTTCAGCCGCGTCGGTGGGCTGGAAGCCGATTCGATGGTCGTAGAAGGGACGTGGTGAAAAACTGAACAGACGATTGATCGCCTGCACCATATCCGGCGTGGAGCGCCAGTTGGTATCCAGGGTATGGCGCCGCCCCCCGGCGCCATCCCTGGCTTGCAGATAGGTGTAGATATCGGCGCCGCGAAAACTGTAGATCGCCTGTTTCGGATCACCGACCAGGATCAGTGGCTGTTCCGATTCCGCGTAGATCCGATGCAGGATCTCATACTGAATCGGATCGGTGTCCTGAAACTCATCCACCAGAGCGACCCGATAGCGGCTGCGCAGCAGTCCGCAAAGCTGCCCGGATCGATCCGCTTGCAGCGCCTGATGGAGCTGCAGCAGCAGATCGTCATAGGACCACTCCCCCGCCTCCATCTGACGACGGGGCAGCTCCTGTTGCAGATAGTCGTATAGACGGGCCTGCCAAGCCACCTTGGCCTGATGGAAAGCGGCCACAGACTGCTCGGAGATAGGCAGATAGTCCGCCAGGGCATTGAAAAACGGATTTTCCGGCGCTGTTTTACCCTTTTTCACCGCCTCAGCGATCACCTCCGGGGTAAAACGGATCACCTTGTCGAATGGGGCCTCATAGAGATTGTCGTTGAGCCACAGATCCATCTTTTCAAACCAGCTCGCCAGCCAGTTGGCTTGATAGCCTTTCAGCACCTGTTTGTCGCTCAGCAGTTTCTTTACCTGCTCCCGTTCCGCAGACCAGCAGGCGCGTAGCTGCTGCAACGCCTGTTGGGCCTGCTGTTCCAGACTCGCCAGATTGTCAGGCCATGCCGCACCACTCACCCGCAGATAGGGTTTTCCAAGCGCCGGCTTGAGTCTTGCGAGCAGTTGATCGGGCGTGGCAATCCACTCCTGCAGGGCGCTGAAGAACTGCTTCGGCAGCCTGGACATCTCGAGTCGCCAGAAATCATCCGCGATCTGCTGCAGCCGTTCCGCCTGATCGGGGACCAGTGCCGTGGTGAAGGACTGTCCGCTTTCGAAGGCAAATTCGGTCAGCACCCGCTGGCAGAAGCCATGGATGGTGAAGATCGCAGCCCGATCGAAACTGGCCAGAGCCAGATCGAGCTGACGGATCGCCAGGGATCTGTCCGCCACTTTCTGATCGATCGCCTGTAACAGCAGGTCTGGGGTATCGCTCCCTTGAAACCACTGCCTGGCTTCGACAATCCGCTGACGTATGCGGGTTTTCAGCTCAGCGGTGGCCGCCTTGGTGTAGGTCATCACCAGGATCGACCGGGGCATCAACCCCTGCTCCAGCAGCAGCCTCAGATAGAGACTGGAGAGGGTGTGGGTCTTGCCGGTACCCGCACTGGCCTCGACCAGATTGATCCCCTGCAGCGAGAAGCGCTCGATCTTCATGCCTGAATCCGCTGCCATCAGTGCCACTCCAGATGCTGCATCAGAGGTTGCAGCAGTGTCAGGCTGGTCTCGGCGAAAGCCTGCTGATTGAGGGCATGCCCCTGATAGAGCAGTTGATTGTAGGGCTTGCTCACATCACCACTGTGGTGGCTGCTGCCGAACCACTTTCTCTCTGCCTCCTTTTGCGCCTTTTCCGGATCCCCCTGCAGATAGCGCTCGACAAACTGCCAGGAGGTTCCCGGATAGAATGGCAGTGGGGTCTGCATACCGGTTTGATAGGCCTGCATCAGGTTCCGCAGATGGGCCTCAGGCTGCTCGACCGGCGTGAAACGGCCCTCCCGATCAGCCTCCAGTAAACGGGTCTCCAGCGTGACCCCCTGGGGGCGCAAATGATTCAGCACCAGATGCCGAATCCACGCCTTGACCAGGTGGTATGGATAGAGCCCGGCCGTGTTGTAGGCCAGCAGGCCTGAACGGTTGACCGTTCGCAGATATCCGCTCAGCCTGTTCTGTTCAAAGGGGATCTCCACCACCAATGGCGCTTCAAGCCGTTCCCCCTGGCTGGCGGCGATCCGGCTGGTCATCGACTGAGCCCGCTCCAGCATCGCTTCGAATGCCAGCCCGCCCGCCTGCCCATGGGGTAACAGACCGCGACCATCGAACAGTTCGAACAACTGCTCAGGCGGATGCTCCTGGAGCAGCAGATCCACAATCTGATGTTCCAGATCGCTCTGCTCGAAACGGTCGTAGGCAAACCGCTCCCGCACCTCCGGCAGCTGATCCGCCGCCTCCAGGTTGATGCCCAATCGCAGCCGGGAAAAGTGTCGCTGGGGGTTCTCGAAAAACTGTATCAGCTGATCCAGTTCGATCACCGCCTGTGACTCACCCGATGCGAGGGGTTGATCAACCAAGGGTAGATCGATCGCCCTACCCCGGCCAACAGTCATTGCCGCTTCACGCATCTCTTTCGAGTAACTGAACAGGCCGGTCTCGCTGCGGAAATAGTCCGGTGAGAAGGGTTGCAGCGGATGCCGGTGGGTCATCCGGGCAAGGCCAGCCTCCCCCACCATCTGCCGCAGACAGTCGCGCAACTCCTCGACCGCCACAGAGGCCGGCATCGGCATGTTGTCCCGCTGACTCTGGCCACAGTAGCTGATGATCAGACGCTGACGGGCCGACAGCAGGGTTTCGAGAAACAGGTAGCGGTCGTCCACCCGGCGGGATCGATCCCCGTTACGGAACTCCCGTCGCATCAGATCGAACCCCAACTCCTGCGGCTGACGGGGAAACTGGCCATCGTTCATCCCCAGCAGACAGATCACCCGAAACGGCAGGCTGCGCATGGGTGCCAAGGCACAGATATTCACACCACCGCCCAAAAAACCCCGCTCCATGGGCTGCTCGAACAGTTCGCCCAAACGATGCCTGAGCAACGCCAGGGAGAGCATTACCCGGTCGCCCGCTTCGCCGGTCTCCTCCACCAGCTGTTCGATGCAGCTGCGTACCCCGATCAGATCCTGTTCCGAGCGGCTCTCCACGGCAAAAAAGCGCTCGATCGTATTGGTCAGCCTTTTCTGCCACTGCTGCGGCGTCATTGATTCGGCAAGAACCTGATCCAGTTCGAACACCGCCTCGGTGAATGCCAGCAGACCTCCCAGCCAGCGGGTCTCTGATCCTTCCACCGCATCCAATGGATAGACCCCACGCCACAGGCTCTCGCCATGATCGGCCAGCGCATAACCCAGCATCAGTTGGCGTAAGCCTGCCCGCCAGGTGTTGCGGTCCTCCTCCGGCAGGCCGAAATCCACTTTGTTGGCGCCGTCCCGCCCCCAACGGATGGATGCCTGATCAAGCCACTGGATCACCTTTTCAAGGCCGGCCTCATCGAGTCCGAAACGCGCTCTGATGGCGGGTTGTTCCAGCAGCGCCAACAGCTCGGTCACCCCATAGCGGGAGCCAGGCAGGGATAACAGACTCATCAGCCCATCCGCCAGCGGATTACTCCGCTGGATCGAATGATCGCTGATCCGGTAGGGAATTTTCGGGCGCTCTCCCGGTGCAGCAAAGACCGCCTCCAGCAAGGGAGCATAGCGCTCGATATCGGTTGTCATGACGAGAATCTCATCAGGCCGCAAGCCTGGCAGCTCATCCAGTGCCGCCAGCAGTTGATCGTAGAGCACCTCGGCCTCGCGCATCGGACTGTGACAGAGCTGAAAGCGGATCGAGTCGTCAGCTTCCACACCACCCTCGGGTGGTTCTAGATTCAGTATCTGGTTCTGCAGCTGCAGCAGCAGGTTATCATCGGGCTGCTGTGCGAAGGCCTCCTCACTGCCGGGATCCATCTCGTTGATCGCGGCAAAAAAGTCCCGCCCCTGTCGTCCCATGGTGGCCAACAATGGATGTCCCAGGTCCAGATAGAGATCCTCAGCCGACGCCGCCAGGGAGAGTCGCGCCTGCTCCTCCGGGGTGACAATCTCTGCCCAGTGAGCCTGGCACGGATTGAGCAGAAACAGGTGCACATCGATCCAGTTGGCAAGATAGCGAATGATCTCCAGATAGCCTGGCGAGAGGGAAGGCACACCGAAGATGCAAACCCTGGGATTGCTCGCTTTGAGTGGCTTGGCCGTGTCGATCGTCTGAAACAGCTGCTGCTGAAAATGGACCCAGTGTCTGCTCTCCTGGGCCACCAGCTTGCGCCACAGATCCGCCTGCCAGTGATCACCCGATACGGCAGACTCACCGGCCTGCCAGGCGTGAATCCAATCGGGGCGATAGAGCAGATATTGATCAAACAGCCGGGCCAGTTGCTGAGCCAGTTGAAAGCGGCGCAAATCCCCGCCGTCCGAGAGATAACTGCTTATCGCAGCATATTCAGGCTGGCCGCTCTGACTGGCCAGCAGTTGGTGGATACGCCAGGCGAGACGCTTCGGTTGATAGCTGTCCTGATGGGGAACATCCGGCAACAGCTGTTCAAACAGTTGCCAGAGAAAGGTGGCCGGCAGGGGAAACTGCAGGTTGGCGCTGATCCCCAGTTGAGAGGCAATCCGCTGTGACAGCCAGCGTCCCATTCCCGGATGCTGCACCACAATCTGCTCGCTCTGCAGAGGTGATAGCGCTGGGGTAGCCAGCACCTCGGCCAGTTGCCGCGCCAGTATTTCGAGTTGATTGGATTGGTAGAGTCTCAACATGAGACCCTATTCTACCCTGGTTGGGGCTCAAACCCTGAGTCTTATTGAGATCGTTGTTTGAATCCGCGCTCAGCTCTTGGTCAACTGGGTTTCGCGCATACGCGCTTTCACCTTTGGCGCCAATACCACATCCATGATCTCCAACACCTTATCGGGAACCGCTTCCAGGTAGCTGTCAATTGCTTGCGGTTGCAGACCGGTGATCTGCCAGACACCCTCATCGAGTTGTTCGCAAACCTCGTCATGGGGGTAACCGTTCAGGTCCGCATCGGCGATCGCTGCCGAGATATGCAACAAGGCCGTTTCCAATTGATGGGTCTTGGTGGTTGATGGCTTGTGATGACAGGCCACCACATCGATGATGCTTTCAGGCAGCTTCCACTTTCTCAACAGGGCCTCGCCCACGTCCATATGGGTAAATCCCAGAACCTCCTGTTCAGTATCTGCCAGCAGTCCATATTCACCGCCGGTGATCAGAAGAATATCCCTCGCCTCCTGGGGTAGTTTGAGATAGATGGCAAGGCGCCCGATATCGTGCAGCACCCCCATAACGAACAGCCGCTCGCTGTGCAGTACGTTACAGTGACCGGCCAGCTCTCCCGCCACCACCCCGGTCGTGATGGAGTAGCGCCAATACTCCGCCATATCCACCAGATCTGCGGGTATGCCGGTGAATATCCTGGCTGCGGTGGTCGCCATCACCAGGTTGCGCAACTCTTCCGTACCGATCACGGTAATCGCCCGGGAGATGGTCTCCACTGGTGCCTGCATACCAAAAAAAGCACTGTTCACAACGCTCAGCAGACGCGCTGATAGATCCGAATCCTGGGCAATCAGATCACCTAGGGTCAATGCTGAATAGTTCGGCGCATCGATCAGGCGATTCACCTTCACACAGACATCGGGTAAAGAGACCAACTGATCAAGCTCGATCACAAGTTGTTGCGGAGTCATGCCACGCCCCTCATCAGGAATTCACCCAGCCAACCAAAAATAATCAATTTACTGATTTTAAAAGGTTTAATCGATATTCTCCGAAACCAAAGTGGTTTATAAAACTATCCTCTATCATTAGTTAGCGACATAATGACAGGAAGCTTGATAAAGATAGTAAGATAATTCAGGAGTATGCAGTCAGATGCCATTTTTCATTTTCAAAGTCAAAGCAGATCAGACACTGGAATTCCTCGATGAAGAGGAGAAGTACAAACCGGCGCGGGAAAAGGTCAGAACGCTTCGCGCCGCCCACCAGGAGGAGGATGGCTCCACCTTTCGGATGGTCTTCGCAAAAACCATCGGCCAGGGGGAGACCTTGCTGGCACCGAGCAACAACGACGACAGAATCATAGGTGATGATTGAATCCGGTTGTGCCGATTGAAAAACGAACACACTGGAAAGAGCGCGCTTCACGCATGTTCACGAAAGATAATATTCATCTAATGTGTTCTTCATGCTAATCTTTGTCGGATAGCGCTTTACTCAGAACTTGGTATGTTTGCAGCGTGATAAAATGTAAGAAGATGCTGACAACCTTACCAACTATCCATTGAAGGACCCGTCGATCGTGTCTACTCAAGACAGAAAAAACAGATATCAGAGTCAGTTTCAACCACTGCTCAATCGTTGCAGGGATACGGCCCTTGTCTATATCAATGCATTGATGACGGAGCTTTTCAATAACACCGACAAGGCGCTCACCAGCTTTGCCCAGAAAGCTGAAACCAACGAGGTACAGAACCGCTTTTTCGAAGCCATGGCGATGATCCGTAACCGTCATGGCCTGGTGGAGCATGAGTTCCGTGAGCTGGTGAATGAGGGTTTTGACAAATTCTGGCGTGATCAGCCTGAAATCGACACTTTCTCAAGCCTGGATGAGGATACGGAACTTGAACTGGTCGACCAGGAGGCGATGGACGTCAACACCGCGCTGGAAAATATGATCAGCCGCACCGTCGGTCACCACCGCGCTCAGCTCTATGCGCTGGGCCAGAGACTGAGTGTGGTCAGTGGTGGACATAGCGTCAAACACAAACAGATTCCCTCCGGCCCCCATCATCTGGCGCATGCCTTCAATGAAGCCATCGATGCCCTCGGCCTGGAATCACGCATCAAAGTCATCATTCTGGCCCTGTTCGACAAATATGTGTTGAAGCAGCTCGGCTCCATCTATGACGACTTCAACAACAGCCTGAAAGAGGCTGGTGTGCTGCCCCACTTACGCCCCTCGATCCAGAAATCACCCGATTCCGATCGGGGTGACGCGGAAGAGAAGGATGGGGAGCATGGCGAAACCGCTACAGAACAGACCCAGGAAGAGTTGGGCGAAGAGCTGTTTGGCTCGATTCTGGAGATGATGGCAAACCGCAGGCGGGTATCACCTGAAAAGGCCAAGGCCAAGGCCAATGCCGCGCAGGCTGCCGGCAGACAACCTGGTGCCTCACCACCCGCCACCCAGGAGAATCTGGTCAGCGCCCTCGACAACATTCAGCCGGAAAAACGTTTCGAATACGTACCGGATGTGAATGCGCCAGGGACTGCAATTGCCAATATCGAGATCGACGAGCAGTTTCTCAGTCGGGTTAAACATACCCTGGCCGAGGAGCGGCACAAACTCTACGCAGAGGTTGGTGCAGACCGGCTTGAAGCAGCCGACGAGGACACCATCGACCTGGTGGGCATGCTGTTTGAGTACATGCTCAACGATCCTGTTCTGCCAGCGGTGGCGAAGGCTCTGATCAGTCACCTGCATACCCCCTACCTGAAGGTTGCGATCATCGATCGGAAGCTCTTGACCGACAGCAGTCACGAGGCCAGACAACTGCTTGATGCGCTGGTTGAAGCGGGTAGTCACTGGATCGACGAACGCAATCTGAAACGGGGCATCTACCCCGATATGCAGAATGTGGTGGACCGGGTTCTGAAAGAGTTTTCCGATAACGTCAGCCTGTTCGGCACACTGCTGGAGAATTTCAAGAAGCGGATGGATGAGTTCCGCCGTAAATCGGACATACTCGAAAAACGCGCACAGGATTCCATCAAGGGCCGTGAGAAGCTGAATATTGCCCGCCAGAGAGCCTCTCAGGAGATGAAAGCACGCTCCTTCAGTGAGCACCTGCCAAGACCGGCGAAAGAGTTTCTTGAGCAGACCTGGGTGGACAAACTGATCTTCGTGCTGCTGCGCCATCCTGACGGTGAGATGAGTGAGGATTGGAAGGAAGCTTTGCGCATCGCCGACGAGATCGCCTGGGCGTTCGAACCAAAATCGGAGAAAGAGCGTGAAGAGCTGGAGCAGGGTCTGCCGGATCTGCGCAAGGCCATCGAACAGGGATTAGCCTCCTTGGGTGGCTTCCATCAGGAGAAGAGCCAGACACTGTTCGGCTTGTTGAGCAGTGCGGAATCCACATCCATCGCCTCGGAATTGGCCCTCAAGCAGGCACCGAAGAAACCGGCACCTGCGGAAGCAACAGAGACAGAAAAGGCAGCAGAAGCAGAAGAGACCGCTGGCAAGCCACAGCTGAAGGCTGTGCCGAGCAAGCCGGCTGCCAGTGAGGCCGATGCGGAAGCGGCAACGGATGAAGAGGAGATCCCGGAAGACGAAGCGGCCATGATGGAGAAGTTGCGTAAGATTCGCTTCGGCACCTGGTTTGAAATTCACGATACCCAGAGCGGTGAGTCGAAGAAGGTCAAGCTCTCCTGGCTCAGCCCGCTGACCGCATCATGCATGTTCGTCGACCGTGCGGGCGTGCAGACCGCCATCAAACCATTAAGGACCCTTGCTCAAGAGATTTTGAGTGGTGAATCCACCATTCTGGAAGACAGTGGCGACCCATTTGTCGAAAGGACTCTGCATGCCATCCGGCGCATGCTGCAACGTTCACTGAAAACCACAGAAGATATCGCCAGTGAGCTGATTGATGACGAGGAGAATGACGGTAAAGAAGCCCGTTAATATCGAGCTTATTAGGGCCTGTTGACAGGCCCTAACATCAACCCTATGGGTGCTAAGGAGTAACCATGCAAGAACAACGTCAATCCCCCCGTAAAGTGGCTGATCAGGTTTTAGAGATTCAGGATCAGGTCACCGGCAACACACTGGGGCGCATTGTCAATATCAGCGCTGAAGGCTTCATGCTGCTCAGCCAGGAACCGATGCTGATCGGCACCGTCTACCAACTGAACCTGCTCGATCCCTCATCCCAGGAGACGCAGAAGCCGGTGGCATTCAGTGCAGAAGCGGTATGGTCTACTGAAGCCTCCCATCCGGAGAGCTTTTGGAGCGGTTTTCGCATCACCGAGATTTCAAGCGACGATGTGATCTACATCGATCGATTGATCCTTGAATGGAACTCCGAACAGTTCAGCTGACGGGTTAATGATGACACACTGCCCATTGAGGCAGTGTTGTTAAATCGGTAGCAGGATCTGATCCGAATCAGTTCAGCATCGCCAAACGATTTTTCTCGAATTCGTTCAGCACCTTCTTCACATATTTCTGGGTTTCAGGATAGGGTGGTATCTGCTTGCCGTACTTGATCACCGCATTCTCACCCGCGTTATAAGCCGCCAGCGCCAGTTTGATATCGTACTCAAACATTCTCAGCAGATCCTTAAGGTAGGTTGCCCCACCCCGCAGATTCTGGCGGGGATCGTAGGAGTTTTCCACACCATACCGTTTTGCCGTTGCCGGCATCAGTTGCATCAGCCCCTGTGCCCCTTTGTGTGAGACAGCCCGGGGATCGTAGGCCGATTCCACTCTGACGATGGCATGCAGGAGTCCAGGGTGGAGATGCAGCTGTTTCGCAATGTCATCGATGTAGGGTGAGACTTCCGCCTTGTTTTGCCTGTACTTTTCCATACTGAAGCGGGCCTTGCGACTCTGCTTCTTGCCGCTGCGCCAGAGCAGCCGGTAGTTGCCCTTCATCGGTTTATCGGTGAAATGGATACCACCCCTGGAGTCCTTGTACTTGTAGATCTCCGCTTCGGCAGCCAGTGGCACGACAAAAACGAGCCCGGCCAGGAACAGGGTTCCCAGGCACTCTCTGGCTGTTTTCATCGTCAATAGAGTCACGACTGATCCTTGAGTTGTTCAGTTATCTAAGGTGTCGGCGCTGCCAATTGAAACTTGAAACAGCAGGCCACACCAGTTTTTAAAAAGTCTCAGGCCCAAATGGCAATTAATTAATAGGATAAGCCGCTAATGAACGCGAGTCACCGCAAAATGCCGCGAATAACTTTCACATCGAGGCCACTGTTTGCTTAGATTCGCGGTAATTGGCGTTCATTGGCGGTTAATCTCTTAGCTTTGTCCGCAGCAGAATTGAGGCCCAAATACCATTCGTCTCAGGCCCCACAACACTTCTTGTACTTTTTGCCACTGCCGCAGGGACAGGGGTCATTTCTGCCCACTTTCGGCTGTTTACGCACCTCGGTCTGGGGAGCCACCAGTTCACCGTCGACAAAATACCAGTTGCCATCCTGTTTGATGAAACGGCTGATTTCGTGATGCGGGCGAATCATCCCCTGCTCTTTATAGGTGGCGATAAACTCCACACTTCCCTGCTCGTCGTCTACGCCGCCTGCAGAGGAGTCGACCACCTCCAACTTCAGCCACTCGGAGTTCTCCGCCCAACGCCGGGTGGCATTGACGTCATGGTCGTGACGGTGGTCCGGATGCAGGGATTGATGCAGAAATTCCGGATTATTCACCACAAAGGCACAATAGCGCGCCCGCATCAGTGCTTCTGCAGTTTCCGCCATTGCTTTGCCTTCCAGGATCGGTCCACAGCAAGCATCGAAATCAACACCGGAACCGCAATAACATTCTGCCATTTATACTCTCCAAACTCGTGCATCAAAGCCCCGCACAGGCCTGGCCTCTGAGTGACAGAGTCTCCTTCTATCCGGGGTAAGTTGGGAAGGAACCTTACCATGAGGCATCCATTGCACCAAGAAAGTGAGTGATTCAGGGATTCAACAGCAAGCAACAGATGCGGCACAAGAACTCTCGGCCTGCAGCTTCCAAAGAGCAGAGCAAACCAAGCTATCCTGTTGTTGTGATTGGAGAAATAAAAAAGGCGGGTATTCAACCCACCTTAATGCCTCTATCCTCGAGGCGCGAGACTGGAATGCGGAACGGCCCCTTGTTGAAAGACCCTGTTATCAATTCACCGGTTTAGAGACCTTCAGGGAACGTTCCTAACGGGTGCTATCCTATCGGCTGATTTTGACCAGGTGATGACCAGCGGATGACGTTTCAATGAAACTGGCCTGAAACCACCATCAGAGGCCCAGCTCCCGGGCACGCTTGGAGAGTCTCTTTACGGAGACAGGATACTTGGTACCCAACTCCTGGGCGAACAGGGAGACTCTCAGCTCCTCCAGTCCCCAGCGGATCTCCTCGATGCGTTGATCCGTTCTGGCCTCCTTTCGACACAGCTCATCCCACTGTTTCCACTTCTGCAGCAGCTCCGCCATCTCAGCCATGCGCTGCTGATCTCTGGCTGCGGCATGACTCAGCTTTTCAGCCCGCATCAACAACCCTTTGAGGTATCTGGGGTACTCCTTCAACTGATCTTCGGGTATCTGTTGCAGAAAGCCCTGATAGACCAGACGGTCCAGTTGCTCCCGCATATCCATCACCGACTTCATCCAGTTGATCTGATTGATGCCGTGAATGGTGCGATGGGCTTGATGATAGACCTCGAAGATCTTCAACAGCTGTTCACAAAGTCGATTCGAATTGCCCATCAACTCAGCCTTGCAGGCTTGATAACGGGATTCGAAACTCTCCTTGTCGCGGATTTCAGCCTGCCCGTCGAGAAACGTCTGATCAAACACCTTGATCACCAGCTCATCCTCGAGGTTTCTGTTGCCGGAGCTGGCCACACCCTGAATCGGCGGTGGAACCTTGGCATAGAGCAAACGCATGCGATCCAGGTTGGTCAGGTTCTTACGCAGATAGCGGGTCTCCTTGGAGAGCTTGATCATCAGCAGGCGTCGAACCCCCGACTTGTGCTGTCTGCGGGCATTGAATTCTGCATCCAGCAAGCGAATTGAGACACTCTCCCCATCGTCGATCAGGGCCGGGTAGCCCTGCAGTTGGATGCCACCCTGGGTAACCGTCATCCGCTCTGGAAGGGGTGGAAAGTCCCAGCGCTTGATACCGCTCTGCTCCAACTCCGGGGAGCTGAGTTGACGATGCTCTGCCCTGCTCTGGGTGGCATGGCGTTTTTTCAAACCACTCAGATCGCGGCTTGACTCCAGCCCTTTGCCCGCCTCGTCAACGACTTTTAGCCGCATCTGCAGGTGTGCCGGTATCTCGCTTTGACTCCACGCATCCTCAGGTACATGAACTCCGGTCAACTCTTTCAATCGCTCACCAAGCACTTGCACCAGGGGCCGGTCGCTGGGCGTGACGCCTTTGAGACAGGCATCGGCAAAATCAGGCACCGGAACAAAGGAGCGACGCAACGCCTTCGGCAGACCCCGGATCAACATGATCACCCGCTCACGCAACAGACCGGGCACCAGCCACTGCAGGCGGGCGTCACTGACCTGGTTCAGTACATCCTGGGGTACCACCAGGGTTACCCCATCGGTTTGGCTGCCCGGTTCGAACTGGTACTCCAGAGGCAACTGCATGCCATTCAGGTTGAATCGATCGGGAAACTGTTCGGCTGAAACCTGCTGCGAGGCATCCCGCATCAGATCCTGTTCTCGCAGATAGAGCAGTTTGGGCTGTTTTTTAGTCTGGTTACGCAGCCATTTTTCAAACCCGGGGGTGGTGGAGACACCCTCTGGGATCCGCTGATCATAAAAGCTGTAGATACGCTCCTCATCCACCAGAATATCCCGTCGTCGTGACTTGGCCTCCAGGGCGTGGATGTCGGCGATCAACGCCTGATTGTGTCGCCAGAACGGGGCACGGGTATGAAAATCCCCATCCACCAGCGCCGAACGAATGAAGATCTCTCTCGCCACCACTGGATCCACAGGACTGAAATTGATCTTTCTGCGCGGCACGATGGTGATGCCGAACAGGGTCACCTTCTCATAACCGGCCACCTGTCCCCGCCGCTTCTCCCAATGGGGTTCCGAGTAGCTGCGCTTCAACAGATGACCGGCCGACTTTTCGATCCACTCCGGTTGGATCTGGGCGATGGTCCTGCCATACAGCTTGCTGGTCTCCACCAGTTCGGCAGCCAGCACCCACTTCGGCTGCTTCTTGAAAAGCCCGGATCCCGGGTAGATGAAAAAGTGGCTGTTGCGTGCGCCAAGGTAGTCATGGGATTTGCCCTTGAATCCAATATGACTCAGCAGACCGCTGAGCAGCGCCATATGGATCTCCTGGTAACCCGCTTCCGCACTGTTCTCACGATAGCCCATCTCGTGCATCTGGCCACGTAACTGGGCATGGATGTCGTGCCACTCCTGGATTCGGTTCCAGGAGAGGAAGTGCTGTTTGCACCAGCTGTGAAATTTCCGTTTCGAAAGGTGCTTGCGCTGGGACTCGACCTCCTGCCACAAGCTCAGGTAGCCCATGAAATCGGACGCCTCATGTTGATGCTTGGCATGCGCTTGATCGGCCTGCTGCTGCTTATCCACTGGCCGGTCACGTGGATCCTGCACACTCAGTGCGGCAGCGATCACCATCACTTCATTGAGACAGTGGTGGTGTGCCGCCTCCAGCAACATTCTGCCGATTCGAGGATCAACCGGCAGACGGGAGAGCTGGCGCCCCAATCGGGTCACCCGGCGATCCCCATCCACCGCACCGATCTCCTCCAGCACCCGGTAGCCATCTTTGATCAGACGATTGTCGGGCGGATCGATAAAAGGAAACTGACTGATATCCCCTAGCCCCAGCAGCTTCATCTGCAGAATCACCGAAGCCAGATTGGTTCGCTGTATCTCGGGCTCGGTAAAGGCTGGGCGGTCATCGAAATCCTGCTCGCTGTAGAGCCGGATACAGATGCCGGCGGCAACCCGTCCGCAACGCCCTTTGCGTTGGTTGGCGGACGCCTGGGAGACCCGTTCGATCGGCAGTCGCTGCACCTTACTGCGATGGCTGTAGCGACTGATACGGGCGAATCCGGTATCGATCACGTAACGGATACCGGGCACCGTCAGAGAGGTCTCGGCCACATTGGTGGCCAGCACGATGCGTCGACTGGCGTGAGACTTGAAGACCCGTGCCTGCTCCTGGGCACTCAGACGGGCGTAGAGCGGCACCAGTTCTGTGGCCTTCAGTTTGTGCTTGCGCAGATTCTCAGCGGTCTCACGAATCTCCCGTTCACCACTGAGGAACACCAGTATGTCCCCCTGGGAGTGTCTTGAGAGCTCATCCACCGCGTCCACAATCCCCTGCTGCATCGGATCGTCCCGCTCATTTTCCGGCTCCTCCTCCTGGCACCGATAGTGGACCTCGACCGGGTAGGTACGGCCGGACACCTCGATGATTGGAGCCTGGCTGAAGTGCTCGGCAAAGCGCTCAGGGTCGATGGTTGCCGAGGTAACGATCAGCTTCAGCTCTGGGCGTTTCGGTAGCAGCTGTTTCAAATAGCCGAGAATGAAATCGATATTAAGACTCCGCTCATGGGCTTCGTCGATGATCAGGGTATCGTACTGATTGAGATAGGGGTCCTTCTGAATCTCGGCCAGCAGGATACCGTCGGTCATCAGTTTGATGTGGGTATTCGGTCCAACCCGGTCGCTGAAGCGCACCTTATAGCCCACATGCTCGCCAGTCCTCGAGTCGAGCTCCGAGGCCACCCTGGCTGCCAGCGAGCGGGCTGCCATGCGGCGGGGCTGGGTATGACCGATATAGCCTGAGACACCTCTGCCGAGGCTGAGACAGATCTTCGGCAGTTGTGTCGATTTGCCGGAACCGGTCTCACCACACAGGATCACCACCTGATTTTCTGAAATCAGTTTCTTGATCTCATCCACACGCTGACTGACCGGCAGCTCGGCGGGAAAAGCCGGCGCTGGCAGACTTGCCTGGCGTTGCTGCAGACGCTGTTGTGAGGCTCTGATCTGCTGCACAAGCTTGAGCGCTGCCTGGCTGTAATCGGCACCACTGACCAGTCGCTTCTGCACCCCTTTCAGACGCTGCCGGAAACGGCGGCGATCCGCCTGCATGCAGAGCTCCAGCTCCGCCGGTTCCGGCAGATCATCCATCAGGGGTGATTTGTTGTCTGAGCCTTCGTGCATCTGTCCGGTTCTGTTGCACCTGAATAAGTGATACCCGCAACCTTTACAGAGCCTTGTACGGTTGCGGGTTAAAAAAACAATCCGCTATAACGAAAAAAGCGGGCCGAAGCCCGCTGTTTTTGCGCCTCAGGCCGGCCTCAATGACCGCCCCCTTTGAGCGCAGAAACCATGCCCTCTATCGTATCCTTGGCATCGCCAAAGATCAGAGAGGTATTATCCTGATAGAAGAGCAGGTTATCCACCCCGGAATAACCGGGACTCATGGAGCGCTTGAGGAAGTAGACCTGGCGTGACTTGGAGGCGTCCAGAATCGGCATGCCGTAGATGGGACTGGAGGAGTCCGACTTGGCGGCCGGATTGACCACGTCGTTGGCGCCGACCACCAGAGTCACATCGGCTGTCGGGAATTCCGGGTTGATCTCATCCATCTCCTGCACGTGATCGTAGGGAATATCCGCCTCAGCCAGCAGTACATTCATGTGTCCGGGCATACGACCGGCAACCGGATGAATGGCGAACTTGACCTCCACATTGCGATCTTCGAGCAGTTCCATCATCTCTTTCAACGCATGCTGAGCCTGGGCTACCGCCATACCGTAACCGGGTACGATGATCACTTTGCCCGCGTCCTCCATCCAGTAGATAGCATCATCCACAGAGGCGGACTTCACACCTTTTTGCGCAGCCTGCCCGACCGCACTCGCTTCACCGCCGCTTTCGCTACCGAAGCCACCGAACACCACGTTGATGATCGAACGATTCATCGCCCGGCACATGATGAACGAGAGGATGGCACCGGAGAAACCGACCAATGCACCGACGATGATCAACAGCAGATTACCCAGGGTGAAACCGGTGGCTGCCGCGGCCCATCCGGAGTAGCTGTTGAGCATGGAGATGATTACCGGCATGTCCGCACCGCCGATCGGAATGATCAGGGTAAAGCCGAGGATGAAGGCCAGCAGGGTCATCAGCACCAGCGAGGTCATGCTCTCGGTCATACCGAAATGGATACCCAGCAGAACTGTGGCCACCGCGATGGCGGCATTCAGCATATGCTGGCCTTTGAATTTGACCGGTGCGCCGCTGACCAGACCCTGCAGTTTGGCGAATGCCACCACCGAGCCGGAGAAGGTGATCGCACCGATGATGATTCCGGCGGACAACTCACCCATCATCACCGGGTTGAGTGTGCCGGCAGCATCATGATTGAGGTAGGTACCGATCGCCACGAGTACCGCGGCCATACCCACGAAACTGTGTAACGCGGCGACCAGTTGAGGCATGGCGGTCATCTCGACCCGAGAGGCGACTACGAAACCGATCAGGGCACCGGCAGCAACGCCGGCAATGATGAAACCGTAGGATTGAACCTCACTGCCAAGCAGGGTCGCCAGTATGGCAATCGCCATACCGATCATACCGAGATAGTTGCCGCGTCTTGCCGAAGCGGGATGTGTCAGGCCCTTCAGGGCCAGAATGAACAGAACCGCTGAAATCAGGTAAGCGATCGACTGTGTATTTGCTGAAATCTCCATTGCTCAGGTTCTCACTTATCTTTTTTCTTGAACATGGCTAGCATGCGATTGGTTACCAGGAATCCGCCGAAGACATTGATTGAGGCCAATAGCACCGCAATAAAGCCAAAAATCTCTGCCGCTGTGCCAACCGACTCAAGACCGGTTACCAGCAGTGCGCCGACGATAATTATTCCGGATATCGCATTGGTCAGTGCCACCAACGGAGTATGCAGTGACGGGGTTACCCCCCAGATCACCCAATAGCCGATGAAGCAGGAGAGAACAAATACATATAGTGCGACTAGTGTGTCAGGCATAGGATCACTCTTTATCGTTATTTGTTGAATTGCGTTTTTCTCAACACCCTGTGATTGATCATCACTCAGGTTTGAGGCGCATTGCCGATGTAATCTCGTCCTCTTCCAGATCTTTCAGGACCAGACCTTCATCCGTTTTTTCCACCATGATATTCAGCAGGTTCATTATGTTGCCTCCATAGAAGGCACTGGCATCCGATGGCACCATCGAAGGGTAGTTGGTATGCCCTACCAGAGTGACGCCATGCTTGACCACCACCTTGTCAGCCTCGGTCAGCGGGCAATTACCTCCGTTCGCCGCCGCCAGGTCGATGACCACTGAGCCCTCACGCATGTTCTTGATGACCTCTTCGGTCACCAGGGTCGGCGCGGGACGACAGGGGATCAATGCGGTAGTGATGATGATGTGGGCTTTGCTCAGCTCATCGGCCAACGCCTGCTGCTGTTTTGCCTTGGCCTCATCGGACAACTCTTTTGCGTATCCGCCTTCACCGGAGCCACTCTCACCGATATCCAGTTCGATCGCTTTGGCGCCGAGGGATTCGATCTGCTCTTTGGTCTCAGGCCTTATGTCATAGGCGAACACCTCTGCACCCAGCCGTTTCGCCGTGGCGATGGCCTGCAGACCGGCAACGCCGGCACCCAGTACAACCAATCTTGCCGGTTTGGCCGAGCCTGCCGAGGTCATCATCAGAGGCAGAAAGCGACCGTAGTGGGCACCCGCCTCGATCACCGCTCGATAACCGGCAATATTGCTTTGAGAGGACAAGGCATCCATTGCCTGGGCTCTGGAGATCCGGGGTATCCGCTCCATGGCGAGAAACACAACCTCTTTCGCCAGAATCTGTTGCAGGGTCTCATCCTGTTCACAGGATTCAATATGCGATATCAGAATCGCCCCGTTCGGTAGATCCGCCACCTCATCAGCCGATGGTTTGCGCACCCGTACCAGAATGTCCGCTTTCAGTGCATCTGCTGCTGAAACAATCTGCGCACCCGCCTCGCTGTAGAGAGCATCGGAAAAATGGGCATGCTCGCCTGCACCTGCAGTGACATGGACTTCAAAGCCCTTCGCGATCAGTTTTTTAGTAATGTCAGGTGACAGAGCAACCCTGCGCTCTCCCGCCACCGACTCCTTTAACAGGCCTATTTTCATGTTTTTTTACTCAGCCAAATTTATGTCTAATGAAATCATATACTTCAGATTGCGCTGCATTATCCAGCCAAACAGAGGACTTCACAAGTTGCGACAAGTCCTTGCCTAGCCGTTCTAAGAGGGGGTCGAATCCAGCATAGCCCAAAAAAATTAAAAAATATTAACTGTTTAATTTCAGTATGTTACCGACTATATCATTCATATCCCGATAGACAATTCAGGCTTCAACAAGGGGATAAAAACAGGTCGTTTTAAGTGGATGTAATCGTTTATTTTGGGATTATTTTCACAATTTTAGCAGTAATTAATATACTGTCTAGCAAGCAAAAACGGCTTTTTACGGCTGTATCAACGGCTCTCAGAGCAGCTATCTTGTTCTTTTTTCAAACGGACCACCGGGCACACCAGCCACTACGCCTGGTTGTTCGGTGTACCAGGCCCTAGTAGTAGGTTCCGTAGTAGTTGGAACCTTTATCTTCCCGGCTTTTGTTCAACACCAGTCCGATCGCCTTCTCCTGATCGAGACGGGAGAGCGAGTCCTTGATGGCGTCTACCGGGGTTTCACCGGCCTCGACAACCAACAGGATCTGTCCCATGTGCTGATTCAGAACCGCTGCTTCACTGGTTGCCAGAATCGGTGATGAATCAAAAATGATGATCCGGTCGCTGTAGCGATTGGACAACTCATCCAGCAAACGCTCCATCTCTTTACTGGCCAGCAGCTCGGTTGATTTTTCCGAGCGATGCCCTGCTGCGATCAATTTCAAACGGGGTATCTGAGTATGAATGATGACGTCACTCACATTGCACTCTTTTTGACTCAACAGATCGATCAATCCCGGCTCGTTTTGGATTCCGAGCAGACGGCTCAGGGAGTATTTCAGCACATCCCCGTCGATCAGCAGCACGGTGGTATCCAGCTCGGTCGCAATACTCAGGGCCAGATTCATGGCGGTGAAGGTTTTGCCTTCGGACGGCAGGGAACTGGCGATTGAGACCAGGTTTCCATGGGTAATCGGTGCAGCCCCCTTTCCCAAGGCGTTGCGAATCAACGGCCTTTTGATGATCCGGTACTCTTCAGAGAGTTGCTTATTACCGGAGTGTGGCACGATGAAGCCGTTGCTGGAGAGCGCCTCATAATCGAGGTTGATCCGTTTTGCCTCTTCATTGCTCTCATTGACGGTCTCCTCCACCGCTGGAGAAGCCTTCTCCTCCGCTGCTGCAGAAACCTTCTCCTCCACCGGCTGGGAAGCAGCGACTGTTTCGCTTGGTGCTGCCTCGGGTGTTGCCGTTTTTTCCGGCTCAACCTCCACAGCTGACCGATCCACAGACTTCTTCTCAGCTTTGGATTTCTCGAGACGTTCAATCGCTTTTTCTATGCTGCTCATTTAAACCAATTCCAAATTCATTAGCACCTTGTCTGAATATAGTCCCGATCGAACGATTAAAACCAGGTTTCCGGAATGATCAACACATCACCCGGCATCATTCTGACATTGGCTGAAATATCGCCGTCACGAATCAGGTCATCCAGTCTGACCCGGTATTGGGAGGTCTTACCGTCGATCTTACGCACGATCGTCGCACTGTTGCCTGAAGCGAATTCGGTCAAACCGCCAACTTCGATGATCACATCCAGCAACGTCATACCTTCACGAAACGGCAGGGACTGGGGCTGGGAGGCCTGCCCGACGACACGAACCTGTTCGGTATAGCGACCGACAAACTGCCGTACGCTGACGGTGACCTTTGGGTTTTTGACAAACTTGGAGAGCCTGGACTCCAGGTTTCTGGCCAACTCTGTCGGAGTTTTGCCACTGGCCTGCAGATCTTCCACCAACGGGGTGGTTATCAGGCCATCGGGACGAACCACCACATCGGTCGTCAGCTCCTGGTCTCCCCAGACAAATACATTCAGCGTGTCACCGGGGCCAATCAGGTAGAGTGGCGAAGAGGCCGAGGTCGAACCGTCAGAGCCGCCGCCGGTTGAAGTGGCCGCATTCATTTCAGGGGTGCTTGAACATGCCGTCAACAGCATCAGACCGAGGGCCGCGAAAAAACTTGTAATTTTCATATAATCTACTGATAACATAACACTTTCCTGTAATTTTTCGAGTTCGAGAACTGTTCCCGGTTCTTGTTGCTTAGGGCCTCTTCACAGCAACCCATAATCAGCCATTTGCAGATGATAACTCACTTAATAGCTGCTTGGCTTCACTGGATTCTTCAAATTGTTGGTTATTATCCAGAATTGCCTGGAGAATTTCCTGCGCCTCCTTGTTTCGACCCTCAGCCTTCAACACAGCGGCGTAGTGGTAGCGGATGGATGGATCAGAGGCTCTTTGCATAATTGGCTCAAGTAACTTCAGAGCAGATTTGGAATCCCCCTCCCGAAAGGTGAGCCAGGCATAGGTGTCGATCACCGCCAGGGACGAATCACCGACCCGATCATAGGCCCTGCGGGCGAAATCGAGCCCTTTCTGCGGGTTCTTCTCGTAAACAAGCAATGCCGCATTATTCAGGGCGATTACATTATCCGGTTCATCTGATAATAGTTCATCATAGAGTTTTATTGCTTCTTGCGGTTTTTCATTGGTTTGCAGAATCATCGCCAGTGCCAGTTTCGCCTGCTTGTCTCCACCAGGCTGGGAATCGATTTTCCGCTGCAGGACCTCTGTCGCCGCATTGAGATTGCCACTCATGACGTACATGTCGGCCAGTTTTCGGTAAAGATAGAATGGCGCCTCAGGCGTCAGATTTTTTTTCAGCAGGGAAATGGCCGACTGTGGCCTGCCTTTCGCCTGCAGTACACCGGCACTCAATACCACACCGAGATATTTGCTCTTTGAATCCGCACTCAGTTGCTTGGCTACCGACTCAGCGACGTCATACTGTCCGCTCTCCAGCGCCAGCTTGTACTTCAGCAGCATACCCTTTTGCGGCAATGGCTTGAGTCCATCGAGGGTCGACATGGCGGCGCCATAGTCCCCCTGCTTTCTCTGCAGATCGGCCAATTGCAGATAGGCCTCCTGGTTTTGCGGATTCAATCGGATCATCCGCTCAATTGTCGCCCCCGCCTGTTGATAATCACCCGACTGCTGATTCATCTCCGCGATCAGCGACAGCAGGGTCGGATTCTCAGTTTCCAGGAGTGCTTTGTTTTGCAGGTATCTGGCAGCCTTTTCCGGCTGTTTGGTTCGCAGGTAGTAACGGCTGGCGATTATGATCGGCAGTGTCGGGTTGCGTGAGGATGTTGCAGCCCGGTCTATCCATTTCAACGCCTCTCTCTGTTGACCGGAGCGCTCACTGATTTGTGCCAGCAGCAACAAGGCGTGCGTATTCTCCGGGTCAGTCGCCAGGACCAGATCGAGCCGATCACCGCCCTCGCTCAATCGGCCATCCTCAAGATCCATCCGACCCAGCGCCACCAGCGCCGGTACATAGGCTCTGTTCACTTCAACCGCATTGCGCAGATTCTCTCTCGCTTCATGCCGGTTACCGGATTGCAACTCGATCACGGCACGCAGGTAATAGTCTGTTGCTGACAGGTTCTGGTTGTCGGCAAACACTTGATCAGACTTGTTTCTGGCCGCCGCGAGATCCTGTTTCTTCAGATAGGAGAGAATCAACAGATTGGTGGTGCTCTTACCGGACGTACTGTCCATCTGTTCAAGCTCTGCGATCGCATCGTCCACTGCACCCTGATTCAGATAGAGCTTCGCCAACTCCTGTCGGATCTGGGTATTTTCAGGATTGGATTTGACCGCCTTTTTCAGGTATTCGACCCCTTGCAGAAAATCTCCGGATTGACTGGCGGCAGCACCGATCATCGAGAGCAGTTGGTGATCCTTCTGCTGATCGCTTGAGGATTTGAGGACGGAGAGGGCTTCCTGGGGTTTGTTCAAGCGCAGTTTGATCTCGCCGAGCAGTTTTCTCGCCTGCAGATGAGTCGGTACCTGATTGACGTAGCGCGACAGCAGAACATTGGCCTGTTCCAGGTTGTTATCCGCAAAGTGGGTTGCTCCCAGCAGCAATATGGTCGGTAAGTGGTTTGGCATGGCGTTGTGCGCATCCGTCAACTCTGTTTTTGCCAGCTCATACTTTTTGTCGATGTAGTTGTGCAGACCGGACAAATAGACAACGATCGGATGGCTGCTGAACTCACGCTTGAGCTCACCGAGATACTGTTTACTCTCGCTGAATCTGGATTTCAAAATCAGCATTTGAACCAGTGATGTCTGGGTGAGGAATTGCTCCTGTTTGGAGTCATCCGGCCGTCTGAGGGAGACCGCCCTTTTCAGAGACTCTATCGCCTGATCGAACTGCTGCGACTTGGACTGGATACCACCCAGAGCACGCCAAGCCTGTGGATTCTCACCATCGAGAGCGATCGCTTTGTTGAGAAACTCGATCGCCTGCTCATCGCGGTCACGCATGCTTGCCGCTTTGGCGCGTACCACCAGCGCATGCGCATTCCCGGCATCCGTTTTCAGCAGGGTCTCAGCCAGATTGTCGGCTTTTTCAGGCTGACGCAGGTAGATATAGGCATCAGCGACCGTCTGAATCAGCGGTCGCTGTTCCAGCGCGCTAAAATCATCCGCCTCATAGCGCTCGACAATCTGTTTGTGTTTACCCTGCAGACGCCAGGCATCGAGAACGATCTGCTGAACTTCAGGATCTGCCTTTTGCGTTTCGTTGACGCTGTTGATCTCCTTTTCAGCCGCGATTCCATCGCCCAGTTGCAAATAGGACTTGGCCAGCAGTATTCGACCCGCCTGGTGTTTTCCATTCGCTTGCAGAAGATTCTTGAGCTCGATGATCGCTTTGCTGAACTCCTGATTGGAATAACTGGTGAGTGCGTTTTGATAACGCTCCTCTTCACTCACCCCACCGGAACAGCCCACAAGCAGAATCACTGTGAGTATCAGTGTGGTGATCGTTGTCGATCCACGTCTATAGACGGCCATCAGTTTCTCCAATCAATCCAAGTATTGTTAAGGCAGTTTGCAAGCCGGTAATTTTCGCTCTGTCTGTGTGCTAAAAATCTACTTATGAGTGGCTTCAAGACTACCCTTGCTCCCTATCTCACGTCATCGTCCAGGCTATTCCTGAAACCCGGAAAATGGCCTGTTGAGGTATCGGGCTATAACCGGTGATAGGCTATTTCAATCCGTACTTATTCACCAGATCGTAGAGCGTGGGTCGGCTGACGCCGAGCAGATCAGCCGCTTTCGACACATTCCCCCCCACATAGCTCATCGCCCTGATAATCGCCCTGGCTTCCGCATGCTCTCTGACCTCTCTCAGATTGATCGGCATGTTCTCTTCACCATCAGGGTTGAGTTGCAGTTCCCCTGGGGTGATCAGTTGATCATCAGCCATCACCACGGCACGTTTTATGCGATTTTCGAGTTCACGTACATTGCCCGGCCACTGATAAGCCTCAATCGCCTGCAATGCATCGGTTGTAAATCCGTTGACTTTGGAGTTGTTCTGCTTGGCGTACTTGGACATGAACGACCAGGCCAACAGCACCGCATCCCCTGCCCGCTCACGCAGTGGCGGAATATCGATGATGATCTCACTGATCCGGTAGTAGAGATCTTCCCGAAACTCACCACTGGATATCTTCTCTTCAAGGTTCTGATTGGTGGCGCAGACCACTCTGACGTCCACCGGTATCTCTTCATGGCCACCCAGCCTTTCAATCACCCTCTCCTGCAGAAAGCGCAGCATTTTCGCCTGCAGGCCGATCGGCATATCGCCGATCTCATCCAGAAACAGTGTCCCGCCATTGGCGGATTCGATCTTACCGATGGTACGTTTTGAGGCCCCGGTGAAGGCGCCCTTCTCATAACCATAGAGCTCACTTTCCAGCAGATTTTCCGGAATCGAGGCGCAGTTGATGGCAGCGAACTTCTGATCTCCCCGATCACTCAGACCATGAATCGCTCTTGCCAGGACCTCTTTACCAGTGCCACTCTCCCCCAGCAGCAGTGCGGTAATGTTGGTTGGGCTGACTTTCTCGATGACCCGGCAGAGCTCGATCATCTCAGGACTGTTCGCCACCACACCATCCAAGGGTGAGTAGCGCTGCATCTTGTTGAGTCCCCGATTCTCCTCCTCAAGTTCATGGACGTGATAGGCACGCTCGATGATCACCTTGAGCACATCGGGGTCGATCGGCTTCTGGTAGAAATCGTAGGCACCGAGGTCGATCGCCTTCAGCGCATTCTCCCGGTGGTCATTTCCTGTCACAACGATGATCTTTGTCTGAGGCATCAGACTGAGAATTTCCTGCAGGGTGGCGAAGCCCTCACTCACATTGGTAGGGTCCGGGGGCAAACCGAGATCCAGGGTTACAACCGGCGCAGTGGTCTTTCTCAACAGGTTGATTGCGCTGGCCCGATCCCCGGCAATCTGTACATCGTAGCCGTCAAAGCTCCATTTCAACTGACTCTGCAGTCCCGGGTCGTCTTCAACAATGATCAGCGGTTTTAATTGATTATTGGCTTTACTCACGCAATTACGCCTCTACAGTAGCATCTGACTGCCGGCCTGCTGCAGTCCCTGATTTAATAATCGGAATGGATATGGTGAAACAAGTGCCCTCACCAAGCTGGCTATTCACTGTCAGGCTGCCATTCAGGGAGTTTACGTACTCCCGGGTTTCATAGACGCCAATTCCCATTCCAGCATTTCCCTTGGTTGTCTGAAAGGGCCGAAACAATCGCTCTTTAATGAACTTATCCTCCATCCCTGAACCGTTGTCCTGAATGGTAATGATCGCATTCTGATCGATCTTCTCGACGGTTATCTTCACTTCACCGTCCTTATCGGTTGCTTCCTGAGCATTTTTAATCATATGAATCATAATCGCGGTGAAACGATCTTTATCTGCAACAATCTCTAAATAGTTGTCTTTGACCTTCAACTGAGGTTTTGGCTGATAGGCAAACAGTTCATTGACCGCCTGAGCCACTGACTCTTCAATATAGAATTGTTTCGTTTCAGTCGACTCAAATCTACCCTGCCGCAATTGTGCCAACAGCCTGCCCATTTTGTTGACTGCATTGCCAATGGTTCTGACTGCATCGTCCATGAACTCCGGATTGTTCTTGTGTCGTTCAGCATTTTTCACGACCAGTTCGAGTTGTGCGATCAGGTTCTTTAAATCGTGTACGACAAAGGCTGACAACCGGTTGAAGGCCTCAAATTGATTGGCCCGGTTCAATGCTTCAGAGGCCTGCAGCAGTGCCAGATAGCCACCTGCCTGTTTCGCCGCAGCTTTGATCAGATCCCGATCCTCCCAGTTGATCGAGGGTAGTGAATGGGAACGGATAAGCAGAGCAAATCCTATCAGGGCTTCATGATGTTTTATAGGTACTATTAACCAGGCATCCTGGATATCCGTCACGCGGTGATCCAGGGCCAGATTGTCGTATCGTTCCGGGTATTTGTTCAGTTCGTCGATATCGATGATCCAGTCGCTACGCTGAAAATAGGCGATTAATTCGCTCTCCGCCTGCAGATCCAGGGAAATATCGTCGACCTGCCAACGACTGGTACAGTGGTATCGTCCATCTTCACCCAAGGTCCAGAGATAACCGCCGCGGGACTCCGCGGAATCGGATATCGCCTGCACCACTCTGGGCAGTATCTGGCCGCCGCCGGGCCCCTCCGCGAGGGTTTGGACCACTCTCAACCACTCGTCCCGCCAATCGTACTTGTAACTGAAAAAGTGTTTGTTGACGAAAACTTTCAGCTTGGCTCTGAGTGATCCGGAAAACAGCACCACCGCCAGAAAGCATACCCCGGTGAAAACAAACGCGATTTGTGTCGCTTTACCCCAGGTTCCACCGTAATAGCGGATGTAGTAGCCAACCGCCGCCATCAGCACCAGATAGCTGCCGGCAACCAGCATGGTTGTGGCATGAAACACCACCTGTCTGGAGACGAAAACCCGCACGGACCAGCTGGGATTACGGGTTGCGGCAATCGCCACAAAGGGTGCGACCAGCGAGCTGGTAAAGCCCCTGGCCTGCCACAGGGCGGAATCCACCTGTTTGAACATCAACGCATCGGCATACAGAAAAAGATCGTAGACGAACAGTATGCCCATGCCGAAATAGAGATACTTGACCGCCCAGCGCATATCCGGCCGGGTACTGCGGTAGAGTTGCTCGATCAGCACCAGTCCGGCAATGGCAAATCCCAGATGTCCGACCAGCTGAAAGCTGGCAGTACCGCCCCAGTTGCGCACCCCGGGGAAAAACTGAGCGGATAGCTCAACGCCCAGCAGCAGAGCGGAGACGGAAAAGATCGTGACTGGGGCGTATCTGAGCAGGCCATCATCACCACCTGCCGCTGATTTGAGAATAGACAAGAGTCTCAGAAGAAAGGCAAACCAGGCAATATTTTTCGCAATTTCAAACAGTTGATAGGTATTGGCAGTCAGTGCCGACTCCTGAACCTGAAAAGCGATCGCGGTCAGTGCCCAACAGGCGGATGTGGTCGAGGCAATCAGCAGATAGGTCCCTTCGATACGCCCACGCCAGCTGGTCAGAAGAAGCACACTGAATATCAGAAACAGTGTCGCCGAAAATCCATAGCCGATTATTCCGATAGTCAATCAGTCATCCTCAAGGGTGCTTGGTTGTGTCGTTACTCAATGAACTTTTACTCCCTGACAGAGACTTACAACTGTAGGTTTTATTATCCCGATAATCACTGAGACCCTGTATACCCCTTGTTGAGGTGAGCAATCGTATTTGGCGTTTGAGTCGGACTATCCCAAATGCAGCGGTCATCGTTTTTGGCAGATCACAACGAACAATGTTCGATTTAAGCCGACTACCGATTTCCCAATGACTATTCAGTATAGGGTCCTGCAGAAACTGAACTCATGAGGCTGTCGTCTATACTGCCGATTGAAGCAGATCCGGCGCTTGATTATGGTTCGGATACGATCGCCAAAATGGTGCTGATTCTGCGGCAAGCGCCACTATAGTACACAAAGATAGTGAAACGATTCACCCTGTCAGCGTGATTTTTAACGGGAATCTGGATTCCAACACATAATCCCAGGATAATGGCCCACTTTTACGACATATCAACACGGATAATCGACACGGGTTTACCTTATGACCATCAATGCAGTCTCTTCGCTACCTGCCCCTGAAGCAGCCACATGCCATCACCAGGCTGAAATCAATAAATCAAAGAAAATCAGAGGCTTCACACTAATCGAAGTCATGGTGGTCGTTGTCATACTGAGCATCCTTGCGGCAATCGTCGTGCCAAAAATCATGGATCGACCTGAGCAGGCCCGCATCACCAAAGCCAAGAGCGATATACGGGCGCTGGAAGCCGCCCTGAATCTCTACCGTCTGGATAACATGATCTATCCGACCACCGAGCAGGGGCTCGAGGCTCTGGTGAGCAAACCCACCGACTCTCCGGAACCCAGAAACTGGAAGGAAGGCGGCTATCTCGATCGATTGCCCAGCGATCCCTGGGGCAATGGATATCTCTACCTGAGTCCCGGTACCCATGGTACGGTCGATATCTATACCTCCGGCCTGGACATGCAATCGACAGACGATGACATCGGTAACTGGAATCTGGATTGATACCGCCCGTAACGATCAAGCGTAAGCCTAAGGGCACTTGGCCAATGCGAAGTGCCAAAGGATCGGGCATGGGCTTTACCCTGATCGAGGTGATGGTGGTGGTTGTCATCATCGGTATCCTGATCAACTACGTGGCAATCTCATTCGGGCGCAATGCCCCGGGTGACCAGCTCAGGGATGAAGCCCAGCGACTCAACAGCCTGCTTGAACTGGCCAGTGAAGAGGCGTTGCTCAGATCCATGTTGATCGGGGTGGATATCACCGAAGAGAGTTATGGCTTCCTCAGTCTCAACGAGGGGGAGTGGGAAGTGGTATCCGACAATCTGTTTCGCGAGCGTAAACTGCCCCCAGGGGTTGAAATCAGCGTTGCCACCGCACTGCCCGAAGGGGATGACGAAGAGAAGCGAACCCCGGAGATCATCCTCCTTAACAGTGGCGAGATGACCACATTCGAGCTGAAAGTCAGCTCTGAACAGGTTGAAAGTTACTACCGGTTGACAGGCAATGAACTTGGCGAGCTCTCCCTGGAACATGTCTCACCCTACTGAACCACACGCCTGCGCCCTCCCCTCCACCAGGGGATCAGCCTGTAGTCGCAACAGTGGCTTTACCCTGCTGGAGATTCTGATCGCACTGGCAATTCTGGCGATCGCACTGACCTCGATCATCTCAGTGGCATCCAACCAATCGGTCAACGTCGCCTATCTCCGTGACAAGACCCTGGCCCACTGGGTCGCCATGAACCAGATGACAGAGCTGCAGGTCACCAACCAATGGCCCGCCACCGGCTCGAAAAAGGGTAAGGAGGAGATGGGACTGCAGGAGTGGCACTGGCAAAGGGAGGTCAGCAAGACACCGGATGACCGTGTCAGACAGGTGGAGATCCGGGTATTTCGCAACAAGGATGATGAGAGCAGTGTCACCCGCTTGGTGAGCTTTCTTTCACAACCGATCAAATGAAACCTTCAGCACATAATCTGCGCGACCGTCAGCAGCGAAACAGACCCAGTACCGCTGGATTCACCCTGCTTGAACTGCTGATAGCGATCACCGTTTTCGCGATTATGGCGACATTCGCCTACTCGGGCCTCAAGGTGGTGCTGGATTCCGAAAACCAGACCAGCCAATACAGCAAACGCATCTCACAATTGCAACTGGCGATGAACCTGATGCAGCGGGATATTGAGCAGGCGATTGAAAGACCGATCCGGGATCAGCTGGGAGACGAGGTCGGCGCTTTCATCAGTGGCGGTTTTGCCGGCACACTGCTCGAGTTGACCCGGGACGGTTATGCCAACCCGATGAAGCTGCCGCGCAGTAATCTGCAGCGGGTGGGTTACCAGCTGGAAGAGGAGACCCTCTACCGCCTGACCTGGAGAATTCTGGACAGAGCCCAGGATAGCGAACCCCACCGCTACGAACTGATCGATAATATCGAAGAGCTTGAGCTGATCTATTATGACAAGGAGATGAAGAAACAGAGTCAGTGGCCACCTGAAAGGTTTGATTTCGATTCAGGAGAGAAACCCGGTCTTCCCACTGCGGTGGAAGTCAAGATGGAACTCAAGGATTGGGGTAATATCAGACGCCTGTTTGCACTGGTGAGACCGATACCGGATGAACAACAGGCGCAGGGACAAAACAGTAATGGCGACACTCAGTAAGCATCCATCGCGAGAACAAGGTATCGCCCTGATCACCGCCATTGTGATTGTCGCCATGGCATCGATCGCTGCCGTGGCAATGACCCACAACCTGCAACTCAATATTCGTCGAACCGGTAATATCCAGGCAGCCGACCAATCCTACTACTACACCCTGGGCAGTGAAGCCTGGTCCAGAGGTATGCTGATCAGGGACCTGCTCGACGATGAGTCCAAGAAGTACGACTCACTCGATGAGAACTGGGCCATCGAACTCCCCCCCACCCCGGTGGAAGGTGGCGAGGTACAGGCCGTAACCACTGACCTGCAAGGTCGATTCAACCTGAACAATCTCTATCTGGAAGCAGAAGCGGAAGCGCAGGCCAAACAGGAAGCCGCGGTCCAGCTGGCCATATTTCAACGTATTCTTGCAGCCCTCGAACTGCCAGAGTCGATCGCCCAGGCAACCCAGGACTGGCTCGATGGCGACATCAGGACCTCCTTTCCTGATGGCGCAGAAGACGTTGAATATCTGGGACAGGAGCCGGCCTACCGCACGGCCAATGGCTATATGGCCAGCCATACTGAGCTGAGACTGATCAAGGACATCGATCAGGAGAGTTACGACAAACTGGCGCCATACGTGGTTGCTCTGCCGGTCAAGACCCCGATCAATGTCAACACAGCAGACCAGATTGTGCTAAAAAGCCTTCTCAACGAACTCTCGGATGGGCATGCAGAGCAACTGATCAGCGAGCGAGAAGAGAACCCGTTCAAAGAGACGGCATCCTTTATTGAAAGACTTAGAGAACTTTTGGATGAAAATAAAGTAAAATCTGAAGAGATAGAGCCATTGATCTCTGTAGACAGTCAATTTTTTCAACTGGAGACGGTTGTACGCATGGAAAATATCAGCCAAAGATTGGTCAGCCGCCTATACCAAGGCAGTGAGGATGTGGTTGTCATATCCCGAACCACCGGGGTCTATTGATGGCCGAGCAGCTTATTCTGCAGTGCCATGATGCATCCTGTGATCGGGTCTCCTGGTCGATCCGGGGCGCCACTAGCAGTGAACCGGGAAGTGGTACCCTGGAGCAGGCAGCCCAACAGGCGAAAGGCCGACGCACCCTGGTGCTGGCACCAGCATCCAAAATCCTGCTCACCTCCGTCAACATCCCAACCCGCAACCGCCAACGTCTGCTGCAAGCGATACCGTTCTCCTTGGAGAACGAGCTTACCGAGGATATCGATGATCTCCATTTTGCCGCCGGCAACATGGATAGCGATAACATCACACCGGTTGCCGTGATTGCCAGAAGTCGGCTTGACCAGTGGCTTGAGAGATTGGAGTCTGCCGGTATCGAGCCACTCGGCCTCTATCCGGATTTGCTCGGGCTTCCGATGGAGGACAATGCCTGGTGTCTCTACCAGAGTGACCATCAGTTACAGATTCGCACCCAGTCCAACCTGGGATACAGCGTCGATGGCGTGAATGGTGGTGAGTTCTTAAAACTGGTACTGCAGCAGGCAGCTGAATCGGCCCCGCACAAATTGATCCTCTACCGGCTTGAGGGGAGCCATGCAGAACTAGACCTGGAGACGATTGCACCCGATTGCGAGATCATCACCAGGGAGCTGGAACAGCCGGGTGATTTGATCAGTCTGCTGGCAGATAACCTGCATGAGAAGCAGCTATTGAATCTTCTGCAGGGGGAGTATCAGAAGGTCGACAAGACCACGCTGCAGTGGCGGCGCTGGCTGCCTGCCGCCGTTTTGGCACTGGTATTCATCGGTCTCTCGATTGGTGCCTCGATTCAGGAATACAATCAATATGACCGCCAGAGCAAGTTACTGCATGCTCAGATCAGGGAGACTTTTCAGCAGGCCTTTCCGGAGGTGAAGCGAATCGTCGATCCCAGAGCACAGATGGAGCAGCGCCTGAAATCCCTGCAACGGGGTCAATCGGGCAGTTTCGCCCAGTTTGCCAGCCTCTTCGTACCCTCGGCAAGCGTCATCAAAAACAGCCCGAACACGACCCTGGAAAACATCAGCTTTCGCGATGGCCAACTCAATCTGCAGCTGACCATCAAGGAGTTGCAAGCCCTCGAGACACTGAAGAAGACCATCGAGAGTAAACGTCTGACTGTTGAAATCCGCTCTGCCAACGCGGCGGATAACAAAGTCACCTCCCATCTGAGAATCACCGGAGGATCCTGATGAAGCAGTGGTGGCTGAGTAAAACCCCGCAAGAACATCTGGCTATGATCGTTGGTGGCACGGCTGTGCTGCTGTTGCTGATCTACCTGATCGTATGGCGCCCCTTCCAGCAGAGCCTTGAGCAGAAAGCCTTACTGGTTAAGAGCCAGGAATCGACTCTGCAATGGATGAAAGACAACGCGGATCTGGTGAAAAACATGCGCAGCGACCAACCCGCTAAAGTCGCAGCCAGCAACGAAGCACTGCTGACACTGGTCGACAGGACCGCCAAACGGGTTCAATTGAGGCAGCAGATCAAGCGCATCAAGCCCCAGGGTGACGATTCGGTTCAGCTGTGGGTCGAACAAGCCGCTTTTGACACCCTGATTCGATGGCTGGGTCAGATGACCCAGGAGTATGCACTGAATATCGAATCACTGAATATCGATCGACAGGATGCGCCGGGGCTGATCAATGCCCGGGTTGTCCTGCAGCGTGGAGGATAGAAGGTAATGAAGTGGTGGAGTTACCTGCTGATCGGTCTCGGGGCCTATCTGTTGATCCTGGTGATCAGCCTGCCGGCAGAGCATGTTCTGGGCTGGACCGCAGGCAACAGTAAGAATATCCCTTTCACCTACGGCACCATCAAAGGCAGCCTTTGGCGCGGCAAGATGGAGGCATTGACGGTAAATGGAGTCCCCCTCGACAAACTCAAATGGCGCTTCTCCCCGAGTGAACTGCTGTTCGGTCGTCTCGGCTTTGATATTCAGGTAAATCATGCGGGTCAGGAACTGGAGGCGGATGTTGCGAAAGGATTTGGCAAAGAGATCCATATCGAGGATATCAGTGGTGTGATTCAGGCTGCGATCATCCCCCAGTTGATCGATATGTCACAAATCGGTGTTGACGGTAACGTCAACCTGAACCTCCAACAGATCACTCTGTCAGACAATCAGATCATCTATGCCGAAGGAGTGGTTCAGTGGTTGAGTTCGGCTCTGAAAAGCCCATTCGCACTCAAGGTTGGCGACCTTCAGGCTGATCTTGAAACGGATGATGCAGGTGCAGTCCGGGCAAAAATCAAGGACTTGGGAGGAGCTACCGCGGTGGATGGGGAACTCAGTCTGACACCGGACGGAAACTTCCAGGTGAATGGCCAGATCAAGCCAGGGGCAGATTCCGATCCCCGACTTGGCAGTGCGCTGAATGCAATCAGTAAACGCAAACCGGATGGCAGCTACCAGATAACCTACAGCGCGCGGCTTTGAAGCATGTGCACTGTTTCATAATACTGTTTTGAACCGGTAGGCCAATGCGCTATCATCTGCTATTATGGAAAGGATTACATATTCAACATAAACCCATGATGAATAAAGAATTTCACAACTATTTCCCTGACCTGTCACAAACCAGTGACCTGAATTGGATCAGGCTTGTTGCAGAGAGTGCTAGGGGACAGCTTCAATGATCACCAATTCGGCCAATAAATTCATGGACAGATCAGCTCCGCTCCACCACAGAATTCGCCATGCGATAGCGCTATGCTGCTGCATGGTTCTGCTGAGTTTTGCGACTATCACACCCAGTCATGCCGAGCAGATCACCCTGAATCTGAACAACGCGGATATCGAAGCCTTGATCAAAACGGTTTCAGAACATACCGGCAAGAACTTCGTCATCGATCCGCGAGTCAAAGGCAAGGTCACGGTGATATCCGCCCACCCGATGGATCGGAATGAGTTCTATGAAGTCTTTCTGTCGATCCTTGAGGTGCATGGTTTTTCAACCATTCCCAGTGGCGATGTGATCAAGATCGTCCCCGATGTAAAAGCCAAACAGGGTGGCATTCCAACCCTCAGCAGAGCCGGCGCCCTGCCCGGGGATCAGATCGTCACCCGGATCATTCAGGTGAAGAATGTCACCTCCGCCCAACTGGTGCCGATCCTGCGCCCACTGATTCCCCAGGAGGGCCATCTGGCGGCCTACCCTGACACCAATGTACTGATCATCTCCGACCGACGCCGCAATGTGGACCGTCTGATGAGAATCATCGAGCAGATCGATCAGGTCAGTGACAGCTCCATCGAGGTCATTACACTGCAGCATGCCTCCGCAGCCGAGGTGGTACGGATTCTGGAAAGTCTCAAACCGACTGCTGCGAAGGGTGCCTCCAAATCGGCCTCGAAGATGGTCGCCGACGAACGCACCAACAGCATTCTTATCAGTGGCGACCCGACTGAGCGCCTGCGTGCACGGGTGGTGATCGAGCATCTGGACACCCCGTTCGACAACGAGGGCAATGCCCAGGTCGTCTATCTGAAATACGCCAATGCGGTTGACCTGGTGAACGTGCTGACCGGCGTCAGTGAGAATATCGACGAGGGTGGCCAGGGAAAAGCAGCGAAGGCCAAGAGCAAACCCAAGGTACCGGTCAACATACAGGCGGATGAAGCCTCGAATGCGCTGATCATTACCGCGCCACCGGATGTTTTCCACTCCCTGCAGGCGATCATCCGTAAACTGGATATCCGTCGCGCCCAGGTGCTGGTCGAGGCGATCATTGCTGAAGTCTCCTACGACAAGGCCAAGAGTCTGGGTGTGCAGTGGGTGGTTGACGGCACACCGGACGGACAGGGTCCGGTTGGTGTGATCAACCTGGGTTCACCGACCATCACCGACGTCTACAACTCGGTGGCTGCCGGCGCCGGTGTACCGCTGGGCCCCGGCACCTCCATCGGCCTGGGACGATTCGACAGCGACCGGGTCAACTTCGCTGCGCTGATCCAGGCACTGGAGAGCGATACCACCAGCAACATTCTCTCCACCCCCAGCCTGACCACACTGGATAACCAGGAAGCTGAGATCGTGATCGGTCAGAATGTGCCGTTCATAACCGGCTCCTACAGTTCCACCGGCGGCACCAGCAATTCGGTGAATCCCTTCCAGACCGTTCAGCGTGAGGATGTGGGCCTGACCCTGAAGGTCAAACCTCAAATCAACGAAGGCAACTCCATTCAGCTCGAGATTGAACAGGAGATCTCCAGCATCAATGCTTCCGCCAGTACCGGTACCAGCGATATCGTGACCAACAAGCGCACCATCAAAACCGTGGTGATGGTGGAAGATGGCGCGACAATCGTGCTCGGCGGTCTGATCCAGGAAGATCTCCAGCAGACCGAAGAGAAAGTACCTCTGCTTGGCGACATTCCTCTGTTGGGCGCCCTCTTCCGCGCCAACAAGACCACCAAAGTGAAACGCAACCTGATGGTCTTTCTCCGACCTGTGGTGTTGCGGGACGCTGCAGTCAGCACCCAGATCGCGAGTGACAAATACAACTACTTCCGCGCCCAGCAACTGAAGATGAAGCAGGAAGGGGTCAGTCTGATGGACGATGAGGAGACGCCGATCATGCCACCGCGCTTCGGTACATTCGCTCCGCCTTTCGAGGGTGATCCGACAGAGCCGGAACTCTGACCGGTCGCGCAAGCCATGTCTGACACGACCCCATCAAATCCACTCCAGGACGCATTGGATCCGGTATCCGAACTGCTTTCCGAAGAGCCGGAGAGCCTGCCACCCCAGGAACCGAGTCAGCTGCCTTATGCCTATGCAAGAAGGCATGGGGCTGTGGTGGTATATAACGATCAGAGTGGTGACTATGAATTACTCTACAAACCCGGGGTTTCGATCTTAGTACTGAATGAAATCCGCCGCCTCTATGAGCAACCCCTGGTGTTCAAACAGATCGATGAGGATAGCCTGGAAAGACAGCTCTCACTGATCTATGAGTCGGGCTCCAAACAATCGAGCCAGATCATGGAGACCATGGGCGATGACATGGATCTCGATCATGCCGCCCAGGCGCTCAACCAACCGGAAGATCTGCTCGGCAGTGACGACGACGCACCGATCATCCGATTGATCAACGCCCTGTTTACCGAGGCCATCAAGGAGCAGGCTTCGGATATCCATATCGAACCCTATGAAAACCGTCTGGTGGTTCGCTTCCGTGTCGACGGGGTGTTGCGCGAAGTGCTCTCGCCACCACGCAATGTCTCTTCATTCCTGGTCTCCCGTATCAAGGTCATGGCGCAGCTCGATATCGCTGAAAAGCGCATTCCCCAGGATGGCCGGATCTCGTTGAAAGTGGGTAACCGCCCGGTGGATGTGCGTGTCTCGACCCTGCCCTCCAGCTATGGCGAACGGGTGGTGCTGCGTCTGCTCGACAAGCAGGCGGGACGACTCGATCTGGAACACCTTGGGATGGCCAAAGAGTTGCTGGAGCAGGTCGATCCCGGCGTGATTCGGCGCCCCCACGGCATCTTTCTGGTCACCGGCCCGACCGGCTCGGGTAAGACCACCACCCTGTATGCCGCGTTGAGCCGGCTCAACACCCAGAGCCGTAACATCGTCACCGTGGAAGACCCGATCGAGTACTACCTCGACGGCATTGGACAGACTCAGGTGAACAACAAGGTCGACCTCACCTTTGCCCGCGGCCTGAGGGCGATTCTTCGTCAGGATCCGGATGTGGTGATGGTGGGTGAGATTCGTGACCTGGAAACGGCACAAATAGCCGTACAGGCCAGTTTGACCGGTCATATGGTGATGTCGAGTCTGCATACCAACACGGCGATCGGCAGTATCTCCCGTCTCAGGGATATGGGTGTGGAGCCGTTTCTGCTCTCCTCCAGTCTGATCGGCGTACTGGCCCAGCGCCTGGTACGAACCCTCTGCCCCCACTGCAAGGAACCCTATACCGCCAGCCAGCAGGAGCTGGAACTGTTGGAACAACCGGGTAGTGAATCGGTCACGATCTACTCAGCCAAAGGGTGCGAAAAGTGTCATAACCACGGCTATGTGGGCAGAACCGGCATCTATGAACTGATCACCATCGACGAGAGCCTGCGCAATATGATTCACAAGGGCAGCGGTGAGATGGAGATGCTGGAACACGCCAGAAACTACTCCGACAGCATTCGCCAGGATGGCATGAAGCGGGTCCTCGATGGTGATACCACCATCGATGAGATCATCCGCGTGACCCAGGAAGGATAGCCCGCCTTGGACGCCTTTGAATATGTAGCACTCGATCCGAGCGGCAAGGAGAAGCGTGGCGTTCTCGAGGGTGACAGCCCACGACAGGTTCGTCAGCAGCTGCGGGAATCGGGGCTGACACCCCTCAGCATCGATTCCGCAAGCGGCACAGCCACACAGAGCAAGGGTAAGCTGTTTCAGCGTCAGATCAATGCCATGGAACTGGCTCTGATCACCCGTCAGATGGCGACCCTTTTACGCTCCGGACTGCCCCTCGAACATGTCCTGAAAACCACCGCCCAGCAATCGGACAAACGCCATGTGGAGCGCACCCTGCTGGCGGTACGGGCCAAGGTCCTGGAGGGTAGAACCCTGGCGGATGGGCTCAAGGAGTTCCCCAAAACCTTCCCGGAAGTCTATATCCAGACCGTCTCCTCCGGCGAGGAGTCCGGCCACCTTGAAGTGGTCCTGGAGAGACTGGCGGACTACACCGAGCAGCGCCAGCAGATGCGTCAGAAGACCATCTTCGCCCTCTTCTACCCGGCACTGCTGACCATCGTCTCACTGCTGATCGTGGGTGGTCTGCTGACCTATATCGTACCCCAGGTCACCCGGGTGTTCGAATCCATGTCCGCCGAACTCCCCTGGATTACCCAGGCATTGATGTCCACCAGTGACACCTTCCGCAGCTACGGGGTGCCGATCTTCGTCTCACTGCTGGTACTCGGTCTGTTTTTCAGCTATCTGCTGAAGAAACCCGGCCCCAAACGCTGGTGGCATCGCACCCTGCTGCGCATCCCCCTGGTGGGGCGTCTCGTGCGGACCGCCAACGCGGCCCGTTTCTCCAGAACCCTGAGCATCATGGCCGCCAGCAGCGTACCGATTCTCGATTCGATGCGCATCGCTTCCCAGGTCCTGACCAATCTGCCGATGCGCAATGCCGTCGAGGAAGCCACCTCCAGGGTTCGTGAGGGGGCCAGCCTCTATCAGGCCCTGGACAAAACCGGATACTTCCCTCCAATGACCCTCAGTCTGCTCGCCAGTGGTGAATCGAGTGGTAACCTGGAAGGTATGCTGGAGCGCTCCGCCGATATCCAGGAGCGAGAGATAGAGACCCTGGTCTCTACGATTCAGGGATTGTTCGAACCTATACTCATCCTGGTGATGGGTGGTATTGTGCTGGTCATCGTACTGGCTATACTGCTGCCTATTTTCGATCTTAACCAATTGGTAGCCTGACTCTATGGAATTTTCTAGCAAACCATTGCGCACACTGCCGCTGATCATCGCGCTCTGCTTAGCCATTCTGAGCGGTTGTGCAACCTCCCCGGATCCTTCAGTGGATGAAACCGCGCTTACCCTGAATGAGGCTCACAAGGCTTACAACGCCAAAGAGTATAAGAGGGTCTTTCAACTGCTGTTTCCCCTCGCAGCCGCCGGTAATGACAAGGCTCAATACGCCCTGGGCTACCTCTTCTATCATGGAATGGGGGTCGAGAAGAACGAACGTCAAGCAATGCACTGGGTTCAGCAGGCCGCCGCCCAGGGGAACCGTAAAGCGATCCAGGCGTTGACCCCTGTGCAATAAGATTGCCCAGGGGAGGGTTATCAGCCAGGCGCTAAAATAGCACCAATCAGCCGATCTGATGGATCAGATAACTTTCGAGAAGCTGCCCTGAGAGGCCTTGCTGTTGAGGTAGATATCGAACTGCATGCAGATGTTACGAATCAACAGACGCCCTCTGGGTAGCACGTTGATGGCCCCATCCTCAATGCTGATCAGACCGTCCGACACCATCTCCTGCAGACGTTCCAGCTCATCCGCGAAGTAGTCTCTGAAATCGATCTCCCAGCTGGCTTCAACGTCACTGATATTGAGGGTGTAATGGCAGATCAGGCGGGTGATCACATCGCGCCGGATCAGGTCGTCACGGGTCAGGGTCACACCACGAAACACCGCCAGTCTTCCCGCATCGATCCGTTCGTAGTATTCATCCAGGCTACGCATATTCTGTGCGTAACTGGGCCCGACCATACCGATCGAGGTTGCCCCCAAGCCAATCAGATCGCAGTCCGCATGGGTCGAGTAACCCTGGAAGTTACGATACAGAGTGCCGTCCTCCTGGGCTTTCACCAACTCATCATCCGGTTTGGCGAAGTGATCCATGCCGACATAGATGTAACCGGCATCCGACAGCTTATCGATGGTCATCTGCAGAATATCGAGTTTCTCCTGCGGCGGTGGCAACTCCTCCGCATTGATCCGCCGTTGCGGTTTGAAGCGTTCCGGTAGATGGGCGTAGTTGAATACCGAGAGCCGATCCGGATCCACTTCCAGAATCTCATCCAGGGTTGCTGAAAAGCTCTTCAGGCTCTGATGGGGCAGACCGTAGATGAGATCGATACTGGTGGAGCGAAATCCCTCATCCCTGGCAGCCTGCAGCACCTGCAGGGTCTCCTGTTTGCTCTGCAGCCGATTGACCGCCTTCTGCACCTTGGCATCGAAATCCTGCACTCCCAGACTCATTCGATTGAAACCCAACTCCCGCAGCAGCTTGATGGTGTCCCCTTTTGCCTCCCTGGGATCGATCTCGATGGAGTATTCACCGCTGTCATCATCCAGCAGGGTGAAAGACTCACGGGTCTTGGCCATCAATTGCCGCATCTCGTCGTGGCTGATGAAGGTCGGGGTACCACCGCCCCAATGAAGCTGGGTCACCACTCTGGAGTCGTCGAACAGCTCTGACTGCATACGCAGCTCTTCATGCACCCGGGCCAGATAGCCTGCCGCCATGGTGCGGTCCTTGGTCGCTACCTTGTTGCAGGCACAGTAGAAGCAGACGGTGTCGCAGAAGGGAATGTGGAAATAGAGAGATAACGGGCTTCCGCTGGCATTGCTCTGCTGGGCGATACGACGATACTCGGCATCATCGTATTTTTCTTCAAACTGGACAGCGGTCGGATATGAGGTATATCGCGGACCGGTCTGATTGTATTTACCGATCAGTTCCAGGTCGAATTGTGTCGAATGATCCATAACCTATCTCTCTAATTGTGTAATTGCGCTAGCCAGGATATTGCCGATGCAATAGCTGGATTGATACTACTCTGCATCAGCATCGATTCCCTTGCGGTGGGTTTCATTGATCTGACGCAGCAGCATGGCAAAGGGAATATCATCGCTGTGGCGCTCAACCAGCGCCATGAACGGCAGATCCTCCCGCTCGAAGTGATACTCACCATCCACCATCACCTGATGCAACTCCTTGATAGCGGACTCCAATGGTGCCAGGAATGATGGATAACTTCCGAGTTCATCCATCTCGTAATCATAACAGTCCCTGAGATCACCGACTTCTAACAGTGCCTGTTTCACCCATTCAACAAACTCTTCGGCGCTTCTTGCACGTTGCAGACTCATTGCATCTTTCTCTCAAATGGGGTTAAAACTGCCCTGCGTATCTGGCGAGATCCGCAGCGTTGATCAGAAACACCCCCTCCCCGCCTCTGGCAAAATCGAGCCAGACGAACGGCACCTCGGGATAGCGCTCCATCAACAAATCAGCGCTGTTGCCTACCTCCATCACCAACAACCCACCGGGTGTCAGGAACTCAGGCGCCTGATTCAATATCCTTTTGACAATTTCCAGGCCCTGATCATTCGCTTCGAGCGCCATATTCGGCTCATGCAGATATTCCGGCGGCAACTCCGCCATCTCGACGGCCCCCACATAGGGTGGATTGGAGAGAATCAGGTCATATTTCACCCCTGGCAGCCCGTCGAACAGGTCTGATTCATACAGGTTGACCTGTTGATTCAGCCCATGCTGGGCCACATTCTCACTGGCGACAGTCAAGGCGGCTGGCGAGATATCCGCCAGATCCACCGGGCAGTCGGGAAGATAGGCGGCGGTTGCAATACCGATGCAGCCGCTACCGCAGCAGAGGTCGAGCACCCGCTGCAACTGAGAGGAGTCGACCCAGGGAGCAAACTCATTCTCGATCAATTCGGCAATCGGGGAACGGGGAATCAACACCTGCTCATTGACCCGGAAGCAGAGTCCGGCAAACCAGGCTTCTCCGGTCAGATAGGGCAATGGCTTGCGCTGTTCGATCCGACGGGTCACCAGGTCGATAACCCGCTCACGCTCCTCCTCAGTCAATCGGCTGGAAAACCAGAACTGGGGAAGATCCGGAGGAAGATGGAGGGCGTGCAGAACCAGAGCCGCCGCCTCATCCAGGGCATTATCGGTGCCATGCCCAAAGAACAGCCCGCTTTCGGAAAAACGGCTGGCTGTCCAACGAATGAAATCGGTAATGGATCGGAGTGATTGCACGTAATTTATCAGATGATCAAACGCACAATCATAGCCGATTTGGCTATCCAGTCATAATCATAATCTGATCAGGGACTTTTTTCTGCCGGTAAAGAATCAGCAGGCATCCCCATTAGCTGGAAGCAGTGTGAAGTGCTGCCTGTGGCCCCATTACGGCCATTGGCAAAGATGAACTGCATATCAACCCGGCGACCGAGAGCGATGCGCTCTGTCGCCGGGTCAAGCGTTTAGGCTGCCTGGGAACTGGAGTTCGCAACCACACTCAGATTGCTCTCTTCCTCGTCCTTTTTACCCAGGTTCCGTCTCACCAGGTCTCCCAGGGAGATGTCTGCGAGAAAGTTGAAAATCTCGCTGCTCAGGTCGTCCCACAGGGTATGGGTCAGACAACGAGCGCCGCCACTGCAGTTCTGTCTTCCGCCGCAACGGGTAAATTCCACCCACTCATCGACCGCACAGATGATATTGGCAATGGAGATCTCATCCGCACTCTTACCCAGATAGTAGCCACCGCCAGGTCCTCTGACGCCACGCACCAAGTCTTTGCTTCTCAGGGCAGCGAACAGCTGTTCCAGATAGGAGAGGGATATACCCTGGTTTTCAGATATCTCTGCAAGTGTGACCGGACCTTTTTTGCCATTGAGGGCCAGATCCAGCATAGCAGTAACCGCATAACGACCTTTTGTTGACAGTCTCATTGTATTTTCTCCAGAGGTATGAACTCTATTACCTAGTAAATCAGTCGGTATTTAGACTAAAGTAACTCAGTAATTTAGTCAACAATTATTCGGAAAAAATAACAATTTTATTGTGAAAATTATTTTTATTCTTTTATTTCAGTTAGTTACTGATTCTGCTTCTTGTCGATAAGGGGAGCTTTCCAGAAGGTTTTTGTGGTAGGCAAGCAGTGCGGGGGATTCCTGATGGAGAAATCGTTCAATTCCAATGTTGAATTCCGGATTGGCAATCCAGTGATATGAGTAGGTCAGGGTCGGCATGAATCCCCGCCAGATCTTGTGTTCCCCCTGGGCACCGGGCTCGAATCGTTTCAGGCCCTGCTCGATTGCATAACCGATTCCCTGGTAGTAGCAGGCTTCGAAATGGAGGCTGTCATAGTGTTCCAAGCCGCCCCAGTGACGGCCGTAGAGCACCGATCTGCTGCGGTAGAGGATAGCCCCCGCAACACAGCGGCTGCCATCGTAGGCAAATACCAGCACCACCTGCCTGCCCATCTTCTCCCCGATCTCCTGAAAGAAGCCTTGATTCAGTGTCGGCAGGCTGTAGCGTTCCTCAAAGGTCTTACTGTAGAAATGAGTCATCAGAGCCCACTCGGACTCACTCACCTGATCACCGGTGACCAGCCGAAAACGTATCCCTGCCTGATCGACTTTGCGTCGTTCGTGGCGTATGTTTTTGCGGCGTTTGGCGGTGAGTTGGGAGAGAAAGTGGTCAAAATCCGAATATCCCGGGTTGCTCCAATGAAACTGAACACCCAGCCGTTCATGCATTCCCATGCGCTTCAGGGTCTCCCCCTCCTCCGGCATGGTGAACAGCCAGTGCATGGATGAGAGCTTCAGTTGCTTCACCAGTCCCAGGGTGGCTTCGATCATCACCCTCTGCACCTGTTCCTTATCGACCGCAGAATCAACCAACAGGCGATTGCCATAGGCCGGGGTATAGGGTGCCGCACTGATCAGTTTCGGATAGTAGTTCAAACCGCTTCGTCTGTAGGCATCGGCCCAGGCATGGTCGAAGACGAATTCACCATAGGAGTTGTCTTTCAAATAGAGGGGTGAGACACCGACCAGTCTGCCCTGATCATGAACACTGAGATGCTGCGGCTGCCAACCAAATCGTTCACCCACACAATCATTATGTTCAAGCGCCGAGAGAAATTCGTACCTGAGAAAGGGATTTTCATCCGTTACCAGGCGATTCCACTCTTCAGCTTTGAAATCATCTATCTGACTGTGAAAAGCGACTTGCATGAATCCGATCCGAAGCTTGATATGCAGATAAAATAGCCCAAGCGGAACGCTTGGAAAACCGGTAAATCACAAGGCATCTTTGGGGATCATGACGATCCGGAGAGTCTGCCGCCATACACCAGAGTGCCCTCTCTGCCGGCAGCTGGGAGCACTCACTGAGTCAGGTAATCCTCAATGCGGATATTGTACGCTTCGGCATTAACCGGTTTGATGATTCGATCCCCGCCACCTGAAACGGAGTCGCTCAGATCCACCACTTCAGGGACAATCGGTCGCTGCTTACGAAGATCGTAAATCACCTTCAGAACCGGATTGAGCAGTGCTTTTTGCGGTGAAGCGATAACCACTGCCAAGCGTTGGCTCTGCAGGGCCACCAGACTGCCTACCGGGTATATCCCGACACATTGAATGAATCGCTGCACCAGTTCAGCATCGAACACACCTTCACCACTCCACTCAACCAGTTGGCGTAACACCAAACTGGGCAATTTACCCTTGTGGTAGACCCGGTCTGAGGTAATGGCATCGTAGACATCGACGATGGCAGCCATTTTACCGTAGAGACTGATCTCTTCGCCTGAGAGTCTTCCCGGGTAGCCTGTACCGTTGAGTCGTTCGTGATGTTGCAGTATTACTTGTCGTGCCCTTTTCGGAATGGTTTCAGCTTCATCGATCAATTTGTAGCCAAAACCCACATGAAGGCGCATCACGTCGAACTCCTGGTCAGAGAGTCGCCCAGGCTTGTTGAGGATCTTGTCGGGCACCTGCAACTTACCGATGTCATGCAGAATCCCCCCCACACCAAGCTCCCAGATGGTGGACTGATCGAGCTGGAGCTTTTTGCCGAAGGCGATCATCAATGCTGACACACTGACCGAATGCTCAAAGGTGTACCGATCCATTTGACGAATCCGGGTCAATCCCAGAAACGCATCCTGATTTCTGAAGATCGAAGCCAGCATCTCCTCAACCACCGGTGCAGCACGCTCAGTGTCGATCTGTTTTCCGAGCCGCGCGTCCGCCATGATGTCGCTAATCACCCGCCCCGCTTCCTGGCGCACCTGATCCGCTTTCGTCATCTCTTCCTGCACAGAGGTTTGCGGCTCACTGGCATTTGCCTTGTGTTCCACCACAGGTTCTGTTTGAACTGCAACTGCAGGCGACTCGGCGATAGGCTTTTGTGCGATATCCAAGCCCTTGTCGGTATCGATGTATATCGCCTTGATACCCGATTTTCTGATTTTGTTGATATCGGATAGTTGTTTGATTTTAAATTGATTTCTTAGGAATGGGTGATCGACCCACGAAGCTTCCAGCTTATGCACATACATACCTATCCTGAGCTCAGCGGTTTCGATCTGTTTGATCACTCTTACTGCCCTCGATAAACGTTCCCTATTCCTGGTATACGTTATCGGCTGAAAAGCGGCTTGGCTTGAGCAGTGCCATGAAACTCAAACTCTGACTGATCACCGATTATCTTTCAGAAAAGGTTGACAGATCCTCCGCAGAAGCTAGAATACGCCCTTCCTGAACGCAGCGGGAATAGCTCAGTTGGTAGAGCACAACCTTGCCAAGGTTGGGGTCGCGAGTTCGAGTCTCGTTTCCCGCTCCAATTTCTAAAAGGCCTCGGCACCACCGGGGCTTTTTTATGTGCCGATTCGATTCATCGGGAATAGATGATAGAATTGCGACCATTATGGCTGAGTGGCAGAGTGGTTATGCAGCGGCCTGCAAAGCCGTGGACCTCGGTTCGATTCCGGGCTCAGCCTCCATCTTTCTGATTTAAGATCTGCACGAACAGCGCCAATCTGCCCGGGTGGCGAAATTGGTAGACGCAAGAGACTTAAAATCTCTCGACCTTCGGGTCGTGCCGGTTCGATTCCGGCCCCGGGCACCATACCGCCCCAAGACTCAATAACCCCCACCAGCCAGACCCAACGCTGCCTAACGATTTAACTTGCCTGGCAGGAATAATTCAGCGCCGACAAAAAAATAATCCTGGCCCGATTGGTTGCGCCTTCAGGCTTCCCAACACTGGCCAGGATCAAACGAGTTCAGCGAATAACTAATACCGGTAAGGTAAGGTGATCGTGATCACCCCGTCCTCCTCGCTTCTGCTCATCCCTGCAACATCCGCATTGCCCGGCAGCCTGAAGCGACGATTCATCGAGGAGGAACTGCTGGTAAAGCTGTAACCCCGTTCGTTTCGGTTCTCGACCCGGTGGGCCTCCTGATTCTTCACCAACAGATAGGGTCCTGAGACCTCAACCTGAATCGACTCCGGAGCGTATCCCCGGCTCAGGATACGCAGATGGTAACCCTGCTCATCCTGATAGCGCTGAAACTTGATCGATTTTTGTGTATGAAAACTGCTCCCCTGAGTCAGTGGAGCTCTGTGACTGGAGCCGGATCTGTAATCAAATGCTAGTGTCGTAACAGGTGCCACTAAGCATGCACCCAGCAATAGGCCTATGAGTGGAACTCTCTTATTCATCCGTCACCTCCCGTTTCCCAGTCTTACGCTCTGTTAACACCAATCCAATAGGGCCCGTAACCACCGACTGTCTAACCCGGCACTGAGGAGTTCATAATGGCACGGCTTTCGAGCTAGTGGCCCATTTCACATCGAGGAGCGCCAACGGGCTACGCCATTTATATCGCCTCTAACCTATTAGTTTAGTCGTTAACCTGTCCTGTTGATCCATCAATCTCAACGCTTGAGATGTTATTGCTCTCCAGGCTGCCACTGACCTGCCGCTTACCCAGCAGACTCGGCCAGGCCGCTTTGATGTAGAGCGCCATCGACCAGAGGGTCAATATGGCTGCCACATAGAGCAGAACAAAGCCGACAGTGTAGACCGGGATGCCCCACAACGGTTCACTGAAAATCAGCAACAGAATCGCCACCATCTGCACGGCGGTTTTAAATTTACCAATCAGTGAAACCGCGACCATCGCCCGTTCACCCAGTTCCGCCATCCACTCCCGCAGGGCGGAGATGGTGATCTCCCGTCCAATGATCACGGCAGCGGGAATGGCGAGCGCCGGTGTCGGTTCGGCCTGCACCAGCAGCAACAGCGAGACCGCCACCATCAGCTTGTCGGCGACCGGATCAAGGAATGCCCCGAGTGGGGATACCTGCCCCCATCGTCTGGCCAGATAACCGTCGAGCCAATCGGTCACTGCGGCTACAGAGAATACAAGCGCACAACTGAGCCTGGCCCACTCAACCGGCAGGTAGAACAGCAGCACAAACACAGGAATCAAAACAATCCTTAGAAGTGTCAGTATGTTAGGAATGTTCCACATCTCATTCTCAGTCGTTCTTTATGTTTTGTCATGCAAGGCCTGGTAGATCTGTTCCGCCAATCCTTTGCTGATTCCTTCCACCCGGGCCAGATCCTCTACTCCCGCCCTGGAGAGTGCCTGTAATCCACCGAATTGTTTCATCAACCGTTGTCGTCGTTTGGCGCCAATACCCGGAATATCCTCAAGCACGGAACGTTTGCGGCTTTTTTGCCTGCGCTGACGATGCGCTGTAATGGCGAATCGATGCGCCTCATCCCGTATCTGCTGGATCAGATGGAGTGCCGGTGAATCAGCTGGCAGTATAATCGGTGACTTTCGCCCCAACAAGAACAGCTGTTCCATCCCGGCTTTTCGATCAGCCCCTTTGGCCACACCGACCAGAATCAGGCCAGACACCCCCAAATCCTGTAAACAGTCGTTGACTGAGGCCAACTGCCCCCTGCCCCCATCGACAAACAACAGATCCGGCAGCGGCACCTCACCCTTCTTCACTCTGCGATAGCGGCGCTCCAGTACCTGCCCCATCGCGGCATAGTCGTCGCCTGGCGTGATACCCTCGATATTGAAGCGTCGGTAATCCGACTTCAACGGTCCCTCCTGGTTGAAAACCACGCAGGAACCGACGGTCAACTCCCCACGGGTATGGCTGATATCAAAACACTCCATACGCTCCGGAATCGCCGCCAGATCCAGGGCCTGCTGCAGTGACTGTAGCCTCTGGTCCATGTTTGATTGGGCGTTGATGCGGCTCTGCAGAGCCAGATTGGCGTTGCCCGCCGCCATCTTCAACCACCTGGCCCGCTCACCGCGCACCTTGCTGCCGATACGAATGCGCCTTTTCGCCTGCTCACTGAAGACCGCCTCCAGCAGCGCCTGCTCTTGCAACTCTGCGTTGATGATGATCTCGTTGGGCAGCGGCTTATCCAGGTAGTACTGGGTAATGAAAGCGCGCAAAACACTCTCCTCCGAGTCCCCTTGTGGCACTGTGGGATAGAAGGATTTGTTACCCAGGTTGCGACCTGATCGAATGTAAAAAACCTGAATGCAGGCGCTGTTGCCCCGTTTTACGATTGCCACGATATCCAGATCTCCCGACTCGCCACTCACATACTGGCGCTCCTGGATACGCTGTAGACTTTTGATCTGATCCCGGTAGCGGGCCGCAAGCTCAAACTCCAGCTTCTGCGAGGCCGCTTCCATCTGTTTCACCAACTCATCCACAACCAGGTTGGTCTTACCCTCCAGAAACATAACCGCGTGTTCCACATCCATTGCATAATCCTGCTCGCTGACCAGGCCGACACAGGGACCACTGCAACGTTTTATCTGGTACTGCAAACAGGCTCGGGAACGGTTGCGGTAGAAACTCTCCTCACACTGCCTCACGGGAAAAAGCTTCTGCAATAACTGAAGGGTTTCGCGGGTTGAACCGGCACTGGGATAGGGACCGAAGTAGCGTCCTCCACCCGTGCGGGCACCTCGCCGGAACGAGAGGGCCGGATAGTCCTGATCCGAAGAGAGATGAATATAGGGGTAACTTTTATCGTCCCTCAGCAGAATATTGTATTTCGGCTTCAGCGATTTGATCAGCTGATTCTCAAGAATCAACGCCTCTGCCTCGGTATGGGTGACTATGATCTCAATCTCAACAATCTGCGAGACCATGATCTGAATGCGCCGGTTCAGGCTACGGGTAAAATAGCTGGATACCCGTTTCTTGAGATTCTTCGCCTTACCTACATACAGAACCTTCTCCTGCTCCCCGACCATCCGATAGACCCCAGGCCTGGAGGTCAGGGTGTTGAGAAATTTGGCATGATCGAATTGCTGCTGAGCCATATGGGGTCAATATTGAATCGTTTCCTGAACCATCCGATCGGGACGGTTCCCAGGGTCATTGGTTAACTTGAATCGAGATGCGCTCCGAGATCCGCTCATCTGCCACTTTTCAGCGGACCAGGATTCCGAAAAGCGTGGCACAAACCACGCTTCAGACTATTTTAGAAGCTCTCCAGCCCGTTGAAAAATCTGCTGAAACATCTCGGCGGTCAGACGTCGTGTCTGGGTGTTGTAGCGACTGCAGTGGTAGGAGTCGATGAGATTGAGCTGATCACTGATCTGATGCTCCATTGCATGGGCGAATGGATAATCTTTCTGTCTCAACTGGAGTGCTTTGATCACCGCTTTATGGGCAATCGAACCCAGTGCAATCACCACACTCTCGGAAGGCATCGCTGACAGCTCCTGGGCAAGAAAGTCATTACACTGATTGACTTCTGCCCCCAAAGGTTTGTTCTGCGGCGGTAAACATTTGACTGCATTTGTAATGCGGCAGTTATACAGTTGAAGTCCATCCCGGCGGCTTGTCGATTCAGCTTGATTGGAAAATCCATAGTCGTAGAGTGTCTGATAGAGCAGCACTCCCGCATGGTCACCGGTAAACGGCCTGCCCGTTGCGTTGGCGCCATGCATGCCCGGCGCCAGGCCGACAATCAGCAGTTTGGCTTGAGCGTCGCCAAATGGCGCAACAGGTGCGGCATGATAGTCCGGATAATCCTCAGCGACCTGATCAAGGAACTCTGCCAGCCTGGGGCAGCGGCGGCATTTGGCAGTAAATCTCTTCAAGACGAATCAACCTCATCACAATTTCTATAACAGTCAGAGCCAACCCGATACGCACTATCAGGGCATGGCTCGCTGCATGATACAGAACCTGTGTCGAGGTAGACCAGGGCGAAGACTGCCCTATGGGCTGTTTAGGCTAATCGCTGTCCTTCAAAATACCATGGCGGTAGGCGAGTCGTGTCAACTCAACATCGTTCTTGATATCGAGTTTTTCGTAGATTCGCTGACGATAGGTACTGACTGTTTTAGGACTGAGAGAGAGGATATCGGATATCTCCTGATTCTTCTGTCCTTCCAGGATCTGCAGCAAGACCTGTGTCTCTCTCGAGGAGAGTGCTTTGAATGGATTGTCTGCGTGTCCCTGCCACTCGGTCAGAGTGTGTTTTCTGGCAACATCGGAAGCAATATAGTGGTGACCATTGTATACCGCACGAATCGCACGAATCATCTCATCCGCAGGACAACCCTTGGTGAGAAATCCCATGGCACCAACCTCATGCAGTCTTGATGGGAACGGGTCATCATCGAGTACGGTCAATGCAATCACTTTCAAATCCGGTTTGACACGAAGCACTCTGCGGGTGGCTTCAATGCCCCCCATGCCAGGCATGTTGACATCCATTAGCACCACGTCCGGTGAGGCTTTCCTCACCAGCTCAATTGCTTCTTCCCCTGTTGAGGCTTCCCCGGCAACTTCGATCTCTTCTGCCTTGTCGAGAATCCCCTTAACTCCGGTCCTGATCAATTCATGATCATCAACCAGTAATACTTTAATCATTTTTGCATCTCTGCAGATCCCTCTTACCCTTGTGAAAAGGTATATAGATATCTATTGAAATTTGTCCTTAAATTCATACCCAAATATTCTTATTAGGGCTAATTTACCCCAAAAGAGTGGTAACAGCGAGTACTATAGGTTGTAAAATTCAGTCCTTTAAACCCTGCCGAGTCTGGCAGCAGAGGTACTTAACCGACCTGGGACATCGGAAATTCAGCAGCCAAATTACGGCTGTTGACGAGGAAGGAATGACCTTGCTCTACGCAGTATCTAAGCCATTTTGAGAGAAACAGATTGATTTTCCAACGCTGCTCCAGTGTTGGATTCGTTCCCCAACGATCGAGGGGCAGGCTGGACTGACGCAAGTCGACCACATCCACCTGCCTCGAATCATGGTAGACCCTCAGCATGGCATCAGGATCAGGGTAATCTCCCACAACATGGGTGAAGTAGTAGGTCAGATGTACCAGCGTTGTGTAGGGGGTCTGTTCGATCACATCAAGGTAGAGATCCATCGAGCCGCCCAATCTTGATCGATACTCCCCGGTCAGAGTTTGAAGATCGGGCGCCATTCGCATAAGCAATCCGTAGCTCTCTTCACTGAGATCCAGTACGCGCCCCACCGTCGGCTGCTGGGAAAGCAGCTTTTTCGTACTCCATGGGTAGTCTGAAGATCTCATGTCGTCTGTTCGGTCATTCAAGTCCGCTGCATCACAGCAGACTTGAATCGTTCCGTTAAACGTTCAGTCTGGGTCTGCAGCCGACGCTTGCTTAAGCGTTTTGGCCATTCTGCTGCTCAGCCTCGATTTGTGCTCTTACTTCATTCATATCCAGTTCACTGGCTTTGCTGAGCAATTCGCGGAACGCAGATTCAGGCAGCGCTCCAGGCTGAGAGAAGATAATGATATTTTCACGGAAGATCATCAGGGTTGGAATCGACCGCACCTGAAAGTGCATGGCGAGTTCCTGCTCATCTTCGGTATTCACTTTTCCGAATACGATATTGGGATGGTCTTCAGATACGCTCTCATAGGTCGGAGCGAAGGAGCGGCATGGACCACACCAGGGCGCCCAAAAGTCAATGATCACGAAATCATTTTCGGTTACGGTCGACTCAAAATTGTCTTTAGTTAATTCTACAACAGCCACGTGGTAGCCCCTTACTGGAAGTTAAGATATGGCAGATAGTATCAGAATAGAGGGTGGAATGCCTGCCGGATTACCGATCCCCTGAAGCGCGCATCAAAACCAAGAAGGGCCGCGACAATCGTGCGGCCCCCCTCAGCATTTTCAAGCCGGTTTGTGCTTAGCCCAGACCTTGATAAATCTGATCCCGGATTTCATCAACGCCGCCTACTCCATTGATTTTAATGTATTTACAGCCGCCGGCATCGGCTTCAGCGCTGTAGAAGGAGATCAGTGGTTCCGTCTGATCATGATAGACCTTGAGACGGGCTTTCACGGTATCTTCCTGGTCATCATCCCGCTGGATCAGGTCTTCACCTGTCTCATCATCCTTACCCTCCACTTTCGGCGGGTTGTAGATAACATGATAGGTACGACCGGATGCCAGGTGGACACGACGCCCAGACATGCGTTTGATAATCTCCTCATCGGGCACATCGATCTCAACCACGGCATCGATCGGTACACCAGCCTCTTTCAGAGACTCTGCCTGGGGAATGGTGCGGGGAAAACCATCGAACAGATAGCCATTTTTGCAGTCATCTTCGCTGATCCTCTCCTTGACCATACCCATGATGATCTCATCGGAGACCAGGCCACCTTCATCCATGATCTTTTTCGCAGCGACCCCGAGTTCGGTACCCGCTTTGACATGAGCTCTCAGCATATCGCCGGTGGAAATCTGCGGTATCTGATATTTTTCTTTTATGTAGTTTGCCTGCGTACCCTTACCGGCACCTGGGCCACCCAACAAAATGACGCGCATTATGATTCTCCTTTGGTTGTAATTGATCTATCCGGATTTTTTCTGGGTGCCGAAACCTGGGGCTTCAGCCTGCGCTTTCCGGATCATGGGTCTGAGTTTGCCATGCCCGACAGACGGGGACCAGTTGAGGCTATCAATAGGCGGATACAGGTCACTTATGGAGTGGATGCAAAATCGGTTCACCTGTCGGTGCTTCATCCACCCTTGCCCATCGAGCAGAAATTAAATTAACTTTAATCGTCAATATATTGATATTTATTGTTTTTATCCTGAAGTTCTTCGTCAATCCAAAAAGAACAGAGTGGTTTCTTCAGCGCATAACCCTATTCGATCGAGCTTCACCTGGGGTCAGCGTGCCGCGGCAGACCGATTGATCATCGGCCTGCCGGAGCCGATTGAAAGTGATTAATGTCCAGCCAGTTTCAGCATCAGGCTGTTCAGACGCCGTACAAATGCAGCAGGATCGTCCAGTTGACCACCTTCAGCCAGCTGTGCCTGATCAAACAGCACTTTACTCAAATCACCGAAGCGCTCTTCATCCGACTCGTTTTCGAGCTGCACCACCAGCGGATGAGTCGCATTGACCTCCATGATCGGCTTGGTCTGCGGAGCGTCCTGTCCGACCGATTTGAGCACTCGGGCCAGATTGGCACTCATGTCGTGCTCCTCGACAACCAGACAGGCCGGTGAATCGGTCAATCGCTGACTCACTCTGATCTCTTTGACGGACTCCTGCAGTACCTGCTGCATTCTTTCCAGCAGCGCCTTGTGCTCTTCGCTCTGTTTCTCCTGACTCTCCTGCTCTTCCTTGTCATCGAGCTCACCCAGATCGAGCTCACCCTTGGCAACAGACTGCAGGGTCTTGCCGTCAAACTCGGTCAGGCTGGTAACCAGCCACTCATCCACCCGGTCCGAGAGCAGTAATACTTCAATACCCTTTTTCTTCAGTACTTCAAGATGTGGACTGAAACGGGCGGCGGCCGCTGAATCGGCGGTGATATAGTAGATTTTGTCCTGTCCCTCACGCATCCTGGAGACATAATCGGCCAGCGATACGGTCTGCTCATCCTGCTCGTTGTGGGTTGAGGCAAAGCGCAGCAGCGCAGAGATTTTCTCCTTGTTGGCAAAATCCTCTGCCGGCCCCTCTTTCAACACCTTGCCGAATTGATCCCAGAATTCCTGGTACTTCTCCTTGTCGTTCTCCGCAAGTTTCTCCAGCGCGCCAAGCACCCGCTTCACATTGGCCTGGCGAATGGTGTCGATTTTCCGGTTGTGCTGCAGGATTTCCCGGGAGACGTTGAGCGGCAGATCGTCCGAGTCCACCACCCCTTTGACGAAACGCATATAGCGTGGCATCAGTTTTTCAGCCTCATCCATGATGAAAACCCGTCTGACGAAGAGCTTCACACCATGTTTCTGATCCCTGTCCCACAGGTCGAACGGGGCGCGTGCCGGAACGAACAGCAGCGCAGTGTATTCGTTGTTCCCCTCCACCCGGTTGTGGACGTGCAGCAGAGGATCTTCAAAGTCATGGGAGACATGTTTGTAAAACTCGTTGTACTCCTCGTCACTGATCTCGCTGCGGCTTCGCATCCACAGGGCAGTACCGGTATTTACACGTTCAAATTCGGCGCTTTCCGGCTTCTCCTCATCCTCGCCGTAGAACTCTTTTTCCATCTCCACCGGCATGGTGATGTGATCGGAAAATTTGGAGATGATGTTGCGCAGCCTGAAGCCTTCCAGAAACTCCTTTTCGTCTTCCCGTAGATGCAGTATGACGTCGGTTCCACGGGACGGCTTGTCGATGTTTTCAATCGAATAGGAACCCTGACCCTCGGATACCCATTGAACGCCATGCTCATGTCCCAGGCCGGCTCTGCGGGTTTTCAGAGTGACTTTGTCAGCAACGATAAACGCCGAGTAGAAACCCACACCGAACTGCCCGATCAGCTCACTGTCCTTGGCCTGATCACCGGACATGGCCTCAAAAAATTTGCGCGTGCCGGAGCTGGCGATGGTACCGATGGTTTCGGTCACATCCTGGCGGCTCATACCGATACCATTGTCGGAAATGGTCAGGGTACCGGCTTCCTTGTCATAGGTGACCCGAACCTTAAGCTCCGGATCCTCCTCGAACAGCGCTTCATCGGTAAGCGCTTCAAATCTCAACTTTTCCGCGGCATCCGAGGCATTCGAAATCAGCTCCCGCAGAAAGATCTCTTTGTTACTGTAGAGGGATCGAATAACGAGATTCAGTACCTGGCTGACTTCTGCCTGAAAATCCAGGGTTTCTTTTTGGGCTTCAACGGTCATATTTGAGAACGGCCTCTGTTATCAAGGTAGATACAAAATTTCCTGTAAAGCGGTCTGACTCGCAACGGGCATCAACGCCCTGCAGCGCTTGCAGGATCATAAATTGCTCAGATAGTTGGGATGGCTGGCCTGTTTTTCAAGGCCAGTGGCTCAATTGATTCAAAAACTAGCCATGAATCCGATATTTACGCGATTCTCTTCATAGGTATTCAACTCGGTGTCCCCATCCCGTTCAAGATGGCTGTAACCGACTGACACCCGGGCATCCTGACCGAGCAGATAGCCGAGACCCAACGAGGCGGTCCACTCATCATAGTTGCTCAGTTCCTGCTCATGATCCGACCAGAGTACGCGGGCCACTCCGGTAATCTTGCGACTGATCAGTCGACTGAATGAGATGGCAGCCGTACTATCCTCGGTATCCTGAGTATCGACCACATAATCACGTTTGATGTATCCACCCCTTACTTCAAAGCGGGTACGTTGGGCGCTGAACAGATAGGAGACATCGACACGATCGACTTCGTAATACTCCGCACTCAGGGTGGAGACACCGGTAACCCGTACCGGCGGCGGATTATCCAGCACCGCATCCCGCACCACATTGCCAAACGCATCCTGGCGCTGGAACAGTGAGGTGTGGGTCGCTTCATCACGCGCACTGATGTAATCCCGTTTATAGGTAGCACGCCAGACCGATCTACTGGCCTCATGCTCAAAATCCACGTAGTAATCATCACCAAATGCCCGCTCACCGCCGCCAATGGCAAAACGGGTACGGCTGGTTGGCGTGAATACAAGCCCCACCGACCAGATTTCACCATCCACATCTTCACCGATGACCAGGTCGTAGTCTTCATAACCTGCGGCAAAGGCTACCGCCCAGCGACGGGTGATCTGTTGCAGAAACTCGCCGCGGAAGATCGAGATTTTGTTGTCCTCGGCGGTACCGGAAAAGTCTTCCCTGGTATGGCTGGCAGAGAGTTCCCAGGCCTGGGCCGTCGAGTAGGTTCCGCTACCGAGAATCAGATTGTACTTCTGTGAGGTACTGTCAACTTCGGTATCCTCCTCGTAGTCGACCTTATCAGTCGAGTATCGCGCTTCCAGCACGCTGGTATTGCCGAACCGGGTCGTATAATAGGGACTCGCCCCCATGGTGTAGTAGTCCAGGTTCTCGGTTGGACCGGTCAGGCCGTCCGGGCTGTTGCGACTGTTGGCGATGCGGGTCTGGTCGGCGGTTGCCCAGAGATCCAGATAGAGATGGTTCTCCATCAGCTCCGCATCGGCGTTGGCGCGCAGCTGATGCACGGTTTCGTTATCCCTGGTCTCCTCTTTGTAGTAGCGGTATTCAGGGGAGTAGTTGAAATCCAGATTGGTCCTGGCGCCCTCCCGCAGAATGGAGATGCCGGGCTTTACACGGGTGACGTACTCCGACTCCTTGTCCTCATTGGTCAGCAGTGCATTGTCCGTGTAGATCTCGTCCAGTGTGATCGACGGGGAGACGATCCACTCCCCCGATTGAGCCGCCAGAGGCAGTGACAGGATACTGAACATGCCCAGCATGCGTATCGCCTGTTTTCGCTCGTGCCAGTGATTTTTTACGCAAGACATCCTATCCACCCCGTTTGATTCGGTCTTAATTGAGTCATGTTGTATCTTTCATCCATGTTTGCGTCAACAGCGACGATCCTGACTGATCCCGTGAGACGGAGGCTCCGTTTTGGGAAAACCTCTGTGAGAGCAATATTGGGGCAGGCATTCTACCACGCTTTGTTGTGCTTGAAGTTATCTACTGCACAAATCCCCCGCCGGAAGCCTCACCTGGATGGCGGCATGGCCGGTTAGCACAAACCCAATCGGTCTCACGAAACCTGTCAGCAATCTTCCTACAATCACACGGACATAACCAGGCAATATGTCACCATCCGAGCTTCAACTGACTACGTCAGATATGGTTGAATAGCAGCTATCCCAGCAATCAAACCCTGTGAAGTACATAAATCATGAACAGCAACAATGTCGCCAGCCAACCCTTTGATGACCAGCGCCCAGGCACTTCCGGTCTGCGGAAAAAGGTCAAAGTGTTTCAAACTCCCCACTACCTGGAGAATTTTGTACAGGCCATTTTCGACACTCAAACCGACCTGAATGGCGGTAGTCTGGTGTTGGGTGGGGATGGACGCTTCTATAACCGGGAAGCGATTCAGATCATCCTCAGAATGGCCGCAGCCAACGGTGTCGCCAAGGTCATTGTCGGTTTGGGGGGACTACTCTCCACCCCGGCCGCCTCCTGCCTGATTCGCAAATACAAGACAGATGGCGGGATCATACTCTCTGCCAGCCACAATCCCGGCGGACCGGATGAGGACTTCGGCATCAAATTCAACACCCCCAACGGTGGACCTGCCCCGGAATCGGTCACTGAGGCTATTTTTGATCGCACCAAACAGATCGACGCCTATCGAATCGCAGAGCATGCAGATGTGGACCTGGATCAGGTCGCTGAACTGCGGATCGGAGAGACGCTGATCCAAATTGTCGATTCGGTAATCGACTATACGGAGCTGATGGCGGATCTGTTCGATTTTGAACGTATCCACCAACTGTTCAATTCCGGTGCATTCACTATGTGCTTTGATGCCATGCACGCGGTCACCGGCCCCTATGCCAAACACATTTTCGAAGAGCGGCTGGGCGCTGAACCCGGAACGGTAATCAACAGCATACCCAAGGTCGATTTCGGTGGTGGCCACCCGGATCCCAATCTGGTCCACGCTCACGAACTGGTCACCCGCACCCAGGGACACAGCGGCGTCGACTTTGGTGCGGCATCGGATGGGGATGGCGACAGGAACATGATCCTGGGGCGCGACTTTTTTGTCACCCCCAGCGACAGTCTGGCTGTGATCACCGCCAATGCCCATCTGGTCAAAGGTTATACCTCAGGCATCAGCGGCGTCGCCCGCTCCATGCCCACCAGTCAGGCCGCAGACCGGGTTGCTGAGAAACTCGGACTCGAGTGTTATGAAACCCCGACCGGTTGGAAGTTCTTCGGTAATCTGCTCGATGCGGCAAAGATCACCCTGTGCGGAGAGGAGAGTTTCGGCACAGGCTCCAACCACATTCGGGAAAAAGATGGCATGTGGGCGGTACTGTTCTGGCTCAATCTGCTGGCGGTCAGACAGCAGTCTGTCGAGTCAATCGTGCGTGAGCACTGGAGATCCTATGGTCGCAACTACTACACCCGCTATGACTATGAAGCCATCGACAAGGCGGCAGCAGAAGGGTTGATGCAATCGCTGGGTGATAAGCTCGACAGCCTGGTGGAGAGTGAGATCGATGGCTACCGGGTGGCGTATGCCGATAATTTCTCCTACACAGATCCGGTAGACGGCAGCGTCTCAAGCAATCAGGGCATCCGGATCGGTTTTACCGATGGATCAAGGATTGTTTTCAGGCTTTCAGGTACCGGCACTCAGGGGGCAACTTTACGGGTCTATCTGGAGGCCTATGAGCCAGATCCGGCGAAACAGACATCAGCCACAGAAGAAGTGATGAAACCTCTGGTGGCGATTGCTCAGAATCTGGCGGAAATCGCACAGCGCACAGGTCGAACCGAGCCCACAGTTATCACCTGAAATCCTGGACAATTCCAGCAACGATCACTATAAGTTTGCCAGAGAAAAAAATAATAACAGTTATCACCTGAATCCATGGATTCAGGTTTGAACATCGATACCAATATTTTACGACACTTTAGAGGGCATAGCGTGAACAAGAAGCAGGAAAAAGAGAACGAAAAAAAGGTTTCAAAAAAGAAAACCGTGAAGAAAAAGGTGGCCAAGCCGAAAGTTGCCAAAAAGAAGACCGCCAAGAAGAAAGTCACTAAAAAACGGGTTGCGAGAAAAAGCACTTCGGGCAAAGGGGTAATCAGTCCACGGGAACGTTACGAGATGATCGCCACGATGGCCTACTATCGAGCTGAGTCACGTAACTTTGAACCTGGCTACGATGTACAGGACTGGCTCGATTGCGAAGCGATCATCGATGACATGCTGAGCAAAAGCTGATTCCAATCAACCCGGCTTTTACGCAAGCCCTGGTCTTGTAACCGAGAGCGGGGCTTGCATGAGCCTGATCATCATGCAGTAACAGTGCAGAGTGGACAGCTTGTAGGAAATAAGCCGTATCAACCAACCGTCATTAAGATAGATTCAAGATCACCGTGAACTGCGGGCTGATAGTGTGGCCAGCAACCGCTGGTGAAGCCAGATCATCAGACCTGCCCCGACGATCAGCACGGACCCGACGTAAAATGGCCATCCCAACAGATCATCAAAAAAGATCACGCTGACCAGAGCTGCAGCGACAATCTGTGCATTCAGATAGGGGGAGATCAGCGATGCCGAAGCCATATGGAATGCCTTTACCAGCAAGAAGTGCCCGCTCGCACCCAACACACCGGTAACCACCAGATAGAGCCACTGGATTGGTGAGGGCTGCTGCCACCAGAGTGGCAGTAACAGAGTCAGAATCACTGCACCGGCAAAGGTGGTGTGAAACAGGGTCGTCTGCTCACTGTCATGGCCCTTCAGGGCTCTGGTCAATACAAAATAGAAGGCCAGACAGACGGCCGCCAGGCAGGCAAGCAACAGCGCCGGATCGGGATCACGAAAGCCGGGCCTGACGATGAACAACACACCGATAAATCCGATCCCAACCGCAGACCATTCGGTAGCGCCAACCTTCTCCTTGAGAAACCAGCCGGCCAACAGAGTCACCAGTACCGGGGCAAAAAAGACGATTGAGGTGGCATCCGCCAGGGATATGGTCTGAATGGCGCTATACATACTCAGCGTGACTCCCATCAGACAGATCGCCCTGATCAGTTGTATCCCTGGTCTGCTGGCCCGGACAAAACCAAATCCGCTCTGCCAGGAGAACAGGATGGCGACAATCAGAGTATGAAAAAAATAGCGCGCCCAGACCACCTCAGGCATTGGGAGATCGCGCATCAACCACTTGCCCAGGCCATCCATGATGGCCAACAGGCAACAGGCGAGTATCGTACTGATGATTCCCCAGAATAGATGCTGCACCTTCTCTTCGGTTGGCGGAACAGTTTGGGACATGGAGGGAGCCTGGGGATCGCGGTTTCTGGGTCAGACGGAATTGTATCCCGCTGTTGCGCTCTTTGTCTCTAGATTGATAGGAAATACGGAGGTCTTTAAAAAGTCCGCAAATGAACGCGAATGAACGCAAATAGAAGAAGAATCGAATAGAAATTCAGCTCACTCTGTAGTGTTTTAGTCGTCGTGCATAAGCTCTAGAATCAATCTCTCTATTTCAGATAAAGCACTTCTTTCCTTTTGAGCTTCTGCTTTCAGTAGATCAACAACATTTGCGTTCATTCGCGTTCATTTGCGGACTAAAACAAAAACAGGGTGGGGAAACAGCACCCCACCCTGCTCTACCAGCAGCGGTTCAGATCAGAACCGAGCCCCGGCTTTCACCCAAACCTCGCGACCCGGCTCATTGACCTGAATCGCTTCCGGATTGAATGGATCCGCATTGGCGCGGTTGACATGGTAGGCGTAGCTCTTGTCGAGCAGATTATCGATACCGAAACTGACTTCGGCCGCTTTGGCAATCTCATAACTGCCATACAGGTCGATCACACCCCATCCCGGTGTCTCCTGAACATCCTGGCCACTGCCGTTCTCGAGATCCGCACGGGTCTGTTTGGCATTCATGCGAACATTGCCACCGAACGCCAGGGCACCCATCGTATACTCCATACCGATTGTGGCTTCCAGCGGTGAGATCTGGGCGATGTTACGGTCATCCGTGGTGTTTTCCGCGCGAACGTAGGCGAGACTGGCGGTGGTGGTCAGGGAGTCCATGATCTGGTATCCACCCTCCCATTCAATGCCATAGAACTCCGCGTCCACATTGCGATAGATGTTGGCGGTGCCATTGGCCACCAGAATGCCATCCTGGCCACGCGCCTTGTCGCGCAGGATATAGTCGCTTACATCGTTGTAGAAGACCGAAACATCGGTATCCCAGGCACCACCCTGCCAGCGCAGACCGGCTTCCAGCTGATGATGCTTTTCAGGTTCGAGTTCCGGATTACCCACCCAGCTCATGTCCATCATGGTCATCATGTTGCGTGAAAAGCTTGCCAGATAACGCTCCGTTGCATCCGCGGTCCGAACACTGCGGCTGAGGCCGGTGTAGAAGGTGCCGTCACCGATCTCCCGCTCATACTGCACAAAGCCACCAACATTGTTCTCCGTGGTCTCGTCGGAAGTGTCGGCGTAGTAAGCCGCATAGAGATTGTTAGGCGTCGGGCTTGGACCCAGGTCGGGTTTCTCGTCACCCCGAGAGATGGAGGCATCGACCCGATCGTATCGCAGTCCGGCTTTGAGCCGATCCAGAGTGCCAATCGGTTGGGAGACTTCCATGAAGATACCGGTCTGCTCCAACTCAGCGCCAGGCCACATGATGGACTGCAGGGTGGTCGGCTCCATATTCGCCATGCCGGAGAAACGATCCGCATCCCGTTCATTGTTCTGAATATCGAAACCGACGGTCAGGGTGGTCTCACCCAGCATCAGGTCCGCCAGCAGACGACCGCCTTTGGTATCAGAGGTTGTCGGCACACTCATACGCATCGGAGCGGTCAGCTCCCGCAGTGAGTAGTTGTCCATGAGATGATCGACTTCACTTGAATAGACCTCAGCCTTGATCGCCGAAAACGGCCCAACTGCGTCGTTCTGTTCATACTTGAGTCTGATGTTGTCCGCATCGCTCATGGGTGAATCCATGCCGGCACCGGCATACAGAGCATCATCTTCGCGGGTTGCTTCCAGATTCAGCTGCAGGATCTTATTGGTGTCCGGGGTATAACCAAGAATCAGGTTGCCGGACTGTTTGGTGAACGCAGAGCGTACCTCATTACCATCACCATCCTCGTAGTTGTCCGCATCCTTATAGCCAATCACACCACGGGCAAAACCCAGCTCCGTACCGGCGGCCACATCAACCGAGGCCTCTTTGGTTTGGGAATTACTCTTATAGCCGACTTCAGCGCTGCCCAGATAGGGTTTACCCTCTTCAAACTGGGGTGCGTTGCGTTCGAACAGCACGGTGCCGCCACTGCCGCCGCCACCGTAGATTACAGTCTGCGATCCCTTGATCACAGTGACACTGTCGTAACTCTCCATGGCTGAATAGGCGGTGGGAGGATCCATGCGGTTTGGACAGCCACCATGGATGTAGGCGCCATCCATGATGATGTTGAGGCGATTCTGACTCTGACCGCGAATAATCGGATCGATACCCTGGCCACCCATACGGATACCGGATACCCCGTTGATGTCCCGGAGGAAATCCGCTGCATCGCCGGGAATACCACTTGAAGCCCCATCCATTGGCGCTGTTGTTACTGCTGGACTGGTTCCACCTTCTGCCTCAACCACCACATCCTGCAGATCTTCCGTATGTTCATCTGCAATGACTGCATGAGCGGTTAATATGGAACTGATTGCCAATGATAGGGCCGTTAAACGCATCGATTCACCTCAATTATTAATTCTTGGAAACGGTGTTAAATAGCAGTTTTCGAGCCAGAATCATAAGCCTTTGATATCTAATGATTAGCCCCATTTGCAAGTGAATCAGCAGAATCTGGATTGCGGCATATCACCCATTTATGCGGCATATCACACAGTCGATTGCCGTACCCGCGCTCAAAGCCCGCTGGGGCATCCGCTTGACAGGATAGTAATCTGAGGGCCCGTTAGGGCGTGGCAAGATAGTCGATCCAGCGCTGAACAAGCTCAGTCTGCTGGGGCTTGTCAGCCAGTTTCAATGCGGATTTGAATGCCGCGAGTGCAGCGCTTGAGTCAGCCAGCCGATGGTGGGTGCTACCCAATAACAACCAGTCTTCGAAAGCCGGTTTGCGGCTCAGTTTGATGCCCAGTTCCAGTTGTTGCCGAGCCTCCTGCCACTGCTCCTGCTCCATCAGTAGACGCCCCATTCTGAGCTGTGGCTTGCCTGACTTGTCGATCTCCGCCAACTGCTTCAGTACCTTGATCCCCTGCTCCGGCTCTCTTGCCAGTAACCAGGCATCGACCAACAGCGTCAGGGACTCCTTACCCGGCTTGATATCGCCTCGCTGCATGCCATCGCTCAGCAGTTCCGCCGCATCCAGAGGATTGTTGAGTTGCAGATAGAGTTTGGCCAGTCGAATCAGTCCACTCTCATCGACCAGCTTTCGGGAAGCCGCCAGGGCAAGCACCGCTACCGCTTTCTGCTCACGGCCCAGCTGCAGCAGAACATCGGACAGCTGCTGCCAATATTGGGCTTTGGCCGGGTACTTGTTCACCAGAATCTGCAGTACGGGTACGCTCTGTTTGTATTGCCTGGTCTCGAAATAGAGCCCCACCAACATCTGATACCAGGACTCCTGAGGTGAGTCGGACTGCTTGATTGCCAGTTTCAGGGCAGAGATCGCCTTGCTGTACTTTTTCAGCGCATAGTAATAACTGGCCAGTAACACCCGCGCCTGTGGGGTGGGTTTTTCGGTCTGCTCGAACCAGCTCTGCAACTGAGCAAGCCCGGCTTTATAGCGCTCTTCCTGATACATCAGTTGCGCCAGGGTGTAGCGTAAATTCAGGTTGACCCCGGCTGGTAACGCCCCCGATTCCAGCGCAAACAGAAAATGATCGATGGCGGAGGGATAGTCCTTCAGGCCGAGGCTCAGATAGCCATAAGCCTGACGGGTCAGGGCCGTCTCATCCGGGTTCTGCTTGACCCGCTCCAGTAGCGCATCCAGTTCAATACGGGCACGTTGATACTTTTCATTGCGTATCAGTACATCGATCATGAACAGATAGTCGTAGGTGTAGCGCTTCGCATCCGCTGCATCCTTGGGCAGCTCATCGGCCGCAAGCAGGGGTGTGCACAGCGGCACACTCAGGCTAACCCCGAGACACCAACACAGCATGACTTGCTTTACAGATCTCATCAGTTCAAACGATAGCTAATGGTTTGGGTCGCAACCCTCGAGACCGCCTTGCCATCCACCACTTTCGGGTGGAACTGCCAGCGGCTGATGGCACGCAGCGCCGATTGTTCGAAATAGCCCACCGGCTCAGCCTCGATGACCTCCGCATCACTCACCGAACCGTCCGGATTGATGGTGAAGCGCAAAACCACTTTCCCCTCAACATGGCGCATCAGCGCCCGTTGTGGATAGCGGGGTGGGAAACGCATCCGCGGCACAGGCTCTGCCGCCAGGGTGGCTGGCATTTGCGGCCGGACACCGATATAGGGGCCAGTGCCGATCTGCAGCGGGATATCCAGTTCAGGGATCTGCCACTCTGCAAGCTCGGGGCGATCCACGGCGAGCGGCTGCAGGGGTGTCTCCGGTACCGCAGGAGGTGGTTCCGGCAGCTCTTCAATCTGCTCAGGCTCCTGCTGGGGCGGAGGCTCCGGCTCAGATTTCAGGCGGACGAACTCAATGATCTCTGATGAGACCAGTTTATCCACCTGAATCTCCTTTTCACTCACCATCCGATCAAGCAGCAGAAACAGGGCCAGATTGACGGCCATGGCAATCAGCAAAGCAAGCAGTAAACGCATTACTCCTGATCCTGGGTTGCCGCTATGGAGACACTATCCACGCCGGCAAGACGCGATTGGTCCAATACCCGGATCACCACGCCGGTTGGCGCCTCCCGGTCGGCCATGATGACCACTGCACCCTCGGGATTCTCCGCATGCAGACGCTCCACATTGGCTCGAACGGCTCTTACGTCGACCCGGCGTTTATCGATCCAAACCTCACCTTTATGGGTGACGCCGATCAGAATCGCCGCCTGCTGCTTCATGGTGGCTGTGGCGGCACTGGGACGATCCACCTCGACCCCGGTCTCTTTGACGAAGGATGAGGTGACCATGAAAAAAATCAGCAGGATGAACACCATGTCGATCAACGGGGTCAGATTGATCGCCAGTTCACCACTCTCCTCGTCGACATGCTGATGGCGCATCAGAGACTCTCCTGGGGTGTGGCGTGGTAGCTCAAGCGATGTTGCAGATCGCTGGAGAAGTAGTAGCCGGAAAGCGAGGCCACCAGTCCAGCCATGGTGGTGATCAAGGCCTGTGAAATCCCACCGGCCATTCCGCGGATATTGCCGGATCCATGTTGCGCGATCACATGAAACAGCTCAATCATCGCCTCAATGGTGCCGAGCAACCCAACCATCGGCAGAATCTGTACCAGCGAGATGATCAACGGCAACCAGGGCATACAGCGATCACTGACCTGGTCCCCATTGCGCCACCAGATATGCAGGTAGAGGTAGATGATCAAACTCCACATCAGCAGGGAGAGCAGCAGGATCAACAACAGGATCATACCGCCCCGCTCCAGCAGGCTCAGTGCATCGAGTGGTAACCAGTTCAGCAGGATCTCCATCTCAGCTTCCGCTGCGGGCCGCCACCATAGCGGCGCTCTGTTGATCCAGCAGGCGCACCACCCGATTGCTGCGACCGGCCAGATAGCTGTGCAGCAGGACCATCGGGATAGCTACGGCCAACCCCAGTTCGGTGGTCACCAAGGCCTGGGAGATGCCCCCTGACATCAACTTCGGATCACCGGTACCAAACAGGGTGATCGACTGAAATGTCTCGATCATTCCAGTCACCGTACCGAGTAGACCGAGCAGTGGCGCGACGGCGGCAAAGATGGCCAGCAATCGCAACCCTCTTCTGAGTTTGGGCAACTCCCTGAGGATCGCTTCATCGAAGTGTTTCTGCAGGGCATCCCCTGAGAGAGAGCGATGCTGTCGATCGATTGCGAGCAGTCGCCCGAGGGGGTTGTTGTCCATTGGCTCTTGCTGATTCAGCTGCCGCTTGACCCGGCGCCCGATCCAGAAAAGCGTGATCAGTCGCTCAATGATGACCAGCGCCCCCAGCGCACCCAGAAAAAGTATGAAATAGCCGATATATCCGCCTTGCTGGATCCGCTCAGTGAGGGTTGGAGAGGCCACAAGCAGTGACAGGATCGCCCCTCGGGAAGGGTCGATTGCCAATGTCTGGAGACCACCATCACTTTGCTCCGCCTGCTTGGCAAGCAGCTGGTAACGGGGAGCCGGCTGTCTGCTCAGCTCAACGAAACGGGCGGTTTCCGGCAGATATCTGAGATAGCGGCCGTTGGATAACGCATTGAACAGCCCCACCACGGTCACCTGCTCCTGTTGCTCCTCGCCACTGGTCAGGATCACCGGCAGTGATGCCTGCCATATCTGCCCGGATTGGATAATGCGTTTTAGAAAGATCTCCCACAGATCCTGCAGACGCTCCAGTGAGGGAAGCGAACGGCTGCTGGCCACCTCTTCAAGGATCACCAGATCCTGCTGATGCTGGGATGAGGTCAGATCATTTTTGAACAGGTTCAAACTCTCTGAAGCCACCTGCCTGACCACGCCAAACAGCTCACCGAAACTCCCTGTACTCTGCTGATGGGTCAGCTTGAGTTTTTCAAGCTCCTCCCGTTGCGTGTCAAATTGAGCCAGCAGCTGCTGTTGACGCTCTTTTTCCGCCTGCAGCTGTTGTCTGATGGCATCGAGCTCCGACTTTCGCTGCTGATGCTGCTCGAGAAATCGTTTCTCCCTCACCTGATCTCTGTCTTGTTGTGCCTGACGAGACTTTCTGACCTCCTCCAGCAGGGATTGCAATGGATCCTCAGCAGCCAGCGCAAAGGGTTGCTGTGCGAAAACAGCGATCAGGAGCGTAACGATGGTAAGCAGTCGATTCATTGGCTGCCACCCTCGGGTATCCGCATCGGCAGTACCATCAGGTCAGGAGGCAGTTGCTTGCGTGCAATCCGGATAGAGCGGGTCAACTCCGTCATATGACTCGTGTCGAGGCTTATCCAGCGACGACTCTGATTGTCCCACACCCCACCTGCTTTGCCGTCGAGGGTTTGGTAAAACAGGGCAACCCGACCGATTCTCAGGAAATCCACCATCTTCTGCTGTTCACCCTCGCTCGCCAGCTGGGCCTGATAGGCCTCGATGTTGCGACCATAGTCCGCCTCGATCTGGTAGGCCTCGAGCAGCTGCCGATAGCGCTCGGAAATTTCAATTGAGCGATCCTCATTGGCACTCTGCAGGGAGGCCAACCTGGTCTCCCGCTCTTCACTTAGAAACGGGCTATCCCTGGCCACCAACTCAGCCAGAGTCTCCAGCATCTGCTGCATCAGCGGATCGAGCTCGCTGCGTATCCGATCGATCTCCTGCATCTCAGCGGAAATCCGTTTGATCTCGGCGGACTGACGTTCAACCTGGGATTGCAGATCATCGTTTGCCAGTTTGGTCCTTTGCAGCTGCTGACTCAGCAGACGATACTCTTCAAGCATCTTGCGGCTTTCATCATCCAGGCGCTCAACACTCTTTTGAGATTTACCGGCCGCTTTTTGACCGGCCACTTCCACATCGATGGCTTGTTTAAGTTTTTCCGCTGCAAATCCATCACCCGGTGAAATCAACATACCCAGGGTGACTGCGAATATCGTAAGTATCTTCATTATCATTTTTCTGATTAAACCAGCGCCTAAGCGGCTGACATACTCAGCCGAGCTGTTTCGGCCTCTCCGTTTTATCAATCCAGGAACTCAATCTGTGGTCTTTGCCGAAGTGTACCTGCAAGATCCAATCCACACCTAATCTCTCATAATATCAGTCTGGCAACCAAATGGATCGGTCCGGGTTAATCCATCCTATCCATCTGTAATCTCATGGATTATCCATTGATTGCCAAAATTCTTCAGGTTAAACCCCAACTTACCCAGGTTAACCTGGTAGTCTATTTCTGGAACAATCGCATACAATGAGTGTTGCAATCGAGATGACCCCGTGTCGTCAGCGATACGAAACCGTGTATATGACAGACCATGCAGGATTTATTGATGGGTATTGACCGCCAGAGCCTTGCGGCAGAGTTCTTGAACATGCTCCCTTCCGATTGCGTCATCTATCGTGAGGAGGAGCTGATCCCCTTCGAGTGTGATGGTCTCTCCGCCTATCGTAAGGTTCCTCTGATTGTCCTGCTGCCCTACACCACTGAGCAGGTGGAACAGGTGCTGAAACACTGTCATGAAAAGCAGATACCGGTGGTGGCCCGCGGTGCGGGAACCGGTCTCTCCGGTGGCGCCCTACCCCATGAACAGGGGGTACTGCTCAGCCTGGCAAGACTCAACAAGATCATCGAAATCGATCAGGACAACCGATTGGCCTGCGTCCAGCCGGGGGTAAGAAACCTGGCGGTGAGTGAGGCGGCCAAAGCCTATGGGCTCTATTATGCCCCAGACCCCTCCTCCCAGATCGCCTGTTCGATCGGAGGCAATGTGGCGGAAAACGCGGGGGGAGTCCACTGCCTGAAATATGGTCTGACGCTGCATAACGTGTTGCAGGTCACCCTGATCACCATTGACGGTGAACGTCTGACGATCGGCGCCAACGGCCTGGATGCTCCGGGCCTCGATCTGCTGACCCTGATCACCGGCTCAGAGGGGATGCTCGGCCTGGTGGTCGAAGTAGTCGTGAAACTGTTACCGATCCCGGAGCGACAGCAGGTGGCACTGGCCGCTTTTGACGATGTGGAGATCGCTGGCAAGGCGGTTGCGGAGATCATCGCCAAGGGGATCCTGCCTGCCGGCCTGGAGATGATGGATAACCTCTCGCTGCGCGCCGCGGAGGATTTTGTCCACGCCGGTTATCCCACGGATGCCGCTGCCATACTGCTGTGTGAGGTTGATGGCAGTGAGGATGAGGTCTCCGAGGAGATCATGCGAGTGCGTCAGATTCTGCTCGATTCCGGAGCCCGCGAGGTTCGTACGGCAGAGGATGAGACCGAACGTATGAGGTTTTGGGCTGGCCGCAAAAACGCCTTTCCAGCGGTTGGCCGGCTGGCGCCGGATTACTACTGCATGGATGGCACAATTCCGCGCAACCAACTGGGCAAGGTGTTGACCATGATCGGTGAAATGTCCGAAAAATATGGTTTACCCTGCGCCAATGTGTTTCATGCGGGTGACGGCAATCTGCATCCATTGATCCTCTACGATGCAAACAATGAGGGTGAGCTGGAGAAAGCCGAGGAGTTTGGCGGCGAGATCCTCGAACTCTGTGTCGCCGTGGGGGGTACCATAACCGGAGAGCATGGTGTGGGCGTCGAGAAGATCAACCAGATGTGTGCCCAGTTCCCGGACCCTGAACTGGAGACATTTCATGCGGTAAAGGCGGTTTTTGATCCCCAGAATCTGCTCAATCCAGGCAAAGCGATACCGACCCTGGCCCGCTGTGCGGAATTTGGTGCCATGCACGTCCATGCGGGCAAGCTGCGTTTTCCTGAGTTGGAGCGTTTCTGATGTCTGGCGATCAAGATCAATCATCACAGCTGCAGGCCAACATCAAAGATGCCATCGCCGAGGGTAGCAGCCTGCGCTTGATGGGCAGTGGCAGTAAGGATTTCTATGGGCGGGAACTGGGCCAGCAGCGGGTTCTGGATCTCAGCGGTAACCGGGGCATTGTCAGTTACGAACCCACCGAACTGGTGATCACCGCCCGTGGAGGAACTCCACTTGATGAGATTGAAGCGGCGCTGGAGGCGAATGGCCAGATGCTGCCTTTCGAACCACCCCATTTCGATGGCAAGGGTACGATCGGAGGCGCTATCGCGGCCGGTCTGAGCGGTCCCAGACGCCCCTGGGGCGGTTCCCCAAGAGATCTTCTTCTCGGTATCAAGCTGTTGGATGGCCAGGGTAGAATCATGAGTTTCGGCGGTCAGGTGATGAAGAATGTTGCCGGCTATGACATTTCCCGCTTGATGGCCGGTGCAATGGGCACGCTCGGTATTCTGCTGGAAGTCTCCATCAAGGTACTGCCCAAGCCTGCTGAGGAGCATACGCTGATCATCGATCGGGATCAGCACAGTGCGACCCGCCTGATTGGGCAGATGATCGCCGAATCACAACCGCTCACCGCCAGTTACAGTCTGGCGGACAAACAGGCGATTCGACTCGCCTGCAACCATCAACGACTCGCTGCGATCCGCCAGAAGTACGGTCTGCAGGAGAGCACTGAATCATCCGGCTTCTGGCAGCAGCTAAGAGATCACAAGCACGATTTTTTCCAACAGCCCAAAACACTCTGGCGACTTTCGTTGAAACCGACCACGCCGCTGGAACTGACTGAAGCCTGCCTGCAGGAGTGGTCCGGTGGATTACGCTGGCTCTACAGCGAGCGTCCGGAAACGGAGATCCGATCGCTGGTCGAGAGGCAGGGAGGACACGCCGTACAGTTTCGCAATGGCGACCGAAGTGGCGACATCTTCCACCCGCTTCACCCCCGCATCCTGGGGATCCAGCAGGGTTTGAAGGCGGTATTCGATCCGCACGGCCTGTTTAATCCAGGCCGGCACTATTCAGACTACTAGTGGGCCACCCGCACCTGTTAACTATTGCTTGGGCTTTGCTGCCTGCATACAGCTTTGCATCTGATCCGGTGACTGACTGGAAGTGAAACAGTTTTTCAGTGACTGTCCCACCAGAATGGATTGGTCGAGAAACTTCAGCATGTTTTGCTTGTTCTGCTCGTTGAACTCGATCTTTTTCGGTGGTTGTGACTGAGCCTTGTCTGCGCCTGGCATGGGACCACGGCCCATTTGAGCCTGCATCTCCTTCTCCACAGCGATCATGATCTCGACACATTTTTGAAAGGCCGCCTGATCCTTGGCCTGGTTCAGACAGCTCTTGGTCTCCTGCATGGCCGGGATGCTCTTCTCAATCAGCGGCAACATGGCTTTTTTCGACTGGTCAAAATGTTGCTGAGGATCCATCTGTCCTGCCCCCTGTCCTGGTGGCTGGGCCAGCGCAAGGGTTGGCAGCAATAGAGTCGTTATTAACCATTTCATGTGATTCTCCTCAGCTTGATCTTAATAATTATGATGAACCCGTCCCAGGGTTGCTAACCTGAAACCGAGAGGTGCTAGTTTGACACAATAAGGTAATTTTTATCCGTTAATTCGTTGCTGAAATCCACATCAGTCAAAACCACACGGATATAAGCTGAAATTTCACGGCCAAGTCGTTAGAATTTCGCCCATCAAAATATTCACTGGAGATTTCTGTGGCAGAAAAAAGTGTCGATGTGGCTATTCTGGGTTCCGGTACCGCCGGTCTGAACGCTACCGGTCGGGTTGGACCGAGCGGGAAGAGCTTTCTCCTGATCAATGGCGGCGAACCGGGCACCACCTGTGCCAGGGTCGGTTGCATGCCCTCGAAAGCCCTGATCCAGGTTGCCGAGGATTATCATCGCCGCACCCACCTTGATCGCTACGGTGTGGATGGCCATACCGAAATGACCATCGATATTCCCGAAGCCATGGAGCATGTTCAGGATCTGCGTGACAACTTCGTCGATCGGGTGCTATCGAACAGTACGGACAATATGGGCGAGCGCTTCGTCGAGGCCTACGCGGAGTTCGTCGATCCCCATACTTTGCAGCTCGATAACGGCGATCGGGTGCGTGCCGAGAAAATCGTCATCGCCACCGGATCCCGTCCTGTGGTACCCCAGGCATGGGAAGCCTTTGGCGATAAGGTTCTAACCACCGACAGCTTCTTTGAACTGGAGGATCTGCCGCAATCGGTGGCCGTTGTCGGTCTCGGTGTCATCGGCCTGGAGCTTGGTCAGTCGCTCAACCGACTGGGTATCAAGGTGAGTGGCTTCGACATGGCCGAAACCATTGGCGGCACCAGCGATCCCGAGGTCTCCAAAACCGCACTGGAGATCATGCAACGGGAGTTCCCGATCTATCTGGGTGAAGCGGTCGAACTCTCTGATGAGGGCGAGCAGGTGAGAGTCACCGCCGGTGACAACTCCGTGGTTGTGGACAAGGTGCTTGCCAGCCTGGGACGAACACCCAATGTGGAGGGATTGTCCCTGGCCAACGCCGGCATAGAACTCGATGATAACGGCGTCCCTCTGTACAACCCGAACACCATGCAATGCGGCGACTCCCACATCTTCATCGCCGGTGATCTGAACGGTGAGAGACCGATACTTCACGAAGCCGGGGATGAAGGCAAGATCGCCGGCTATAACGCGGCCCATGATGAAGTGATGGGATTCAAGCGCAAGGTCCCATTGGCCATCAATTTCTGCGATCCCAATATCTGTCTGGTCGGCAAACGCTATGAGGAACTGGATCTGGATGACACCGCCATTGGCGAGGTCAAACTGGCGCCTGTAGGGCGGGCACTGATTATGGGGCAGAACCGGGGTGTGATCCGTGTCTACGCCGAGAAATCCTCCGGGCGGATGGTTGGTGCTGAGATGATCACCACCCGAGGGGAGAATCTGGCACACCTCTTGAACTGGGCGATTTCACAAGACCTCAGTGTTGGTGATCTGATCCGTATGCCCTTCTATCACCCGGTAATCGAGGAGGCGCTCCAGGCCGCTTTGAACAACCTGTATGCCCAGGTCGAAACAAAGAACCAAGGCCCGATCAAAGAACTGTACCCCTTATAAGGCAGGAGTGTGAGATGGACGCTATCGAGGTCAACTTCAGCGGCGGCAAACGTATTGAGGCGCAGGTGGGAGATTTTACCCTGCAGACCGATCAGCCACTGAAATATGGCGGTGAGGCGAGCGCCCCTGCACCCTTCGATCTGTTCCTGGGATCAATCGCCACATGTGCCGGCATTTTTGCCTGGAATTTCTGTGAATCCCGACAGCTATCCACCGAGGGTCTGGCCCTGAAAATGGAGTGCATCGAGGATGAAAAGAAGAAAATGATCGGTAACATCATCTTTCACCTGACCCTGCCCAAGGATTTTCCGGAGCGCTACCAGAGCGGCATCATTCGGGCGATGGAACTGTGCGCAGTCAAACGTCATATGCATACCGCTCCGGATTTTTCGATCCAGGTCAAATAGGTCATCCCTAGGGATAACCCTAGCTGGGGAAATTCCCAGCTATCCATTTCAGACCAAATCCTGCTTACTATAGCCAGCACTGAACAGAGTGACCACAACGAACAGTGGTAACTCAACTGCTGCGGATTTCTTCGCTATGGCATTCTATTCGCAGCAGGGTGCTTTAGAAGATTCATCTTTATGTTCCCCTTTGAGTTGAACGCTTTTCAGGGGCGATTGGCAGAACAGATCAGGTTATTTCCATCCTATTCGGTGTTGCTGGACACAAAAACAGACCCAGCAGGGCGTATTGGATTAGTGTTAACAGGCCCCAGCTACCGGTTAGGCTTTCCGTAAAGAGGAGTCTGCCTTAGCCCCTGCCCTTTTTCGCAACCAATATGGCACGTCTCGGTGCGGGATAACCTTCGATGGTCAGATCAGGATTCAGTGGATCCAGATAGTCCTTCAGTGACTCAAAACGCATCCACTCCGTCGATCTTTGCTCAGCGATTGTGGTGGTAGAGACATCGACCAGCCGAATATCCCGGAAACCACAGCGTTTCATCCACCCTTTGAGGGTCTCAACCGTGGGAATGAACCAGACGTTGCGCATCTTCGCGTAGCGGTTGTCCGGCACCAGTACTTCCCTGTCACCCCCCTCGATCACCAGGGTTTCAAGCACCAGTTCACCCTCTTTGCGTAGCGCCCCCATCAACTCATTCAAGTGAGAGAACGGCGATTGGCGATGATAGAAGACCCCCATCGAGAAGACCGTATCGAACGCTTTCAACTCGGCAGGCAGATCCTCAATACCCAGGGGGAACAGATGCACTGGATAGCCATTGCCGAGAAAGTGCCTGAGGGCTTCGAACTGCATATTGAACAGCTGTGTCGGATCGATCCCGATCACCCGCATCGCACCCTCACCATGAATGCGCCACAGGTGGTAACCATTACCACAGCCCACATCCAACACGGTTCGGTTTTCCAACGGTGATATCTGCTCAACCAGGCGATCCCACTTAAGATCTGAACGCCACTCGGTATCAAGCTCAATGCCGCATATCCGGTAGGGGCCCTTACGCCAGGGGTGCAGCTCTTGCAGTGCATCGACGATCTGACGACGAGTTGTATCATCACAATCAGCCGTCACACCCGCTTCTACTTTGGCGGATCTGAAATCAACTTTTGAAACCGGGACATCGGGCAACTGGTCCAGCGCTTCTTGCCACTTGGCCATATCCCCATGGGGCTGTTCACGCCAGACCCGCTCAACCTGTTGCGGAAGTTCCTTTAACCAGCTTCCCAGAGGATGATCACAGTAGGCTTCACACCAATCCCAATCGTAGTTCATTTAATCGCCAGCAATGAGACAAAGTTAAAACACTGAAACCAGACTTCCACCGTTGAAAAACCGATCTTTTGAAGACGCTGTTTATGTCTCTCCAGGGTCTCCGGAATCAGCACGTTTTCCAGAGCACTGCGCTTTTGACTGATCTCCAGGTCGCTGTAACCCTGAGCTTTCTTGAAACTGTGGTGCATCTCGGTAAACAGGTTTTGTGAAGCCTCGTTGGAGAGTGCAATCTTTTCCGAGAGTACCAATAGGCCGTTATCCTGCATCCCGTCATAGAGTTGTGTTAAGAAATCGAGTCGATCCTCTGCCGGTATGAATTGCAGGGTGAAATTCAGGATAATCATGGATGCCCGCTCGATCACCACATTCCGCACATCGGAGCAGACCAGCTGTATCGGACTATCCGCTTGATCCTGCTGCAACAGCTTCTCAGCCTGCTGCAACATCGGCAGCGAGTTATCCACCGCAATCAACCCATAGTCCTGATGTGGCATGGAGGAGCGGACCGCCATGCTGGCCGCCCCCAGTGAACAACCCAGATCGTAACAGTTGGAACCCCGGGTTACCCGACGGCTCGCCAGGGTGCCGATCATATTGATAATGGTTGCGTAGCCTGGAACCGAGCGATTGATCATATCGGGAAAGACCTTCGCGACCCGCTCATCGAAGACGAAATCGGGGACCATCTGCTGCGGATCGGCATACAGTTCATCTTTCTTCATGATAACGACCTATTCCAGCTCCTGGGCCGCCTTTTCACCCGCCTTCACATCCACCATGCTCAACAGTACACCACCGAGAATGAATAGAATGCCAACCGAGAGAATGGAGATTCTGGCACTGCCGGTCAGCACACCGACCCAGCCCATCAGGAACGGCCCCAGCACCGCAGCAAACTTACCCAGCATGTTGTAAAAACCAAAGAACTCAGCCGCCTGATTGTGGGGAATCAAGCGGGCATAGAGGGATCGGGAGAGTGCCTGTATGCCGCCCTGTACCAAGCCGATGGCGATCGCCAAGGTGTAGAACTCCCAAACCGATTCCATGTGGTAAGCCCAGAGCAGAATCAGCAGATAGATAAAAATGGCGATCATGATCCCCTGTTTTGCTCCTCGCTTGGAAGCGATGGAAGCAAACACCAGTGCGGCGGGAAAACCGACAAATTGGGTGATCAACAGGGCAACCATCAGGTTGTTGGCGTCGAAACCGATCGAGAGACCGAAATCAACCGCCATTCTGACGATGGTGTCCACCCCATCGATGTAGCACCAGTAAGCGAGTAGAAACAGGAAGGTCATACGCAGACTGCGCAGACTGGCGAAAGTCTCCAGCAGTTGGCGCAGACTGGCCGATAACCAGCCTTTCTGCTGCTTTGGACCTGCCGGCTCCTCAACCATCAGAAACAGGGGCAGTGAGAACAGCGCCCACCAGATGGCAACACTGATGAACGAGAGACGTACCGCCTGGGCGGCGTCAGCCAGCCCGAAAGCGTCAGGAAAGAGAGTCATCAATACATTGAAGGTGAACAACAACCCTCCGCCAAGATAACCAAACGCATAACCATAGGCGGAAACCCGGTCATAGTGCTGTTTTTGCGTAACCGACACCAGCAGGGAGTCATAGAAGATGTTACCCCCCATGAAGCCGAGCATACCCAGGCAGTAGAGCACCAGGGCCATGACCCAGTTGCCCATCGCCACCAGGTAGAGGGAGCCTGTCATGACAATACCCATGGCGGCAAAAAACAACAGAAACTTCTTTTTCGCGCCAGCCTGATCCGCCAACGCACCAAGGAACGGCGCCATGCAGACCACCAGAATACTCGCCAGGGAGTTGGCCATACCCAGTCGAAAGGTCGACTCGGTAACCTCCACACCGGCACTCCAATACTGCTTGAAAAATACCGGAAAAAAACCGGCCATTACGGTCGTAGCAAAGGCTGAGTTGGCCCAGTCATAGAGTGTCCAGGCAAAGGTGGGGGGGTGCTTGAGTAACGCCTTACTGGTCTGTTGGTTCATGAAAAAGAGTCTTATCAGAGGCCGGCCGCTGTTTCAAGGCAGGTAACCCTGAATCGCTCTCAGCGGATCGCAGACCGGCCTGCTTGCAAGCGGCCAATCGATCTGGCAGGAGCCTACTCCTCAGGTGTTTCAACCAAGGTCAGGTTGGCATTGATTGCCATGCGCACCAGTTCTGCCAGTGAGTCGGCCTCCATCTTCTCCATGACCCGGGCCCGATGGGCCTCCACCGTCTTTGAACTGACACCCAGGCTGGTGGCAATCTCCTTGTTGGCCTTGCCATTGGTAACCATCAACATCACTTCATGCTCTCTGGGAGTCAGCCTCGCCAGCCGGGTGGCGATCTCGGCACGCTGCGACTGCATATCACGCTGCTTGGCATCCACCGCCATGGCGTGACGAATACTCTCCAGTAACAGCTCGTCATTGAAAGGCTTCTCGATGAAGTCCACCGCCCCGGCTTTCATCGCCCGTACCGCCATCGGCACATCCCCATGGCCGGTGATGATGATCACCGGTATGGCGATCTGGTTCACCTTCAGATACTCCTGCAACTCCAAGCCGCTCATCCCGGGCATGCGCACATCGAGAAGCAGACAACCGGAGCGTCCTGGGTAATAGGACTGAATGAAGGCGTTTGCCGATTCGAAGGTCTCGACTTGCATGGATACCGATTCGATCAGCCATTTCAATGAGTTCCTCATCGCCTGATCATCATCTACTACAAAAACCGTCGGCCGATTACTCATGACTAAAAACCCGGTAATTCAATTGTTGGATCGGAAGGGAGCACCAATCTGAAGGTTGCTCCGTGTCCATATTCTGACTCTACCTCAATCATTCCCTTGTGATCCTGCATAATTTTTTGACTGATTGGTAATCCCATACCCATACCGCTCTTTTTGGTAGAAAAGAATGCATCAAAAAGATGTTTTTGCGTCTGTTCCGGTATCCCTGAACCACTGTCCTGGACCAAAACCTGAACCTCTCTGGAGCTCATTCTACCGGTTTTCAGCACCAGGCGCCGTTGATTCTGGTCAACTTGTTTCATTGCATCGATGGCATTGCGCACCAGATTCAACATCACCTGTTCGATCTGTACCAGGTCCACTTCGACCGGTAGCACGCCCTCTGACAACTCCAGTATCACTTCCACATTCTGCCGGTTGGCCTCAAATTCTATAAACGACGCCACTTCCAACACCAAGTGGTTGAGATTGACCACCTCATGCTCCTGGGGCCGTTTACCGACCAGGGTTCTCAGACGTTTGATGATCTCCCCGGCCCGCTCAGCCTGGGCGGTTATCTGGGCAATCGCATCAATGATCTCCGGCTCACCCCCTTTGCCGGATTGCATGCGGCGAACACAGCCACTGGCAAAGTTGACGATCGCCGAGAGTGGTTGGTTCAGCTCATGCGCCAGACCTGTGGACATCTCACCCATGGTGCTGAGTCGGCAGACATGCACCAGTTCGGATTGGTGCTGACGGCTCTGCATCTCAGCCATACGGATTCGTGTGATATCCCGACCGTAGATATTCACATATTCGAGCTCCAGGATTGGCGCAAGCTGCAGGGAAAAGATCTGACTGTCCAGATTGACTTCATACTCTTTGGTGGTCCCCTCTCTCAATGAGCTGGCAACCAGGTTTTTCCAGTAGAGCGGCAGTGTCTGACCCCGCTCACAATCCCAATACCCCATCAGCGGCTCACTGGCGGCATTGGCGTAGACAATCACGCCACGTTTGTTGATACGCAACACCGGACTGGGGTTTTCACTGGCCAGCTTCGCCAGACTGGTGATCTCCCGCTGAGCCTGTTTTTGCCCCGAGATGTCCCGTAGATAGACATTGAATACCGTCTGTTGATGGAGATGGATCGAGATGACTGAACACTCAACGGACTTCTCCTCACCATTCACGGTGACGGCCTGCATCGCCTGCCCTCTGCATTTGCTGTTCGAAGCGGACATGCTGATGCAGGCAGTGAGCATCGCCCGAAATCGCTCACGATCGTTGGGATGTATCGCCATCTCTTCAAGATGACGACCGATCAATTGGTTGCGGCTGTAACCAAATGTTTTGAACGCTGTACCGTTGACCTCGACGATGATGCCCTCCTGATTCAGGGTCACGATGGAGACCATTGAGTTATCGAACAGCGCACTTTTCAGCACCTCTGTCTCACGCAACCGCTCCTCCTGTCTATTGCGCAGCGTATCGCGGGCACTGATCAACTGCCGAAAGAAGGCTTTCACCCAATCCTCCAACAGCAGCAACTGGTTGCCTTTTTTAGTTACCGGTTGTTCGATTCCCAGCGCTTGCTGACCGAATCGGGAAATTCGCACCAACACATGACTGATCTTCGCCGATATCAGATAGAAGATGACAGAAAAGACGATGATATAGACCAGGGTCGCAAGAAATCGATCCTGCTGGGCCAGCTTGGTGATGCTGAGAATGGTCTTTTCCACCGCATCTCGGGAGACCAGCGTTGTGAACAGCAGGCTCTGCTCCATCGACTGAAAGCGGGTGATCGCCTGGGATGTGAGCAGATAGTTCTCATGCCAGTCATTCAAATGGGAGTCTCTCGCAATCATCTCCCGGTTGCTGCTGGATAACAGCTTCAATGTATTGGCGTCCACCAGGGCAATCAGGGTATCGGAATCGTTGGTCATCGATTGCGATTCCAATAGAAACTGATCATCCACCGGAACAATCAGCAGCAGAACCGCAGCCAGATCGTCTTCCAGATAAGAGACATTCGACCAGACCAGTAGATAGGGTACCTGATCGATCAGGGTAACCAGCGCCTCATTGCGTCCCGAATAGAACTCGAACAACTGGTCCAGATCGAATGAGAGTGACTGCTTCTGATAGATCTCTCTTGGGGTCGCCCGATTATCCAGCAGTACCACATGTTTAGGCTCGATGGAGTTGAGTTTGGGATAGCCGGGATCGAGCCACTCCGGCGTCTGCTGGTGGAGCATCGCCTGCTTATCCGAGTTCTTGCTCTCATGCCAGGCAGTGGAACCAAGATAGTTCTTGATGCGCCAATGGTTCGACAAACCACTGCCTACCTGGCGCCACTCCTGCAAAAAATGCTCAAACCGCTGTCGGGTCTCAACCGCCCGCACATCGAGTCTTCTGACCAGTTCATCATGAAACAGGTTGGCCAGACGTCTGTCCTGGATCGGCTCCAATACCAGCCACATCAAAAGACCACACAAGATCCCAACCAGCAGAGAGAGCGCAGGGAGTGGAACAGCAGCCAGTTTCGCCTGCCATTTTGAGCTACTCAACGCACTCATGCTTTGTCTGTCAGCTGTAAAAACGGTCTGCTGCCTGTTATTGCCATAGTTTCGGCATATCGCATAATTAAATCGTGATATTTTTTAGATTCAATGGCTTATTTGTACTCTTCTTGACCTATCGATTCCAGTCCTATTGAACCAGGGACTCACTATCTCATCTACAGCGGGAGTATGTTGGCGATAAGCGTACTACGTCCGAAAGCCGAATCAGCTCGCCTTTTTAAGCGATTTATTGGCCTGTTCGGCCAAAAAAAAAGACGCTTGACGCGTCTTTCTCAATGAATCCAGTTAACTGGAATGGAATAGTTATTATTCAGGAGGTATTCGTAATCAGTATGTCGAAGCCCTCAGGGATTTCACCGGATCTGGATTTCTGGTGGTTCGATAACCCTGGTAGAGGTAGGCTCTCTCTGCCACTGTGGCGTATCCATAGAGCGCTTTTCGAAGCATCTGCCTGACGCTGGAATCGAGCTCACTGAACATAAGCCCCAGACAACCCGATTGTTGGTGAACAACCATGGCTTTCGCACGACACTGACTGGTACCACCGCAGGCCTCGACAGGAAATGAGACCTCAACAATTTTATTAATCTGCTGTGAGTCTTCACCAATATCAACTAACATGCCACTAAGACTGATATTTCGAACTTTCCCTTTCAGCTTACCGAGTTTGCGGTCTTTGATGGTGATCTCACATGAAAGTAATTTTCGGTGATCACATCTGTGTTCCATGCTTTGGCTCCCCGTAATCAGATGTCTCTGAACATGAACTTAAAGTATGGATCCTGCAGTGCAATTTTCAAATTCGGATTATCGCGTCCGACTGTTAGGGTTTTCCCTTTTAAGAGCTGTATTATCTGATCATGACTGAACTATCACAGAGCCCCCACGACCTCACTGACGCCGTTGCGCCCGGACTGATGAGACGTCTCGGTGCAATCTTTTACGATAGCCTTTTGCTGACTGCGCTGGTGTTTGTCGCCACGGCAGCAATCACACTGCCGTTTGGCAACCCGACTGGTAACTGGTTCCTGGTTTTTCAGATATTTCTCTTTGAAATCATACCATTAGTGTTCTTTTGCTGGTTCTGGATAAGGGGTGGTCAAACCTTGGGTATGCGTGCCTGGCGCCTTAAACTGGTGACAATGGAGGGTTCACCAGTGGATTGGAAACTGGCACTGAAACGTCACTTTGCCGCCATTCTCTCGCTGCTGGTTTTCGGCCTGGGTTTTCTCTGGGTGGTGTTCGATAGCGGCAACATGGCTTGGCATGATCGACTCTCGGGAACCCGCCTGATTTTGACTAAAAGTTGACCAAGATCACATTTTGGTCTGAGAGGAAATTTCGACCCTGTTAAGGCCGATAATCCTTTGTAAGTAGGTGTCTACCCATTAGTAGGTAGGCAAGGATAAATCGGCTTAATAACTTTATAAATGAATGATGCGGAAGGGTGCCTTCCGCATCAACATCATGAGCTGATTGAATCCGCCAGGGCCGGTAACAGGCCTTAGTCGAATGGGTGACGACGGATGATCGTCTCGTTTCGATCAGGGCCGGTTGAGACGATATCGATCGGCGTATCGCAGAGGGATTCAATTTTACTCAGATACTCTCTGGCAGCCTGTGGAAGTTGATCGTAATCGGTAACACCCACGGTCGACTCCTGCCAGCCCGGCATCTCGATATAGACCGGCTCACATTTTTCAAACTGATCCGCGCCGCAGGGTGGCGTTGTCACTTCCTGACCATCGAGTTTGTAGGCGACACAGATCTTGATCTTCTCAAGGCCGTCCAGCACATCGAGCTTGGTGATACAGATACCGCTGACACTGTTGATATCAAGCGAACGACGCAGCGCCACACTGTCCAACCAGCCGCAACGTCGCTTACGTCCCGTGGTGGCCCCGAACTCGTGACCTTTTGTACCCAGGTGATTGCCATCCTCATCAAACAGCTCGGTTGGAAAAGGACCGGCGCCGACACGCGTCGTGTAGGCTTTGACGATACCCAGCACATAATCGATGTAGCGGGGACCGATACCGGTGCCGGTTGCCGCGCCACCGGCGGTGGTATTGGAGGATGTGACATAGGGATAGGTGCCATGATCGATATCCAGCAGGGCGCCCTGAGCCCCCTCGAACATCACATGCTTACCATCCTGACGCAGCTGATGCAGCGTGCCGGTTACATCTTCCACCATCGGCTTCAGGCGCTCAGCCTGCACCAGCAGCTGATCGAGCACTTCCTGATAATCGACTTCGCCATACTCAAACAGATGTTTGAGCGAGAAATTATGGTACTCCATCACTTCGCGCAGGCGCTCAGCGATGTGTGCCTGGTCAAAGATCTCACCCAGCCGGATGCCCCGTCTGGAGATTTTATCTTCATAGGCAGGCCCGATGCCCCGCCCGGTGGTACCGATGGCTTTTTTACCTCGGGCCTTTTCGCGCGCCGCATCCAGAGCGATGTGATAGGGCAGAATCAGTGGGCATGATTCGGAGATGCCCATTCTGTCGGAGGCAGGCACCCCGCCCTTCTCCAACATCTCGATCTCCTCCAGCAGAGCATCCGGTGCCAACACCACACCATTGCCGATCAGGCAACGCACCCCTTCACGCAACACACCCGAGGGTATCAGATGCAGTACGGTCTGCTCGCCATCGATAACCAGGGTATGCCCAGCATTGTGTCCCCCCTGAAATCTGACGACGGCAGACGCCTTGTCAGTCAACAGGTCAACAACCTTGCCTTTGCCCTCGTCTCCCCACTGTGTTCCGATAACTACGACATTCTTGCCCATGGTTCTCTCAAAAATGTTAGATCCGGGTAAACCGGATTTTTATTACAAAACCTGTCGATTTTTACAGATCTATTTATAAAATCAAACAGAAATAAGTTGCCAGCGGCCATCCAGCCACTGCAGCTGCTGTTGGCAGCCCATCTCAGCCGCCCCTCCGGATTGGCCAGGCAAAGCAGTGATTACCCGGTGACCCTCACCGCGCAGTCGTGCAATCTCCTGGGTAAGCGCCGGATCTTCAGAGACCGGTGCAAATATCACCATTTCATCGCTGATCTGCAATTCGGGTTGTGCAACCCGGATCAGATTCTTCAGATCGGTGCTGAAACCGGTTGCCGGTCTGCTGCGTCCAAATACCCTGCCAATGGCATCGTAGCGGCCTCCCCTGGCGATCTCCTTGCCATTCCCCGGCACAAAGGCTGCGAACACAACCCCGGTATGAAAGTGATAGCCACGCAGTTCCGCCAGATCGAAGTGAACCGGCACATTGGGTAACCATTGGGCGATCTGCTCGGCCACCGCCTGCAGATAGTCCAACGCCTCAATCACCTTCGGTGAAGCCTGTTTGAGCTCCTCTCGAGCCTGGCTCAACGCCTGGTCTCCATTCAACTCTCCGAGACGCAGCAGCATGGCGGCATGTTCCTCGGCAATATCAAACGAGGCCAAAAGGGTCTCAATTTCCGCCAGCGCCTTACGCTGCAGAGCATCGAACAACTCGGTCTCCTGGCGTTTATTCAAGCCGGCCTGTTCTGCCAGCCCCTTGAATATGCCCACATGGCCCAGGTCGAGATAGACCTCGTCGACTCCGGTCTTATTCAATGTCTCCATCATCAGCCGCAGGATTTCGATGTCACTCTCGATTCCGCAGTGGCCATACAGCTCTGCACCGATCTGCAAGGGACTGCGGGTACCGGCAAAACCATCGGATCGGGTATGCAGGACTGTACCCAGATAACAGAGTCTGGTGGGGTGTTGCGCCTGGATTCGATTGGCATCGATGCGTGCCGCCTGAGGGGTGATATCGGCACGGACACCCATCAACCGGCCACTCATCTGATCAGTCAGCTTGAATGTATTCAGGTCCAGATCGCTACCGGTACCAGTCAGCAGGGAGTCCAGAAACTCAACAAACGGCGGGATGACATAGTCGTAACCCCAGCTGCGGTAGAGATCCAACAGCTCTCTCCGCTTACTCTCCACGACTTGCGCCTCCTGGGGAAGCACCTCATCTATGCCGTCAGGCAATATCCAACGTTCGTTTTCCATCATCAAGATCAATTCACCAGATAGAGCAGGATAACCCCGGAAACCATGCTGACCAGACCGCTGAGACGCATGGATCGGTTGTCGTGTTGGGCAATCATCAGCAGGATTGAGCGCATGCTGTTGGGATTCAGAAAAGGCCAGATACCTTCGATTACCAACAGCAGAGCCAACGCAACAAGCAGATCATGCCACATCTGTCATACCCCAAAAAAAAACCGGGATCGTCCCGGTCCTGTAATGACGCCTTATTCAGGCCGCCGGACATTTTCCCAGAGTGGGCATCCGTTGTCCATTCATCGATCATCATGAAGGGGTTAATCAGCTATGGGATTGAGCGCGGAAGAATGCCAATCACACGAATCTAAGCAAATAGCGGCTGCAATGGTTGAGTCATCCGCAGCCTTTTGCGGTGATTCGCGATCATTTGCGGTTAATTCTTTGAACAGATTCATTGGCCCGACAGACCCGACTCCACCATTCGGTGAAGCCGGGTAAGTCGGGTTTGAATTACTGGCCGGTGCTGTTTTTCAGATAGCGGAAAAAGTCCGAATCCGGTTGCAGCACCATCACGTCGGAAGAGTCCTGAAAGCTGTTCTTATAAGCATTCAGGCTTCGATAGAAGGCGTAGAACTCACTGTTCTGACGATACGCGTTGGCATAGGTTTCAGCCGCCTTGCCGTCACCCTCACCACGCAACACCTCAGCTTCCCTGTAGGCATCAGCAACGATGACGATACGTTCACGGTCCGCATCGGCGCGGATTCGCTCAGCGGCCTCGGCACCTTTCGCCCGCAGGTCTCTGGCGACACGCTCACGCTCTGCGCGCATACGCTGATAGACCGATTCACTGACCTCTGGCGGCAGATCGATCTGCTTGACCCGAACATCGAGGATCTCAACGCCCAGCTCCGCAGCCATCGCATCGGAATCCTTGGTCAGTTTATCCATGATCTCGCTACGCTCACCGGAGATTACATCCTGCACGGTGCGCTTACCGAACTCATCACGCAGGTTGGTGTTGATCCGCTCCTGCAGCAGTCGGGCGGTCTTGTCCAGACTGCCGCCTGTGGAGCGATAGTACTGGGCCACGTTGGCGATACGCCATTTGGCGAAATAGTCGACGATTACGTCCTTTTTCTCCGCAGTCAGGAAACGCTCGGGACGTGAGTCCATGGTCTGAATCCGGGCATCGAAGGTCTGGACGTTGTTGATGATCGGCCACATCAGGTGCAGACCAGGCTTGTAATCGGTTGCGACGATTTCACCCAGACGCAGTTTCAAAGCAACTTCCCACTGATTGACGATGAAAGTCGCCGAGTAGAAAAAGACCGCGGCAACCGCAACAACAGGGATAATTAATTTAGACACTTTCATCAACGTACCCCCCTGGTGCGGTCCACATTGCGGAACTTGGTTGTTTCAACCGGTGCACGGGAAGACTCGGTGTTGCTTGAAGCCGCACCTCTACCGACACGACCCTGCTCAACACCTTGAATCAGCTTGTCCAAAGGTAAGTACATCAGGCTGTTTCCTCCTCCTTCAGCCGTATCGAGCATGACTTTGCTGGTCTGACCCAGCATCGATTCGATTGCTTCGAGATAGATTCGCTCCCGAGTGACCTTAGGCTCCCTCTCATACTCTTTCAGTACTGCCAGGAAACGGCTGGCGTCACCCTCCGCTTCTGCTATCACCCGATCCTTGTAGGCGCTGGCATCCGCAATTCTTCGAGCTGCCTCACCGCGCGCTCTGGGGACCACTTCGTTGGCGTAGGCCTCAGCCTGGTTTTCAAGTTTCTCTTTGTCCTCACGGGCCTTGATGGCATCGTCGAAGGCACTTTTCACCTGCTCAGGCGGCTTTGCCGGCTGCATGTTCACACTGGTGATCATCAAACCGGCCTTATAATCATCGATCAGGCCCTGAGCGCCGACTTTGATCCGATCGGCAATCGCACCACGTCCCTGGGTAAGAATGAAATCCAGGTCACTTTTACCGATGATTTCACGCACTGCGGTTTCCGTGGCATCGCGCATGGTTTTGTCCGGATCGCGATCCTGGAAGAGATAGTCGGCCGCGTCCTGAATACGGGACTGAATGGTGAACTCCACGTCGACGATATTCTCATCCCGGGTCAGCATCTGCGCCTTGTGCCGGAACGAGGTGATCTGATCCACGTTGACGGGAATCACCCGCTCGATCGGGAAGGGTATATGCCAATGGGGTCCAGGCGGGGTGGTTTCATGGTAAGCGCCGAAACGCAACACCACGCCACGCTCCGGGGCATCGATGATATAGATACCACTGGCCAGCCAGACCAGCACGGCTATTCCGACCAGGAAACCAATGGATTTTGAGCCAGGCCCGGATCCACCACCGATCGAGCCATCTCCGCGAGAGGGCTTGCCTCCACCGAAGATGCCTCCAAACTTGTCCTGTAGTTTCTTGACTACCTCATCAAGGTCCGGCGGTCCTTGATCGCCACCCTTGCCACTCCAAGGATCTTTACCGTTTCCACCCGGTTCGTTCCAGGCCATTGATCACTCCAAACTTGGTTATTGATTTTAACTGCATACGTCAGATGCCCTCATTTCTCTAATATGGGGGCATACTGACACGATTCAATCTTCGATTCCTGGCTGCCCGCTAAGGAGACCTCTGCAGCCTATCCAGCCGCACATTCTAACAGCAGGTTTCAGCATACGATAGCATCGGTTTCCCGTACAGACCCGAATCTGTTGATACCGTACCAAGGGAAACTGCACCGGCAAATAGGCACAACGGTACAATTTGTCCTGTTTTCAAACTCAAACAGGTTTCGCTGGATGTCAGACTAAACAGCTCTCAAGCACAGGTTCCTCTTTGAGTAAGCGCCGGAACTCCCGTTCAGACATATCGATATCCATCTCCCAGCCACCCTCATCGGTGGAGGATTCGTTGATCACAGCACCACGTTCAAATAAAAGCGCATGCAATCGGCCGTTTTCCGGGTTCAATCTGAGCTTCTGCCTGACATGGTTTTTACGGTAGTACTCCGCCAATCCCTGCAGTAGAAGATCGCAGCCTTCACCGGTCTGAGCCGAGAGCCAGATCCTGGTGATCATGCCATTTTCGTCCCGGTCGATTCTGGGTTCGAACTCCTCCAACAGATCGATCTTATTGAAGACTTCAATCTGATGGACCTTGTCGGCCCCGATTTGTTGCAAAACCTCATTCACTTCAGTGATACAGGTGGCACGCTGATGACTGGCCGCATCGATCACGTGCAGCAGCAGCGAGGCGTCGGTGGTCTCTTGCAGCGTCGATTTGAACGCGGCCACCAGATCATGCGGCAGGTGACTGATGAATCCTACCGTATCGGCCAATACAACCGGCCCCTCCCTTTCCAGGTCGAGTCTTCTCAAGGTGGGATCCAGAGTCGCAAAGAGCTGATCCGCTGCATACACATCCGATCCAACCAGACGGTTGAAAAGGGTTGATTTACCGGCGTTGGTATAACCAACCAGAGAGACGGTTGGAATGTCCGCACGCTCACGCCCACGCCTGCCCTGCTCACGTTGGGAATTGACACGGGTAAGACGCTTTTTGATCTGGCTGATACGCTGATTCAGCAATCGTCTGTCCGTCTCCAGCTGGGTTTCACCCGGCCCTCTCAGTCCGATACCACCCTTCTGTCTCTCCAGATGGGTCCAACCTCTGACCAGTCGGGTCGACAGATGTTGCAGTTGAGCCAGTTCAACCTGCAACTTGCCCTCGAATGAACGGGCACGCTGAGAAAAGATATCAAGAATCAATCCGGTCCTGTCGACCACCCGACAGCCAAAGGCGCGCTCAAGATTTCGCTCCTGACTGGGCGAGAGGGCGTGATCGAAGATCACCAGATCGGCGCTTTCCGAGGAGACAATTTGGCCGATCTCCTCGGCTTTGCCCCGACCAACAAAATATTTCGGGTCGGGTTGGCGACGACTGCCGGAGACAAAGGCGATCCGCTCCGCACCGGCAGAGCGGGCAAGATCCTGGAATTCCGCAATTTCATCGGGATCACTGATCCCATTCAGATCCAGATGAACCAAAACAGCGCGTTCACCTGACTTAGGACGTTCAAACATGTTGGAAACAGTATGGGGATAGAAGAGTGCAGGCGTTTAAAATGGGCGTATCCATCTCATGGTACGCCCTTAAAGCAGAAACAAATTAACAATTTTTTAAAAATTACCACTGCCGCTGGATCCATCCTCTTCGGATTGACCATTGGCGTGCTGGATGCGTACATTTCTGGCCGGCACCACAGTGGAGATAGCGTGCTTGTATACCATCTGGCTGACGCTGTTCTTTAACAGCACCACGAATTGATCGAAAGACTCGATTTGCCCCTGAAGTTTAATACCATTAACTAGAAAGATTGAGACAGGTACCCGTTCCTTCCTCAGTGCATTCAAAAAAGGGTCTTGTAAACTTTGCCCTTTAGACATGGAAATTCTCCTTATTGTGTTTGTAGTTTTAAACGCAAAACAAGCGCGAACAAATGGTAGTAAATGTCTACTTCACAAGCGAAAGTGTAGCATACTGTGTTTTTATCCAACTATTCAAAATATCAATACCTCAAATTTACTAAAAATCACCTACTCAGCCAGGGCTTTTCAACTCAGGAAACTTATCTGCAATCAGCGCCAGAGCCTGCTCCAGGACATCACTGTCGTCATACAGCCAGTGGCAATCCTGCTCAGCCCGCAACCAGGTAAATTGTCGCTTCGCCAGCTGGCGAGTGGCGATGATACCTCTTTCCACCATCTCATTCCTACTGATCTCACCGAGCAGGTAGTGCAGCATCTGTCGATAGCCCACCGCCCGCATCGATGGCATGGCCGGGGTCAGATTGCCCCGACTCAACAGCTCACGGACCTCTTGCTCGAAGCCGTTCGCCAGCATCTGCTCGAAACGCTCTGCAATTCGGTCATGTAAGACCGCCCGCTGTTTGGGCGCACGAACCAGCTTCAGCACCCGGTATGGCAATATGTGACCTTTCTCCGACTGCTGAAGTTCACTCAAAGCCCTGCCACTCAACTCGATCACTTCCAGGGCCCGCAGTATGCGTTGGGTATCATTGGCATGAATCTTAGCCGCGGCTTGTGGATCAAGACGTTCAAGCCGCTGATGCAGTACCGCCAGGCCAAGCTGCGCCATCTCACCTTCCAGACGCTTACGCACCACCGGATCCGCCGCCGGCAGATCAGACAGCCCCTGGCTCAAGGCCTTGAAGTAGAGCATGGTGCCGCCAACCAGCAGCGGCACCTTTCCCGCCGCATGGATCTCCCCCATCGCATCCAGGGCATCCCGCCTGAAAGCAGCGGCGGAGTAGCTCTCCGAGGGGTCGATCATGTCGATCAGTCGATGGGGGGCCAGATCGAGCGTCTGCCGATCCGGTTTTGCGGTGCCCACATCCATCCCCCGATAGACCAGGGCGGAATCCACACTGATGATCTCCAACGGTAAGCGACGTACCAGTTCGACCGCCAACGCAGTTTTCCCGGAGGCGGTAGGCCCCATCAGAAAAATCGCCGCAGGCAACTGCTCCTGGGTGTGTGGGGATTGGCTCATCTCAGCGGCCGCGAAGAAACAGTCGATCGAGCTCACTGATGGTGAGTTCGGTCCAGGTGGGTCGACCGTGATTACACTGATCGGCCCTTTCAGTACGCTCCATATCTCTCAGCAGGGCGTTCATCTCATCCAGCTCCAAACGACGGTTGGCACGCACAGATCCATGACAGGCAACCGTCGCCAGAACCTGATCGATCTCCTCCTTCACTCGCTGACTGCTGCCGTGCTCGATCAGATCCGAGAGGATATCCCGTAACATCTTTTCCGGATCCGCCCCCTGCAGCAGCGAGGGGATGGAGCGGATTGCCAGGGACTCCCGCCCGGAGCGACTGACTTCAAATCCCATCCGCTGCAGCAGTTCCGAGGCATCCTCAGCCAGATCGGCCTCCCTGGCGCTGACTGAGACTGAGATCGGTACCAATAGGGGTTGATGGCTGATGCCCTCGCCATGGTAGCGCTGTTTCAATCTTTCATAAGTGATCCGCTCATGGGCAGCGTGCATATCCACCAGAATCAGACCACTCTGATTTTGTGCCAGGATATAGACCCCATGCAGTTGTGCCAGCGCATAACCCAGTGGGGGAACCTCTTGGGGCTGACTCTCTTTGGCCGCCACACCAGGCTCCGCAGCGATCGGTTGCTGAGCGGAAAAACCGGCCTGATAGGCAGTTGGCCGCTCGGCTACCCGCCAGTCGAGCCCCTGCTGCCTGGGCGGGGAGTATGGCTGCTCAACCCCACGGGAGGTTACCGGAGGCTGTAGGTTGACCGGCTCATTCTGCCCGCTTTCGGCAGCGGCTTGGGGGCGGGTATCGGCCAATAGACGATGCAGTCCACGAAAGATGAAGTCGTGTACCGAGCGTGAATCCCGAAAGCGTACCTCGTGTTTGGTGGGATGGACATTCACGTCCACCTTGTGGGGATCGAGACTGAAAAACAGCACGTAGGCGGGATGGCGCCCATGGTAGAGCACATCCTGGAACCCCTGACGAACCGCATGGGTTACCAGCTTGTCACGGATCATGCGTTGATTGACGTAGAAATACTGCATATCCGCCTGGGCGCGGGAGAATCCGGGTCTGGCTACCCAACCGGAAAGCGAGAAATCTCCCGCCTGCTCCTGGATTGGCAGCGCCTGTTCAAGAAACTGCGGCCCAAGCAACTGCAACAGGCGCTTCTCCTGCTGCTGCCGGTTGTCGCAGGGTGGCAGCGAATAGATCGCCCGGCGGTTATGCTGAAGACTGAACCCCACATCGAAGCGGGCCAGGGCCAGACGTTGAACCAGCGCCTGGATGTGGCCGAACTCGGTCTTTTCGGTTCGCAGGAATTTGCGCCTGGCCGGGGTGTTGTAGAAGAGATCCCGTACTTCAACGCTGGTCCCCTGAGGGTGTGCCGCCGGTTTACACTGCAGCGCCTGGTCCGTACCGTCGCCGCTGACCTCCCAGGCCTGCTCAGCGTCCTGATGTCTGGAGGTCAAGCGCAGACGGGAGACTGAGCTGATACTTGGTAACGCCTCGCCACGGAATCCCATGCTCTGCAACGACTCGAGATCCTCAAACTGACTGACCTTACTGGTGGCGTGGCGCGACAGGGCCAGGTTCAGCTCCTGCTGGGGTATCCCCACCCCATCGTCCCGCACCCGCAGACGCTTGATACCACCCTGCTCAATCTCGATCTCGATATGACGCGCACCAGCATCCAGGCTGTTCTCCACCAACTCCTTGATCACGGAAGCCGGTCGTTCGACAACCTCACCGGCGGCGATTTGGTTGATCAGTTGAGGAGGAAGTGTGCGAATGGGCATAGCCAGGCCCCAGATGTTACAGAAACCCAGCACCATAATGGCTCAGGGTCTCGACTTCAAGAACCGTTATCAGGTGGTGGGACTTTGGCTGCGTTACACAGCCGCTGTGATGCTCTGTTACGCGGGATCAGATGAGTTGTGCCGGGCACGACAGACAGACTGAGAATGGATCAGCTGCCTGGTGGTATCTGCAATACCTGTCCGATGCGGATGGTGTCGTTCTTCAGATCATTGACATGACGTAACCGCTTGACGCTGATCTGGTAACGATTGGCGATCGCAATCAGGGTGTCACCGGATGAGATGACGTGTTTCCGGGTTCTCTGATTGGCCGCCAGCCAGGTACCCGGTGGAGGCTGATATTTGAAGTAATCACGGATCCCCTTCATCAGAGCCTTGGCCACTTTGGTCTGGTGTCTCGGATCGCGCAGCCGGCGCTCCTCATCCGGGTTGGAGATGAATGCGGTCTCCACCAGCATGGAAGGGATATCGGGTGATTTCAGCACCACGAAACCGGCTTGCTGCACCTTGCGCTTATGGGTCTTGCCCAGGGTCTTGAGTTCGGTCAATACCCGACTGGCTGCTTCTGAACTGGCTTGCAGGGTACCGATCTGGGAAAGATCGAGCAGCACCGATGCGAGCATATCGTCCTTATCCTCCAGTGAGACCCCTCCCACCAGGTCAGCGCTGTTTTCCCGTTCCGCCAGCCAGCGTGCCGCTTCATTCGAGGCACCGCTGCGGGAGAGTGTATAGACAGAGGATCCTCTGACTTTCGGGTCACGGAAGGCATCCGCATGAATTGAGACGAACAGATCCGCCTGATGCGCCCTGGCTTTGGCAATACGTTTTCTCAGCCCGAGATAGTAGTCACCATCCCTGATCAGGACGGCACGCATGCCTTTTTGCTGATTCAGCATCTTCACCAGTTTGCGGCCGATCGCCAGTACCACATCCTTTTCATAGGTACCTTTGCGCCCGCGGGCACCGGGATCTTCGCCACCATGACCGGGATCCACGGCAATCACCACATCCCGATGGCCGTTTGTGTTGGCTTTTTTCGCTGTCTTGACCGGCCCATTACGGTGCTTGATTCCGTTTTTGCCGTCATACAGATCAACCACCAGCCGATGACCATACTCCCGGTTGGGGCGTAGTGAGAAACTCTTCGGTTTGACCGAACTGTTGAGATCGAACACCACCCGCACATCGTGGTCGTTGCGCTTCGCAGTGCGCATACCGCGGATGATCTTGTTCTCTTTGGTGGGATCGGGCAGGTGCTTGGTGAGCGAGGTGTTTTTCAGATCCAGGACCAGGCGATCCGGACCCTGCAGGGTGAATATCTTGTGATCTACCTTGCCATTGGCGTCGAACACCAGACGCACATGATCCGGCGCAGACCAGATCCTGAGACCGGTTATCTCAGACTGCTTTGCTTGTAGCGGTAGTGCGCTGATCAGCAAGATCAGCAGCATAGCGAGCCTAATCCTCATTGCCCCATGACCCGTAACACTGAAAATACAACATAAAAAATAGCATGCGAAAGGTTTTTTTTCCAGATTATTCTGTTAGATAGCTAAATTTCCTATGAACCAAATTAACCATCTACCAGATCACTTTGTATTTCCTGAATTATTTCAGATCCCCGATCACTCGCCCCTTCGATGGTAACCTGCCGCGACAGACCATCATGTTCGATCTTGACCAGCAGATCGGCAGCCGGTAGCCCACCCTGCCCCTTCTCCGGCCATTCAATCAGCATCACCGCATCATCGGTCAGCAGATCCTGAATGCCGAGATAGGCCAGCTCTTCCGCATCGGCCAGTCGATACAGATCGAAATGATAACAGGAAATGCTCCCCAGTTCGTAGGGCTCAAGCAGTGTGTAGGTTGGACTCTTGACCCGTCCCTGATAGCCGACGCCTCGCAGGAAGCCCCGTGTCAGGGTGGTTTTGCCCGCACCGAGATCGCCCACCAGGTAGACAATGCAGGGCGCCCGGCAGTTCAATGCCAGACGGCGGCCGAGCGCCTCCTGTTCCGCTTCACCTGTGACCCTCAGTTCAATCATTCAAAAGCTCCGAATTCAGTGTCTCACGCAGGGCATCGATCAAATCGCCGGCCAGCATGCCGATTTCACCTTGCCTGGCGGCCTTGTCGCCGGCGGCGGCGTGCAGACAGACACCCAACTCCGCCGCATCCCGAAGTGCATGACCCTGAGCCAGAAAAGCACCGATCACCCCACTCAATACATCCCCCGATCCACCGCTCGCCATACCCGGGTTGCCGTCACTGCAGAGGGCTACAGGTTGGCTTCCGCTACTGCCGACCAGGGTTCCTGCCCCTTTCAATACGATCACCCCACCAAAGCGTTGCTGCAGGGCCTCGCAGGCGGCAAACCGATCACTTTGCACTTGTTGGGTATCCCAACCCAACAGACGGGCCGCCTCTCCGGGATGGGGGGTCAGCAGCCGATTGTCCCGCCGATCCGGCTGCCTGGCCAGCCAGTAGAGTGCATCGGCATCGAGCAACAGGGGCAGCTCGGTTTTGATCACCTGCTGATAGAGCCTTTCTCCCCAGGGTGTCCGACCCAGTCCGGGTCCAAGCACCACAGCACTGGCCTGCTGCAGCAAGGGGGTCAGATCCGTATCCGCATCAACCCCACGGCACATCAGTTCAGGGCGACCGAGGTTACTCCATGGGGCATGCTCGGGATGGGTTGCCAGGGTTACCAGCCCCGCGCCACTCCTTGCGCCACCCTCGGCCGCCATGCGTATCGCACCGCTGTACCCCTGATCCCCGCCAACCACCAGTAGATGGCCATGGCTGCCCTTATGCGAGGAGCGCTCTCTGCGGCTCACCGACGCAGAGACCTTCGACCAATCCATGCGACGGCAAGCGAGCAGCTGGCGGGCATAGATCTGTGCCGGTATCTCCAGGGCATCGAAGGCGACTTCACCACAGCAGTCAGGTCCGTTACCGGTGAACATACCCTGCTTGAGACCGATGAAGCTGATCGTTGCAGCCGCTTTTACCGCGCACCCCATCACCCGGCCGCTGTCCGAATTGAGGCCTGAGGGGATGTCGAGGGCGAAGACCGGCGCCTGATGCTGATTGATCTGCTCCACAGCCGCCTTCCAATCCCCTCTGAGATCCCGCTCCAGTCCGGTACCCAGGATGGCATCCACGATCAGACCGGGTTTGCCGGGAAGCCCCTGATAAGGTTCCAGTTGCTGTCCCAATGCCATCCAGGCCTCTGCTTTGAGCAATGCGTCGCCTTTGATCTTCCCGGGGTCACCAAGCTGCAGCACCCGCACACTGATTCCCGCCTGCAGTGCCAGCCTGGCCAGCACATAACCGTCCCCACCGTTATTACCCAACCCACAGACGACCAGAATCTCTCTCACCTCAGGCCATCTATGGCGCAACAGATCGAAGGCTCTGACGCCCGCTCGCTCCATCAGGTTCTCACCCGGGATCTGAAACTCATCGATGGCAATTCGATCGAATTGGCGAACCTGATCGGCCCGGTAGAGGGCGTAGGGCAAACTGTCGGTAAATGGCATCACTCGCATAGATCCATTGTCCTCTGATTTGACCGGCAACGATACCGCGAACCCTCTGGTGTATCAAAATAATCGAAGCCCAGGCTGGCAGCGGTTGAATCGTCACGGCACTGGGCTATAGTGCAGCAGCATGAGTGAGACACTGAGCGCTGACGAATTACTTAAGCTGAGCCTGCAGATCAAACAGTGGGGGGAAGAACTGGGCTTTGATGCAGTCGGTATTACCGATACCGATCTCAGCGAAGCAGAGAGTAGACTGCATCAGTGGCTGGCATCGGGTTGTCATGGTGAGATGGACTATATGGCCAAGCACGGCAACAAACGGAGTCGCCCTGCAGAGCTGGAACCTGGAACCGTCAGGGTGATTTCTGTCCGTATGGACTACCTGCCGGAGCCGATGCAGGATCTGCAACGGATTCTGGAAGACCCGCAGAAAGCCTTTATCTCACGTTACGCACTCGGCCGGGATTACCACAAACTGCTGCGAAACCGTCTGAAGAGACTGCAGCAGAAGATCCAGCAGACGCTACCGGAGAGCAGCAATCGGCTGTATGTGGATTCTGCACCGGTACTGGAAAAACCTCTGGCGGAAAAAGCCGGCTTGGGCTGGATCGGCAAGCATACCAACCTGCTCAACAAGCGCTCAGGTTCCTGGTTTTTTCTCGGTGAGATCTACAGCACTATTCCCCTGCCGATCGACTCGCCGGCGGAAAACCACTGTGGCCGTTGCCAGGCCTGTCTGGAGATCTGCCCCACCCAGGCCATCACAGCCCCATACCAGCTCGATGCGCGACGCTGTATCTCCTATTTGACCATCGAGCTGAGAGGCGCCATTCCCGAGCCATACCGGGCCGCCATGGGTAACCGGATCTACGGCTGTGATGACTGCCAGCAAGTCTGCCCCTGGAATCGCTTCGCCCAACTGACCGGCGAGCAGGACTTTCTGGCGCGACACAAACTCGACAGCAGCAGCCTGATCACGCTGTTCGAGTGGGATGAAGCGACTTTTCTGCAGAAGACCGAGGGATCGGCGATACGACGGATCGGTTATCAACGCTGGCAGAGAAACCTGGCCGTGGCACTGGGCAATGCCCCCCCATCCGTAGCGGTTGCAGAAGCCCTGCTGAGGCAGTTGGAACAAGCATCACCCATGGTGAAGGAGCACATTCTCTGGGCACTGGATCGCCAGCGGATTCAGCCGACGACAGCTTGACGCAGCTTGAAATAGCCTCTGATCAGCCACCAACCTGCAACGATACCGATCAGATCGACCATCACATCACTCAATCGGGGCGCTCTGCCAGGCACATAGTGCTGCATGATTTCTGTCACCACCGCGGCAATCACCAGACCCGGCAATAGCATCCAAACCGTCTTCTCCTTTTCAGAAAACAGAATCAGACTCAGCAGAAAGAACCCCAGCAGGTGGCCGAATTTGGATACGTCCCAGCGTTGCGGAAGAATATCCGCCGGTAGCTGATAGGGTACTCCCAGCGTATTGAGTAACTGCTTCGTGGTGAACTCGGGAAGATAGAGTGATAGCCAGTTTTCCAGCTCCGATTTCAGTTCGACCGGCATCAGAATACCGACGGAAATCGCCATCAGCATGGCCAGAATAAAACCCATCTGGGTTCTCTGCCGATAGTGTTTGACCAGTTGCATAAGCCAGACGACTCCAAAAGCAGCCCAGACGGCCAATAACAGATTTTTGATCAGGCTGTAGCTGGGCGGGATCGCGGCCGGATAGAGCTGCGGATCTTTGAAGCGGAAGCTGCCTTTTGAGCCAAGCAAGCCGATTGACAGGCAGATCCGATCGAGCGACTGATCGATTTCAATGCCTGTCCGATAGGATCTCCAGTCGGCATCTTGTTTGAGCGACAGCAACCTCCTGGTCAAGCGGTAGTCCTTTGTGCCATCGGCTAGCTCACCGATCAACCCGGCCCGGGCCAGGTGCCAGGGCTTTACTCCGAGGACCAAATCGCTGGTTGAAGCTGTGATGCCGAGCACTATCCGATCCGGAAACGCTACACGGTCCCAACATTGGGAGAGCGTATTGGACTGGGAAAGAGCATCGTGGCGAATCTCCACAGTGCCATCGGCCACCTGCACCAGATCCCGATCGCCACTGACCTGCCAGCCAGCCAGATGATGGGAAAAATCCGCATTGAGCAACAACGGCTCACCATCAACCACATAGGCATCGACTGAGGCAAAAAACAGCGTGCTCAGAAGTACCAGTGAGGTGGCGATCAGATAGTGAACCGATAGACTTTGAGGGTGCTTCCCTGAACCTTCAAGCATGGATTAGTGTTAACAGGCCCTAATTGCCCCTAGGGGAGCCTGAGGAAGTGGTTGCGATAGAAGTGTAGCTCGGCAATCGAATCCTTGATGTCGTCCAGAGCCAGATGCTTACCCTGTTTGGTAAACCCCTCACCCAATGATGGCGCCCAGCGGTTCATCAGCTCTTTCAAAGTGCTGACGTCCAGATTCCGATAGTGGAAGTAGGCTTCCAGTTCGGGCATCGTCCTGGCCAGAAAACGCCGGTCCTGACAGATGCTGTTGCCGCACATTGGGGATGCCCCGGCAGGTACGTATTGCTGCAGAAAGCGGATCGTCTCAGCCTGCGCCTCAGCCTCACTGTATTGGCTCTGCTTGACCCGTTCCAGCAATCCGGAACCTCCATGCTGGCGCTGATTCCACTCATCCATACCATCGAGAACGACCTGGGATTGATGGACGGCGATCACCGGCCCTTCAGCAAGAATGTTCAGATTGACATCGGTGACGATGGTCGCAATCTCAATGATTTCGTCTTGCTGGGTGTCCAACCCGGTCATTTCCAGGTCGATCCAAATCAGATTGGAGGCATCAACAGGCATCTTGTTATCCTTCTGTTACGGAACCGCTACGCGGCGAAATTCTAACAGGAAGCCGTCAAAGACTGTATGGCTATTCATCCATAAGGCAGTTGCAGCCGAACCTTTGCTCTGCAACCCCTGTCAAAACCATAACCAATCCTCGGCAAAAAACCTCCATAAAAGTAAGTATGGAGTAGCCAGTAAATGATCGAAAATGGAAACGGATGCCGCTATGTTGGCTGGTATACCAGGGCTCAACACGACATAATTGGTCGCCGGATCGATCGCGTCCCCAAATCCCAGGAGTTTTGATTAACCACTGATGGCACTCTTCACACAACTGTTCTTACTGTTTTTGATTCTCGGCACCCTGTTACAGCTGTGGTTACTCTATCGGCATCTGCAGCATGTCACACAACACCGAAGCCAGGTACCCGCTGCCTTCAAGGACCGGGTGCCCCTCGAGGACCACCAGAAAGCCGCCGACTACACCCAGGCGAAGGGCAAGCTGGCCTTTATCGAGGCTCTGATCGGGGTGGCTCTGTTGCTGTTCTGGACCCTGGGTGGTGGCCTGGAGCTGCTGATTCAGTACTGGAACGGGATGCAATGGGGACCATTAACCACGGGGATTGTGTTCATTTTCTCTTTTTTCTTTATCGGCTCTCTGCTGGATCTGCCGTTCGATCTCTATCGGACCTTTCGTCTGGAAGCCCTGTTCGGATTCAACCGCAATACCCCGCAGCAATATATCAAGGACCGACTGATCGGACTGCTGCTGTCGATCCTGCTGGGGTTACCGCTGTTGTGGGTGATACTCAAATTAATGGCCAGTGCCGGTGAATACTGGTGGCTTGCCGCATGGCTGGTATGGCTCAGCTTCACCCTGACCATCTCATGGGCCTATCCCCGTTTCATTGCACCACTGTTCAACAAATTCACCCCACTCTCCGAAGGGGAGATGCGTGAGCGAATCGGTAGTTTGCTGCAACGTTGCGGATTCACCAGTGACGGGATCTTCGTCATGGACGGCTCCAAACGCTCTGCCCATGGCAACGCCTACTTCACCGGCTTTGGCAAAACCAAACGCATCGTCTTTTTCGATACCTTGCTGGAGGCCCTGAACGCGGATGAGGTGGAAGCGGTTCTGGCTCACGAACTGGGCCACTTTCACTACAAACATATCCACAAACAGATGCTGGTGATGGCCCTGCTCTCACTTGGTGCGATGGCGCTGCTTGGCTGGCTCTCCCAGCAGCTCTGGTTCTATAACGGTTTGGGTATATCTGAACCCTCCAATGCCGCGGCACTGCTGTTGTTTGTTCTGACAATCCCTGTGTTCACCATATTTTTCACCCCTCTGGGCAGCTTTCTCTCCCGACGCCACGAGTTTGAGGCGGATGATTATGCAGTCAGCCAGAGTAGCGGGGAGTTTCTGATCCAGGCGCTTGTCAAACTCTATCAGGACAATGCAAGCACACTGACACCGGATCCACTCTATTCATTTTTCCATGACAGTCACCCACCGGCACCGGTGCGAATTGCCCACATCTCCAAGCAGATTACCCAATAGACGGAGCGAGTAGATGAAAAAGATATTGATAGCTGCAACCTCATTACTGATTCCTGCCACCTCAAACCTGACGGCAGCGGATCTGGAACTGGGTAAACAGTTGAATCAAGAGCACTGCCTGAAATGTCACGGCAGTGAACTCTATACCCGACCTAACCGCCGCGTGAAAAGTCTCGATGGTCTGCACAAGCAAGTACGTTTTTGCGAGCAGAACCTTGGCCTCACCTGGTTCGATGATCAGATCGACAGCACCGCAACCTATCTCAATCTGGAATACTACAAATTCGATCCCAAACCTTAGGCTCTGGTGAGACGCTCTCCATCGCTGAACAGATCAAAAGCTTGTGCGAATCAGGTGAGCTGGCGAAGTCCGGCTTAGGATCACCTCTGCATGGCTAAACGGCGCCTGACAAACCAGCAGAGAAACCGTATCAAGGCCATTCAGGATAAACGCCGTCAACGTCTGGATCAGCGGGCAAACCAGGCCCTGAGCAGTGCTGCCGAGCAACCTGAACAAGAGGGTGTGGTGATCATACGCCACGGCGCAACGCTGGGTATCGATGATGGTTCGGGCAGCATCTACCGCTGCCAGACCCGTCAGAACATCGGCCATCCGGTGTGTGGCGACCGGGTCATCTGGCAACAGGTGGATGAACACAGCGGGGTGGTCACCGCACTGCAGCCACGTGAGAGTGTGCTCAGCCGTCCGGATTACAGCGGTCGACAAAAACCTCTGGCCGCCAATATCAGTCAACTGGTAATCGTGCTGGCACCCAAACCGGAACCCAGCGGTTATCTTCTCGATCAATACCTGGTAACCGCTGAAACCATCAAGATCCCACCACTGATTGCGATCAATAAGATCGATCTGCTGACCGAGGAGACGGAATCAGCTTTCATCGACCAGTTTGAAATCTATGCCAGGATCGGATATCCGATCATCAACATCAGTGCAAAGCGTGAGCATGGACTGGATACATTGATCGACCATTTGAAGCATGAAACCAGCATTCTGCTGGGACAGTCGGGAGTGGGCAAGTCCTCTCTCATCAACGCCCTGCTGCCGGATCATGACATTGAAACCGGCAGGCTCTCAGAGGCCACCGGACTGGGCCGCCACACCACATCGGCGGCAACCTGCTACAACCTGCCACAGGGGGGCAAACTGATCGACTCTCCCGGTGTCCGCAGTTTCCGGCTTACCGATCTCAGTCGTGAAGAGCTGGAGCAGGGTTTTGCCGAATTCCGCCCCTATATCGGTCAGTGCCGTTTTCACAACTGTACCCATGGCCATGAACCGGATTGCGCCATCCGGGCGGCGGTGGAACGGGGCGAGATAGACCGCCTGCGACTGGAGAACTTTCTCCGCTTGAGCAAGGCGTGACAGGCGCTAGTGGGCCACCCGGTAAATAGTGTAACGATCAGCCGGACCCACTAGCTTTCCGGGAAGCGGATCTCCACCGCAGCCCCGCCCAGCTCGCTGGATTGACCAAGCTTGATCTCCCCTGCGTAAGCCTGAGCGATATCCAGGGCCACTGCCAAACCGATGCCCTGTCCGGGCTGTCTGGTGTCGGCACGATTGCCCCGTTGAAAGACACTCTGCTGAAGGTGCTGGGGAATCCCCTCCCCGTCGTCTTCAATGAGAATGGACAAAAAGGGATCAGCACTCACTTTCACCCGGATCCGGTTGCGGCCATATTTACAGGCGTTCTCCATCAGGTTGCCAAGCAGCTCCATCAGATCCCCCTCTTCACCGAAAAAGCGGCTCTCCGGGGCAACCGATGTCTGCCACTCGATCCCCTTCTCCAGATAGACCTTGTCGAGGGATTTGACCAGTCTCTCCAGCAGAGGCCCGATCTCCAGGCTCTGGGTCAGCAGATGCCGTCCTGACGCGGCGGCACGCTGCAGTTGATGACTGACGATCTGGTTCATCCGCTCGACCTGCTCCTGCACGGTCTGTTCGGTGTGACTGCCGGGCTGGTCGGCAACCCCCTGCAGGATCGCCAGGGGCGTCTTCAGGCTGTGGGCAAGATCCCCGAGACTGTCCCGGTAGCGTTGCTGTCTTGCCTGAGCATGTTGAATCAGGGAGTTGATATTGGAAGTGAGTCGATGCAACTCTTTCGGGTAGCGCCCCTGGAGTTTTTCCGAACGCCCCGACTCGATCTCCGTGAGCGCCTCTTCCACCTCACGCAGCGGCCGCAGGCCCCAACTCAGGACCCACCCCTGCACCAACAGCAGCAGCAGGGCCGCACCGCCCAGCCAGAGAAACAGGCTATCCCGATAGGTGGCAATCTGCTCCTGGATCGGCTGCAGATCCTCGGCCACCGACAGCACATACTTCAACTCCTCACCATTGAAGTCTTCCCACACCACCGCGAAGTTGAAGCCCATCACATCCCCGACAGCCAATTGGTATCGTCCGCTCTCAGACTCGCCGGGCGGGATGTCACGGGAAAAACTCAACGCCTGGCCAAGGGAGGAGCCGGAGTGCCAGTTGTAACCTTCCGGATATTGGATCACCTGGGCATAGAGACCGGACTCGGGACGATTGAAGCGGGGGTCGGTCAGCACCTTGGGCATGGTCAGTTGACCCTCACTGCCCTCTTCCGCCGCCGCAAGCAGCGCATAGACATTGCTTAACAGTCTCGCCTCGAGCGCCTCTTGGGTGGCTGAACGAAATGCCTTATCCAGAGAGAGACCGGTGAGACCCAGGAAAGCGCCCAGCACCAGGCTTGCCGCCAGCAGCAGACGTTGTCGAATCGAGAGATTAGATATTCCGCTCAAGGGCAAACCGGTAACCTCTTCCGCGCAGTGTTTCAATCGGTTTGTAGCGGTCATCCGGGTCGAGTTTCTTGCGCAGACGCCTGACGAAAACCTCGATGGTATTACTGTCCCGGTCCCAGTCCTGTTCATAGATGTGCTCTGTCAGGTCGGTCTTCGAAACCACCTCCCCCGCATGCAGCATCATGTACTCAAGCACCTTGTATTCGTAGGCGGTCAGCTCCACCGGCTGATCGTTGATCGAGACGGCCTGGGTGCGGGTATCCAGGGAGACCGGACCGCCCGACAATACCGGCTGAGACCAGCCACCGGAGCGTCTCAACAGGGCATTCAGTCTGGCCAGCAACTCCTCCACATGGAAGGGTTTCACCAGATAGTCATCCGCTCCGGCTTCCAGGCCCTCCACCTTATCCTGCCAGTTGCCCCGGGCAGTCAGGATCAGAATCGGAAAGTGCTTATCGAGTTTTCGTAATTCACGGATCAACTCGATACCGGACATCTTCGGCAGACCGATATCGACGATGCCCACATCGATGGCATACTCCCGTCCGAGGAAGAGGCCTTCTGCACCATCTTCCGCACTGTCTACGGTGTAGCCGGTTTCAGCCAGTCGGGCGGCAAGCGGTTCGCGGATCTCCGCTTCATCTTCAACCAACAGAACGCGCATCTGTATGCCTCCGAGTGTCAGTTCAGCGGAATGAAACCGGATAGGCTTGGCAAAACCATCCCTCGATCAACGTCTGCCACCATTGCCTCCACCCCGGTTGTTCGCATTGATTCGTAACCGACGCACCTTACCGTCCTGCGTCAGAATGCGGATATTGTGCACTCTCTGACCGTCCTGGTTACGGGTTTCCGCAGAAATCACCTGACCACCGGTACGCTTTTTAGCCTGCTCTACAGCCTTGTTGAGACTCACCTCGGCGAATGCCGGGTTGAGCGTCATCAGCAGCAAGCCGAGCAGCAGGGTACGCCAAAGATGTGATCTGCTTTTCCTCATAGGATGAAAACCCGATGGTAGATATGAAACCTGTTCAGTTCCCTCCTGCGACGAGCCGGGGCTCTGCCGGTTCACCGCAGATGGTCTATCTGTTATACCTGTTTCGTCAGTTTAATGCGATTTTCCAGTCAGACAATCACAGCACAATCGAATTCGGATCAGTGGTCATGAATCGGCCTGACACTGACCCGCACGGGAATCCGCTCTCCCGGGTGCTCTTTGGTAAAAGTTGTGAAGACCCGACCCCGATAGCGATAGGTCACATCATAGCCGGTCAGCTGCTCCTCATAGTGGCTCTGATGAGTGGTTTCACAGCGACGTTCATAGGAGGTTGAATAGTGTCCTCCTCGCTTCTGGTGACTCAGGTCGTGGCCGATGGCACCACCCAGCAGGGTTCCGGCCAGGGTTGCCGCATCCTTGCCTCTACCGCGTCCACGGCTGACGGAGTTGGCGACCACACCACCGATGATTCCACCCAGAACCGTACCGGTGTAACCATGCCCTCTGGGCTGGTAGTGGGTGACTTCCTCATCCCAGCAGTGACGCTCCGGTTGAGTGATCTCCACCGTGCGGTAGACAGGCTCCACATCGATGACCTTGGCGCTGTCCTGGTAACGATCCCTTGGCCCGGCGGTGGCGCTCATCGACAGGGCCAGCGTGAGGATTCCGGTAATCAGTGATGTTTTTTTCATGACGCTCTCCTGGCTGATACAGATAATTCAGGTGAGTGGCTCACCCGTTGTTATCTACAGCTTAAGAGAGTCAAACTGAACCTTAACTGAACCTCGTACGCTTCAAACGGCACTCTGTTTACGCCAGACCAGGATGCGGTTGTTCACCGGCATCTCGATATCCTCTTCAAAGATCAGGCCCTGATCCGCAGCCAAAGCATTCAGATTGTCAAAATCCCGGATGCCACTCAACGGATCCCTGGATTTCAGCCATTCATCGAAGCGACTGTTGCTTTCGCTGGTGAAGGCACCCTGGTAGTTGAATGGCCCATACAGCACAAACCGTCCTTCCGCCTGAAGCACACGGCCAACCCCTTGAAACAGGGCAATGACAGCCGGCCAGGACATGATATGGGTGGTATTGGCACTGAATACAGCGTCGTAGCGGCTCTTCGGCCATTCAGAAGTCACATCGAGCGTTAAAGGGGATAACAGATTATCCAGTGCGGCTTCAGACAACCAGGCCTGGATGCCCTCATGATTCTCCTCCCGGTCACTGGTCTGCCAGGTCAGATCCGGCATTGCCGCTGCAAAAAAGACCCCGTGCTGACCCGTCCCACTGCCGATCTCCAGGACCGAGCGTGTCTCACTGAACAGACGCAGCAGCTGATCCAGAATCGGCACCTTGTTCTCATCGCAGGCTTCGGCATAGGGTTTATTTGCCTGATTCAAATTGAACTCCAATTACTGTGTCCCATACCAGTTGTCAATTATAGCCGTTAGCCTGTTGCAAGGCCCGCAGAGATCCCGCTTCCGAATAAGCTCACTTGCAATGAGCAGGAGACCCATCGGAGATGAAAACTACCTCAGCAATCAATTCAACAACTAGCTAACCCATTACAGACAACCGCCCCCGACTATCATGCGATCACAGCAGGTCTGCGGTTGAGCCAGAGGATATAGGCGAAGGTCGGTATCAGCATTAGTATGCCGTAGATCACCGGTGCAATGGTCATATTGGGATTATTGAGAATCGTACCGGTTACGAGAATCGCGGTACCGCCGTTCTGTATACCAGTCTCTATGGCAATGGTGCGGGCCGTGCGGACTGGCATGCGGGCGAGTTTCGCCACGGTGTAACCCAACCCCAGGGCGATGCTCGACAACAGCAATGCGGGCACCCCGGTCTGATCAAGAAACAACACCATCGAGTCACGGTTCTGCCAGATGATTCCGCCGATCACCAACAACAGCATGATCAGGGGGATGCGGGTTATCAGCCTCTCATGCCTGATACAGAAGGTAGCCTGATAGTGGCGCAACAGCATACCGAGCAGCACCGGAATCAGAGTGATCACCACCAGTTTGGCGAAGGTCGGCAGGAAAGGCAGGACAATCTCGCTCTGATCACCCAGTTGCCACTCAAGCACCAGCCCCCCCAGCAATGGGATGGTCAACGGTGTCACCAGGCTGACGATCGCCGTCAGGGTGATGGAGAGGGCCACATCGCCCTGCGCCAGGTAGGAGAACATATTCGATGTGGTGCCACCTGGACTGAAGGCGAGAATCATGAAACCGATGAAGAGCTCAGGTGGCAGTTGCAGCAGAGAGAGCAGGAGAAGTGCAACCACCGGCAACATCACCATCTGACTGATAACACCGACCATCACAGCCGCCGGGGTTTCCAACACCCGCTTGAAATCAGCGGTCACCAGACTGCTGCCCATGCTGAACATGATGCAGAACAGGGTTACCGGCAGTGCCAGCTGCAGTACGATATCCTGATTCATGGCAGTTGCATCCAGAGCGTCGCCAGATAAGTGGCACCGAAAAGCAGATAGAAACGACCGGTCAACGGCGTAAGCCTACGGCGCTGAGAGGCATTTGCAGTCAGTAAATTGAGCGGACCGACCAAAGCGATGGAGGTCACCAGCAACATGACGATGCCGGGCAGCATCTGGGTCCAGTAGAGCAAGGCGCTGACAAGATAGACCAGGCTCGCCAGCAGGTAGTAGAGCTTGACCCCTGAACGGTAGCCGATACGCACGATCAACGTGCGGATGCCGGCCTCGCGATCCGCTTCATAATCCCGCAGTTCGTTGCTCAGCAGCAGCAATGAGGACAACAGACTGAATGGCAGTGACAGCCACAACACCTCCAGGGTGTAGATACCGGTAAGCACATAGTAGGAACCACCGATCAACAACACCCCCATCAACAGGAACACCAGCAGAATTCCCAACCCCCGCTGTTTGTAGTTGACCTTGCCACCGGTATAGCCCCAGGCACCGGCCACACCGATCAGTCCGAGCAGCAACAGAGGCCATCCCCGGATCGTCACCATGTAGAGTCCCAAGACGATGGCCAGCAACATCACGCCCCAGCCTACTCTGGCGTTGCGCCGGATCGCCTCTCTCTGGGCTTGCGCCAGTGCGGACGATTGCAGATCCGGTGTGTCGTTGATCAGATTCACCGCCACCTGCAGTAACACCCCGGTCAGCAGCACCAGCCAGGCCAACCAGCCATCCACCGCCTGATCGATCAGCGCCAGACTGACCCCCAGGCCACAGGTGGCGATCGCCACGACCAGGGAAAAAGGTCGCATGGCACCGATAAAACTGTATTTACCGCTCATAGGCTGAATGACCAGGTGACATCCAGAGAGGCCACCCACTGCTGTTTCTCCTCACCAAAAAATGTGCTCGGTACCCGGCCACCGAACGGCCTGCCGGAACCGGAATAGTGATCATAGCGCAGTTCAGGGCGAATCCTGAGACCCTCCCTCAGCCACCAGGAGAGATTGGCGGTAACTCCCCGGTAGATACCCGCTGGCAGCAGCGCATGAGCGCCATCCGCATCCTTGAACCACTCCACTCTCAATCCGATCTGTTGATCTTTGCGCCATTGCAGGTACCAGTTCAGATTGGCGCCGTACCAGCGACTGTCCTGAGTGATCAGAAAACCGGGAGGATTATTGCTGTCCGCTTGCAGATCGCCGCCCTCCTGATATCCGTAGACGGCGTTCAGCGCTACCCGGTGGACAGAGTTGAACCGGTGACTCAACAGCACCGAGTGCATGCGGCGCAAGAGTTTTTCACCGTCACTACTGACCGCGTTGAAAGGCCTAGTCTGATCCGTCAGGCCATCTTCCGACTGCTCATAACCCATGATGTTCTCAATATCGAGCCAGGTCCTGAAATCGGCACTGCGCCAACGCATGTCGAACAGCAGCGTCTTGTCGTCGTTGTTGTCCTGCAGATTGTTCCAACCCTGCACCAATCCCAGACCAACAGACCAGAGACCACGCTCTTCAGCCATCGGCAGCTTCAACGCCCCCATCACCCCCACATGTTTGACCGGTTGATAGACAAAGGCATAGGAGTGGGTATAGAAGCCGGTTGGCGGATCCACCGGCGCACCGATCTCATACCCCAGTGAGGTGAACCAGCTCCCGGCAATCCAGGAAAAACCCTCAGCCAGCGGCAGATACCCGCTGAGGAACCACTGGGGCATGAGAAACAGCCTTTCCTTGCCATCGTTGATGTGGAGTTCATCATCCAATCCATAGGTAATGGCCGCATCCTCACCGTAGCGCAAGTCGACTTCGAAACCCCAGTCCGACGCCACCGGTGCGGTGCCGGGAAAGGGGCCAATACGGGGTTTGATATTGGCGTTCGGTGACTTTTCGATAATCAACTCCGCCCGATTCAGGTTGATCCCCTCATCGAAGTTCAGAAATCCCGAGGGGAATACATTCTCCGACGGTGAATCGTTGGCGATGGTGCCGAACTGGATGCGACTCTGCAGCGTGGGCCAAGCGGATGCCTGGCATGTGGCGAGTGCGAATCCCAGTACCAGAAAAGAGATGACCGATTGTGTCGTAGCCTGATTCATATAGGGCCGCTACTCTATTTCATTACAGGCCAATCCGGCTTGATCTGTGACAAATCGCAGCGTCGCTAAGCCGATCGATGGGTGAGTGGCATTGGTAAATCGGGAATCGTGTCTATGGATAGCACGGAACCTGGCTTACTATTGGATGAGCAAGATTTTGATCAGAATTGTCAGAAGACTCATGGTGAGCGATTACGATAAACCGCACTCTCACCTCTTAAAAATAACGGGTAGGATCTCAAATTAGTTGAAGTTATTCCGTACATTAGTTGTTATGTATTGAATTGACGATGTGGAAATTGATCAGCCCATTAGGATGTCAGGCTCGAAAGACTCTATGAGTGCAGAGATTCAAAACAATCCAAAACCCTTACTGTCCGCTCATGGGCTGGTAAAGCACTTCGGCTCCTCCCGGGTCGTGGATGGGGTCGATCTGCAGTGCCGATCCGGCGAAATCCTCGGCATGCTGGGAGCCAACGGTGCGGGTAAAACCACCACGCTGCGTCTCTGTTACGGCTTTTTGCAGCCCGATGAAGGCAGCGTGTTTATTGACGGGATCGAGCGGGAGAAAGATCCGGACGGGGTCAATCGTCTGATCGGTGTCTGCACACAGGATGATACCTTTGATACCGATTTTACCGTGCAGGACAACCTGCTCTGGTTTGGACACTATTTCCGCCCGAGGCCGACCGACCTTGAGTCCCGGGTCAGGGAGCTGCTGGATCGTTTCGATCTCAGCCGTTACGCAAAGGCAAAACCGGACACCCTGTCGGGCGGTTATCGACGCCGGTTGATGATCGCCAGAGCCCTGGTACACCAACCCAAGGTGCTGTTTCTGGACGAACCGACAACCGGACTCGATCCACAGGCGCGGATGGCGGTCTGGGAGCTGGTCGACGGTTTACGTAACGAAGGGCTTGGCATCGTACTGACAACCCACTACATGGATGAAGCCGAGCGTTTATCGGATAACCTGCTGGTCCTGAAGGAGGGACAGGTGGTCTCGGTGGGCGCACCGAGAACGGTATTGGGTGACCTGGTGGGCGAGCACGTTGTGGTGCTGGACGCCAAGATCCCGCAGGCAATGGCCGTGGAGTCCTGGCTTGAAAAAGAGGGCCTGAGCGAACCGACACGGATTCTCAATACCTGGCAATTTGCCCTCGACGGTACCGGACTGGCGCGCTTCTCTGCCGCCTTCGGCGAGCTACGCTTTGAGGTTCGGCCGCCCAATCTGGATGACCTGTTTCTGCAATTGACGGATGATGACTCATGAGGCTCTATCTGGCCATGACAGCCTGGCAGAGCTGGGCCGTATTGCGGCGTCATTTGACGGTCTACCTGCGTAACTGGCACACCGCTGCACTGCCACCAATCTTCGAACCGATCATCCTGTTGCTGGTCTTCGGGGTTGGTCTTGGCAGTAATATCCCCGACTTCGACTGGAAGTCGCAGAATGTCTCCTACCTGGCCTATCTGGCGCCAGGGATTGTCGCCTACACCGTCTTCATGACGGCTTTTTTTCAGGCACTGTTTGCCGCCTACATCCGCATGCACTACCAGAAGACCTGGGACGGTCAGCTGACCACCCAGGTGAGATTGGAACATGTGGTCTGGGGTGAGGCGCTCTGGTCTGCCAGCCTGGGCCTGGCCTATTCGGTCATTGTCATCTTCGTCCTGATCGGATTTAACCTGGGGGGCTGGCTCGATCTTCACTGGAGCGGTGTGATTGCGACCCTGCCGCTGCTGTTTCTTGCGGGGGTCGCCTTTGCTGCCCTGGGTCTGTTGTTCACCGCGATCGTACCAACCATCGATCATATGAACATCCCGTTCTATCTGGTGATCATGCCATTGGGATTCGCCAGCAACACCTACTTCCCTCTGGAGAGTGATGCCTTGTTGGCGCAGGCCTGGCTGATGATCAATCCGCTGCACCATCTTGCGGAGGGGATACGGCTGTTAATGTTGTCGGGTATATGGAGTTACCATCTGGTTATGGCGGTGTTTCTGTTCCTTCTGATGATCCTTATTCTGCTGCCGGTCGATCTGAGACTGTTGCGCCGCAGGGTGCTGGGGGAAAATTGAAGCTTATTGACGCAAAAACTCTGAAGGAAAAGAAAGCCATCGACCTGGTTGTCTATTGTGTGGATGTATGGACGGAACAGAAAACATCTGAAACCTGTCACTCTCCCTCTTCTGCTGCTCCCTGAGATTCTGTCTGTGCAACACGGTAGTTGTTTTTGCTTTCCCGCTTAACATCGTACATGGCCCTATCGGCAACCCGCACCAGGGTTTCCCTTGTTTCACCATGATCTGGATATAGAGCAACTCCCACGCTGATACTGACCTCCAGCATCTGACCTTCGTAAGGGTAAGGACGTCTTACTGACAGAACAACCTGTTCCGAAACACGTTTGATATCCGATAGGGTCCGAATGGAGGTCAATACGATCAGGAACTCGTCACCACCCATACGGGCGACAGTATCGACCTCACGCACATTGCTATTCAATCGAGCAGCCACCTCTTTTAGCAAGGCATCACCCGCATCATGTCCATACTGATCGTTAATCGTTTTGAAACCGTCAAGATCGATAAACAGTACGGCCATTTTACATTTTTCCCGTCGCGCCTCGGCAATCGCCATCTCGATGCGGTCTTCCGCCAGACGCAGACCGGCGAGACCGGTGAGAGCATCATGGGTGGCCAGACGCTGGATCTCCATCGCTGCCGCTTTACGCTCGGTAATGTCATTCCACATACAGAAAATCGCTGAGTGGCCGCGGTATGGAATACGCGTCAGGGAGACCTCCACGGGAAAGGTCGTACCATCACGCTTGATATGCTCCCACTCAAAACGGTTGTAGCCATATTTCATGGCCTGCCCCATCATCGCCTTGGCCTTCTCATCGGAGGACATGCCATCAGGCTGAAATTCCGGCGACAGCTTCCAGGGTGGTGTATCGACCAGTTGTTCCGGGCTCGCGTAACCCAACAGACGGGAAGCGGCCTGATTGGTCATGACGAAGCGATTGTCCTCGATCAGCCACATCGGATCTTCCGAGGTTTCGAAGATCAGGCGGTATTTCTCTTCACTCTCGACCAGCAGACTGTTGATCTCATTCAGCCGCTGATTGATCCTGGCAAGATCGACTGTTCGCTCCCTGACGCGATGCCGCAAGATCAGATTCCAGGCCAGAACGATGCCAACCGTTAACAACCCAAGCACAGTAAGCAGAACAATCCACTGTTCACGTGACAGCTGCCACCAGGCACGATCCACCACATCGAAACGTACCCATCGATCCACGATGGCACGCCGCTCCTCCTCAGTGATCAGTCTCAGCCCTTTATCGAGAATATGGCGCAACATAGGCCAGTCACTGCGTACCGCCAATGACCAGCGGTAGTGGTAGCCGGACTCTCCAGCCACTTTCAGGTTACTGATCCCGTCCTGCTCCATGAAATAGGTGGAGGTGGCCATGTTGCCGATCATGGCGTCCACCTCACCGAAAGAGACCTTACGCAAGGCCGCGCGGATATCGGTGGCCACATCCAGCTCAATTTCCGGATAGTTTCTCAACACGAAGTCGTGTGCGGCATAACCCGAGACGACGGTTACCCGCTTGCCGATCAAATCCCCCATTGCCAATATTCCCTGCTCGTCACGTCGCGTCATTATCACAGCGGGGACATCAATCATCGGCTGGGTGAAGAGCATATACTCCTGACGCTGTTCTGTGGGGCTGGCCGCCGCCCACATGTCCACCTCGCGATTCTTTGCCTGGGCGACTGCGTGATCCCAGTTTTCCAGACGAACGATGTCAAACCGGAAGCCGATCTTCTCTTCCAGTTTTCGTACGTAGTCAGCTGCCAGGCCATGATAGGCACCACTCTCATCAAAATACTCGATCGGCGGAAAATCGGGATCCGGAGCGATTCTTATGACCGGGTGTTGCTCCAGCCAGGTTCTCTCCTGTTGTGTAAAGAGTGCTCTGTCAACATTGACCTGGGTGGCGCCCACAGGAAGATTGGCAGGATCGATTGCAAAGCGATCCAACTGAATACTGTCGAACATCAACCGATTCACGCCGTTCTTTAGAACCGGCAGCTTCGATACCGGTACTCCATTGAGAATCTGTGCCATCAATCCACCGGCAGCAAGCCCCTGACGATAACCACTGACCGCGTAGCCTCCCACCACTCCCTGGCCAATACGAAACTCCAGCATGCTATAGACGGGCGCCTTGCTTCTGACGGAGATCAGACGGGAACTCTCTTTTGGAGGAATGAAGAGATCCGAGCCGTCCCGATAGTAGTTGCCGAGAAGCACGATACTGTCTGCCGGCAGCCCCTCCAATTGTCGCTGCAGCTCTGCAATCGGCATCTTCTCCGCATAACGGACTGGAATCCTGAGATCCATCGCCTGCAGTTGCTGACGGATATCCGCTTGCGTGGCCAGCCCGGTCGGCAGGTGGTCATTGATCACCAACACCTGTTTCGTTTTGGGATGCAGCGCCAATGCCAGTGACAAGGTGCCTTTGGCATCATAAGTCTCCGTCACTCCGGTAAAATTAGGGTATCCCTCAAGTTGTTCATCCTTGAAAAAATTGATCCCGCAAAATACTACCGGTACGCCGGGGAAAAGTACCTCACCATGACGACGGACAAAATCAAAGGCATTATTGTCCGAAACAAGCACGCTGGCGATCTGGCTATCCGAGTACTTGTGAATTAGAAAATCACGCAGCTGCCGTTCATATTGATCTGAAAAGGGGATGCGCTTGGTGTCCATGTACTCCGAAAAAACTTCAAGCTCACCGACCTTACCTCGCAGTGCATCACGCACGCCACGCTCGATATCAACAACCCAATCCATGCTTGAGTGGTATGAGTTTAGGATCAATACCTGTTGAACTTTCCCCTGCTCTGCCGAACAGAACAGAGGAATCAATAACAGAAAAGTGAATAACAACCGTGGCAGGGTTGCCCGGTGGAAAAGTCGACTCTGATCAGAACAAACACTTACTACTATCTTCTTGGCGTCGTTATGAAAAAAATTGCAAAACCTGCTGTACAGCACCGCATACACTCAGATTACCCCGGCCTATATATTCATTATTAACCCGGCGACCAAATTATCCACTTTCAGCCACAGATAGCTTGTCTTTAATAATATGCAATTTGTTAGGGACTTCAAGCCTGCAGTCGTTGCACTGCAGCATCAACCCAACTGAACAGTGGTAACTTAAACAACCGGCTAATCCGTAATTTGTACAGACCGTTCGTAACGTCCAATAAAAACATGGACAACAAAAGCAACAGATGGCGCTTTCTTTCTAGGGCCTGTTAACACGAATCCAATGCGCCCTGTTGCGCCTAAAAAAGCACCAATCAAGGCGCGAGGAGCGAAGTTTGGTTGTTCCAAATGAGCGACGAGCAACGCCGAGTGGTGATTTTTCAGGCGCAACCCCCCATATTGATATTTAAGAGGGGGCTGGGTCTGTTTTTGCGCCCAGCGGCGTTATCATTCGCTCATGTAGAATGACTACACGACGCTCATTCTGCCTTGCTGGACACAAAAACAGACCC
>NAUB01000019.1 GCA_003676145.1 gamma proteobacterium symbiont of Stewartia floridana | reverse complement strand
GGCAAGCCGCACCCTACGGCTCGATCACAGGTAGGGTGCGGCTTGCCGCACCGATGCTTGGCTTAAGTCAGTGTCATTCGGCTCCGATTTAACTCATTGCGCAATCTGGCCTGTGAACATTTTGCGACTATTGGCGGTGATTGGCGTCCATTCGCGGCCTATTTAATTCTCAATGTTTACACATCAAGAGCGCACAACAGCATTGAGGCAAGCCCTGTTACTGGAGCCTGAACAGCTGCTGGGTATTAAGCCGGGTTTGTGCGGCAATCTCTTCGGTGGGCTGTTTGCGCAGTTGACTGAACAGTTCGAGTACCAGGGGCAGGTAGGCGGGCTCGTTGCGTTCACCGCGATGCTGGGTGTCGGGCTGATCCGGTGAGTCGGTCTCGATCAGCAGTGACTCCAGGGGCAAGGATTCCACCAGATGTCTGAGACGTTTTGCCCGCTCATAGGTCACCGGTCCACCGAAGCTGAGATAGAAACCCATCTCGATCAGGCGATGGGCCTGTTGCTCACTGCCCGAGTAGCTGTGCAGCATGCCGCGCAGGCCCGGGAAGCGTCGCAGGGTATTGATCACCTCTTCAACGGAACGGCGGGCGTGGATGATCACCGGCAGGTCGTATCGGTCGGCCAGTTCCAGCTGGGCTTCGAACAGCCGTTGCTGCCGCTCGGGTTGGGGATCCTCGATGTAGAAATCGAGTCCGCATTCGCCTACCGCCACCGGCTGCTCGGCGGCCAGCCACTCACTCAGTTGGTCGATATGTTGATCCTGATGATCGGAGAGAAACATCGGATGCAGACCGTAGCTGGGATGGAGTCCCGGGTGGTCCAGGCAGAGTTGTTTGATGCGCGGCCACCAGGCCGCTTTGATTGCCGGGATGATCTGTTGTGTTACCCCGGCCTGTTCGGCGCGGCTCAGGGCTTGCTCCCGATCGACGTCGAAACTGACGTCGTCGAAGTGGCTGTGGGCATCGATCAGCTGCGGGTGAAGACCCATTGATCGTCCTTCGAGAGCTTTTTGTTGAAGCGGTAGCGTTCCACATTGAAACCCTTGATATCCTCCGGATCGCTGAGTTGGTTGTCGATGATGTAGCGGCTCATCAGCCCGCGGGCCTTTTTGGCGAATACCCCGATCATGCGGTAGCTGCCGTTCTTTCGCTCTTTGAACTGGGGGGTGATGATGCGGCCTTTGACCAGCTTCGGTTTGATCGATTTGAAATACTCGTTGGAAGCCAGATTGACCAGGATGTCATCCCCCTGGGCCTTCAGATCCTTGTTGATCGACTGGGTGATCTGCTCGCCCCAGAAGGCGTAGAGATCCTTACCCTGCTGATTCGGCAGCTTGGTGCCCATCTCCAGCCGATAGGGCTGCATCAGGTCGAGGGGTTTCAGCACCCCATAGAGGCCTGAGAGGATGCGCAGATGACGCTGGGCGAACTCGAAACCCGGCTCATCCAGGGTCTCCGCATCGAGACCGGTGTAGACATCCCCCTTCATCGCCAGTGCGGCCTGTTTGGCGTTTTTCATGTTGAAGGGGGTCTTCCAGTCGTGGTACCGGTCGAAGTTGAGCTCCGAGAGCTTGATGCTCAGATTCATCAGTTCCGCCAGATCCAGGGCCGAGTAGTTGCGCAGGTTGTCGATCAGCTCTTTCGACTGCTTGAGGAAACGGGGCTTGGTATGGGTTTTGGTGACCGGTGGTGTCTCGTAATCAAGGGTTTTGGCGGGTGAAATAGCAATCAACATCTCTGAATCTCTTTAAGCGGCTCGGGTTCCAGTCGGCTGGTTTGGATAACGCCTCAATCATCGCCATACCCCGGGGGAAATACAACCGTTTCTGAGCAGGTTTATTCCCCATTGGCAGCTGGACCCGGATGAAAGATGCGGCTTAATATCACCCACTGCCCATGTTAGGCTTCGCTCTCTTTCCCGCCGAATGGCTCATACTATGACACTGAAAAACGAAGATCTGCTCGGGCGACTGCTGCAACTGGCGCAGGATCTGTATGCGGAAACCGCCGAGCTCTCGGAAACCGAGAGCGAACTGCAGCTCTGGTACAACCGGGGCTACGCAGACGGCATGACCCGTCAGATCAGGGATCTGGGTTATGCCGGGCAGGTGGCCGAGGTGCTGGGTTCGGTGGCAGAGAGCATCAGCGAGGAGCAACAGTTCCTGCCCTGGGGCAAGGCCTATCGGCACGGCTTCGAGGTGGGTGAGCGGGAGACAATTGAGGTTCTGGGGGAGAAAAACGGGTGAAGATCGTCTCATTCAATACCAACGGCATTCGTGCCAGAGAGCACCAACTGACGCAACTGAAGGCCGAATACGATCCGGATGTGATCGGGATTCAGGAGTCCAAGGTCCAGGATGTGGATTTTCCCCATGGGATGATCGATGCGCTCGACTACCAGGCGGCCTATCACGGCCAGAAGACCCACTATGGGGTGGCGCTGCTCTCCAAGTCGGCTCCTCTGGAGGTCAGCAAGGGATTCCCCGGCGATGAGGAGGATGCGCAGCGGCGCATGATCATCGGCCGTTACCAGTCACCCAAGGGGCAGGATTTCACCCTGCTCAACGGCTACTTTCCCCAGGGGGAGAGCCGCGACCACGAGGTGAAGTTTCCGGCCAAGCGGAAGTTTTACGCCGATCTGCTCGACTATCTGAACAACCAGCACGATCCATCCGAACCGTTGATGGTGATCGGCGACATGAACGTGGCGCCACTGGATCTGGATATCGGCATCGGGCCTGACAATGCCAAACGCTGGCTGAAGACCGGCAAGTGCAGCTTTCTGCCGGAAGAGCGTGAGTGGTTACAGGCGCTACTCGACTGGGGCCTGGTGGACAGCTATCGCCAACTCAAACCGGAAGTGGATGACCGCTTCAGCTGGTTCGACTACCGCAGTCGGGGGTTCGACCGGGATCCGAAGCGCGGCTTGCGTATCGACCTGATGCTGGTGACCCAGCCCCTGATGGCGTGTTGTACCGATGTGGGTATCGCCTACGACATCCGCGGCATGGAGAAACCCTCCGACCACTGTCCGGTGTGGGCCGAGTTTGATTTCTAAATAGATGCCAACTGTCACATTGCGATTCTATGAGGAGCTCAACGATTTCCTACCCGGCTCCCTGCGCAAGCGTGACATCGAACGGGAGATCCAACCCGGGGAGAGTTTGAAGCACCTGATCGAATCCATGGGGGTGCCCCATACGGAGATTGAGGTGGTGCTGCTGAATGGGGTCTCGGTGGATCTTGACCGTCAACTTCAGGGTGGGGAGCGGATCAGTGTCTATCCCATGTTCGAGTCCCTGGATGTCACTCCTATCCTGCGACTGCGGCAGCGGCCGTTACGAACTTCCAGATTTGTCACCGATGCCCACTTGGGCAAACTGGCCCGCTACCTGAGACTGTTGGGTTTCGACACCCTGTTCTTCAATGACATCGGTGATCAGAGACTGGTGGAGATTTCTCTCTCCGAGAGACGAATCCTGCTGACCCGGGACCGGGCGCTGCTGATGCGCCGAACGATCACACATGGTTGCTATGTGCATGCCATCGAGCCCTGGTTACAGCTGGTCGAAGTGGTGGAGCGTTTGGATCTGGCGGCCCAGGCCCGGCCTTTCAGTCGCTGCATGGTCTGCAATGGCAGCATCGTCGCCACGCAGAAAGCCCTCATCGAAGATCAGCTGCCGGATCAGGTGGCTCGCCATCATGATACATTCTGGCGCTGTCGGGAGTGCCAGAAAATCTACTGGCAGGGCAGTCACTACAGCAAGCTGCTGAAATCGATTGCCGGGCTGGGTGTGGACAATGGAGAGGCTGGCGATGTGAAGTCGTAACCGCCTTGCTGATCTCCGGCACTCAGTTGTTTGACCGTTGTCAAAACTTATATATCCGAGCGCATACTACGGCAGCAAAAATCTGCACTCTCCACGCTTCTGCGGCTATTATGTTGGTGGATGCTGGATCTTTAGGGAGTATGAATCATGAACTTCACGGCCAACAGATGGATCCCCTTGTTTGTGCTCACATTCACCCTGCTGGCCTGTGGTGGGGATGAGGGCAGCACCGATACAGAGTCCTCCAGCACCTCCCTGAACTACAGCGGTGAGACCAAACAGGCCTCGATGACCAGTGAAAACGTCAATCAGCTGGCGAGTGCGGCCACCTCCGGATCGAAGCAGGCGGTCAGCTCCGACACTGTTCCGGTGGTGAGCCAGCGCCCCGATTCACCGGTCGACCAGGATCAGATCAATCAGGATCTGGCCCGCTTGGTGGGGGATATCCTGAAGCGTGGACCTCAACTGGCGGGGCGAGGTGAAGCGGCCGCCAGAACCGAAGATCTCTCCAACTCATACTGCAACAGCGGTTCGGTGGAGGTCGATTTTCCCGATTTCAGCCTGGAAGGGGAGTGGCGTATTGTTTTTACCCAATGCAGCCGCGATACCAGTTATGACAATGGCAACTACTCAACCGTGTTTCACGGCACGGTGGAAGGAACATACCGCAAGGTCGGCATCGGCTACCAGCTAACCCTCAACTACATAAACTTCAATGTCTCCATCAGTAATCCGGGGGGCAGTTACAGCGATACCTTCAACATGCAGATGACCTGCATCGCTGCCAACAGCGATGGTTCGGACGTCACATGCGAATACTACTCCGACTACCAGGGCTACGATAACCGGACCTATCGTGTGACTGAAGTCAGTGTCTCGGGCAATGAATCGTCGGGCTACCTGGTATCGGTGCGGGTCTACGATCCGGAACATGGCTACTTCCATGTGACCACCGAAGTGCCGCTGACATTCGATTGCGCAACGGGTCGTCCGAGTGCCGGTCGCATCCAGATCGAGGCGGCCAATGGCGTCACCGCCGTGGTCGAGTTCATCAGTTGCACACAGTATGTCGTGACCTTCCTTGGGGTGGCCGAGACTTATGATTGGCCTTAGGGGATCGGGATGGGACAGCAATCCTCTTCTGATTTTACGAGGGTCAGCAAAGCACACATCATCAATCTACCTAATCGGCTGAGAGTGTAGCTCCCCTCTCCCCTTGTGGGAGAGGGGCTTACAGGCAGACATTTTGGGCTATTGAGTGTTAACGAGAGAGCGGTATGTTCGGTCTATTTGCGGATGTCAGCGCCAACGACCAACTTGAATAAATCCCGCCTTCCAACACGAATACCCAACAACCATTAGCGTTTATTCGCGTTCATTTGCGGACTGAAATTCAAAAAAAGCTAGATCGGCTCAACCGTCCCAATCAGAGCACTGCCATCCTCAGTGATCGCGGTAACCTTTACCGGCACGATCCGGTTGACCAGTTCCCTGTCGGCTGCTGAGTCTATCTCCACACGCAGGTAGTTTGGTGTATAGCCACCGAAACCTCGTTCCACCGAACCCTCCACCAGTATCGGTAGGGTCTGACCTAGATAGGCTTCCAGGGTCTGGCGTTTCATCCGTTCACCAAGCTGATGCAGGGCTTCGCTGCGCTGACGCTTGATGTCGCGACTGACCGGGTCGGGCAGACCGGCGGCCTTGGTTCCCTGGCGGGGTGAGTAGGCGAAGATGTGCAGATGGCCGAAGCCGATCTCTTCGACAAAATCCAGGGTCTGCTGCCACTCCGCTTCGCTCTCTCCGGGGAAGCCGACGATGATGTCCGTGGTGACATTGAAATCTTCGACGCTCTGCCTCGCCTGGGTGATCAGTGAACGGTACTCGTCGCTGCGGCAACGTCGCGCCATGCGTCTCAAGACGCTGTCGGCGCCGCTCTGCAGGGGCAGATGGAGGTGGGGCATCAGGCGCGGGTTTTCAAACAGCTCCCAGAACCCGTCCTGTAGATCCCAGGGCTCGATGGAGCCGATGCGCAGGCGGGGGATTTCGCTATCGGCCAGGATCGCTTCGATCAGCTGGACCAGATTGGTGTCGATGTCTGCGCCATAGCCGCCGATGTGGACGCCGGTAATGACCACCTCCTGAATCCCTTCCCCATGCAGACGATTGATCTCATCGACGATCTCCTCGATCGGCCGACTGCGCTCTTCGCCTCTGGCCAGGGTCACGATGCAGAAGGTGCAGCGGTAGCGACAGCCGTCCTGCACCTTGATGAAGGCCCGTTGGCGCCCCCGCGCCAGAATGCCAGCGGCTTCCGCCTCCATGGCGGCTTCCGGCATCAGCTTCAGGTCGAGTTTGTCGCTGACGATCTCCACCAGTCGGGCCTTGTCCCGGTTGTCCACCAGCAGGTCGACCCCCTCCATCTTCATCGCCTGGTCCGGTTCCAGGGAGGCGTAACAGCCACTCACCACCAGCCGGGCATTGGGGTTGAGTCGGCCACTGCGACTCATCAGCTTCCTCGATTTGCGCACCGCCTCCTGGGTTACCGCGCAGGTGTTCACCACCAGCAGATCCGCCTCTTCGGCCTGACCGGTGATGTGAAAACCGCGAGCCTGAAACTCCCGGCTCCAGGTTTCAAGCTCCGCCTCGTTGAGACGGCAGCCCAGTGTTTTGAGATGAATGCGCATGATCGACTGGATTCTTTGAACGAGGGGCAAAGGTAATGAGGATGGTTGGCTAATGCAAATCCAATCCGTCGTAAAAAGTTGCTTTGAGACTCGCGTTTTGAGTCTCCGTATCGGTTATAGTTCGATCATGGAATGGTTTACACAGATATCTTCACCGCTTCAGGTGCTTTTGATTCTCGGCCTGTCCGGTCTGTTGCTGCTCGGCTGGGTCCTCTACTGGCTCGCCAAACTGCTCGATACCCAGCGACGGGAACAGCAGGTCCGGGTGCATCACCAGCAGCAGCTGCAGGAGCAGTTGCATGAGATGGAACGACGCAACACCAAGGAGCAGAGCGAACTGCGGGAACTGCTGTCGGAGCGGATCGCCAAGGGCATGCTGGCCCAGCAGCGGCTGATTCATGGCATGCAGCAGACCCAGCTGGAACGTGCGGATAAGCTCAGTCAGCTGCTCGACCGCCGGTTCGCCGATATCAAAGAGCATCTGGGGGGCGATGCGGGTCGTCTGCGTCTCGATCTGCTGTCCCAGTTTGAGAATCTTAAGAAGGTGGTGACCGACAATCTGGCCGACGGCCGCCTGCAGCAGCAGGAGAAACTGGCCGAGCTGCGGGAGTCGATGACCCGCTCCCTGGCCCACCAGCGGGAGGCCTTCGACGAGCGTCAGGCTCAGAGCATGAGCAAGCAGCATGAGACCCTGCAGTCGGGCATGGGAGAGGTGCGCAAGCAGGTTGCCGAAGCGCTGACCCAGCATGCGGACAACCTGGGCAAGCGGGTCGAGGGGCTGACTACGGCAACCGATCAGCGCCTGAAGGAGATCAGCGGTCAGGTCGAGAAGCGACTCAGCGAGGGCTTCGAGAAGACCACCGAGACCTTCAATCAGGTGCTTACCCATCTGACCCGCATCGACGAGGCGCAGAAGAAGATTACCGAGCTCTCCACCAATGTGGTCTCTCTGCAGGAGGTGCTCTCGGACAAGCGCTCCAGAGGGGCCTTTGGCGAGGTGCAGCTGAGTGCCCTGGTGCGCAACGTGATGCCGGAGAGCGGCTTCTCCCTGCAGCATACCCTGAGCAACGGCCGACGCGCCGACTGTGTGCTGTTTCTGCCCGATCCCACCGGCAATGTGGCGATCGATGCGAAGTTTCCCCTGGAGTCTTACCAGCGGATGCTCGACGACGAGCTACCCGAGTCGGATCGTACTCAGGCCCAGCGGCAGTTCCGCATCGATATCCGCAAGCACATGGAGGATATCGCCTCCCGTTACATCATTCCGGGCGAAACCTCCGACGGTGCGGTGATGTTCATCCCCGCCGAGGCGGTGTTCGCTGAGATCCACGCCCGCTTCCCGGACCTGGTGGAAGAGGCCTTCCGCAAACGGGTCTGGCTGGTCTCGCCCACCACCATGATGGCGATACTGACCACCGCCCGGGCGGTGATGAAGGATGCCGCCACCCGCGAGCAGGTGCATATCATCCAGGATCATCTGCGCGCCCTGTCGAAAGACTTCGGCCGTTTCCAGAACCGTATGGACAATCTGGCCCGGCATATCGGACAGGCCCATCAGGATGTCAGCGATGTGAATATCTCCGCCCGCAAGATCAGCAACCGTTTCGAAAAGATCGAACAGGTGGAGCTGGATGAAGAGGCGAGCCCCGACCTGCCGGTCTTCCGCAAGGCCTCTCTGCCATCGTCTGATGAAGATTGATTTGTTAGTCCGCAAATGAACGCGAATAAACGCTAATGGTTGTTAGTTATTCGAGTGGTTGTGCGGGTCTATTCAAACCGCAAATGGACGCCAATCACCGCCAATAGCCGCAAAAAAAATCAGAGGCACTCTCACGCTGGATGGTATCAATCCAATCCACGAGACGACTTAGGTTCGAAATTCTTAATTGCGTTCATTTGCGGACTTAAATAAAACCAAACATCGGTTTATACTCTGCCTGCTGGTTTGTCAGCATCCTGCTTGCGGAAAGGGCTGAGCCCGACAAACGATCCCGATACATTGAACGATTTCCTTGTGCCTATCTGCAAGCCGGGCCTGTTAACAAGGAGTTCGTTATGATCCAGTCTCTCCCGGCGCTGCGTCGCCAGTTCCATGCTGAGCAGAAACAGTTCCACCAGCTGCCGGCCGATGATCCCCGCACTCTGCAATCGCTCTCACTTGAACAGAGTAAAAAACAAGCCAAGCAGTTGTTGAAAGCCCTGAATCAGGGTGATGCCTGGTCACGCACCGCATCGCACCCGAAAGCTGAGAGCCTTAAGGCGGATCAGATCAAGCTGGCGGATGCTCAACTGATCATTGCCCGCGAGCACGGTTTTCCATCCTGGCCCAAACTGAAACACCATCTGGAAGCGAGTGAGATGGCCGCCAAGGCGATCAAAAGTGGTAATCCCGATCCTTTGGATGGTCAGCTGCGGACGCTGCATATCCGCTGTGGTAGCGATGTGATTTACAAACTGGCGGTGGCGGGCTTCAGTGGTGACTTTCTCTGTTTTGCCGATCCCTACATCCAGGGGCCTGTACCGGCTGAATCGGACCGGCAGAAGTTTATCGATGTTCGAAGCAGCTTCATTGCGGACAATCAGTGGCGTCTGAAGCCACAGGCGGTCAAGGAGCTGACCGGCGATTATGATGCCCTGGAGCGGATCAGGGATTACCAACGGGTCTGCTTCTGGTTCGAGCACGATGCCTACGATGTCTTGGTCTTTATCAAACTCCTGCACTTCTTGCGGGATCGAACCAAACGAGCGGAGCAGATGGCATTCATCTGTGTGGATCACTATCCCGGTGTGGCGCGTTTCAACGGTATCGGGCAACTGCCGGTGGAAACCATGCCCCTGCTGTGGCAGCAGTTTGCCCCCCTTGAAGAGCAGCAGATTGAGTTTGGTGGCCAATGCTGGGAAGCCTATACCGCATCAACCCCAGAGGCCCTGAGCCGGATCGTCAATCTGCAATCCCCGGCTTTTCCGCAGATCCTGCCCGCCTTGAAGCGGCACATCAGGGAGTTGCCCTGGCGTGCCGACGGTCTGTCGCTTACAGAACGGCTGACGCTGCAGATTCTGCACGAGCGGGGATCCCAGGATGGGGCAAAACTCTTCTATCATTGGTACACCTCGGTCTACGAACCCCTGGCGTTCATGGGTGACAGCAGTTACTGGAAAGTATTGTCTCATCTGGCTGAGGCCAGGCGCCCGGCGATCGAGTTGCTTAAGGGATCTTCCAAACCGGTCGACTGGCAGGTCTCACTGACCGGTTTTGGCCGCAAACTGTTGGCTGGTGAGGTGCACTGGCTAGACCACAACGACTATGATGTCTGGTTCGGTGGGGTGCACAATTGTACGCCTGGCGCGCTCTGGTACTGGGATGAGGAGAATGGCCGGGTCATAAAGGCGTAGCGCCGGGTGGTAATATTTCTCTGGTAACTGCCTGAAAACTGATTATGCTTCAGTGGAAGGAATAATAACTGCCAGCGCCAGGATGGAGCGCTTAAACATTAAAAGAGAATAACCATCGATGGAATTACTCAACGCCACCGGAATGCAAGCCGGTTATACCATGGGAACACGGCCTGACGGGCGAGAGTTGCTGGTGGTGGCTGTCAAAGGCACTTTCACCATTCCACCGATCCGTCAGCAGGTAACCCTGGCGGATGAGCAGAAGGTACTGGTCGAAGCGGACAGCTTCACCGGTGAGCCCGGCTTTTCAGCACCGCTGTATGAAGTCGATTTCGCACCGGTGAAACCCATGTGTGATGTGCTGTTGAACGGCAGCGCTTATGCGCCTGGTGGCAAAGCTGTGACACGGGTGGAGGTGACACTCAGAGTCGCATCGATGTTCAAGTCGTTTGCCGTTACCGGTAACAGAACATGGGAGGCGGGTAAGTTGGCCATCAGTCCAGGTTACCCCGGTCTGTTTGAATCGATGCCGATCACCTATGACACGGCTTTTGGCGGGGTGGACAACTTCCATGAGAATGAACGCAAGCACTCGGCCTGGATGACCAATCCGGTCGGTTGCGGTTATCACAAGCAACTGGCCCAGGAGTTGGTCGACGGTTCACCGATGCCCAATACAGAAGAGTTGAGGCGTCCGATCAGCATGCCCAACGGCACCTATGCGCCGATGGCTTTTGGTCCCTTGGGACGTGGCTGGGATCCAAGAAGAGAGCTTGCCGGTACCTACGATCAGGAGTGGATCGATAATAACTTTCCCTTCCTGCCCCCGGATTTCAAAGAGGCTTACTATCAGGCAGCCCCGGTGGATCAGCAGATCCCCTATCTGCAGGGGGGGGAGCGGGTGTTTCTGGAGAATCTGACCCCTGAAGGACAGACCACATTCGATCTGCCGCAAATTGAAATGCCCGTGGTCTTTTTCTACAAGAACGGGGAACAGTTGCAGCAACGCGCCGTCATCGACACGCTGGTGCTGGAACCTGATGAAGGGGTGTTTACACTGACATGGCGGGTTGCTCTGCCGCTTAAGAAGAGCATGTTTGAGATCAGTCAGGTATTGGCTGGCAGAAAGCCCCGCGGATGGTGGCGTGCCCGGAGGCTGGGTAAAACCTATTATCCGTCACTCGCCGACCTGGTTGCCGATAAACAGGCGACGGGAGAAGCATAATGGGTTTGCCGTTAGCGATTACTGCCACAGGCGCGGTTACCGGGGTGGGACTGAGTGCTGCTGCCACCTGTGCTGCGATTCGTTGTGCAATCGACAATTTTCAAGAGACTGGTTTTATGGATCGCGGCGGAGAGACGATTCTCGGCTGCGAAGTACCGCTAGAAAAACCCTGGCGTGGAAAAACCAAGTTGATCAAGATGGCGGCTGCCGCAATCAACGAAATCATTCAGGCTAAGCCTGAAGTGAATTTGGCTGATACACCGCTGCTGCTCTGTCTTGCTGAACACAGCAGGCCCGGTCGGCTTATCGATAACGATGCGCAGTTTTTTCTTGATCTTCAACAGGAGATGGGGGTTGAGTTCAATGATCAATCTCTGGTGATCGCGGCAGGCCATGTGTCAGTTGCGGTTGCCTTCAAGCATGCCCGGGAGATGATTTCTCAACAGGGTGTGAAACAGGTGCTTGTGGCGGCCAGTGATACGATGCTGGTAGCTAAATCGCTTGCTCACTACGAAGCAGAGCAACGGTTGCTGACCAGTGAAAACTCAAATGGATTTTTACCGGGTGAGGCGGGTGCCGCCTTGCTGATTGAGCCTGCGCAGAATCATGCCAATGGTGTACTCAAATGTGAAGGGCTTGGATTCGCCGTGGAATCCGCTCATGTGGAGTCTGAAGAGCCATTGAGAGCTGAGGGATTGACGGCTGCGATCAAGGCTTCATTGAGTGACGCCGGGTGCGAAATGGGAGATCTCGATTTTCGTATCACTGACATTTCCGGTGAGCAGTACTATTTCAAAGAGGCGAGCTTGGCACAGAGTCGTACTCTGCGCAGCCGTAAGGAAAAATTCGATATATGGCATCCGGCAGACTGTATTGGTGAGGTCGGGGCTGCTCAAGGCTTAATCATGTTGTCTGTTCTGAAGGCTGCCTGTGAAAAGGAGTATTCGCTGGGAGACCGGATGTTTGCGCAAATGAGTAACGATGACGGCAAGCGCTCATCGATGGTCTTTGCCTGGTCAAAGGAGAGTCAAGCGAATGGCTAATGAAGTGTTTGCCAATGGGCGTGAATTATCCTGTAAAGCAGGGGATGCAAAGTCGATTTGTGAGTTTCCCGATGTCTGCTTCACTCCGCCGCAAACACCTGCAACACCACCCGGTGTGCCTATCCCCTATCCGAATACAGGGATGTCCAAGGACACCACAAAAGGTAGCAAAAAAGTCAAGATCTCCAAGAAGGAGATAATGCTTAAAAACAAGTCATACTATAAGAAGTCGATGGGGGATGAGGCCGGGTGTGCGCCAAAAAAAGGCATAATCTCCAGCACCAATCGAGGCAAGGTCTATTTCATATCCTGGTCCTTCGATGTGAAGTTCGAAGGTAAGAACGTAGTTCGTCAATTGGATATGACAACCCATAACCATAATCCGGCCGTCGGCACCGGAAGTGTGCCGACTGTGGATGTGGACGGTGTGGCGGTTGCCGCGCCTGCTGCGGATGACAAGTGTACTTTAAAGCCCTACAAGGATGGCTGTGATGGCGGCAAGACACCACACCATTGTGTTCCTGATCACTGTTTCAAGGAGAAGGGCAAGGATGGCGAGTATTACCCAGGGGCGGTAAAGCACTCTGAGGGGCTCTGTATCTGTGTCTCCGGATCAACCAAATCGACAACCCCTTCCGGTGGCACTACCAGGAAAAAAGATCACGCCACTGAAGAGAAGTTTGTCGCCGCGCTCGCTGAGCATGGCCGGATTCACCATAAGTTTGATAAATTGGAGAGAGAGCTGGGGAACAACGGAGATCCCAAGAATACGGCAACCATCGGTGACCTGGAGGATAAAGCCGCTGAGGTTATCGCTGAGGTAACCGGTTGCGACAAAGGCAAGCTTAAAAAGCAGATGCGGGATTATCATCAAGGCAAGGGCGTCGGCGATTCGACGAAGTTGCGGGCGGATCCGTTTGGCAGACGTAAGAATCCGCCGAAGAATGTGATGGGTACAAGTAACGGAACCGCAGGCGCTGCCAGCCGGTAATCTTAGATAGAGTTAACAGGGTATGTCTGAAAAAAGAATAGAGTCTGTATATTTCGTGGATGGATGTGTTATTGAACACGACTACATCTATTTCGCAACAAAATTAAAGAGTCTCGATCCCAATGAATATGATTTCTCAAGGATGTTCTACCTGGATCGCGAAAACTGGATCTACCATGATTTGAACTGGGATGTGGTTTCCTGTTGTTTGCTACCGGAAAAGGGTGGAGACAAAAGAAGGTATTGCGCTCTTTCCATGCAAGGGGATGTGGAGCTTGAATATCTTGGTGGCGTGGATGTTGAGAAGATCGAGGGTGCGGGCACCTATGAAGGTGTGGGTGCAGTCAAGCAGATAAAGGAAATTGCAGGAACTCTCTATGTGTGTGGTGACCAGGGGCAGGTGTACAAGAGAAGCGCTCCTGGCAAGTGGGTGCATATGGATGAGGGCTTGCTGGATACCAATATCTCGGCAACCGCACTCGACCTGAACGGTATCGACGGTACCCATGAGCATGATATCTATGTGGTTGGCTATCACGGCAGGATTTTTCATCGCAATGCGGCTGGCTGGAGTGAACTTGATTCGCCGACCAATCTGCATCTGGAGCGCGTCTGCTGCGTCTCCGCAGAGGAGGTCTATATCTGTGGAAATGAGGGGACCTTGCTGAAGGGCAATGCGGAAGGCTTTTCAGTCCACAGGCTGGATGGTTTTAAAGAGCACTTCTGGGATGTGGAATGGTTCGACGGCAAGCTCTATATTGCCTCCCTGGTCGGGTTGTTTGTTTTTGACGGTGAGGAGATCGTCGCGGTGGATACCGGTCTGGAGCCGGATATTGGCGGTTACAGGCTGGATGCTCGAGACGGGGTGCTATGGTCTTTCGGTGTCGATGATCTCGCCTTTTATGACGGTAAAAAGTGGCATCGGGTTGTTCATCCGGATAATCAGTAGAGATCAATTCTGATTGTTCATTACTTTCTCCCAGAAACTGCCCCAGAATCCTTTTTGCTCTTCGATGCGATCCAGGCGTCGCTCGATGGCATTCATTCTGTCGTGTATCTCTGTATCGAGCTGTAACAACTGACCCGCAGTCGCCGTGTCGTGTTGTTGTAAGACCAGCTGTTCCAGATATTGGGCAATCGACAATCCGTCCCGTTCGGCTGCGGCAACGATCGCCGCTTTCACATCATTCGACAACCCTTCCAGATGCCAGGGGTTGTCTACCTTTTTCTTTACAGCAGGTTTCGTTTTCTGTTGCGCTGCTGGCGCTTTGGGCTTCTGTTTTTTCACCGGTGGCTTCTTCTTATGTTTGTGTTTCAGGGTGATCGGTTTTTGTGGCATAGCCGAGTAGTCCCGTTTTGGCCGCTTGGGAGGTTTACTGGGTATGTTGGAAGAGGGGCCGGTGTTATCGCTTGTTGTGTCTGTCATGGTTTGACTGCGCAGCTCAATCGGTAGTGATAAATTCCATTCGGTTGCCATGCAATGGCGCTGGATGTGGTTGGCCATTACGCACAGGTCTGGCTGAAGTTTAGCGGAAACTGGCGCAGGGGGACTAAAAAATATTACCAGCAGGATGCTGGAAATCGATGTTCGGTATTCGACAGGGTGCAACCGAGTGGCGTAACCATCGGTTTCACGGCCGATTCGTGGGGAGGGATTCGGTTTGGCTCAGAGGGTCAGAGATGGTACTGCCAAATGGCTTTGGTTCGCACCACTTGCCTGTCCGACGACGCCTCAGGCGACCAGGTTGATCAGGACTGAAACCATCCAGATACCGGCGATGGCCAGGATCAGCGTGTCTATGGAGAGGATGTCGCGAATAGGCTTTTTCATGGTGTTACCTCATTTACTGCTATCGGTATACCGGTACTGCGCTCTGCCAGAACCTGTGTTTGATTGGGTTGTATTCGACTCGATCGGTTCCCTGTTTCAAAACACCCTTGCCAGCTGTCCATAGGAGTCCGGACATGAGCTGTCGAAGACAGCGCGAAACCTGCCCTGTGTATCGGCAAGGTATAGAACAAATTGATCTCCGGCATTGAAAAATATCAATTGATCACTCTTTAGAATCGAACCTGCCTATCGGGCGATGATTTAGCGGGACTTGTCACAATGGGGATAAGAATTTAAAGTGAGGCTGGGAGTTGGCCAGACAGTCGCTGGCTACCGCTTGCGGTAGACAGAGGAAAGTCCGGGCTCCGGCGGGCAGGGTGCCAGGTAACGCCTGGGAGGTGAAAGCCTACGGAAAGTGCCACAGAAAATATACCGCCAGCGGCTCTGCCGTCGGTAAGGGTGAAATGGTGCGGTAAGAGCGCACCGCATCCCTGGCAACAGGGGTGGCAGGGTAAACCCCACCCGGAGCAAGACCAAATAGAGGAACAGGCCGGTCTCTGACTGTGCCAAGTGCGCCCCCACTGTTCCTGGGTAGGTTGCATGAGGTGTGCGGTGACGCACATCCCAGATGAATGGCTGTCCTTGACAGAACCCGGCTTATCGGCCGACTCCCTCCACTTTACACCACAGACCCCGCCTCCGGGGCGATATTTCTTAATATTTTACTTTAGGTTTGCTGGACAGGCTTCTGTATTTCCAGTGGATAATTTTTGCTTTCAAACCGCTTTGCTTGGCGTGTGTAAACCACTGACCCTAAACGAATTTTTACACTATTTACCTTGACAGAAGGTCAGAGTGAGTCCTAATATGGAGAAAGGTGGATTAATGTGGGGAAAAAGGGAAAATAACGCCGGCAGAGGGGCAACGATTTGTTTCGAGGGATTTCATCGCTCAATTTGGATACGAAAGGGCGGCTTGCGATACCAACCCGGTATCGGGAGCAGCTCGTGGACGTGTGTGCCTCCGAATTAGTGATTACCGCCGATATGGATCACTGTCTGCTGATCTATCCCAAACCCACATGGCTTGAAATCGAAAAGAAGCTGGTGGCCATGCCGACCTTCGATGCGGCTGCGCGAAATATGCAGCGTCTCTACATCGGTAGTGCCGCCGAATTGGACATGGATGGTCAGGGCCGGATTCTGCTGCCCCCGGCATTGCGTAAGTTTGCCGGGCTCGACAAGAAGGTCGCCCTGGTCGGTCAGATGAATAAATTTGAGTTATGGGATGAAGAGACCTGGAAGTCCAAACAGGAGGATTGGCTGAAGAGCGTGGATCTGACGGATCTCAATCTGCCGCCAGAGTTCAAGTCCCTTTCAATCTGATGGCGCAGGAGCATCTTTCGGTACTGTTGCAGGCCTCTGTTGAGGCGCTGAAGGTTGAGCCGATGGGCATCTATATCGATGCCACGTTCGGCCGGGGCGGCCATAGCCGGCTGATCCTCGAGGGATTGGGTGAAGATGGGCGATTGATCGGGATCGACAGGGATCCTCAGGCAGTGGCTCATGCTGAACAATTGTTTGCACAAGATAACCGCTTTCGAATGGTACAGGAGAACTTTGCCATGCTTGCGGAGGTCGCTGAACAACAGGGTGTCGCGGGAGAGGTGAATGGGATCTTACTCGATCTCGGGGTCTCCTCACCCCAGTTGGATCAGGCGCAGCGTGGCTTCAGTTTTACCCAGGACGGGCCTTTGGATATGCGTATGGACCCAAGTCGAGGGGTGTCGGCGGCTGAGTGGCTGGCGAAAGCCGAGAGCCGGGAGATCGCTCAGGTGCTGAAGACTTATGGTGAGGAGCGCCATGCCAAGCGCATTGCCCGCGCCATTGTCGAGGCGAGGCTGGCGCAGCCGATCGTGACCACAGGTCGCTTGGCGGAGCTGGTGAGCCAGGCCAATCCCTCTTGGGAGAAGGGCAAGCATCCGGCGACCCGGAGTTTTCAGGCGATCCGTATATTTATAAATGGTGAACTCGACGCATTGAGGCAGACCCTCGATGGCGTCATTGATGTATTGGCCCCGGGGGGCAGGTTGGCAGTGATCAGTTTTCACTCGTTGGAAGACCGCATCGTCAAGCGGTTCATGAGAGATCAGGCCAAAGGTGACCCGTTTCCTCCGGGCGTGCCGGTGACGGACGATCAGCGGCAACCCAGATTACGTCTGGTGGGTAAGGCGATAACTCCTGATGAAACTGAAATCAGCGCCAATCCAAGGGCGCGCAGTGCTGTTTTGCGCGTTGCGGAGAGGTGTCTGTGAGCGTCAGTGGAAAAGTGCTCTTTTCGCTGCTGGTGCTGGCAGTGCTGAGTTCGGCAATCGGGGTTGTCTATAGCAAGTATCTCAGCAGAAAACACTTTGTCGCCTTGCAGGAGCTGCAGGCGGAACAGGAGCGAATTGGCGTTGAATGGGGCAGGTTGCAGCTTGAGGAGAGCACCCTGGCAACCCATTCGGTGGTTGAACGAAAAGCACGGGACGGATTGAAGATGCATCTGCCCGACTTTACTGAAATCGTCGTCATCAAACATTGAATATGGCCAACAGGAAGAAGAAAAAGGTACAGCAGGCGGAGATTCACCGGCAGCCGAGCTATCGGGCCCGGCGCTATACTGTGCTCGCCGTGTTGGCCCTGGCCTATGTTTCGCTGATCTGGCAGTCGGTGGATCGGCAGGTGTTCGAGACCGCTTTCCTGCAGGAGCAGGGAGAGCGCCGTTATCTGCGTACTATGAAGGTCAGCGCCAGCCGCGGCATGATTACCGACCGCAACGGTGAACCTCTGTCGATCAGTACCCCGGTGAAGAGTGTGGTGGCCAATCCACGGGTGGTGAAGAGCGACAACCAGACCATCGGTGCGCTGGCTTCTATTCTCGATCTGAACCCGGATCGTCTGCGCCGTCAGCTCTCCAGTGATCGCAGCTTCGTCTATCTGAAGCGCCGCATCAATCCGGATCAGGCTGAAAAGGTCGCGGCTTTGGAGATCAAGGGGCTGGATCTGTTGTCGGAGTATCGTCGCTTCTATCCCAGTGCCGAGGTGATGTCGCATATCGTCGGTTTCACCAACATCGATGACCAGGGCCAGGAGGGAATGGAGCTGGCCTATGACCAGTGGCTGACCGGTACCCCAGGGGCCAAACGGGTGATCAAGGACGGCAGTGGCCGGGTGGTCAATCAGGTGGAGAATATCCAGAGTCCCGCTCCGGGCAAGGATCTGAGCCTGAGCATCGATCGCAGACTGCAGTTCCTTGCCTATCGGGAGCTCAAGGCGGCGGTTGCCAAGCATCGCGCCCGATCCGGTTCTGTGGTGATACTCGATGCGCAGAACGGTGAGATTCTGGCGATGGTCAACAGTCCGGCCTACAACCCCAACGACCTGCAGGATCGCCGCTCAAGCAAGCTGCGCAATCGCTCGGTGACCGATGTCTTCGAACCCGGTTCCACCATTAAGCCTTTTGCGGTGGCGGCGGCGATGGAGCAGGGCAAGTTCAGACCGACCACACCAATCGATGTCTCGCCCGGTTATATGAAGGTGGGACGTTATCTGGTGCGGGATCACCGTAACTACGGCATGATCGATGTGGCCACGGTGCTGCGTAAATCAAGTAACGTGGGCGCCAGTAAGATCGCCCTGTCGATGCCGCCGGAAACCCTCTGGCAGCTCTATACCAAGCTGGGATTTGGTTCCAGCCCGGAGTCGCTTTTTCCGGGAGAGTCGAGTGGACGTCTGCCCCATTTCTCCGATTGGTCATCGTTTGAGCAGGCCACCCTCTCATTCGGCTATGGCCTCTCGGTTACCCCACTGCAACTGGCCCGCGCCTACGCGGTGCTGGCAAATGATGGAGAGCGCCTGCCGGTCTCTCTGCTGAAACTGGACCAGCAACCTGTCGGAGAGCGGGTGTTGCGCCAGAGTACTGCAAGAAGTGTTGTCGCGATGCTGGAGTCGGTGGTCAGTCGTGACGGCTCCGCTCCTCTGGCGGCCGTACCCGGCTATCGGGTTGCCGGTAAGACCGGTACCGCAAAGAAATCGGTTGCCGGTGGTTACGCGGAAGATAAGTATCTATCCCTTTTTGTCGGCATGGCGCCGGCCACCCGGCCACGCCTGGTGATGGCGGTGTTTATCGATGAGCCCAGAGGTGAGGAGTACTACGGCGGTGCGGTTGCCGGTCCGGTCTTCTCCAAGGTTATGAGCGGCGCTCTGCGCCTGATGAACATTCCGCCGGACAAACCCTGGCATGAAGATAAGCTGATGGCCCGACTTGGAGAGCAGGAATGATGACGGCCAGAGAGATTACAGAGACGCACTGGCTCTCCACACTGCTGACTGGCCTGGTCGATCTGCCATCGCAGCTCGATCGGCAGATCGGCGGGCTCTGTCTGGACAGTCGTAAGCTGGTCGAGGGGGATCTGTTCCTGGCTTGCGCCGGGACCCGTCAGCATGGTCTGGTGTTTGCCGAACAGGCGATTGCCCAGGGTGCCGTTGCGATCCTTTGGGAGCCGGATGGTGGTGAGGGTGAGCGACTGGCCGCAGAGCTGCAGCTTGGCTCACTACCCTTGATTGAGGTTGCCAATCTCTCCCGCTCCCTGAGTGAGATTGCCGGTCGTTTCCATGGCCACCCCAGCCGGGCCATGACCCTCTACGGAATAACCGGTACCAACGGCAAGACCAGTATCTGTCAGTTGCTGGCACAGGCCCTGGAAAGCGAACACCCCTGTGGCATGGTGGGTACCCTGGGTGCCGGCCTGCCTGGACAGCTGGAAACCACCGGTATGACAACGCCGGATGCGGTAAGTGTGCAGCAGATCCTCTCCCGGCTGTTGGGACAGGGGGCCAAATCGGTGGCGATGGAGGTCTCGTCCCACGCACTGGATCAGTACCGGGTGGATGGAGTGGCCTTCGATTGCGCGATTTTCACCAATCTGAGTCGCGACCATTTCGACTATCACGGCAGCCTGGAGAACTACGGCAACGCCAAGCGCCGACTGTTTCAACTGCCCGGACTCGGTCGGGCGGTGATCAATCTGGACGACCCCTTTGGTCGTCAACTGGCTGAATCCCTCTGCCAAAGAGTGCCTGTCTACGGCTACAGCATCGATGCCGACACCACACTGCCGGACGGTGTGCAGGGTTGGGTTCGGGCCACCGGTCTGCAGGCTACCGGCAGTGGCTTGAGTCTTTCGGTTTCCACTCCGGCTGGCGAGTGTCAGTTGCAGAGTGGCTTGTTGGGGCGCTTCAACGGCGCCAACCTGCTGGCTGTGTTGAGTGTTCTGTTGATCAATGATTGGCCACTCGAACGGGCGGTTGCGGTTCTCGCCAAGCTCTCCACCGTGCCGGGTCGAATGGAGCGCTTTGGTGCGGCCTCTCAACCGACGGTGGTGGTCGACTATGCGCATACTCCGGATGCCCTGGAGAAGGCGCTGCAGGCTTTGCGGCTGCACTGTGCAGGTCGATTGATTGTCGTCTTCGGCTGTGGCGGAGACCGGGATCCCGGCAAGCGTCCGATGATGGGTGAAGTGGCGGCTAACGAAGCGGACCTCTGTTATCTGACCGATGACAATCCACGCAGTGAATCGAGTGCCGAGATCATCGAGCAGATCCTGGCCGGTATGCCGAATGCAGAAGAGGTTCGGGTTGAAGCCGATCGGGGCAAGGCGATCCGCCAGGCGGTTTCCGTGGCGAAAGCCGGTGACCTGGTGCTGGTGGCAGGCAAGGGGCACGAGGATTATCAGTTGGTGGCCGATCAGGTGTTGCACTTCGATGACCGGGAAGTTGTCCAGGCGGCTCTGGCCGGATGGCAGGAGGGGGCGTCATGAACAGTCTCACGCTTGCCGAAGTGGCGCAGGAACTGGAAGCCGTGCATCAGGGAGCCGATGTGCGTTTTCATTCGGTCAGCAGCGACACCCGAACGATCAAGCCCGGCGATCTGTTTGTCGCCTTGAGCGGACCCAATTTCGATGCCCACCGGTTTCTCGGAGAGGCGATGGAGAAGGGGGCGGTCGCGGCCATGGTGAGCGAGTTGCAGGCGGTTGAGCTGCCCCAGCTGCAGGTGCCCGATACCCGTATTGGTCTGGGACATCTGGCCGCTTTGTGGCGTGACCGGTTTGCAGTGCCGATTGTGGCCGTCACCGGCAGTAACGGTAAGACCACCGTCAAGGAGTTGCTCGCTTCGATTCTTGGCACCCGGGGCAGTGTGCTGGCCACCCAAGGCAACCTGAACAATGAGATCGGGCTGCCCTTGACCCTGTTACGGCTGCAGGATGAGCAGTGTGCGGTAATCGAGATGGGGGCCAACCATCCCGGCGAGATCGGTTATCTGAGTCAGATCACCCGGCCCGATGTGGCGTTGATCAACAACGCGGGCGCAGCCCACCTTGAAGGCTTCGGCGATCTGACCGGTGTGGCTCATGCCAAGGGCGAGATCCTGAGTGGCTTGAGGCCCACCGGGGTTGGGGTGCTGAATGCGGATGATCGCTTCTTTCCGCTCTGGCGGGAGCTGTGCGGTGAGCGTCAGATGATCTCCTTCGGTTCATCGCACAAGGCGGATGTGCAGAGCGATCTGAGTCAGGCCGGAATGCGCTGGTCGGAGCAGGGATTTCAGAATCATATGCAGGTCAGTTATCGGGGTGAGCAGTTTGCCGTGCAGCTCTCACTGGCTGGCCGGCACAATCTGATGAATGCTCTGGCAGCAATCGCTGCGGCACTGGCGATGGACTGCGACATTGAACAGATTCAGATGGGATTGGCCGGGGTGCAGGCGGTGGCAGGGCGTCTGCGCTTGCACCATACCTCCGCCGGCTATCGCCTGATCGATGACAGTTATAACGCCAATCCGGATTCCGTGGATGCGGCGATCGAGGTGCTGCGCGGCGCCACAGGGACCCGCTATCTGGTGCTCGGGGATCTGGCGGAGCTGGGCGATGAAGCGGCGGCCATGCATGCCGGTATCGGTGAGCGGGCGAGACAGGCGGGGCTGGAGCACCTCTACACCCTGGGCGAGTTGAGTCGCGAGGCGGCGCAGAGTTTCGGCGATGGGGGGCAGGCCTTCACCGAAATGGATCAATTGGTGGATGCATTGCATGCAGCAGTCCTGAGAGGGGATGCGGTGCTGGTCAAAGGGTCTCGCAGCGCGGGCATGGACCGGGTAGTTGAGCGTTTGATGTCCGAGGGGAGGGGCTGATTGTGTTGTTATATCTGACTGAGTGGCTGGTGCAATTCGATGGGGGATTCCGGGTATTTCAGTATCTGACCCTGAGAACCATCCTGGGTGTGCTGACCGCTCTGTTGATCTCCCTGGCGCTGGGACCGATGATGATTCGCCGTTTGAGTTTTCATCAGATCGGCCAGACGGTAAGGGATGATGGGCCGGAGACCCACTTTTCCAAAGCCGGCACGCCCACCATGGGTGGTGCTCTGATCCTGGTGGCGATTGCGATTGCCACCCTATTGTGGGCCGACCTGGACAATCGCTATGTCTGGATCGTCCTGATCGTGACCCTGATCTTCGGTCTGATCGGTCTGGTGGATGACTATAAGAAGCTGGTGCTGAACGATCCGAAAGGGCTGGCGGCGCGCTGGAAATATTTCTGGCAATCGGTGGCCGGTCTGGGGGCTTCGGTGGTCTTCTTTACCACGGCCACCTCGGCGACAGAGACGGCGCTGCTGATCCCCTATCTGAAAGATGTTTCGCTGGATCTGGGGCCGATGTTCATTCTGTTCAGCTATCTGGTGATCGTCGGTTCATCCAATGCAGTCAATCTGACTGACGGTCTGGATGGCCTGGCGATCCTGCCCACCGTGATGGTCGGAGGAGCGCTGGGGGTCATCGCCTATGCCACCGGGCATGCGGATTTCGCCACCTATCTGAAGATTCCCTACCTCCCCGGGGTGGGTGAGTTGATCGTGTTTTGTGCCGCCCTGGTCGGCGCCGGTCTCGGTTTTCTCTGGTTCAACACCTATCCCGCCCAGGTGTTCATGGGGGATGTGGGCGCGCTGGCGTTGGGCGCCGCGCTGGGTGTGGTCGCCGTGGCCGTACGTCAGGAGATCGTGCTGTTCATCATGGGTGGGGTGTTCGTCATCGAGACTGTCTCGGTGATGTTGCAGGTGGCCTCTTTCAAGTTGACCGGAAAACGCATTTTCCGGATGGCCCCACTGCACCACCACTTTGAGTTGAAGGGCTGGCCCGAGCCTCGGGTAATCGTTCGTTTCTGGATCATCACCGTGATTCTGGTGCTGGTCGGTTTAGCGAGTTTGAAGATACGTTAATGTCAGAGCAATCGACACTGCAGGGTAAGACACTGATTGTGGGTCTGGGTAAGACCGGGCTCTCCTGTGCCCGCTATCTGGCGGCGCAAGGGGTCTCCCTGGCGATGACCGACAGCCGGGAGAATCCCCCTGGGCTTGAGTCACTGCGCCAGGAGTTGCCGGACATGGCGCTGTTTCTCGGCGGTTTCCAGGAAGAGGTTTTTGAAGCGGCCAGTCGATTGGTGGTGAGTCCCGGGGTGGCGCTGGATCAACCGTTGATTCAGGCAGCCATGCAGCGCGGTGTCGAGGTGCTGGGGGATGTGGAGCTGTTTGCCAGAGTGGCCAAAGCACCGGTGATCGCGATTACCGGCTCCAACGGCAAGAGCACCGTTACCACGCTGCTTGGTGAGATGGCTCGTATGGCGGGTGTGAAGGTTGCAGTGGGCGGCAATCTCGGTGAACCGGCACTTGACCTGCTGGATGATGAGGTGGATCTCTATATTCTTGAGCTCTCCAGTTTTCAACTGGAGAGTACCTGGTCGTTAAAGCCCAGGGCGTCGGTGGTGCTGAATATTTCGGCGGACCATATGGACCGCTATCGGGATCTGCAGGACTACGCAGATACCAAAGCCAAGGTCTACCATCAGGCCGAAGTCGCGGTGGTCAACCGGGACGATCCGATGGTCGCGGCAATGGTGGATGAAGCTTCCGAGTCTCTCGGTTTTACCCTGCAGGCGCCGCAGGCGAGTGACTTCGGTCTGCATGAGCAGGATGGGGTGAACTGGCTGAGTGAGGGGCATGCGCCGCTGATTCCGGTCAGTGAGCTGAGAATTCCCGGTCGCCATAATCAGGCCAATGCCCTGGCGGCTTTGGCTCTCGGCAGTGCCGCCGGTTTTCCACAGAACGACATGCTGGCTGCCCTGCGCAGCTATACCGGTCTGCCACATCGCACCCAGTGGGTGGCGGATAAGGCGGGACTTCGCTGGTACAACGACTCGAAAGGCACCAATGTGGGGGCAACCATCTCCGCATTGAATGGATTGCATTCGGACCAGGGCGAGAGCCGCACGGTGCTGATCGCCGGTGGTGAATGCAAGGATGCGGATTTCAGTGAGCTGGTTGATGTGGCGGTGAAGACCACCCGAGGTGTGGTATTGATCGGTCGTGATGCGCCGGTCATTCGCTCTGTGCTGGAAGGGCGGGTCGAACTGGTCGATGCGCAGAGCATGGATGAGGCGGTCGCTTCAGCCTATCGCCTGGCTCAGCCGGGGGATCGGGTTGTGCTGTCGCCGGCTTGTGCCAGTTTCGATATGTTCAGTAATTTTGAGCAGCGTGGTGAAGCCTTCATTGCAGCGGTGGAGGCGTTCGAAGCATGAGCAACAGACGACCTCAGGCGATGGATGCCCGCGCCGCCAAACCCCTGGAGCCGACCATTGACTGGTGGCTGTTGGGTGCCTCGGTGCTGTTGCTCGGTTTTGGCCTGGTGATGGTGGCCTCATCTTCGATGACCGTCGGCGACCGGCTTGCCGGTTCCCCCTTCTTCTATGTCTATCGCCATCTGTTTGCCATGTTTCTCGGTCTGATCGGTGCCGCACTGTTTTTCGGCATCCCGATGGAGCAGTGGCGCAAAGCCGGGCCGATGCTGGTCTTTCTCGGCATGTTTCTGCTGCTCATCGTGCTGATTCCCGGAGTGGGCAAAACCGTCAACGGCGCTACCCGATGGGTGCCCCTGGGGGTCTTCAATCTGCAGAGCTCCGAGTTCATGAAGCTCTTCATGGTGCTCTATATCGCGGGTTATCTGGTGCGTCGTCAGGATGAGGTTGCCCGCTCGTTCTGGGGCTTCGCCAAACCGATGCTGCTGCTGATCATCACCAGTGCGATGATTCTGCTGCAGCCCGATTTCGGTACCACGGTGGTGCTGTTTGCCACCGCGCTGGGGATGCTGTTTCTCGGCGGTGTGGTGCTCTATCAGTTCGTCACCCTGATTCTGTTCTCCATGGTGGCCGGTTTTGCGCTGATCTTTTTCACCCCGTATCGCTGGCAGCGCTTCACCACCTTTCTCAATCCCTGGGATGACCCTTTCAATACCGACTTTCAGCTCTCCCAGGCACTGATTGCCTTTGGCCGGGGCGAGTTCACCGGTGTGGGATTGGGTAACGGCATCCAGAAGCAGTTCTATCTGCCGGAGGCCCATACCGATTTCATCATGGCTGTGGTGGGTGAGGAGTTCGGCCTGCTCGGTACCCTCGGCATCATTTTTCTGTTTGCCTTTATCACCTGGCGTGCGTTTCAGATCGGTGTCAGGGCGGAAGCGGCAGGGCAGCGTTTCTCCACCTATACCGCCTATGGTCTGGGGTTGTGGCTCGGTATGCAGGCGTTTATCAATATCGGTGTCAATGTGGGCATGTTGCCGACCAAAGGTTTGACCCTGCCATTCATGAGCTATGGGGGCAACAGCATCATCGTCGCCTGTCTGATGATTGCGCTGCTGCTGCGTATCGACTACGAGTCCCGCAAATCGCCGGACCGGGAAAGGCAAGGGAGGCGATCATGGAGCCTCATGTGATGGTCATGGCCGGTGGCACCGGTGGGCATCTGTTTCCCGCGCTGGCGGTGGCCCAGTGGCTGCAGAATCATAACTGCCGGATCACCTGGCTCGGCAGCAGTGGCGGTATGGAGAATCGCCTGATACCGGAGTATGGCTTTCCGATCCGCACCCTGGAAGTGAAGGGATTGCGGGGCAGTGGTCTGAAGCGTCGCATCATGGCGCCCTGGGTGGTCAGTCGTTCACTTCTGCAGGCCTATCGTCTGCTGCGTCAGGTACAACCCAATCTGGTACTGGGCATGGGTGGCTTCGTCACCGGGCCTGGCGGGGTTGCTGCCAGGTTGATGAAAATTCCACTGGTGATTCAGGAGCAGAATGCCATTCCCGGTTTGACCAACCGGATTCTGGCGCGCTTTGCCAACAAAGTATTCGAAGCCTTTCCCGGCAGTTTCGGTGCCGAAGCCCAGGCTGAGACCGTGGGTAATCCCGTGCGTCAGGAGATCGTCGATCTGCTGCAGCCGGAAGCCCGTTTCAGCCAGCGCAGCGGACCGATCAGATTGCTTGTGCTGGGTGGCTCTCTGGGTGCCCAGGCACTCAATCAGACCCTGCCCGAGGCATTGGCGCTGCTCACTCCGGAGGAGCGTCCACTGGTGCGCCACCAGGCCGGTGAGAAGCTGCTGCAGGAGACCATCGACTGCTATCGTCAACTGGGTGTGGAAGCGGAGATCAAGGCGTTTGAGAGGGATATGGCGGAGGCCTATGGCTGGGCCGATCTGGTGTTCTGCCGGGCCGGCGCTCTGACGGTCACCGAACTGGCCACGGCCGGACTGGGGTCGATTCTTGTGCCCTATCCCCATGCGGTGGATGACCATCAGACCCATAACGCTCAGTTTCTGGTTGAGGCCGGAGCGGCACAGCTGGTGCAGCAGTCCGATCTCGATGCCGCCGATCTGGCCGGTCGCCTGAAGAACCTGTGTGCCAGCCGTGAGCCGCTGCTGCAGATGGCGCAGGCTGCCCGTGAACAGTCCCGTGCCGATGCAACAGCCAATCTGGGGCGCTACTGCCTGGAGACCATTGGATCATGAGTGAGCAACTGCGAAGCCGCCACAATCCGAACAGCATGGGTCGCATGCGGCGGATCCACTTTGTCGGTATCGGCGGTGCAGGCATGAGTGGTATTGCCGAGGTGATGATCAATCTGGGGTACCAGGTTTCGGGTTCGGATCAGCGCGAGAGTCGGGTCACCGCGCGCCTTGTGGAGCTGGGTGCCAAAGTCTATCTGGGGCATCAGGCCGAGCATGTGGATGGTGTGGATGCGGTGGTGATCTCAAGTGCAGTGAAAGAGGAGAACCCGGAAGTGGTAGCGGCACGCCAGGATCGGATTCCGGTGGTTCCAAGGGCAGAGATGCTGGCCGAGATCATGCGTTTCCATTATGGCATCGCAGTTGCCGGTACCCATGGAAAAACCACCACCACCAGTCTGGTGACCAGCGTGTTGGCCGAGGCCGGGCTCGATCCGACCTTTGTGATCGGTGGGCTGTTGAACAGTGCCGGTGCCAATGCCCGTTTGGGCGAAGGTGAGTATCTGGTGGCAGAGGCGGATGAGAGTGATGCTTCTTTCCTCTATCTGCAGCCGATGCTGGCGGTGGTGACCAACATCGATGCGGACCACATGTCCACCTACGGAGGTGACTTCAACCGTCTGCGTGGCACCTTTCTGGAGTTTCTCCACCATCTGCCTTTCTACGGTCAGGCGGTGATGTGTATCGATGATCCGGTGGTCAGGGATCTGCTGCCTGAGGTGACCCGCCCGATTACCACCTACGGCTTCAGTCCGGATGCGGATGTGCAGGCAACCGAAGTCCACAGCGAAGGTTTGCAGACCCATTTCAAGTTGCATGTCAAAGACCAGGATCTGGCCTTTGAGGTGACCCTGAACCTGCCCGGCCGGCACAATGTGCTGAATGCCCTGGCCGCCGCCTGTGTGGCACTTGAACTCCACACGGATCCCCACCACATCCAATCTGCGCTGAAAAAGTTTGCCGGCATCGGTCGACGTTTTCAGACCCGTGGTGACTGTCTGGTGGATGGCAAGCATGTGATGTTGGTGGACGATTATGCCCACCACCCGCGGGAGATTCAGGCGACCCTGGAAGCGGTACGGGACGGCTGGCCGGAGCGGCGGCTGGTGGTTGCCTTTCAACCTCACCGTTATACCCGGACCCAGGAGCAGTTCGAGGATTTTGTTCAGGTGCTTTCCAGATCGGATCTGTTGATCCTGACCGAGGTCTATGCGGCGGGAGAGGAGCCGATTCAGGGCGCCACCGGACGTGATCTGAGTCGCGCGATACGGGTGCGCGGCCAGGTCGATCCGATCTTCATGGAGCCCGTGACTGAGTTGCCGGAGCTGTTACGCGGGCTGCTTCAGGATGGGGATATCGTGTTGACAATCGGGGCGGGCAGTATCGGTGCAATTGCGGCGGAATTGCCCACACAACTATGTGAGGAGGCCCAGTGATGGCGCAGATCTTTGATATGAGACGGTTACATCAGGGGTGCGGAGAATCATTACAGAGTGAGCTGCTTGTTTTGCTAAAAGCGGGCAGGCGTCAGAGCTCAATCAACCGGGACGCGCAGAAGCAGCGGTTGAAGAGTGCACATGAGGTGCAGAAACGGGAGAGGTTTTGGGGATGATGCCGGTGATGAAGCCACAACCACTGCGCGGTGAAATGCGATTGGACGAACCTCTGTCCAAGCATAACACCTGGCGTGTGGGTGGACCGGCGAAACAGTTTTACCGTCCGGCTGACCGGGATGACCTGGTGAATTTTCTGACTCAGCTGGATGAGGATGAACCCCTCTTCTGGCTCGGGCTGGGGAGTAATCTGCTGGTCAGGGATGGCGGATTCGACGGTACCGTGATCGCCACACAGGGATCGTTGAACGATTGCACTCTGCTGGACGATCGGCGGATCTACGCCGAGGCCGGTGTCTCCTGCGCCAAGGTGGCCAGAGTGGCGGCCAGAGCCGGTCGTTGTGGGGTTGAATTTCTGGCCGGTATTCCCGGCACCATGGGAGGTGCCCTGGCGATGAACGCGGGTGCTTTCGGTGGCGAAACCTGGCAGCGGGTCGAGCGGGTCGAAACCGTCGATCGCTATGGTGTGGTGCGGCAACGTGAAACCACAGACTTCCAGGTCAGCTATCGCCATGTGAAGCGGCCTGAAGGTGAATGGTTCCTCTCCGCGCAACTCTCCCTGCTGGCTGGGGATGTGGAGGCGGCCCAGCAGAAGATCAAAGCGCTGCTGGCGAGACGATCGGCCACCCAGCCCACCACCCAGCCCAGCTGTGGTTCGGTATTCCGCAATCCGCCTGGAGACCATGCGGCGAGGCTGATCGAGTCGATTGGATTGAAAGGCCGCCAGTTGGGCGGTGCCCAGGTGTCGGAAAAGCATGCCAACTTCATCGTCAATACGGGAGACGCCACCGCCGCGGATATCGAAACCTTGATCGAGACGGTACAGCGCGAAGTGAAACAGGCGACCGGTGTCGATCTGATTACCGAAGTCCACCGCATAGGAGGGCCGAAGTAGATGTCTGTCCCAGCTGACAGCTTTGGCAAGGTGGCGGTGTTGATGGGAGGCCGCTCCGCTGAACGTGAGATCTCGCTGAAGAGTGGTGATGCGGTTCTCTCTGCGCTGTTGCGCAGCGGTGTCGATGCGGTGGGCATAGATACAGGTGACGGCGTGTTCAATCAGCTCGAGGGGGCCGGTTTCGACCGGGCCTTCATCATCCTCCACGGACGCGGCGGCGAGGATGGCACCATGCAGGGTGCCCTGCAGACTCTGGGTCTGCCCTATACCGGCAGTGGCGTGCTCGGATCATCATTGGCGATGGAGAAACACCGCACCAAGGCGTTATGGCGGGGATTGTCACTGCCCACACCTGAGGCGGTGTTGCTTGAGACGGCGGATGACCTGGAGCAGGCCGATCGGTTGGGTTATCCGTTGATCATCAAACCCAGTACCGAGGGTTCGAGTATCGGCATGAGCAAGGTCGATGACCTTGAGCAGCTGCAGCAGGCCTGGCAGGTCGCCCGCGAGTATGACAGTCGGGTTCTGGCAGAACGCTGGGTGGTCGGCGCGGAGTACACCGCAGGATTTCTGCAGGGCGAGATGCTGCCGCTGATCCGCCTCGAAACGCCGCATCAGTTTTATGACTATCAGGCCAAGTACAGTGCCGACACCACCCGTTACCTCTGTCCCTGTGGTCTGCCCGAGGCGCAGGAAGCGGAGATCCAGTCGCTCTGTCGTGAGGCCTATGAAGCGGTGGGGGTGAGTGGCTGGGGACGAGTCGATCTGATGCTCGATGAGGCGCGCAAGCCCTGGTTGATCGAGGTCAACACAGTACCGGGAATGACCGATCACAGTCTGGTACCGATGGCGGCTCAGGCGGCCGGGATCGGTTTTGATGAGCTGGTGATGCGGATTCTGCAAACCAGTCTGGATCAGCAGGTGGCGTCATGAGTAACCGATGTCGAACTACAAAACCGCAGCAGCAACCGCTGCTGACTGAGCAGAGTCTGCTGTGGCTGAAGCTGGCATTGCTGAGCCTGCTAATGATATCCGCCCTCTATTGGGTGGGCCGGATGCTGGCTGACCCGGCGGTGATGCCGGTTCGTACCGTGGGCGTTGACGGAGAGATGCGTTTTGTTAAGCGGGAGCGCCTGGAGCAGGTTGTTGCAGAAGCGGTCAATGGCAGCTTTTTCAGTGTTGACCTGAAGCGGATGCGGCTGCAGATCGAAGCCATGCCCTGGGTAAAGCAGGCCAGTATAAGACGGGTCTGGCCCGACAAGTTGAGGGTACAGGTAACGGAACATCAGCCACTTGCCTACTGGGGTAAAGGGGCGATGGTGAGTCAGTTGGCCGAGGTCTTTGAACCGCAGACCCTGCCGCAGCTGCCGGGTCTGGTGACGCTGGTTGGCGATGCTCAGCAGGCGAAGACCATCACCCGGGAGTATCAGCGCATGCAGACCCTGCTCGATACGGCGGGTTTGAGTCTGACCCGGATCTGGGTGGATGCGCGACAGGCCTGGCGGATCAAGACCGAAGGTGGCCTGTTACTCCAGCTGGGGCGGCGGGATGTGATGCAGAGACTGACCCGTTTTGTGCGCCTCTATCCCGATCTGATGGCGCAACAGGATCGTCAGCTGGTGAGTGTTGATTTGAGATATACCAATGGCTTTTCCGTGCAGTGGCGGACTCTTGAAGATGCGACTGCCGAGGCTGGCCAGGCGTTGGGGTTTTATAGGGATGGCGCTCGGATGAGCCGCGCAGATTCCGACAATAATCTGAGGAAAACGGGCAAAAGTCCCGGGTAGATGCATGACTAAACGAAGTGAGAAAAACCTGATCATCGGGCTCGATATCGGCACCTCGAAGGTGGTGGCCATTGTTGGCGAGATCAAAGCGGACAACGGCATCGAGATTATCGGTATCGGTTCCCACCCTTCACGTGGATTGAAGAAAGGGGTGGTGGTGAATATCGAGTCCACCGTGCAGTCGATTCAGCGGGCGGTTGAAGAGGCAGAGCTGATGGCGGGTTGTGAGATCCATTCGGTCTATGCCGGGATCGCCGGCAGCCACATTCGCAGCCTCAACTCCCATGGCATTGTCGCCATCAAGGACAAAGAGGTCAGTCAGAGCGATGTTGAGCGGGTGATCGATGCGGCGCGAGCGGTTGCCATACCGGCGGACCAGAAGATTCTGCACATCCTGCCTCAGGAGTTCATTATCGATGAACAGGAAGGCATCCGTGATCCGGTGGGTATGTCCGGGGTGCGTCTCGAAGCCCGGGTTCATATGGTCACCGGTGCGGTGAGTGCGGCACAGAACATCGTCAAGTGTGTACGTCGTTGCGGACTGGATGCGGACGATCTGATTCTGGAGCAGTTGGCCTCCAGCTACTCGGTATTGAGCGATGACGAAAAAGAGCTGGGTGTATGCCTGGTGGACATCGGCGGCGGTACCACCGATATCGCGGTTTTTACCGGTGGTTCGATCCGTCATACCGCGGTGATTCCCATCGCCGGGGATCAGGTGACCAACGATATCGCGGTCGCCCTGCGCACCCCGACCCAGCATGCGGAAGAGATCAAGATCAAATATGCCTGCGCTTTGACCCAACTGGCGACCAGCGATGAGACCATCGAGGTACCCAGTATCGGTGAGCGGCCGCCGCGCAGGCTCTCCCGCCAGACCCTGGCGGAGGTGGTTGAGCCCCGTTACGAAGAGTTGATGACGCTGATCCAGGCGGAGCTGAGACGAAGTGGTTTTGAAGATGTGATTGCCGGTGGCGTGGTGCTCACCGGTGGCAGTTCGAAGATCGAGGGAGTTATCGATCTGGCGGAAGAGGTATTTCACATGCCGGTGCGATTAGGTGTGCCCCAGTATGTCAGCGGTCTGGCTGACGTGGTGCGCAATCCGATCTATTCCACTGGAGTGGGATTGTTACTGTTCGGTCAACGCAATCGCGCCCAGGGTGGGCGGGAGTTGGCCAATGATGGTGGCCTGAAAGCGATATGGGAACGAATGAAGCATTGGTTTCAGGGCAATTTTTAATTTTATTTTTTTGACATCTGTTAGGCGCAACAGACGCGGAGGTAGAACATGTTCGAATTAATGGATACACACAGTCAGAATGCTGTGATCAAAGTAATCGGTGTCGGCGGTGGCGGCGGCAACGCAGTCAATCATATGTTGACCGGAGAGATTGAAGGGGTCGACTTCATCTGTGCCAACACCGATGCCCAGGCACTGCGCAACAGTGAGGTACGCACCCTGCTGCAGCTCGGTTCCGACATCACCAAGGGACTGGGTGCGGGTGCCAATCCCGAGATCGGCCGACAGGCCGCACTCGAGGATCGTGACCGGATCGAAGAGGCACTTGACGGTGCGGATATGATCTTCATCACCGCCGGTATGGGTGGCGGAACCGGTACCGGTGCCGCACCGGTGGTGGCGCAGGTCGCCAAGGATCTGGGAATTCTGACCGTTGCGGTGGTCACCAAGCCGTTTGGTTTTGAGGGGGGCAAACGGATGAAGATCGCCGAACAGGGTATGGAAGACCTTGGAAAACATGTGGATTCCCTGATCACCATCCCGAATGAGAAGCTGTTGGCGGTACTCGGCAAGGAGATGAGTCTGCTGAACGCCTTCAAATCAGCCAATGATGTGCTGCTGCATGCGGTTCAGGGCATCGCTGAGTTGATCACCAGGCCCGGTCTGATCAATGTGGACTTCGCCGACGTGAAGACCGTGATGTCGGAAATGGGTGCTGCGATGATGGGCTCAGGTGAGGCCAATGGTGACAATCGGGCCCGCGAAGCGGCAGAGCGGGCGATCCGCAGTCCGCTGCTGGAAGATGTCAATCTGGCGGGTGCCAAGGGTATTCTTGTGAATATCACGGCCGGACTCAATCTGGCGATCGGTGAGTTTGATGAAGTGGGTACCACTGTGCGTGAATTTGCCGATGAGGACGCCACCGTGGTGGTCGGTACCGTGATCGATCCCGATATGCAGAACGATATGCGGGTCACTGTGGTGGCAACCGGTCTGGGGGAACGGCTCAAGGCGGAGCTGCCGAAACCGACCAAAGTCGAGGATCTGCCACCGGTGAAACTGGTCGATAGCCAGGAGCCGCAGCAGGTTCCGGAGGACTATCGGGAGCTGGATCGTCCCACAGTGTTGCGAAATAGCAACAGTGACCGCAGTGCTGCAGTGACGACGGCCGATGGCAACCTGGATTACCTGGATATACCAGCTTTTTTACGTCGCCAGGCAGATTAATGTTAAATTCCCAGTTACAATGTGATGACAAGTTTTGTATGCTTGTTACAACAACGCTGGGAATATAACTGTTTTTACTAGTGAACCAGCTGTGATAGCATGCGCGCCTTTTGTAGGGCCAATGGCCATTTTCAGTATGGGAGCTGCGAGTCGATGATTTGGCAACGTACGTTGAAGAACGTGATACGCGCTACCGGCGTGGGATTGCATACCGGTGAGAAGGTCTACCTGACCCTGCGGCCGGCCGCTCCGGATACGGGAATCATTTTCAGACGGGTCGATCTCGATCCGCCGGTTGAGATTCGCGCCTGTGCGGAAAATGTCGGAGATACAAGGCTTTCCAGTACCCTGGTACAGGATGGCGTGCGGGTCTCCACGGTCGAGCATCTGCTCTCCGCTTTAGCCGGACTGGGTATCGACAACGCCTATGTGGATGTGAGTGCAGCGGAAGTACCGATCATGGATGGCAGTGCCGGGCCTTTCGTGTTTCTGTTGCAATCCGCCGGGGTTGAAGAGCAGAACAAGGCCAAACGGTTCATTCGTATCAAGCGAAAAGTTGAAGTGGTTGAGGGTGACAAACGCGCCAGTTTCGAGCCCTTCGATGGTTTCAAAGTCTCTTTTTCCATAGATTTTGACCATCCTGCCTTCAAGGAGCGTTCCCAGTTCGCCACGATTGATTTCTCATCTACCTCTTTTGTCAGAGAGGTCAGTCGGGCGAGAACCTTCGGCTTTTTGCGTGATATCGAAATGTTGCGGCAGAAAGAGCTGGCACTCGGCGGCAGTCTCGACAACGCGGTGGTGGTCGACGACTACCGGGTCATGAATGTGGATGGCCTGCGATACGAAGATGAATTCGTCAAGCACAAAATCCTCGATGCCATCGGTGACCTCTATCTGCTGGGCCACAGTCTGGTTGGCGCCTTCAACGGGCACAAATCGGGACATGCACTGAACAATCGACTGCTGCTCGAGCTGATCAGTCAGGAGGATGCCTGGGAGGAGATCACCTTCGACGAGCCGGAGGATGCGCCGATCTCCTACATGCAACCAGCCCATCTTACGGTCTCTTAGGGGCTCCCTAAGCGAATCGCGTTAGGTTCTGTTAGAGCGTAGGTCGCAAATAGACGCCAATCACCGCAAAATGCCGCAAATAAGGTTTATGTTATTTGCATAGTTTTGCGGTGATTGGCGTTCATTTGCGGTTAATCGCCTAAGCTGACCCCCTGCTTCATCACTCTCCATCCCCGTGCCGGCTTAATTTCAGCAACGCCTCACTGAGCTTCGGATCGCCAATCGATGCGGCTGTCTGACGCAATATCTCACCGTTATGTTTGCTCAGGGAGAGGGTTTTGTGCTTCAGGGAAGCGGGTTTTGTTGTGGTGTCTAATAGGATACGGGTGCGTATCCGCTCAACCCCCAAACCGTGCTGCTGCAGTTGCTCAAGCAATTGGGGAGCAGCGTAGCGCAGCCGGCTGGCCCACACCGGGGAAGAGACGAACAGGCTGAGCACCCCCGCCTGCAGGACTGTGGCCTTCAACTGCTGATCCAGGGGCGGTGGAAGGTTACCCCTGACCAGCTTGCAGAGTGCGTTGTAGTCAGCCAGCTTTTTGCCCAGTTTTGCCGGGGTCGAGTCGCCGCCAACGATGTTTCTGAGCGATTTCATAGCGCGAGCTTAGAGCAGATTTAAAGAAAAAACATCACATTTTGCCCGGAAAGTGGTAAAGTTCGAGAGTTTTTGACCGAAGAAATGTATTGACAGGGTCAGTTCTTTAAGTATTTATTGTTATGAAATTCATATACTTACGCGGTGCTGTACAAGGTTACGATCTCTCCTCCAGGTGGCTGATGCCAGCGGTTTTTCTGCTGTGCGGGCTACTCTTTGGTGTGGCGATGTTATGGACCGGCTACCAGATGGGAGTCAGTGATACGGAGTTTCCCGAACACCAGCTGGTGACCAGTCTGGAGAACAGTTTCGCCAAGGAGCGACAGACCCTGCAGGATATGAAAATCGATACCCAGAGCGGCATCGATGCGCTGGCGATTCGTGTCGGCCAGATTCAGTCCCAACTGCTGCGTCTCGACGCACTCGGTGAGCGACTGGTCACCATCGGTGGACTGGATAAAGGGGAGTTCAGTTTTGAAGCGGTTCCCGCCCTGGGTGGTCCGAAGGGGATCTCATCCATGGACCAGGCTTCGGCACTGCCGGATCTGTTGCACGAAATGGAGCAACTTGAAGCGATGATCGAACATCGGCACCAGCAGCTCAATCTGGTGGAAGACCTGATCATGAACTCGAATCTGGAAAATTCCGTTCATCCGGCGGGTCGTCCGGTGAAAAAAGGCTGGATCTCCTCCTACTTCGGCATGCGCAATGATCCGTTCACCGGTAAACGGGCGATGCACAAAGGCATGGACTTCGCCGGAAAGGCGGGATCCGAAGTGGTTGCGGTGGCTGCCGGTGTCGTGACCTGGGCCGATGATCGTTACGGCTACGGTAAACTGGTCGAGATCAACCACGGCAAAGGCTATATCACCCGCTATGGGCACAATGCCGAGATCCTGGTTGAGATCGGTGATCGGGTGAAACAGGGAGAGGTGGTTGCCAAAATGGGTTCTACCGGCCGCTCCACAGGACCCCATGTCCACTTCGAGGTGGTTCGCAACGGCAAGATTGTCGACCCCACGAAATATATCCTGTCGAAACGGAATAAGGGCTGAAGATCCGGTTGTTTGATTTCCGCTGTCGACATCCATTGATGTCAGTTTCCGCTCCTGCTTAAGACCTTATCCGGCTGCAATTCTCCCGGTGGCTGGATTGTTTGTCGTCGGTGGTTGAATTTGTCAGTGGCAATCCCCACATAGGGGGCGCAGGCTGAACGCGATCCAGCCTGAGATGATCAGCTTATCCTTCTGCATCGCTGCGGCATGCTGTATGATCGCAAACATTTCGCATTCTCACGGAAACCAGGATTCATGGTTAGTAAAATCTTTACAAAGATCTTTGGCAGCCGTAACGACCGGCTGGTAAAACGAATGACAAAAACGGTCGCCCAGATCACCAATCTGGAGTCCGAAACCGAACAGCTCTCAGACGAAGCCTTGAAGCAGAAGACGGTGGATTTCCGTGCACGGTTGGAAGCGGGTGAGACTCTTGACGGTCTGATGCAGGAAGCCTTCGCCGTGGTTCGCGAAGCCGGACGACGGACCATGCAGATGCGCCACTTCGATGTGCAGATGATTGGTGGCATGGTGCTCCATCAAGGCAAGATCGCCGAGATGCGCACGGGTGAGGGTAAGACCCTGGTGGCTACCCTGGCCGCCTATCTCAACGCCCTGCCGGCGAAAGGTGTCCATGTGGTCACGGTGAATGACTATCTGGCCCGTCGTGATGCGGCCTGGATGGGGCGTATCTACCACTTTCTTGGTCTCAGCACCGGGGTGATCAACTCGTCCGGTGGTGCCGGACCCGATAGCACATCCTATCTTTACGATCCTGAATATGACGGCGCCAATGGTGGCTATCTGCACCTGCGTCCGGTCTCCCGTAAGGAGGCCTACGCCGCCGATATCACCTATGGCACCAACAATGAATATGGCTTCGACTATCTGCGCGATAACATGGCCTTCAGCAGCGACCAGCGGGTGCAGCGGCCACCATTTTTCGCCATCGTCGATGAGGTCGATTCAATTCTGATCGATGAGGCCCGTACACCGCTGATCATCTCCGGACCGACCGACGACTCCTCTGAACTCTACCTGGCAGTGAATAAGATCATCCCGCGCCTGACCCGCCAGGATCCGATCACCAATGAAGAGGGTAAGCCCGATTTCGGGCCGGGCGACTACTCGGTGGATGAGAAGGCAAAGCAGGTCTACTTCAGTGAAGAGGGCCACCAGCATGTGGAGGAGATGCTGACCGAGGCGGGGCTGTTGGAGGAGGGCGCGAGTCTCTACGACAGCGCCAATATCATCCTGATGCATCATGCCAACGCGGCGCTGCGCGCCCATGCCCTGTTTCAGCGCAATGTGGACTACATCGTCAAGGATGGCCAGATCGTCATCGTTGACGAGTTTACCGGTCGTACCATGCCGGGGCGGCGCTGGTCCGATGGACAGCATCAGGCGGTTGAAGCAAAAGAGGGGGTGGAGATTCAGAAAGAGAATCAGACCCTGGCTTCGATCACCTTTCAGAACTACTTTCGGTTGTACGACAAACTCTCCGGCATGACCGGTACAGCGGATACCGAGGCATTCGAATTTCAACAGATCTACGGTCTCGAAGTGGTGGTGATTCCAACCAATCAGCCGATGGTGCGGGATGACATGGGCGATCTTGTCTACCTCACTCCGGAAGAGAAGTACGATGCCATCCTGGAAGATGTCCAGGATTGTGTGAAACGGGGCCAGCCGGTACTGGTCGGTACCGCGTCCATCGAGACCTCCGAACTGGTCTCCGGGTTGCTGGATAAGGCCAAGGTGCCACACAAGGTACTCAACGCCAAACACCATGAACAGGAGGCGGCGATCGTCGCCCAGGCGGGACGCCCAGGGGCGGTTACCATCGCCACCAACATGGCGGGCCGTGGTACCGATATCGTACTCGGCGGTAATCTGGAAACCGAGCTGGAAACCCTTGGTGAGAATCCAGATCCTGCCAGTGTGGAAGAGCATACGGAGCAGTGGAAAAAGGTTCACAAGCAGGTACTGGAAGCGGGTGGTCTGCATGTGATCGGTACCGAGCGTCACGAGTCGCGACGTATCGACAACCAGCTGCGTGGACGTTCCGGCCGTCAGGGCGATCCGGGTTCGAGCCGTTTCTACCTCTCTCTGCAGGACAACCTGATGCGTATCTTCGCCTCCGACAAGGTTGGCGGACTGATGCAGAAGATGGGTATGGAGAAAGGCGAGGCGATCGAGCACCCCTGGGTCTCCCGTGCGATCGAGAATGCCCAGCGCAAGGTCGAGGGGCGTAACTTCGATATCCGTAAGCAGTTGCTTGAATACGATGACGTGGCCAACGATCAGCGTAAGGTGGTCTACGAGCAGCGTAACGATCTGATGGATACCTCGGATGTCTCCAGCTCCATCTCCGCGCTGCGTGAAGATGTGCTGGATGAGATCTTTCATGCCCACATTCCCCGTGAATCCATTGAAGAGCAGTGGGATGTGCCGGGATTGAGTGAAGCCCTGGCGGAAACATTCAGTGGTGAATGGCCGATACAGCAGTGGCTTGACGATGACAGCGATCTGCATGAAGAGACCCTGAAGGCGAAGATCCTCGACATGCTCACCTCCGGTTATCAGGAGAAGCAGACCCTGGTGGGCGACGAGAACATGCGTCAGTTTGAAAAGGCGATGATGCTGCAGACGCTGGACAGTCACTGGAAGGAGCATCTGGCCGCGATGGACTATCTGCGACAGGGTATCCACCTGCGCGGTTATGCCCAGAAAAACCCCAAGCAGGAGTATAAACGGGAGGCCTTCTCCATGTTCTCCGGCATGCTTGAGAGCATCAAGCAGGAGGTGGTCGGGCTGCTATCGAAAGTTCAGGTGCAGATGCCGGAAGAGCTGGCGCTGCAGGAGCAGCAGTCCCAGGTCAATGAGTTCGAGTTCAAGCATGAGACCTTCGAAGGGCTGGCCGGTGAAGCGGAAGCTGAGCAACCGGCGCCTGCCCAGGAGGAGGCGCATCAGCCGTTTGTCCGGGATGGACGCAAGATCGGGCGTAACGAACCCTGCCCCTGCGGCTCCGGTAAGAAATATAAGCAGTGTCACGGCCGCTTGAATTGAGATGAGTGATTCCGCACACAGGGTTGCCGGCGTAAGGCTGGGTGTCGCGGCGGCAGGGATCTCCTATGCCGACCGGGATGACCTGCTGGTGATGGAGCTGTCGCAAGGGGCGCAATGTGCTGCGGTGTTCACCCGCAATGCCTTTTGTGCCGCACCAGTGCACCTGGCCAGGCAGCATCTTCGCCAGGGGAGCCCGCGACTGCTGCTGATCAATTCAGGCAATGCCAACGCCGGTACTGGACAGCAGGGAATGGATGATGCGATCGACTGTTGCCGTGGGTTGGCCGATCTGGCCGCCTGTGAGCCCCACCAGGTGCTGCCTTTCTCCACCGGAGTGATCGGTGAGACACTGCCGGTTGAGCGGATGAAACAGGCTTTTCCCAAGGCTCTTGAAGCTTTGACAGAGGATGGTTGGGAGTCCGCCTCGCGGGCGATCATGACCACCGACACCCGTCCGAAGCTGGCCTCCCGCCAGTTTCAGGTGGATGGAGTGACCGTTCAGGTGACCGGTATGGCCAAGGGCTCGGGTATGATCCGTCCCGATATGGCTACCATGCTGGCCTATCTGGCAACCGACCTGACGGTATCCCCGGAGTTGCTGCAGCGCTGCCTCGATCGAGCCGTCGAGCCCTCCTTCAACAGCATTACGGTGGATGGAGACACCTCCACCAACGATGCCTGTGTCTTGATTGCCAGCGGTGCTTCACCCCTGCCGCCACTGAGCGACGCCGAGTCGCCGGTCTATCGGCAGCTGGCGGATGCGGTGCTCGATCTCTGTATGGAGCTTTCCAGGGCGATTGTCGCCGATGGAGAGGGGGCGACCAAACTGGTGGATGTGGAGGTCAACGGCGCCGCAAGTGAATCGGAGGCCCGGCAAGTGGCCTACACCATCGCGCATTCGCCACTGGTGAAGACCGCGCTGTTCGCTTCGGATCCCAACTGGGGTCGAATTCTCGCCGCTGTCGGTCGTGCCGGCATCAAGGATCTGGTGATCGATCAGGTGGCGATCTGGCTTGATGATGTCTGCATCGTGCGTCAGGGTGGTCGGGCTGCCGACTACACGGAAGCGGCTGGTCAGGCGGTGATGCAGCAAAGTGAACTGACCATTCGGGTAGAGTTGGGTCGGGGTGCTGCCTCAACCAAGGTGGTGACCTGCGATTTCTCCTATGACTACGTGAAGATCAACGCCGAATACCGCACTTAGTGCGAACAGTCTCTGTTTTCCAGTTAACCTTACACGGGTTATTTCTCATGAAGATCCACGTCGCAGCCGCTGCAATCCTCGATGAGTCAGGCCGGGTATTGATCACTCAGCGGGCCGAAAATACTCACCAAGGGGGTTTGTGGGAGTTTCCCGGCGGTAAGCTTGAGGCAGGAGAGACGGCTGATGCGGCGCTCTCCCGGGAGCTTGAAGAGGAGCTGGGGATTGTGCCGCTGGCGACTCAGCCGCTCATCCGAATCCGACACGACTACGGGGATCGTCATGTGCTGCTCGATTTCTATCGGGTTACCGCTTATCTGGGTGAGGCCAGGGGGCTTGAAGGACAGCCTCTGCAATGGCTTTCGCCCGCTGAAATGGAGCCTGAAGCGTTTCCCGCAGCGGACCGGCCGGTGATCACCGCCCTGCAACTGCCCCAACACTACCTGATTACCGGCCGCGATGCGGAGCAATCCGGGGAGTTTCTAAGTCGTCTTTCAATGGCGATCGAGCGGGGCATTCAACTGGTTCAACTCAGGGCCCATGAATTGTCGGACAGCGCCTATCGGCAACTGCTGGCTGAAGTGCTTCCCCTGTGTCGCGCCAGGGGGGTAAAACTGCTTGTCAATCGACCTCAGGGGGTGCTGGAGTGGCACTCAGAGGCAGATGGTCTGCATCTCACTGCTCATCAGCTGCAATCGCTCTCCCGGCGGCCTGCCGCGGCCGAGCTGATCGGCGCCTCCTGTCATCGGCTTGAAGAGGTGAAAATGGCCGAGCGGGCCGGCCTCGATTATGTACTGCTTTCTCCCGTTCAGAAGACCACCACACACCCACAGGCAGACACTCTGGGTTGGCCCCGTTTTACCGAGTTGGTCGACCAGGTCAATCTGCCGGTCTATGCCCTCGGCGGTCTCTGCGCAGAAGATCTGCCAAAGGCGGTTTCAAGGGGTGCGCAGGGGATCGCAGCAATCTCCGCATTCTGGCCCGAGTGATCAGTCGCTGAATCCATACTCCTCGATCAGCTTCTGCAGCTGTTCGATTTTGTCATCGGACTGGTCCACGAATTCGCAGCCGGAGTCGTAGAATGCGGTATTGATATCTTTCGAGCTCCATCTGCAAATTGCCTTGAAATTCAGGAACTTGATTTCCTCCCCCTCGTCAGGAAGATGAATCTTCAAGTCCAGTTCCTCACCGGTCGGAATGGGTTTTTCTCCAATCAGCATCAGCCCCTGTGAATTGATGTCGACCACCTGTCCCAGCGGCGTGTTATCTTTGGTGCGCCAGACTCTGAGGTAGTAGATCAGATGGCGGCGCTTGACGGATCGCCTGTCTTCAGGTTTGAGACTGTTCTCGTGGATGTGTTGTGCGGGGCTTTTGATGTACATCTTTGAAACCTAACTTATTATGCCTGTTAAAGGGTTAATGTTGACTGCAAGCTGCATGAGGACAAAGTCCCTACTTTTCTCAGGGCAGGTTTGCTGGATAACTCCCAGTAAGATCATAGTTGCTGAGTGTAAATGCGCAATTCCCGCTGTTATGGGTCTGCCGGGCATGGGGCCGGTAACTCGCTGATATTTCGCATCGGGATCTGAAAACACATAAAAATTGATCTTCTGCAAAAAACCGGAATATCCTATAAACAGGGAATAGATTGATGGATTTGTGTGTATTTATCCACAAAGTGGATAAATAAAGTGCATTTAATTCTTGTCCGGATTAAAAAATGTGCGACATATGTAGAAGGGAGTTATTAAGGGATGGGTGAGGTCTCCAAAGTGGATCCGGAGTTTCTGAAGCTGGATTGGCGCTGCAGAGCGTGCTGCCTTCGAGTCTATCCAGGCAAACGATATGCTTAAGAGATTCTTCGAGTCGAGGCTGCTAGCCAATTCGGAGTACCAGCAAGCGCTCGTTCGACTTGGCATATGGCTTTTCTGTTTTGTTTCGATGTGGTTCGCCATCCGAACCAACTACTACTCAGTCGACCTGCCCCTGTTCGTTGCCCTCTACACATCCTACTTCACCTATTTCGTTCTGCTTCTCGTCAGTATCGTCATCTGGCCGAAGATGCCCTACCGGGTTGAGATCGATCTGATCGTCGATATCAGCGCCACCAGCCTGGCGATCTACTTGACCTCGGATGCATTCAGCCCCTTCTATCTGATCTATCACTGGATCTATATCTCCTATGGCATCAGATATGGCGCCAGGCCGTTGATGATCGCCTCGATATTGAGTTTCTTCTCCTACGCGGCGGTTTTGACCTATCTGCAGCAGTGGCAGGTGCATATCTTCGAAGCCTTCGTCTTCGTCCTGCTGCTATTGGTGATTCCCGCCTATCAGTACATCCTGCTCAGGCAGCTGCACCAGGCCCGGCAGGAGGCGATGCTGGCGAAACAGGCCAGAGGCAACTTTCTCGCCACCATGACCCACGAACTGCGTACCCCACTGGTTGGCGTGATGGGCATGGCCAGATTGTTGCAGAACACCCCATTGGATGCAGAGCAGAAGGAGTATGTGCAATCGATCAACGATTCTGTCCGCCTGCTCAGATCGATGATCAGCGATGTGCTGGATCTTTCCAAGATAGACGCCAACAAACTGGAGTTGAACAGCGACTGGTTCGATCTGCATGAGCTGGTGAAAAACATCTCCTCAAGCCTGGCCTCAGAGGCTCAGGGTAAGAAGCTGGAGATGTACTGCTGGGTCGATCCGGGTATACCGCAGAAGCTCTATGGTGATCGCCTCAGAGTGACCCAGATCCTGTTCAACATGGTGGGTAATGCGATCAAGTTCACCGACCATGGGTATGTCTGTTTGCGGGTAACCCTGGCAGAGGCGGATGCCAACGTACCGACCAGGCACATTCTGTTTGAGGTCGAGGACAGTGGCATCGGTATACCGGAGGAGAAACTCGCAGAGATTTTCAATGCCTACTGGCAGTCAGAGAACGCCAGCCAGCAGCGGCGCTATGAGGGATCGGGGCTCGGCACCTCGGTGATCCGTGATCTGACCGGATTGATGAAAGGGCGGGTGAATGTGGTCAGCAGGCTGGGGGAGGGAACAAAATTCAGTGTCCAGCTACCCCTGCTTGGTGAGGGGATCGACGGCTCACAACAACAGATTATACCGATGACCCAGAGATACCCGTTGCTTAAGGGTAAGAAGGTGCTGATTTACGATCAGGACCCAAATGCGCTGCAGTTGCATCTGCAGTTTGCCGATGAGCTTGAAATGGAGGCACTGGCGGCAACGGAATTGAACGCTTTCTGTCGGAAATTGAGCAGTGATGTCAATCTGGTTCTGGTGTGTGACTCCTTCTGTGACAGTTCGATCAAGCAGGTGATTCGTTGCGTCAACACCATAGAGCCTTCGATTCCCATGGTGTTGGCTGTCTATCGTACCCGGAATCTGAGTTACACCTCGATCAATACACCGCTGTTGATCAAGCCGTTTCTCTGCACTGATTTTGCCAAGGTGGTGATGGATATCCTGGTGCCACATCAGGAACAGAGTCAGGAGCAGGAAGCGTTACTGGAAAAGGCCAACAACCGCTCCATCAATGTACTGCTTGCGGATGACAACGCGATCGCTTCGAAGGTTATGGCCACGCTGCTGAAGCAGCGGGGACACCGTGTCAAAGTGACCAAAAGCGGCAAAGAGGCGCTACAGGCGTTAAATGAGAAAGAGTATGAGTTGGCCTTTGTCGATCTCTGCATGCCCGATGTGGACGGTATCGAATTCACCCGCCTCTATCGGGAGAGAGAGTCTCAGAGTCGCTATATGCCGATCTATGCACTGACGGCAAACAGTGTGGAAGATATGATGGAGCACTGCATCCGGGTCGGTATGGATGGCTTTCTGACCAAACCTGTAGAGCCTGAAGAGCTTGACGGTATCATCGAGCGGCATCTCAGCGGACGACTCAACTCCAAGCACTGGCTGCCTGTGCCGAGCTGAGGCGGTTATTTCCCCAGACTCAGTCTAAGCATTGTTCACGTGTCTCTGTCTGGTAGATAATACCGGGCGATACATCGTGACAGTGAAATAGTACCTGGCGCTTTGTAGAAATCGATGTACGGTAGACTCAGATAAGTAGATTTCCCGCTGTAGCCCAATGAACGATCGAAATTCATTTTTTTTAGAGGTAGCAGAAGCCATGGCTTCTGAAAGATCAGGGATCGATTTTGCAATACCGTAAAGAAATCGATGGCTTAAGAGCCGTTGCCGTAATCCCTGTGCTTTTCTTTCATGCAGGGTATGAGCTGTTCAGCGGGGGATATGTCGGCGTTGATGTATTCTTTGTGATCAGCGGTTATCTGATTACATCGATCATTCTCAATGATCTGCAGGCCGGCCGGTTCAGTATCAAGACTTTCTATGTGCGACGCTCCAAGCGTATTCTGCCTGCGTTGGTTCTGGTAACCCTCTGCAGCATGCCTTTCGCCTGGGTGTTGCTGACCCCCAGCCATTTCGACTCGTATGCCAACAGCCTGTTGGGTGTTGCAACCTTCTCATCGAATATCCTGTTTTGGCTTGAAAGCGGCTATTTCGATACCGCATCCGAGCTTAAACCCCTGTTGCATACCTGGAGTCTGGCGGTTGAGGAGCAGTACTACATACTTTTCCCGCTGTTCTTGATGGCCATCTGGCCCTATGGCAGAAAGCCGATTCTGATCAGTCTGGCGGTAATGTGTGTGATCAGCCTGGCAATCGCTCAATGGGGTGCCTATAACGCGCCTGGGGCTGCTTTCTTTCTGTTGCCCGCACGAGGTTGGGAGCTGCTGTTCGGCGTCTTCTGTGCCTTCTACTTGAATCAGAAAACAGAGCCATCCTCGCCGCACATCGAACAGAGTATGAGTCTGCTGGGTCTGTTGCTGATCGGTTACGCGGTTTTCAGTTTCGATGCGACCACACCGACTCCCAGTTTTTATACCATGATCCCGGTGATCGGTACGGTTCTGCTGATTCTCTTCGCAAACAGCGGCACACTGGCAAACCGGATGCTTGGTTTAGGCCCGATAGTCGGGATCGGGCTGATCTCATACAGCGCCTATTTATGGCATCAGCCGATCATCGCTTTTTTGAAATATAGCTATCTGTTTGAGGCTGAGCCGTTCCGGCTGCTGACGGTAATGCTGGTTTTTCCTCTCTCATACCTCTCCTGGAAGTACGTTGAAAGGCCATTCAGGACGTCAAATATAAAAGCGGAAAGGGTGCTGGGTGTCAGCGCGATGGCCTTATCGGTGCTCTTCGTCGTCGGCTTGTCTGGGCGTTTGGAGTTGTATCCCAGTTACCTGCAGATCGCCCATCCGGAATGGAGCAATGAGTATATCAAGGAGCCTGCCCCCGCGTTGGTGGATTGCGAAGGCTTCGAGGTTGTACAGGGCGACACCAGCTGCAAACAGATCGGTGACGGTGGCTATAAGATCGTGATCTGGGGAGACTCACACTCGCATATGTTGCGCACCACCACGCCGGACATGGAAGGTGCGACCATCTTCAACATTACCCATGGTGGTTGTCCGCCATTGCTCGGGGTAAAACGCTTCGATGATTTGACCAACTCGGTGAACTGTAACAACACAGAGATCATGTCGTCGTATCTCGACTACATCAATGGCATTGAGCCTGATCTGGTGGTGCTGGTCGGCCGCTGGACACTCTATCTCAAAGGCTGGATCAGGGATGGTGAAAACCAGCCTGCCCATCACTTGATCGTTGATGATCATACTGGTGAGGAAGAGGTGTTGAGTTCAGTGAAGACTCGTATGCGTATTCTGGAAGAGGCCTTCGTAAGAACGATTGATGGAATTTCCAGCAACAGTGAGGTCGTGGTTGTTTCGCAGATACCGGATTATGGCTGGTTCAGTTACAGAAACCTGTTCAAAAGCGATCAGGTATCGAAGTCGAAGATCAATGCCTGGCATATCGAGGAGGAGGTATTGATGGACCTGTTGAAGGGAAATGAATACACGCTTCTGGATGGAAAATCCCTGTTTTGTACCGATGCGATCTGTGCAACCCGGATCGATGGCACACTGATCTACAGCGATGACAACCACCTCAATGACAAGGGCGCTGAGATACTCTGGGCCTCCTTACTGAAGCCATTTACCAATCGAGGCGCGAGCTATCAATAGGCCCTGGTGGTGAATGGTGCTTGATCAAGTGCTATTTGGTGGGGCCATGCCCCACCAAAAGCCTTCGATAAAACTCGATGCAACGAGTTCCAGTGCGAGCCGGCTGAGCGTCTGGACTCAGGCTCAACCGGGTAGCGGAGTCATCGGCTGGTGGAACCAGCCAGATCGCAGTGGTGGCAATCTATAGTCCCAGCGTCTGCCAGATCTGCTGACATTGGGCGGAGCGGTTCATGGTGTAGAAATGGAGTCCTGGCGCCCCACCAGCCAGCAGACGTTCACACAGGTCGCTGACAACCTCCATGCCGTAATCCCGGATCGAGTCCAGATCTTCACCGTAACTCTCCAGACGTTTTCTCAGCCAGCGGGGGATTTCGCTCCCGCAACTATCCGAGAATCTTGCCAGCTGAGTGAAATTGGTGATCGGCATGATGCCGGGGACGATGGGAATCTCAATCGCCAGGCGCTGGCACTCATCGAGAAACCTGAAATAGGCATCCGCATTGTAGAAATACTGGGTGATGGCGCTGTCGGCGCCGGCCTCCACCTTGCGTTTGAAATTTTCCAGATCCTGTTGCGGCGTGGCCGACTGGGGATGGAACTCCGGATAGGCAGCCACTTCAATATGGAAATGGTCAGCAAAATGCTGGCGAATCAGTTCAACCAGTTGGTTGGCGTGATTCAGCTCACCCAGGCCCCCGAGACCGGTGCCGGATGGCAGGTCGCCACGCAGCGCCACCAGCCGCTTGATGCCCTGGGTTTTGTAACGCTCCAGTATCTCCAGAATCTCTTCCTGATCCGCACCAATGCAGGAGAGGTGAGGGGCGGCATCGATCTGCTGTTCAACCAGCCAGTCGACCGTGTCGAAGGTACGCTGCTGGGTTGAGCCACCTGCACCGTAGGTAACCGAAAAGAAAGCGGGATTCAGGCTTTGCAGCTGCTGTACATTGGCTTTCAGGTTCTCCATGCCCTTCTCTGTCTTCGGCGGAAAGAGTTCGAAGCTGAAAATCTGTTGTTTTGTTTGATCGTTCATGACAAGCAATTACCGTATAAAGGTTATACGCATGAGCATTGCACAGGCCGAGAGGATTGCTCCTCTCTACCGGTCAATCTCAGTTGTTTGGCAGACCATACTGCTTAATAGCGATAGTGGTCCGGCTTATAGGGGCCTTCTACGGGCACGCCGATATAGTCAGCCTGAGCCTGGGAGAGGGTCGTCAGTTTGGCGCCGATCTTGGTGAGATGGAGCCGGGCAACCTCTTCATCGAGCTTCTTGGGCAACACATAGACCTTGTTCTCATACTCGCCTGAGCGGGTGAAGAATTCGATCTGTGCCAGCACCTGGTTGGAGAACGAGTTGGACATCACGAAGCTGGGGTGTCCGGTGGCGCAGCCCAGGTTGACCAGTCGCCCTTCCGCCAGCAGGATGATGCGCTTGCCATCGGGAAAGATGACGTGATGTACCTGAGGTTTGATCTCCTCCCACTGGTAGTCACGGATACCGGCAATATCGATCTCATTGTCGAAGTGGCCGATATTACAGACGATCGACTGGTCCTTCATGGCAGCCATGTGGTCATGGGTGATGATATTGAAGTTACCGGTGGTGGTGACGAAGATATCCGCCTGGGGCGCGGCCTCTTCCATGGTGGTCACCCGGTAGCCCTCCATCGCCGCCTGCAGGGCGCATATCGGGTCGATCTCGGTGACCCAGACTGTTGCCCCCAGGCCACGCAGGGACTGGGCACACCCCTTGCCTACATCCCCATAACCCGCCACCAGAGCGATCTTGCCGGCAATCATCACGTCGGTTGCCCGCTTGATGCCGTCCACCAGGGACTCACGGCAGCCGTAGAGGTTGTCGAATTTGGACTTGGTCACCGAATCGTTGACGTTCATGGCGGGAAACAGCAGGGTGCCCTGTTCCATCATCTGGTAGAGGCGATGCACACCGGTGGTGGTCTCTTCGGTAACCCCTTTGATCGATTCCGCCATCCGGTGGTAGCGCTTGGGATCCTCCTCCAGGCTGCGTTTGAGCACACCGAGGATGACCTGCCACTCTTCTGCATCGTCCGCCTTGGGTTCGGGTACCGCACCCGCGTCGGCGAACTCGACCCCTTTGTGCACCAGCAGGGTGGCGTCGCCACCATCATCGAGGATCATGTTCGGCGATTCTCCTTCAGGCCAGTTGAGTACCTGTTCGGTACACCACCAGTACTCTTCGAGGGATTCGCCTTTCCAGGCATAGACCGGAATGCCCTGGGCCGCGATGGCCGCTGCCGCATGGTCCTGGGTGGAGAAGATGTTGCAGGAACACCAACGCACCTGGGCACCCAGCGCCACCAGGGTTTCGATCAGCACCGCAGTCTGGATGGTCATGTGCAGGGAGCCGGTGATGCGTGCGCCTTTGAGGGGCTGTTCGGCGGCATACTTTTCGCGGATCGCCATCAGGCCGGGCATCTCGGTCTCGGCAATGGCGATCTCCCGGCGGCCGAAATCGGCCAGTGAAATATCCGCTACTTTATAATCGGTAAACTCACTCATGGTAGTCATCTCCTGAATATCGTGAGTGAGCGCGGTTTGTCTGTTGTTTCAACTTCCCTGCCGAGCCTGGCGGAATCGATTCCGTTGCAGCGCTCCTCGGCATAGAAGCTTTTGTCAACCCGGCGACCAAATCGTTCACAATCAGCCGCCGGGTCATAAACCTGAACAACTGGGTTCAGGTTCGAATCTACTCTCCGTTCTAAAGTTTTGCGTCCGCCCGCAGAGCCTCTGCCTTATCGGTATTCTCCCAGGTAAAGCCTTCATCCTCACGGCCAAAGTGGCCATAGGCGGCGGTTTTACGGTATTTGATCTTGTCGCTGTTCAACAGATCGAGCATTTTCAGAATGCCGTAGGGTCTGAGGTCGAAGTGCTGACGCACCAGGGCGGAGATCGCCTCATCCGCGATCTTACCGGTGCCAAAGGTCTCGACCATGATCGAGGTGGGCTCTGCCACACCGATCGCGTAGGAGATCTGGATTTCACAGCGCTCGGCGAGTCCGGCGGCGACAATGTTCTTGGCCACATAGCGGCCCGCATAGGCGGCAGAGCGGTCGACTTTCGAAGGATCCTTACCGGAGAAGGCGCCACCCCCGTGTCTGGCTGCGCCACCATAGGTGTCGACGATAATCTTACGTCCGGTGAGACCACAGTCACCCACCGGTCCACCGATCACAAAGCTGCCGGTGGGATTGATGTGGATCTTCTCCTGCGGGCATCTGTCGAGCCACTCCTTGGGCAGCACCGGCTGGATGATGTTCTCCATCACCGCTTCCTGCAGCTGCTTGTAGTCGATATCCGGATCGTGCTGGGTGGAGAGCACCACCGCACCGATACCACAGACTTTGCCATCTTCATACTGCAGGGTCACCTGGCTTTTGGCGTCCGGGCGCAACCAGGGCAGGATACCCGACTTACGGATCTCCGATTGCCGTTTCACCAGTCGCTGGGCATAGGTGATGGGGGCAGGCATCAAGACGTCGGTCTCATTGGTCGCATAACCGAACATCATGCCCTGGTCTCCGGCACCCTGTTCTTCCGGGGCAGCCCGGTCGACACCCTGGGCTATGTTGGCCGACTGTTTGCCGATGAGTGACATCACGGCACAGGTCGAGCCGTCAAAACCCACATCGGAACTGGTGTAGCCGATATCGCAAACCACCTCTCTGACCAGGTCGTCCAGGTCGATCCACGCCTCGGTGCTGATCTCTCCGGCAACGATTACCGCTCCGGTCTTGATCAGTGTTTCACAGGCCACACGAGCTCGGTCCGGATTGGGATCCTGGGCCAGGATCGCATCCAGCATGGCGTCCGATATCTGATCCGCAACCTTGTCCGGATGTCCTTCAGAGACAGATTCCGAGGTGAAAATAAACTCTTTACTCATGGTATTCCTGATTATTTGTATGTCATAGGTACCACCGACTTGATGATACATCTATAGGGCGACGGCCAACGCTCAGCGAAACGGGATTTTACACACCAGCTCGCTTTTTGCATAATGCCCCACCCCGATTCAATTCAATGTATTGAGCGAAATTATAATGGTATCCCTACAGACACCGATTTGTGACTTTGATGCAGAGGCCCCGGATTTCCAGCTCCCTGGAGTTGATGGCAAGACCTGGTCCCTGCAACAATGCGCCGGAGAGAATGGACTGCTGGTGATGTTTATCTGTAACCACTGCCCCTATGTGAAGGCGGTGATCGACAGAATTATCAGAGATACCAAGGAGTTGGCAGCGCTGGGTGTGAATTCTGTGGCAATTATGTCGAACGATCCCACCGATTATGCGGAAGACTCATTCGAGAACATGCGGCTGGTCTCGGAGCGGTTGGGTTTTCCCTTTCCCTACCTGATTGACGAAACTCAGCAGGTCGCCAAGTCCTATGGTGCGGTATGCACCCCCGATTTCTTTGGCTACAACGCCGATCTGAAACTGCAATATCGGGGCAGACTGGATGAAAGTAAGAAGGAAGCGGCAGACCCAAATGTGCGTCGTGACCTCTTTGAAGCAATGAAGCAGGTTGCCGAGACGGCTCGAGGACCTCAGGACCAGATCCCCAGTATGGGCTGTTCCATTAAGTGGCGTGAAGAGCCAACTTCATGAATTTACTTAAAAATTAAAGCTGTAGCCCATTCCATCAAGCCAGCTTATCGGCCATTAAAGCACGCTGCTTTGCTCTGTGCTTGCTGCTTGGGTCAGAATAGCGGACCTTTGCCCGAGCGGGTTAACCATTGCCGTATGCGAAAAGGGGACGGCATAACCAGGTACGCAAGGGTCGATAAACAAAGAATTTAGCGGATTTCCGCCTAGTTAAGTCGTTAAGGACTTAGAAACAGATTAACAAATCATTAATTAATCAGGAGGGGTCAATGTCCTCACGCAGAGAACTCGCCAACGCCATTCGTGCCCTGAGTATGGATGCTGTGCAACAAGCCAATTCAGGTCATCCAGGTGCGCCCATGGGTATGGCAGATATTGCCGAAGTACTGTGGAACAGCCACCTGAACCACAATCCGGCCAATCCGGATTGGGCTGATCGCGACCGTTTCATTCTGTCAAACGGCCATGGTTCGATGCTGATCTATTCGCTGCTTCACCTTACAGGTTACGAGCTGAGCATCGATGATCTTAAGAATTTCCGTCAGTTGCACTCGAAAACTCCCGGTCACCCGGAGTATGGCTATGCGCCTGGCGTCGAGACCACAACCGGTCCGCTGGGACAGGGCATCACCAACGGCGTTGGTATGGCTCTGGCCGAGAAGACCCTGGCGGCACAGTTCAACAAGCCTGGACATGAGATCGTCGACCACTACACCTACGTCTTCCTGGGCGACGGTTGTATGATGGAAGGTATCTCCCACGAAGCCTGCTCACTGGCCGGTACCCTCGGCCTGGGCAAACTGGTCGCCTTCTGGGACGACAACGGAATCAGTATCGACGGCGAGACCGAAGGCTGGTTCACCGACGATACCCCGGCCCGTTTCGAATCTTACGGCTGGCAGGTGATCCGTGATGTGGATGGCCATGATGCGGATGCCATCAACCAGGCGATCGAAGCAGCCAAGGCTGACGGTGACAAGCCAAGCCTGATCTGCTGCAAGACCACCATCGGTTTTGGTTCACCCAACCTGGCCGGCAGCCACGACTGTCACGGCGCCCCATTGGGTGCGGATGAGATTGTCGCCACCCGCGAGAAGCTGGGCTGGGAACACGATGCCTTCGTGATTCCTGAAGAGATCTATGCAGGCTGGAGCGCAAAGGCCTCCGGTGCTGAAGCCGAGTCCAGCTGGAACGACAAGTTTGCCGCCTATCAGTCTGCGTTTCCGGAGCTGGCCGCTGAGTTCAACCGTCGTATGAGCGGTGATCTGCCGGACAACTGGGAAGCCGAGGCTGCCAAGTTCATCGCTGAGGTGAATGAGAAGGCGGAATCCCCGGCGACGCGTAAAGCGTCACAGAATGCCCTCAATGGCTATGGTCCTCTGCTGCCGGAATTCCTCGGTGGTTCTGCTGACCTGACACCTTCCAATCTGACTGCCTGGTCCGGCTCCAAGTCGATCACCGACGGCAATGCGGATGGTAACTACCTCTCTTACGGTGTGCGTGAGTTCGGTATGTCGGCAATCATGAACGGTGTCGCGCTGCACGGTGGTTTCATCCCTTACGGCGGTACCTTCCTGATGTTCTCCGAGTATGCCCGCAACGCTCTGCGTATGGCGGCACTGATGAAGATCCAGTCAATCTTTGTCTATACTCACGACTCCATCGGTCTGGGTGAGGATGGACCTACCCATCAGCCAGTCGAACAGATCCCAACCCTGCGTATGGTGCCGAACATGGACCTCTGGCGTCCTTGTGATGCGGTGGAAACCGCAGTGGCCTGGAAAGCGGCGGTCGAGAAAAGCGACGGTCCTAGCTGTCTGATCTTCTCCCGTCAGGGTCTGGCCCATCAGGATCGCACCGATGCACAGATCGCCGATATCGCCAAGGGTGGCTATGTAATTGCCGATTGTGACGGTACACCGGACGCCATCGTCATCGCCACCGGTTCCGAGGTCGATCTTGCGGTCAAGGCGGCAGCCGAATCCGACAAGCAGGTTCGGGTCGTTTCAATGCCCAACACCAAAGCCTTCGATGAGCAGGATGCAGCCTATAAAGAGTCTGTTCTGCCTGCTGCGGTAACCGCTCGTGTGGCGGTGGAAGCCGCTGTGACCGATGGCTGGTACAAGTATGTTGGTATCAATGGCAAGGTCATTGGTATCAATCACTTCGGTGAGTCGGCACCTGCCGGCGAACTGTTCAAAGAGTTCGGTTTCACAGCTGAGAATGTTCTCGCTGCGATCAACGAAGTGACCGCTTAATGATGGTTGAGAGGCGCGTGATACGCGCCTCCTGCCAAGAGTGATAAATGACAATTCTATATATTTATAACGGAGAATCGCTATGACTATCAAAGTAGGTATCAACGGTTTTGGCCGCATCGGCCGTATGGCATTCCGTGCTATCGCAAAAGACTTCCCTGGTATTGAAGTCGTCGGCATCAACGACCTGCTGGAACCTGATTATCTGGCTTACATGCTGAAGTACGATTCAGTTCATGGCAATTTCGATGGTGATGTTTCTGTCGATGGCAGCGACATGGTTGTAAACGGCAAAAAGATCCGCCTCACCGCTGAGCGTGATCCAGCTGACCTGAAATGGGATGCGATCGGTGCTGATCTGGTGATCGAGTGTACCGGTTTCTTCCTCACCGAAGAGACCTGTCAGAAGCACATCGATGCAGGCGCCAAGAAGGTCGTACAGAGTGCGCCTTCCAAGGATGCCACTCCAATGTTCGTGTATGGCGTAAACCACAACGAATACAATGGTCAGGCGATTGTTTCCGCCGCCTCCTGTACCACCAACTGTCTGGCGCCTGTTGCCAAAGTGCTGAATGACAACTGGGGCATCAAACGTGGTCTGATGTCTACTGTGCATGCTGCAACCGCTACTCAGAAGACTGTTGACGGTCCTTCCATGAAAGACTGGCGCGGTGGCCGCGGTATCCTGGAAAACATCATTCCTTCCTCTACCGGTGCTGCCAAAGCGGTTGGTAAGGTACTGCCTGAACTGAACGGTAAACTGACCGGCATGGCCTTCCGTGTACCGACTTCTGATGTCTCTGTTGTCGACCTGACTGTCGAACTGAACAGCGGCGCCAGCTACGACGACATCTGTGCTGCCATGAAAGCGGCTTCCGAGTCTGGCGATCTGGCCGGTGTGCTGGCTTACACCGAAGATAAAGTGGTTTCCACCGATTTCCGTGGTTGCTCCAATCCTTCCATCTTCGATTCCGGCGCCGGTATCGCACTCGACGACACTTTCGTCAAAGTTGTCTCCTGGTACGACAACGAGTACGGCTACACCTGCAACATGCTGCGCATGGTTGAGCACGTCTCCAAGTAAGTGCTGATCTTTACGGGGCAGGATATATTCTGCCCCGTAATGCCATCGCGTGAGTCATGAGTTATGTATTTTTTTTGCAGCTTTGTAATCTGTAACAACAAAATCCATAACTCAGAATTCACATTTTAAAATTACAATCGAAGCAGGAGTCTGTTATGTCATTTATCAAGCTGACCGATCTTGATCTTGCCGGCAAGCGCGTATTGATCCGCGCTGATCTCAATGTGCCTGTTAAAGACGGTAAGGTAACTTCGGATGCGCGTATCACGGCTTCCATGCCAACCATCGAGCACTGTGCCAAAGCCGGCGCGAAAGTGATGGTGATGTCACATCGTGGCCGGCCGGAAGAGGGTGTCTACTCGGAAGAGAATTCGATGGCGCCGATTGCCGATGACATGTCTGCCAAACTGGGTGGCACCGTCCGTCTCATCAAAGAGTATCTGGATGGTGGTTTTGATGTGGCGGAAGGTGAGGTTGTGCTGCTCGAGAACGTCCGTTTCAATGCCGGCGAGAAGAAGGACAACGAAGAGCTGGCGCAGAAATATGCAGCCCTGTGTGATGTCTACGTCATGGACGCCTTCGGTACCGCCCATCGTGCCCAGGCCTCTACCCATGGTGCCGGCAAGTTTGCTCCGGTTGCCTGTGCCGGCCTGCTGCTCGCCGATGAGCTGGACAACCTGGCCAAGGCGCTGGCCAATCCGGCCCGCCCGATGGTGGCAATTGTCGGTGGTTCCAAAGTATCAACCAAGCTGACGGTTCTGGAAGCCCTGTCGGAAAAGGTCGATCAGCTGGTTGTTGGGGGCGGTATTGCCAACACCTTCCTCAAGGCCACCGGACACAATGTGGGTAAGTCCCTGTGTGAAGACGATCTGGTTCCCACCGCTCAGGCTCTGATCGAGAAGATGAAGGCACGTGGCGCGAATATTCCAATCGCCAGCGATGTGGTGGTCGGCAAGAACTTTGCCGAAGAGGAACCTGCGATACTCAAGCCTGCCGGTGAAGTTGCTGATGATGAGATGATTTTCGATATCGGTCCCGACAGTGCCAATGAACTGGCTGAGATCATCAAGCAGGCTGGAACCATCGTCTGGAACGGTCCGGTAGGTGTTTTCGAGTTCGATCAGTTTGGAGAAGGTACCAAGACCGTCTCCATGGCGATCGCCAATTCAGATGGCTTCTCCCTGGCGGGCGGCGGTGACACCATCGCGGCCATTCAGAAGTACGACATCTATGACAAAGTCTCCTACATCTCAACTGCCGGTGGCGCCTTCCTCGAGTATCTGGAAGGTAAGACCCTGCCTGCGGTGGCGATGCTGGAAGCTTGCGCAGCCAAGTAATAAGGATGTCGACTGACCAGCGGCCGGACAGGGGTCCGGCCCAAGACAACGTGCAGCAAGCATGTAATTGGATAGGTATGCCAAGAAGAACCAAAATTGTAGCAACCCTGGGACCGGCAACGGATGACCCAAAGGTTCTCGACAAGCTTATACACGCTGGGGTGGATATCGTTCGCCTCAACCTTTCACACGATGCTCACGACTCGCAAAGAGAACGTGCTGAACGGATTCGTAACCGGGCCCGTGCCTGTGGTCGTCAAATCGGTGTTTTAGCGGATCTTCAGGGGCCGAAAATCCGCATCGGCAAGTTCAAGAACGGCTATACCGAACTGGAAGAGAACGGCCTGTTCATCCTCGATGCAGCACTGCCACTGGATGCGGGTGATGACGAACGAGTGGGCCTGACCTACCCGGAACTGATTGGTGATGTCTCCCGTGGCGACACCCTGTTGCTCGATGACGGGGCAGTTGAACTGTGGGTGTCAGAGGTTACCGGGCAAGAGGTTCACTGCAAAGTCGTGGTCGGTGGCAAGCTCTCCAACAATAAAGGGATCAACAAGCAAGGCGGTGGACTTTCCGCGCCTGCACTGACAGACAAGGATCGGGCCGATATACTGTTTGCGGCCGAGATCGACGTGGACTATCTCGCCGTCTCTTTCGTGCGTAATGCGGATGACGTCAAGGAGGCGCGTCGCCTTCTGGAGGAAGCGGGTGGCCAAGGTGGTATCGTAGCCAAGGTCGAGCGCGCAGAGGCGTTGGACTGTATTGAAGAGATCATCCAGGCTTCCGATGTCATCATGGTGGCACGTGGTGACCTGGGCGTTGAGATCGGTGATGCGGAACTTCCTGCTGTGCAGAAAGAGATGATCAAAAAGGCCCGGGGGATGAACTCGGTGGTGATCACGGCGACACAGATGATGCAGTCGATGATCGAGAATCCGATCCCTACCCGTGCTGAGGTGTTTGATGTTGCGAATGCCGTTATGGATGGCACAGATGCGGTGATGCTCTCGGCTGAAACCTCAGTAGGCAAATATCCGCACAAGGTTGTCAAAGCGATGGATCGGGTTTGCGCCGAAGCCGAAAAGCATCAGCTTGCGCGGCGTTCCAGCCACAGACTCGACAGCGTCTTCGGTCGGGTGGATGAGGCCATCGCCATGTCCACCATGTATACCGCCAATCACCTTGGGGTGAAAGCGATTGCCGCACTGACCGAATCCGGCTCGACGGTGAAATGGATGTCGAGGATCAGTTCCGACATTCCGATCTATGCGTTGACCCGGCATGTACGCACACGACGAAAAGTGACACTCTATCGCGGTGTCTATCCGGTCAGTTTCGATGTGGCCAGCACCGACATTGCCCAGGTCAATGAAGAGGTCATCGACGAGTTGCTGCGCCGTGGAGAGGTCAGAGAGAATGATCTGGTGATCATTACCAAGGGCGACCGCTCCGGTGTGGAAGGCCAAACCAACATCATGAAAGTAATGCGCGTCGGCGAGCATGTGCTGGCCGACAAAAATAAAGATTGAAGTCACCACCAGTGGGTGGTGATTAAGTTGTAACGAGACTATAAACACAAACCAAGGAGGCTATCATGGCTCTGATTTCCCTGCGCCAACTTCTCGACCATGCCGCGGAGCACGGTTATGGTCTGCCTGCGTTCAATGTTAACAACATGGAGCAGGTGCATGCCATCATGCAGGCAGCGGATGCCGTCAACAGCCCGGTCATTCTGCAAGGATCTGCAGGTGCCCGGTCATACGCAGGTGAACCCTTTCTGCGTCATCTGATCATTGCTGCAACCGAGATGTATCCTCACATTCCGGTTTGTATGCATCAGGATCACGGTACTTCACCATCCGTCTGCCTGCGTTCGATTCAGTCAGGCTTCTCATCGGTGATGATGGACGGCTCTTTGATGACCGACGGTAAGACCCCTTCCAGCTACGAATACAATGTGGATACCACCGCCAAGGTCGTCGAGATTGCTCATGCCGGTGGTGTTTCCGTTGAGGGTGAGCTGGGTTGTCTGGGTTCCCTTGAAACCGGTCAGGCCGGTGAAGAGGATGGTATCGGTGCTGAAGGTACCCTGGACCACAGCCAGCTGCTGACCGACCCGGATGAAGCGGCGGATTTCGTCAAGAAGACCGGTGTTGATGCCCTGGCAATCGCAATCGGTACTTCCCACGGTGCCTATAAGTTCACCCGTCCGCCGACAGGGGATATCCTGGCCATCGATCGGGTCAAAGAGATCCACGCACGTATTCCGGATACTCATCTGGTTATGCATGGCTCCTCTTCTGTACCACAGGACTGGCTGGCCATCATCAATGAGTATGGTGGTGATATGGGTGAGACCTATGGTGTGCCTGTTGAAGAGATCGTTGAAGGTATCAAGCATGGTGTGCGTAAGGTCAACATCGATACCGATCTGCGTATGGCTTCTACCGGCTCCATTCGTAAGCACCTGAATGACAACAAGTCCAACTTCGATCCACGCAAATTCCTGAAAGAGGCCACCAAGGCCATGTCGGATATCTGTAAGGATCGTTATGAAGCCTTCGGTTCTGCCGGGATGGCGGAGAAGATCTCTCCGATCTCTCTCGAGAACATGCAGGTACGCTATGAAAGTGGTGAGCTCGATCCGAAAATCAACTGATCTTCGTATCGGTTAGCCGTTAATTCGGTGCACGATAAAGGGGCCATTCGGCCCCTTTATTTTTTGCCGCAAGCATAACCAGGAGATTCCCTGGCGGTGCGGTCTACATCAGGCCTTCGAGTTCCAGTGCCTTTTTCAGTCGGTTGGGATTGAATCCTTCAAATTTTTCATCGCCGACCAGGATCAGCGGTACGCTTTTACCACCGATTTCAAAAAACTTTTTCTGGATCTTGCCAGGTTTGGCAACGTTGAAGTCAAGAAAGGGTACGTTGTTTCGTTTCAGCCAACGCTTTAAGTGGAGACAATGGGGGCACCTCAACGTAGTGTAGATCACTACCCGGGCTGCTTTGTTATTCTGTTTTGTCATATCCTCAGAAGTGTATAAGCTCAAATCGGTCTTGCCCAATATTATTTTCGTGTGAGGTTTTCTATCTGCCCTGGTCGATCATCTTTCGACCGGCATCAGTAGCACAATGTGCGACTGAGCTGATATGAGATGGTATGAAGTTGATCAACGAATCGCTGTGGTCAATGCAGTACGGCATGTCAAAACTGAGTCGCTTCATCTAGCTGCAGCAATTCACTCTGAACCTGCTCAGAGTACTCCCGGTTAAAAGCCCATATCTTAGCTCAAATTATAGATCCAAAATACGAATTGCATTCTTAAAGCGCGGTGTTTGATTGATGAGTCTCAACTCTTCGGCAAGATAACCCCTTTGCAGGGTTACGAGGTTGTTTGCCGTTTGCCAAACCTGTGCCATCTTATGCTGGTTCTGGCAGTTCGTATTACGAGCAGCTGGGATTGATATCAACCGGCTGTTCAAGCCTGCCGACTGCCGGGCGAATCAGGACTCGATTCCGATCTATTTACCGGTCAGGCGTCTTTCAGCCTCACGATACTTCTCAGCCGTTTTATCGATAACCTCCTGGGGCAGCTCAGGGCCTGGCGGGGTCTTATCCCAATCCAGGGTTTCCAGGTAGTCTCTGACAAACTGTTTATCGAAGCTGACCGGACTGGTGCCGGGACGATAGCTGTCCGCCGGCCAGAATCTGGATGAATCCGGTGTCAGGGCCTCATCGATCAAATGCAGCTGTCCGGCATCATCCAGACCGAATTCAAACTTGGTATCGGCAATGATGATGCCTCTACTCAAGGCATAGTCGGCCGCCTGGTTATAGATGCTCAGGCTGATCTGCTTCACTTGTGCCGCCAGTTCACGGCCAAGCAGATTTTCAGTCTGGCTGAAATCGATGTTTTCATCGTGATCCCCCACATCCGCTTTTGTGGATGGGGTGAAGATGGCTTCGGGCAGACGGTCCGCTTGCTGCAGATTGGCGGGCAGCGGGATACCGCAGACCGACTGGTTGTGCTGGTAATCCTTCCAGCCCGAGCCGATCAGGTACCCCCGTACGATCGCTTCGATCGGCAGTGGCTTGAGCTTGCGTACGATCATGTATCTGTCACCCAGACTGTTGCGCTGATCCGGGTTTGTCAGGATCTCGGAAAGCTGCAGTTTCGCCAGATGGTTTGGAATCAATGGCTCGGTTCGCTTGAACCAGAAGTTAGCCACACGGGTGAGCACCTCGCCTTTGCCGGGAATGGGTTGTGGCAGAACCACATCGAATGCTGAAAGACGGTCACTGGTGACGATCAACAGATGCTGATCATCCACCTCATAGATATCACGGACTTTGCCCCGATTGAGCAACTTCAGGTCCAGATTTGATTCGAAAAGGGTATGGCTATCAGTCATCATGGGTTGTAACCGGCAGAGGCAAAGGGCCATTATACCCATGATCGGACAGGAAACTCATGCTTGTGTCGCGTCTGATACCGGTGCAGCTCTCACCATGGGTGAGGCACCTGATCCATGCTCCGCGTTGATGCGGAGTTTCCATTCTCTTTGTGGTGTGGTGATGAACGAACAGGATAATTTCTTAAAGGCCTTCAAAGGCAGTTTCACTTCCGCCTTGCGCTGGCATCAACTGGATGCGCTGTGGCAGGTATTGAGAGCGGATGCCGCCGGGGGGTGGTATGTCTATGCGGTAGGCGAACCGCCACCCGAGGTTCCCTCTGATGAACCGAGGATGCTGACATTCATTGAAAGCGTCGACGAGTTGTTGCGGCGGGAGCATGATGAGGAGTACTGCGGCATCGTCTATGCGGATGATCTGCAGCAGCCGTCATTCATCAAGATCTATGATCCGAACAACCTGGGCGTCTCCTGTGGCTACAGTGACAATCCACCCCTGCCTGGCTGGGTGTTGAGTAAGATCCGGCCGGTCGATCTGCCGGCGGTGGCGATGCCCAACAACCGCAAGCGCTGGTGGCAAGCGTTATGGAAAGGGGAGGCTTGATCGTTACGCTGAATTACCATGGTTTCCTTTGGGTTTTAACTGGGTTAATCGTGTTAGACTCAGAAAAACCAAGTTAAACAGTAGGAAATAGCAGACATGAGTGAAATCGCACAACAAAGTAGCACTGTTTCAATGGATGACCGTCTTGAAATGACCCGGGGAGTCATGAATCTGTTCGATAACTGGGGACTGCAGAGTGATGAGATGATGTCGCTCCTGGATATCAACGGCAAGGCACGCCAAATGGCCCAGTACCGGCATAACAAGGCCTTTCCCGAGAGTCCGGAAATAATGAATCGGATCAACTATCTGGTGAGAATCAATGATGCGCTGCGTACCACCTATCCAACCAATCCGAGTATGGGCAAGCGCTGGTTGCGTCAGCGCAACCACCTGTTCAATCAGCGTTCGCCTCTGTCGATGATGATGGGGGATGGGGAGCAGGGGATGGTCTATGTGCTCTCCAGGCTGGATTGCACTTTCGCCTGGGAGCAGAGTGGTTCTACGCCCAGTTGATTCTTTTTGGTCCGCAATTGAACGCTAATGAACGCAAATAAGATTCGCAAAATGTAATCGTGTTTGGGGTTGGATTGGCCTCAAACTCGAACATTCCCTGTGATCATTTTGCGACGTTTGGCGGTGCTTAGCCTGATTTTTAACCTGACCATCCGTATGTAAGACGGATGGTGGCTTACTAAGTGCCAAGGCGATTCACTGTGTTTAATCAAAGGGTACTTGGTGGGGCATGGCCCCACCCTACGCCCTGAATTGTTATACACTTCTGCCGCTCGCTATCATTCCCTGGCCTGTAACTCCCTGTTTCGCCCTCCTGGGCGAGTCACTTTTCTTTTGCGCCAAAAGTAAAGTAACCAAAAGAAAGGGCGCCCGGCCGTCACGCCCCTCCGGGTCCGCTGCGATGCTCGGCAAAAACCGGCGCGCCTGAAACTCGCTGCGCTCAAACAGTCAGGCCCGCTGATCGGTTTTTGCCTGCGCTTCTCGCTCGTGCCGGGACGGGATTAAGCTGGGTGGTGGATTCTGGCTTGGGAGGTTGTGGAGGTTTGGTTTGTTTTAGTCCGCAAATGAACGCTAATGAACGCAAATAAGAGTCGCAAATTGTAATAGTGTTTGGGGTTGGCCTATACAGCAACATGCTGTGATCATTTTGCGGCCATTAGCGGTGATTAGCGTCCATTTGCGGCTTGATTCAACGCCGCCAAGATATCAGCATCAGCAAAACCATTAGCGTTTATTGGCGTTCATTTGCGGACTTATATAAAACTATCCAGCAGCAGCCTCTTCACGGCGTGCCAGCCAGACCTCCATACCCTGGGCGTCCAGGTCCAGATCCATGGCCATCAGCTGCAGGCTCTCCTCGGCTGCCAGGGTGTTGCCATTCTGTTGCAGCTTCTGCAGCAACCACTTCTGTAGCGCGCTCTCCATTTCACTCTTCCTTGGCTCGCCCGGTTGCGCCTGCGCTGCCAGGGCGATGGCGGTGAACTCCTGCAGATGCTGGCGCAGTTGTCCGACCAGTTTTTCCGGTTCACTGACTTCGCCGAAGTGGGTGAGGTAGAGTTTTTCAGGTTTCAGCTCCATCAGTCGGTCCAGGGTCTCATACCAGGCGTCCGGATCGAGTTGGATCGGTGTGGTGGTGGGTATGATAAAGGGACCCTGCGTGCCACTGAGTTCAGGATAGGAGAGGCCGAAGGTGTCACCGGTAAACAGGCCGCGGCTCTGTTGATCAAAGATGCAGATGTGGTGACGCGCATGTCCCGGGGTGTCGAGACAGAGCAGCTCCCGATTGCCGAACTGGCAACGAAAACCGTCCGGCGCCAGGATAACCCGCTCCTCCGGGATCGGGATCAATTGACCGAACTGCCTTTCAAACTCATCCTCGCCGTAGACGGCTGTCGCGCCGGCGATCAACTTCGAGGGGTCGATCAGGTGCTTGGCGCCATACGGGTGGATCACCAGAGAGGCATTTGGCAGTTGGCTCATCAGATTGCCCGCTCCCCCGGCATGGTCCAGATGGACATGGGTGGGGATCACATAGCGGACCTGTGAAGGGGCTATGCCTTTCTGTTCCAGCACCGCCATCAGTTGCGGCACACTGTTGCTGGTGCCGGTATCGATGAAGGCCGCTTCCCCCTCGGATTCGAGCAGATAGCAGGCAGCCAGACCCTGGCGCTGATAGAAGGTATCGATGCAGGTGATCTGATGGGCGTATTCCAGGGTGCGCGGATTCGGCATTAGTTTTCACTCTCGCTGATCTTATCTTCGGCACCGGAGATAAGATTGGTTATGTTGGAACGGTGGCGCCAGAACAGGATGGCGCTGATGACGATCTGCATCACTATCAGCTCTGGAGCAGGCCAGATCAACCATACGATAATTGGTGCCAATGCCATCGAGATCAGGGCGGACAGGGAGGAGATATTGACCACCTTGGCGGTAAACAGCCAGACCAGCGCAACCGCCAGGCCAACCCCCCAGTGGAGTCCAAACTGGACACCGAGGGCGGTGGCGACCCCCTTTCCCCCTTTGAAGCTGAAAAACACCGGGTAGAGGTGGCCGAGAAATGCAGCCAAACCGGTCAGTGCGAGATAGAGTGGTGGTGCGTCGAACAGATGGGCAATCAGCATCGGGATCAATCCCTTGACCATATCCCCGAAGAGGGTGATGGCTGCTGCCTTTTTGCCACCGATTCGCAACACATTGGTGGCCCCTGGATTATTTGAACCCTGGCTGCGGGGATCGGGCAGACCCATCAGGCGACAAACGATGATGGCACTGGAGATCGAACCGAGCAGATAGGCGATAACAACGATAGAAGAGTGGATAATCATGGGTGCATTGGAACCTCTGGCAGCGGGTCAGGTCAAGCCGGGGGTTTGTTCTTGATCAATACTCATCTACTATGACTCTTTTTCAAAAGTGTGGTTGTCGAGTTATGGATATCGTTTTCATTCGTGATCTTCGCATTGAAACTGTCATCGGTATTTACGACTGGGAGCGGGAGATCACCCAGACGGTGGTATTTGACCTGGAGATGGGAGCCGATATCAAAAAGGCGGCGGCGTCGGATGCCATCGAGGATGCGTTGGATTACAAAGCGGTCAGCAAACGTCTGGTCTCGTTTGTACGGGAGAGTAAGTTCCAACTGGTCGAGACACTGGCGGAGCGTTGTGCCGACATTGTGCTCCACGAATTCAATGTGCCTTGGGTGAGGTTGACCCTGAACAAGATCGGTGCCGTGAGCATGGCCCGGGATGTGGGTGTGATTATCGAGAGAAGCCGGAGTGACTGACAGTGCCCGGGTCAGGGCTTGGCTAAGCCTTGGCAGCAATCAGTCGCCACGTCGATATCTTCCCAGCGCCATCGCAGATTTGCGGCAGCATTTTGGCAAGCTGACCATTTCAACGGTATATGAGAGTGAAGCGGTGGGATTTGCCGGAGAGAACTTTCTCAATCTGGTGGTTGGCATCCATACCAGCTTATCGCCAGAGGCTGTGAATCACCGATTGAAAGAGATTGAGCAACGTCATGGCCGGGTGCGCAGTGAAGAACGGTTTGCCGCCAGAACCCTGGATATCGACCTGTTGACCTACGGCGATCAGATCATCGAGCGCGATGGTATCCGTTTGCCGAGAGATGAGATCTTGCGCTATGCCTTTGTATTGCTGCCCCTCTCGGAAGTGGCGGCAGATGAGGTGCACCCTGAGGAGGGCAAGAGCTATCAGCAGCTGTGGCGGGGATTTGATCATTCCGGACAGGCGTTGTGGCCTGTGGTGCTGGATCTGGAGAGAGAGGATCGGACGCCAATGGAGTAGATGCCTCAGTCGTAGGGTGGGGCCATGCCCCACGAAATACCTTTGATCAAACACAGACGCGCTGATTTCATTGCTCGCAGTGGGCTCGTAGCGGGACGGGATTCAGAGGTAGTCGTTTCTGGTGGTGGTTTCATTGGCGGTTGTTAATATCAGTCCGCAAATGAACGCGAATGAACGCAAATAGATGTCGCAAATTTAATCAGTGCCTGGGATTGGTTTGAACCAGCGCTTCAATAAATCCAGTCGTAGGGTGGGGCCATGCCCCACCAAATACCTTTGATCAAACACAGACGCGCTGATTTTATTGCTGCCCGCAGTGGGCTCGCAGCGGGACGGGATTCAGAGGTAGTCGTTTCTGGTGGTGGTGTCTTTGGCGGTTGTTAATATCAGTCCGCAAATGAACGCGAATGAACGCAAATAGGTGTCGCAGATTTAATCAGTGCCTGGGATTGGCTTGAACCTGCGCTTCAATCTATCCGGGGATTAGTTTGCGACAATTTGCGGTGATTGGCGTCCATTCGCGGCTTGGGTTATCTGCTCCGGACCTATCCGTCACTCAACAACTGTTAGCGTTTATCCGTGTTCATAAAAGACCTGAATGGTGCTTGATCAAGCCCTATTTGGTGGGGCAGGGTCCCACCCTGCACCCTGACATCAATGGTAGAATGGGGCCTTTTACAGCACTCTCCTATCCGACCAGGGCTGTTTGTTATGCAGAAGCGGAGATTTTTCGGGCGCCCAATAAAAAAACCCCGGCACCCGCTCCTTGGGCACCAGGATCTTGTGTCGCACTGATTGGTTGGCAAATGGTATCAGTCCTTCACTTCCATGTTCATGTGCACCACTCCTTGGCATCCTTCTCTGCGACGGTTAAAGTCTAAGTGAATAACCCTGGATAAGATGCAGGTTTGTTCTCACTTTCAGGTAGGATTTTTCTGACATCGATTGAGCCCATCCCTTGATTCCCCCTTATCTCTTTTGAAACAATCCCCACCTCGCACACCACTTGGGCCAGATGTGCCCTACAGACCATGAGGAAGAACCCATGCCGCTGATCAGAGCTTTTCCCGGACTTCGTCCTGCCGAGGGTCGTGCCGCCGATGTCGCCGCACCGCCATATGATGTCATGAACGAGGCGGAAGCTCGGCAGATGGCAGAAGGTCGGGAGTGGAGCTTTCTGCATATCTCCAGACCTGAGATCGACCTGCCCCAGGGGACAGACCCGTATGCCCCCGAGGTCTATCAGAAGGCGGCCGAGAATCTTGCCAGGATGCAGCAGGAGGGGGTTCTGATCCGTGATACCAAGCCTTGTTACTATGTCTATCGCTTGACCATGGGGGAGCATGTTCAAACCGGGCTCGCCGCGGCCGCCTCGGTTGCCGCCTATGACCAGAACCGGATCAAGAAGCATGAGTTCACCCGTCCGGCGAAAGAGGATGACCGGGTGCGTCAGGTGGATGCGCTGAATGCCCAGACCGGGCCGGTGTTTCTCGTCTACCCGAGTGCCCCAGAGGTAGACCAGATCCTGAGTCAGGTTTCCCAGGCCGAGCCGGCAATGGATGTCACCGCGGCGGATCAGGTCCGTCACGAGATCTGGGTGCTGGATGATGACGCTACCGTGGCCCGTCTGACGCAGCTGTTCGACGCCATGGAGGCCCTCTACGTGGCCGATGGACACCACCGTTCAGCCGCTGGTTCGAGGGTTGGCGCAGCGCGCAAGGAGGCCAATCCAGACCACAATGGCGATGAGTCTTACAACTATTTTCTGAGTGTCATCTTTCCCCACAATCAGATGCAGATTCTGGACTACAACCGGGTGGTCAAGGATCTCAATGGACTCGATAAAGAGGCGTTTCTCGCCAGCCTTGAGAGCGATTTTCAGGTCGCCCCAAGCGAGCAGCCGGTGAAGCCGGCACAGCCGGCCGAGTTCGGTATGTACCTGGACAAGCAGTGGTATCGGTTGACGCTCAATCAGGACAAGGTGCCGACGGATGATCCGGTGGCCAGGCTCGATGTCAGCCTGCTGGCCAACCACCTGATCGAACCGGTGCTGGGTATCAGCGATCCACGGCGTGATGCACGAATCGATTTTGTCGGCGGTATCCGCGGTCTGGCCGGGTTGGAAAAACGGGTCGACTCCGGAGAGATGGCGGTCGCATTCTCGCTCTATCCCACTCGCATGGAGGATCTGATGGCTGTGGCCGATGCGGATGAAGTGATGCCACCCAAGTCGACCTGGTTCGAACCCAAGCTGGCGGATGGCCTGGTCAGTCACGTGCTTGACTGAAATCGAGCTGAGTAGATAGGCGCTAACGACAAAGATGGTCACTACCAATAGCAGTCTGCCTGAAGGGGAGTCAATCGATCATCCGGCGATCGATCGCTGGCTGGAGATGCTGCCGGATGAGTTCGACGCAGATGACCGGGACTACTTCCGTGGGGCTGCCGAGATTGCTCTACAGGTTCAATCGAAACGACAGGCTGTCGACGGGGAGCGCCAGTTACGTCATGCCCTGAGTGTGGCGGAGATTCTCGCCCAACTGCATATGGACCGGGAGACAGTTGCTGCCGCCATGCTGCTGGGGGTGCTGAGTGATCCCCAGCTGAGTCTTGAAAAGCTGCAAGCTGAAGTCGGCACCAGCACCGCCAAGATGGTTGACGATCTGGGGCGAATCGGTGTGTTGACCGACACCTCCCGTGAGATTACCGAGGAAGAGGCGCAGCAGCATGCGGAAAATCTGCGTCGCCTGTTGCTGGGTATCGCTGAGGATGTCAGGGTCATTCTGGTGGTGGTTGCAGAGCAGCTGCATCTGATGCGCACGGCGCGGAGTCTCGCCCCTGAACAGCGTCGGCGCGTGGCCAAAGAGACCCAGGATATCTACGCCCCGTTGGCCAACCGACTGGGTATCTGGCAGGTCAAATGGGAGCTGGAGGATCTGGCGCTGCGTTTTCTCCACCCCGAGGATTACAAGCGTATCGCCAGTCAGCTGGATGGGCGCCGCAGCGACCGTGAACTGTTCATCAAAGAGGTCATGGAGCTGCTCAAGGAGAAGTTTCTTGCCGCCGGCGTGCATGCGGAGATCAGCGGTCGTCCGAAACATATCTTCAGTATCTGGAAAAAGATGCAGCGCAAGGCGGTCGATATCGAACAGATTTTCGATCTGCGGGCGGTGCGGGTACTGGTGGATGACATTGCCCAATGTTATGCGGCACTCGGTGTGGTGCACGGGCTGTGGAAACACATCCCTGGTGAGTTCGATGACTACATCGCCACACCGAAGGCTAACCTCTATCGCTCAATTCACACTGCGGTGATCGGTCCGGAAGAGAAGACCCTGGAAGTTCAGATCCGCACCCGGGACATGCACCACCATGCGGAGTTGGGGGTTGCGGCCCACTGGCGATACAAGGAGGATGCGAAGCAGGATCAGGATTTTGAGCGGCGTATCGTCTGGATGCGGCAGTGGCTGGAGAAGAAGGATTTTGGCGAGGAGACCGACGGACTGCAGGACGCCTTCGATCAGGAGATGGAGGCGACCCGTATCTATGTGTTGACGCCGATGGGCAAGGTGGTCGAGCTGCCGAAGAACTCGACACCCCTCGATTTTGCCTATTCGATCCACACCGACATCGGCCATACCTGTCGTGGCGCCAGGGTGGACGGTCATATCGTACAGCTGAACCGTGCACTGCGCAGTGGTGAGACGATTGAGATTCTGACAGCCAAGAACGGCACGCCAAGCCGCGACTGGATCAATCCGCATCTGGGTTATCTGCACAGCTCGAAGGCGAGAAACCGGGTCAAGCAGTGGTTCAAGCAGCTCGATTACGAACACCATGTGGAGCTGGGGCGCTCTGCTCTGGAGCGGGAGATGACCCGGCTCTCGATCAGTGAAAAACCCAATCTGGAGAAGGTTGCGGCAAAACATAACCTGCAGCATGGGGAGGATGTCTACGCGGCCATCGGTCGCGGCGATCTGTCGCCAATCCAGGTTGCCGGTTTCGGTGGACGGGAGAAACCGGCGCCCCGTTCCAGGGCGATTCCCGATTCGAACAAGTCGTCCGGGGTGGCCAAGGGGGAAGTGGTGGTTGCCGGGGTTGATGACCTGATGACCACGATCGCGCGCTGCTGCAAACCCGTCCCCTACGACGCCATCATCGGCTATGTTACCCGTGGACGCGGGGTTACGGTTCACCGGCGCGACTGTCCCAATGTGCGGGCGATGCCTGAGGATGAACAGGACCGGCTGGTGGCGGTGCACTGGAGCGATGAGCAGCAGGAGACCCAGTATGCGGTGGACTTCATGGTCACTGCGAGTGACAGAAAGGGTTTGCTGAGGGATATCTCAGCGGTCCTCACCAATGAGAATATCGATGTGATTGGTGTCAACACCAACAGTGACCGAAAGACCGATACCGCAACCATGCGCTTTACCATCGAGGTCAAGGATATGAATCAGTTGAGCCGGGTATTGTCCAAGATCGAGCAGTTGCCGGATATCAACCTGGTGAAACGACTGCTGTGAGCTGTGACCTGGAAATCCGGTGTGGCGTCTCATACTGACCATGCGCAATTGCCAGTCCGCTCCAGCAGGTCTAAACTAACGCCCTGTAATTTTATGTGTTTTCCTCGAAACCGGTATCACCATACTCGGATGCGAACCACCAGAATTGGCTAACGAAGTGACAAAAACCAACCTTCTGAATCTCGATCTGCAAGAGATGGAGCGCTTTTTTGTGGCGCTCGGCTCGAAGGCGTTCCATGGTCGCAATGTATTCAAATGGATCCACAAGCATGGGGTTGTGGATTTCAATGCCATGACCGATATCTCGAAACGCCTGCGGGAGCAGCTGCAGCAGGTGGCTGAGATCACGATTCCAAGGCTGGCGCTGGAACAACCGGCACAGGATGGCACCCGTAAATGGCTGCTCGAGCTGGCGGACGGTCAACGCATCGAAACCGTCTATATACCGGATAATGGGCGCAGCACCATCTGCGTCTCCTCCCAGGTTGGCTGTGCCCTGGATTGCTCCTTCTGCTCCACCGCCAGACAGGGTTTCAATCGCAACCTGACGGTTGCTGAAATCATCGGCCAGGTCTGGGTGGCGGCACGTGAGCTGGGTGAGCCGCCGAGCAACATCGTGATGATGGGAATGGGTGAGCCACTGGCCAACCTGGAAGCGGTGATCACCGCCATGAACATCATGCAGGATGATCTGGCCTATATGGTCTCCAAATACCGGGTGACCGTCAGCACCTCCGGTATCGTGCCAGGTCTGCAACGCCTCAAAGAGGTCTGTGACATCAGTCTGGCGGTCTCCCTGCATGCACCGGACAATGAGTTGCGCGATCAGCTGGTACCGATCAACCGCAAATATCCCCTGGAGGAGCTGATTCCCGCCTGCCGTGAGTTCGTGCGCGGGGACAAGCGACGCAAGGTGACCTGGGAGTATGTCATGCTGGATGGAGTGAATGACTCCCTGGCCCATGCCAAGGCTTTGATACGGCTGTTGGAAGGAACCCCCTCCAAAGTCAATCTGATTCCGTTCAATCCATTCCCGGGTACCGATTACAAAGCCTCGCCGGCGGAACGGGTTGAAGCCTTCCGAATGCGGCTGAAACGCTCGGGCATCATCGCCACCACCCGTAAAACCCGGGGCGACGATATCGATGCCGCCTGCGGGCAGTTGGTCGGCAAGGTGAGGGACCGCAGCAGTCGGCAGCTGCGTTTTGAGCGGCTGGACAGTCTCAAACAGGGTGTTTCATGAAATCAATCTCTGCTAGCCGGGTGATCTTCACCTCCCTCCTTGTGCTGCTGCTGTCAGGTTGCGCCACACAACAGAAGAGTGTCGATACCACCGGTAGCCTGGGGCGGGAGAAGCGTAACAGTCCGGCAAAGATCTATGTGGATATGGGCATCGAGTATATGCGTGACGGCCAATCCGCAGTGGCTTTGAAAAAGCTCAAGAAAGCGATCAAGGTCGATGATGATTATCCCCAGGCACACAATGTCATCGCCATTCTCTATGAGCGTCTTGGCAATCAAGAGCTGGCCGGATTTCACTATGAAGAGGCGATCAAGCTGGATGGGCAGGATCCCTATATCCGCAATGCCCGGGGCAGTTTCTACTGTAAGCAGGGCAGACTGGAGGATGCGGAGTTCGATTTTCAGCGGGCTCTGTCCAATCCGCTCTATCCCACACCCTGGGTGGCGCTGACCAATGCAGGGCTGTGTCGCGAGCGTGCCGGTGACCAGTTGAAAGCGGAAAACTATTATCGTCGGGCGTTGACGGCCAATCCAAGATACGCCACGGCCCTTTATCAGATGGCAGAGCTGTCACTGGAGCAGCAGAAGGACCTTTCCGCTCGTGCATATCTGGAGCGCTACCACGGTGAGTCAAGGCCTTCTGCGGCCTCTCTTTTGCTCGGTATAAAGATTGAGAAGAGACTCAAGGATTTGGCCAAGGCGGACGAATACAGAGGGAAGTTGTTCGCCGAATTCCCTGATGCGCCAGAGATACAGATGCTCTATCAAGCTGAAGAAGTGCAATGAACCAAGCCGAAAATGACGATCAGGATAGAGCGGTATCTGCCACTGAGCAGGGACCAGGTTCACTGCTGAAAAGGGCGCGTGAGCGACAGCAGATGAGTGCCGCGTCGGTAGCGGCTCAACTCCACCTTCAATCCAATATCATTGACGCCCTCGAGCGGGACGATTACGACAATCTTCCAGGGCCGGTTTTCGTGCAGGGCTATCTCAGGAACTACGCCCGTCTGGTCGGTCTGCAAGAGGATGCGGTTGTCGCAGCCTATCAGCGACTCTTTCCGGAACTCGAGGAACAGACGGTCCTGAACAATCCTGAGCGTGCTGAAGGCAAAACCATGCACAGCGGTCATGGCTTGATGCGTCTGGTAACCTGGGGCATTGTCATCGTTTTGGCTGCACTGCTCTTCTTCTGGTGGCAGACCCGGGCCGAACTGGAGCCGCCTGAACCTTTTCCCATCACTGAGGAGAGCCAATCGCAGGCGTTGCCAATGGCGGAGCCGCCGGCTGATACCACTGGGCAGGTCGATGCAGTGGATCAACAACAAGCCGAGCCGGTTCTCCTGGATGATCCCCTGCCCGAGCTGGAGGAGATGGCTGCACCCCCTCAGAGCGAAGCCTTGCAGGAGCCGATAGCTGCCGATCCGCAATCGCAACAAAGCAGTCCGACGCCAGTTGCGGCTGAGCCCCAATCCGAACCTGAGGTCGTGGAGACGCAGCCTGCTCCGATTGAGCCTGTCGCTGTGGTTGAACAATCACCAGCAGTGGAGAGCCGTTCAAAATCACTTCTGTTCAGCTTCGAGGGGCCATGCTGGACCGAGGTCAGAAGCCTGGATGGGAAAGCCAGGATCATCGGTGAGATGCGTAGTGGCACCAAGCGGCGTCTGAGCAGCGAATATGGCCCGTTCAGTGTGGTGCTTGGCGATGTGGCCGTCGTGACCCTGACGATTGACGGTGAGCCATTCGACCTCGCCCCATTCACTCGCGGCAAAGTGGCCCGCTTCACCCTCGACCCCGATCAGCTGTAGCGGTTTTTGCCGGAGCCCTCTGCTCGCGACCGATCGTTGGCTGTCCCATGGATTTCACCCATTCGCATGAGAGAGTACACCAGGCCAGGATAACATGTTAATCTTGCCTGCTTTTATCCATATTTAGAGTCCAAATGGCAAAGCAGATCCAGGCCATCCGCGGGATGAAGGACATCCTGCCCCAGCAGACCCCTGTCTGGCAGTTTCTCGAAGACCGGGTGCGCTCGGTATTGAGCCGTTATGGGTATGCGGAAATCCGTATGCCAATCGTTGAGATGACTGACCTTTTCAAGCGCTCCATCGGCGAGGTGACCGATATCGTGGAGAAGGAGATGTATACCTTTGAGGACCGCAATGGGGACAGCCTTACTCTGCGTCCGGAGGGCACCGCCGGTTGTGTGCGGGCCGGACTGGAACACGGCCTGATCTTCAACCAGACCCAGAGACTCTGGTATCAGGGCCCGATGTTTCGCCATGAACGCCCGCAGAAGGGGCGTTATCGTCAGTTTCATCAGATCGGGGTTGAGAGCTTCGGTATGAGTGGGCCGGATATCGATCTTGAACAGATTTTGATTACCGCCAGGATCTGGCGTGAATTGGGTCTGCAGGATCTGCAGCTGCAGATCAACACCCTGGGCACGCCGGCAGAACGGGCAGAGTATCGGGATCAACTGGTCGACTACTTCAAACAGCATCTGGAATTGCTGGATGAGGACAGCAAGCGCAGGCTGGAGACCAATCCATTGCGGATACTCGACAGCAAAAATCCCGCCATGGCAGAGCTGATCGCCCAGGCGCCAAGCCTGATGCAGCATCTGGGAGAAGAGTCGCTTGCCCACTATCAGGCAATCTGCCAGGGGCTGGATGATGCCGGCGTGGCGTATGTGGAGAATCCCCGGCTGGTACGTGGCCTGGATTACTACAGCCGGACCGTGTTCGAATGGATCACCGACGCCCTCGGCGCCCAGGGTACGGTATGTGCCGGCGGTCGCTACGACGGTCTGGTGAAACAGCTGGGAGGCAGAGAGACCCCGGCGGTTGGGTTTGCGATGGGGCTGGAGCGGTTGATCGCACTGCTGGAGGAGACCGATGTGATGGAACGTCTGCCGGTTCCCGACGTCTATCTGGTGACCCTGGGGCAGGCGCCTGAACGGGAGGGTGTCAGGCTGGCGGAACAGTTGCGCAGTCGTCTGCCCGCACTGAGACTGGTGAGTCACTGCGGGGGTGGCGGTTTCAAGAGTCAACTGAAAAAGGCGGATAAGAGCCAGGCCCGTTTTGCCCTGATCCTGGGCGAGGATGAGCTGCAGAAACAGCAGATCATCCTGAAGCCGTTACGCGGTGGCGAACAGCGCCAGATAGGAATATCCGAACTTGAGTCGACCCTTGCTGAGATCGTAGCCGGATAATCAGTAAGCGCGACAGAGAATCAACAATCAAATGACTTTAATGGGTTAGAGCATTATGAGTACATATCAGACCGAAGAAGAACAGGTCGAGGCGATAAAACGCTGGTGGAAAGAGAATGGTACCTCGGTAATCGCCGGCTTGGTGATCGGGCTGGGTGGCGTGTTCGGCTGGCAGGCCTGGGGTAACTACCAGGATCGTGTCGGTGCCGAAGCCTCTACGGCGTTCAGTCAGCTGGTTGGTGCCGTGCAGCGCGGTGACAGTCAGTCGGCAAGCAAGCAGGCTGAACTGCTGAAACAGAATTTTGAAGGTAGCAGCTACGCCACCTTTGCCGCGCTTTCAGAAGCCCGCTTGCATATGGAAGCCGGCGAGAGTGATCTGGCAAAGCAGAAACTGAGCGGGATCGTTGAGCAGAGTAAAGTGCCTGCGCTGACCCAGATGGCGCAACTCAGTCTGGCCAGAATCCTGCTGGATGAGGGTGACCTGGCCGGTGCTGAACAGCAGGTTGATGTTACCAGCGGCAGTTTCGCTGGAGAGTTCGCTGTGATACGCGGCGATATCGCCCATGCGAAAGGGGATCTTGCTGAAGCTGCAGCGGCTTATACCGAAGCGATGACCCATGAGGTCAGTGATCGTTCACTGCTGCAGATGAAGCTTGACGATCTGGCCGTTGCCAAACCCTGAAATGGTCATGCATCGTGTTCTGATCTGGCTGCCTATGCTGTTGCTGACCGGTTGCAGCCTGTTTTCCGGTACCGACAATGCGGATCCCCCCTCCGAGCTGGTTGAGCTGGAGCCGGAGCTGCGCATCGAAACCCTATGGGATGAGGATTTTGAAGGGGGCGATGGGGCGCAGCTCAAGCTGCCGCCAGCCTACCGCTATGGGGTGATCTACATTGCCGAGCCTTCCGGTGAAGTCTATGCGCTGGACGCCAAGACCGGTGACGAGCTCTGGTCGGTGGATACCGAGAGTCCGCTGAGTGGTGGTCCCGGCCTGGCAGAGGGCCTGCTGGCTGTGGGAACCATGGAAGCGGAATTGATCGTACTCGACAGCGAAGCAGGGGAGTTGCGCTGGCGCAAGCGGGTCGGTAGTGAAGTGTTGTCGGTGCCAGCCATCGGCGGTGGCTCCGTGGTCTGCAGAACCGGTGATGGTGGTGTAGCCGCTTTTGTCGCCGACAGTGGCGAGCAACGCTGGCTCTACGATCGCAGTGTGCCGGTATTGTCCTTGCGGGGTGACAGCTCTCCAAAGATCAGTGATTCACTGGTGATCTCAGGATTTGCCGGCGGCAAATTGATCGGTCTGACCCTGGATGCGGGACTGGTGGCCTGGGAGGCGTCGATCTCCACCCCCAAGGGGCGTACAGAACTGGAGCGGGTGGTCGACATCGATTCCGATCCGAAGCTGGTGGAAGGGACTGCTTATGTGGCCGCCTTTCAGGGTGAGGTCGCCGCTGTTTCCGAATCGAGCGGTGTGGTGCTGTGGCGTCGCGAAATCTCATCCCATGCAGGCCTGGATGCATCCTGGCGACAACTCTTCGTAACCGATGATGAGGATCATATCTGGTCCCTGGATGCCACCAACGGGGCTACTCTCTGGCAGCAAAAAGCGATGCATGCCCGACGCCTGACTGCGCCCGCAATGGTGGGAGACTATCTGGTGGTTGGTGATCTGGATGGTTATGTTCATTGGCTCTCCCAGGAGGATGGACATCAGATGGCGCGGATCAAAGTGGGTAGCGATGAGATTCGTTACCAACCTCTGGTAATCGATGATCTGGTCTATGTCCTGGATGAGGGGGGAACCCTGACCGCCCTGAAGGCCCACCCCTTGAATGCCGAGAACCCCTGATGTTACCGGTGATCGCTCTGGTTGGACGCCCCAATGTGGGTAAGTCCACACTCTTCAACCGTTTGACCCGCAGTCGCGACGCGCTGGTGGCCGACCAGCCCGGATTGACCCGTGACCGCAAGTACGGCACCGGAAAGCTGGGCAAGCACCCTTACGTGGTGGTGGATACCGGGGGGATCAGCGGTGATCAGCTGGGTATCGACCAACTGATGGAGCAGCAGGTGCATCAGGCGATCGGTGAGGCGGACCATATTCTGTTTCTGCTGGATGGCCGCGAGGGATGTACCGGTGGCGATGAGATCATCGCCCAGCAGCTGCGCAAGACCGGCAAGCCTGTCAGCGTTGCGGTGAATAAGAGCGAAGGGCTGGATGAGACGGTCGCCGCCAGCGATTTCTATCGTCTGGGACTGGGTGAGCCGATTGCCATCGCCGCCGCTCATGGACGTGGGGTACGTACCCTGATTGATGGCATTCTGAGCCAGTTTCCACCTCCGGAAGAGGCGGGGGCGGAAGAGGAGAAGGGGATTCAGATCGCTGTGGTGGGCCGTCCCAATGTGGGCAAGTCGACCCTGGTCAATCGTCTGCTGGGTGAAGAGCGGGTAGTGGCTTATGATCAGCCCGGCACCACCAGGGACAGCATCTATATTCCGATCACCCGTAATGACAAGCGCTACACCCTGATCGATACCGCCGGTGTCAGACGCCGTGCCCGGATCAAGGAAGCGATTGAGAAATTCAGCATCATCAAGACACTGCAATCAATGCAGGAGGCCAATGTGGTGTTGCTGGTACTGGATGCCCAGCAGGAGATCGGTGAGCAGGACGCCACCCTGGCCGGTCATGTGCTGGAGAGCGGTCGGGCATTGATTCTGGTGATCAACAAATGGGATGGCCTCTCCCAGGATCAGCGGGAGTGGATCAAAACCGAAATCGAACGCAAACTGCCATTTCTGAGTTTTGCCCGGCACCACTATATCTCGGCCCTGCACGGTTCCGGTGTTGGCGATCTGTTCGGCCTGGTGGATCAGGTCTACAAGAGCGCGATGCGGGATCTGGCTACCCCGGAACTGACGCGGATACTGGAAGCTCTGGTGGAGGAGCATCAACCGCCACTGGTGCACGGCCGGCGGATCAAACTTCGTTATGCCCATCAGGGGGGCAAGAACCCGCCGTTGATCGTGATTCACGGCAATCAGACGGAGCGGGTTCCGGACGGCTACAAACGCTATCTGATCTCACGCTTCCGCTCGGTACTCAAACTGCGGGGCACCCCGATACGCATCGAGTTCCGCTCCGGCGACAATCCCTATGAGGGCAAACAGAACAAACTCACCAAGCGTCAGATCCAGAAACGCCAGCGACTGAAGAAGTTTGTTTCACGCAAACGCTGAGGAGTTTCCGGATGACCCATGCCTCCGCCGATCAGGCCAGAGTCACCACCCTGCTTAAACAGGCCGGTATCGATCGTCTGGCCCCGACCCAGCAGCAATTTATCCAACAACAGGCAAACCGCCACCGCTTCACCCAGCAGGAGCTCAGGCAGCTGTGTGACATGGCCGCCGATCTGGCGATGTGGGGTGAGGGTGAACTGGCGCAATACTGGGCCGCGGATGTGCCTGCAGAGATGGCCCCAAAACAGCGGCGCAAGCTGTTACTCGATCACCTGCGGGCGGCCTGGCAGGGGTTGCGTGAAAAGCCCAACCACTACCCGGCCATACCGCTGACACCGCCACGGGTGGAGCAGCGAATCCGCCGGGTCGAAGTTGAGAAGCAGAAACTGGGATTGGGGCCCTGTCCGGTGGCGTCCCCCCGTACCCGCTGTTGCAATCTGCTGACCCTGGATGCGGTGGAGAACTGCGGTTTCGATTGCAGTTACTGCAGCATTCAATCCTTCTATCATGGGGATGAAGTACGTTTCGACAGCCGCTTTCCGGAAAAACTGGCACAACTCGAGATCGACCCGGATCGTTTCTACCACATCGGTACCGGGCAATCCTCCGACTCCCTGATGTGGGGCAATCAGGGTGGCATACTCGATGCCCTGCTTGAGTTTGCCCGGCAGCACCCGAATGTGATTCTGGAGTTGAAGAGTAAATCGAAAAACATCCAGCATCTGCTGAAGCGGGATCTGCCAAGCAATCTGCTCTGTACCTGGTCGCTCAATACCCCCACCCTGATCGCCCATGAAGAGCATTTGACCGCTTCCCTGGATGAGCGCCTGAAGTGCGCACGGCAGATAGCCGATCATGGTGCGCTGATCGGATTTCATCTCCACCCGATGATTCACTACGACAACTGGCGCGAGGATTACGGGGCACTCTTCCAGCGCCTGCTGGATGACTTTTCTGCCGATGAGGTGGTGCTGCTCTCCCTGGGGACCCTCACCTACATCAAGCCGGTGATCAAGAAGCTGCGTGCGCGCAAAGGTTTTCAGAGCAAGATACTGCAGATGCCCTGGGTGGAGAGCGACGGCAAGCTCTCCTATCCGAAAGCGACCAAGCAGGAGATGTTCTGTTTCGCCTATCAGTCGTTGCAGCCCTGGCACGAGGATGTGTTTTTCTATCTCTGCATGGAGAATCACGATCTGTGGCAACCGGTATTCGGCTATGAGTATCCCACCAATCAGGCCTTTGAAGCGGCGATGAAGTCGGCCTATCTGGGGAAGATCAAACAACGGAAAACAAGGAGTGAAACGTGAGCCAGCAAATGATGGTCGGATTGAGTTTCGTTCTCTACCTGCTGGTGGTGCTGGGGATTGGCGTGGTTGCCTGGCAACGTACCCGCAATCTCTCCGATTTCGTGCTTGGTGGCCGACGCCTGGGTAGCTGGGTCGCCGCACTCAGCGCCAGCGCCTCGGATATGAGCGGCTGGCTGCTGCTGGGACTGCCAGGTTACGCCTATCTGGCCGGGCTCGAAGCGATCTGGATCGCACTCGGTCTGTTATTGGGAACCTGGCTCAACTGGCGGCTGGTGGCTGCCCGGCTGCGCACGGCTTCCGAAGCGGCCGGCAATGCCCTGACCCTGCCGGAGTATCTCTCCAACCGGTTCGAGGATAACAGCGGCTTGATCCGGGTGGTCTCTTCGATCTTCGTGCTGCTGTTCTTTCTCTTCTACACCAGTTCCGGACTGGTGGCTGGTGGCAAGCTGTTCGAAGCGGTGTTCGGGCTACCCTATGTCTGGGCGGTGGCAAGCGGGGTGCTGGTGATCATTCTCTACACCGCATTCGGTGGTTTTCTGGCGGTCTCCTGGACCGACCTGTTCCAAGGTTTGTTGATGCTGTTGGCGCTGGTCGCCATCCCCCTGTTCGCCCTGCAGGGTTTCGGTGGTGTTGAGCCGATGAGCGAGCTGATTGCACAACAGAATCCGGCTCTGCTCGATCCGCTGACCGACAGCAAGGGTGAGCCGCTGGGATGGATTGCGATCATCTCGCTGATGGCCTGGGGACTGGGTTATTTCGGTCAGCCCCATATCCTGGCCAGATTCAAAGCGATTCAGCAGGTCAGCTTCGTTCCCAGGGCCAGACATATCGCCGTCAGCTGGGTGTTTATCACGCTTTCCGCCGCCTGTCTGGTCGGACTGGCCGGTATACCGATCTTTGAGACGCCCCTAGAGGATGCAGAGAAGGTCTTCATCCGGCTGGTCGATATGATGTTCCATCCTCTGCTGGCAGGGATCTGCCTGGCCGCCATACTCGCCGCCATCATGAGTACCGCGGATTCCCAGTTGCTGGTCTCATCCAGTACCTTTACCGGCGACCTCTATCGACTGATACGCAAACAGGCCACAGAGCGGGAGCTGGTTGTGGTTGGACGCCTGGCGGTGGTCTCCATTGCGCTGGTCGCTTTTCTGCTGGCGCTGGACAGAGAGAGCAAGGTGCTCGATCTGGTGGCCTATGCCTGGGCCGGATTCGGTGCCGCGTTCGGACCTGCGGTACTGCTCTCACTCTACTGGCGGGGTATGAACCGCTGGGGGGCGTTGGCCGGAATCATTACCGGTGGATTGACGGTGGTGGTGTGGAAGCCCATGTCGGGTGGCCTGTTCGACCTGTATGAGATCGTTCCCGGTTTTATCCTCTCACTGCTGATGATTCTGATCGTCAGTCGAACCACGGCTGTTCGAAGCGGGGACTCCAGTTAGAGGCTGCTGTATGAACGCCAGGCAGGTTTGCAGGCAGCTCTGATCCCTGAGAATCTTCTTGTGTCCCAGGCCGCTGGTGGTATGCAGTCTCACCTGTGGGGCAACGGCAAGAAGATTTTCAGCATGTCGGTATGGGACCTCCAGATCCTCTCTGTCGTGCAGCAGCAGAATCTCATGCTCGATGGTTTGGATGGTCTTCAGAGGCGACAGATCACGCCACTGCCAGGTGCTACCAAGTTGTTTCGCGTAACGACGTTGTGCCTCCTCGCGCATCGCACCAATCACCTCAGAACTCATGCCGAAGGCCTCACCGAACTGATCGGTTACCCAGTAGATATCATCAAAACAGCTAAACAGGATCAGCTTTTCAGCAGTAATCTGAAACCGGCTCATCGCCAGCAGGACAATCCCCGAACCAAATGAGTGACCGACAACGGCTTTCAGCGGGGCCAGCGATTCGGCCAAGGTCACCAGGGTATTGGTCACCTCCAGCATATTGGTGCGTTTTCCGCTCGACTTGCCGTGCGCCGGGGCATCGAAGCTAACCGCCTGGTAACCCGCTTCAACCAATACCTCGACCAGGGCATGGAAGTGACTGCCCCGTCCACCCCAGCCATGACTGAACAGTATCGGCTCGCCTTCACCCCAACGGTAGACTGCGATCTGCTGTCCGTTGATCTGTTGAAACTGAAGTTGGCTGTTCTGCACTGCCAGCCGCTCCCGGCGAGGTGCAGGAAACCTGGGTGGTGTCATGAACAGCCTCAGTGCCAGTTTGCCTGCCAGCTTCGGTGCAACCGAGCCCAGGATGCCGAATAGTTTCCGCAGGGTGGCGAAGAACAGCCGAACCCTGAGAGGGAACTTATGACTGTTGAAGGGATTGCCTGACTGTTTACGCTTCATGACAGCCCTCACTCCATCTGCCGGATTCCGGCCAAGTGAAGAGAGCCGATGAGAAAACTGATGATTGAGGTGATGATCAGAAACTCATCCACCTGTCCGGGTGAGATCAACACCATCGGCAACAGACCGGCACCCCGTAGCAGATAGATCAGGGTGATGATGATCAAAACCGGCTTCAGCCAGGGCAGACGACGCAATAATCCGGCGGCTGAAAAGGCATAAAGGGCCCAGCCGAAAAACACCAGGGCGATGCCCAGCGTGATCACAGCCGGATAGATCGAGCCTTGTCTGGAGAGCCTTACCATCGTCTCGCCGGCGCCAAAAAAACGGTACCACGCGGTTCCGCCGATGATGATGATCAGGTGCAGCAGAGAGGTGGTGAGACTGCAGAGACCTGCGATGATCAGTGTTTTATTCAGATTAACCATTGATGCTCCATAGCCACTTCGGCCTGCATGCGTTCGAATATCTGATAGAGACCGAACAGGGTACGATCGAAATAGATGAATTCGTTGGCGATCGTATCGATTTTCTTTATTTGGCTGAGTTTGCCGAAGAGCTCCAATCCCTCTTTGATGTAGGCGGAGTCTCGCTTGGAAAAATCGAATCGGCCGGCTTTGAAGGGTTTGGTTAACCAATCGCCGAACGGCTTCAGCAGCGTTTCATAGAATTCCTGTTGCTGGCCGCTGTCGAGCCCCTCCACAACCATGCCCAGTTTTTTGTAACAGTTCAGCACTGCACTGGCATCCTGCTGCAGATAGGCATTCAGAAGCTGTGGCATCAGAGCCACGAAATCCGCAGAGAAATGTCTTACACAGCCGAAGTCGATCAGACCCAGGGTGCCATCCTCGGCAAACAGGTAGTTGCCCGGATTGGGATCGGCATGCAGAGCATTCAGGCCATAGAATGAGTTGACGAACAGGTCGTAGAGTATCTGTGCGAAATGGTTTCTTTGCGCCTGACTGGGATTGCTGCGGAGCCACTGCTCCATATGCTCACCGGCCAAGCGGGTGGTGGTGATGATGCGTTTGCTGGAGTAGTCGCGGCATACCTCGGGGATGCGGACCGGGTCGAGCTGAAGTTGTGAGCGGAACCACTCTGTATTATCCGCTTCCTGATGGTAGTCGACCTCCTCCTGGAGACGCTGGCTGATCTCATCCAGGGAAGAGAGCAACAGCTCGGCATGGGCGGTGCGCTTGAGCAACATCCGCATGATCTGCAGATCACTGTCGATGGTGATATCGATTCCGGGGTACTGCAGTTTCACCGCCAGCTGTTTGCCCGCATGGCTCTTCGCCCGGTGGACCTGTCCGAGGCTTGCTGCGGCGAAGGCCTGGGAATCGAACTCGGCAAATACCTTCTCCGGCGCTCTGTCGAACTCCTGCAGAAACAGCTTTCTGATCAGAGGGCGTCCCAAGGGGGTTGCCTGATGGCAGGACATGGCCAGCTGTTTGCGCATCGGTTCCGGTAGGTAGTGGTTGTCCAGGCTCAACATTTGAGCAAGCTTGAGTGCGGTACCTCTGAGTTGGGAGAGGGCTTTGAAAAGAATCTCCGCAGTCTGCTGATCAAGTTGCTCCTTCTCCTGCTGGCTGCTCTCACTGCTCATGAAAGGGCGGCGGGCAATATGGGAGAGATGTTTGCTACCTGCCTTGAGCATTGCACCGCTTGCCAGGCGGGTGCGGGCCAACTTCCCTGTCGGTACCGATTTAGTCATCGTGGCTGGCCATGAACTGCCGCTTGGCTTTTTTCCAGGGGCGTGTGTATTCACTGAAGCTGTTCAGGGTTCGACTGATGTGGCTGCGAAACAGAAAAGAGACCAGTTCCATGGTTTTACCGATCACACCGGTCTGCAGAACAATGGCGATCAACTCAACGCTCTGATCAACCAGTCGGGTGGTGTTGGCAAACCCTTCTGAGTCGTCACGCAGCCAGTAGGCAAGTACCGCAGTCGTATAGTCCCAATAGAGCGGGGCCAGCAGGGATTGATAGGGCTGCTCCGGTATCTCACCCGCCTCGACCGCATTGTCGATGATCTCATCCACCATCCGATTGAACAGACGGCGGGTTTCAGCCAGATTGACCAGGCTGGCGGAGGGTGAGTAGAAGGTTGTATCGAAGACTTCCCCAAGAAACTCCCGGTCGGGCAGCCACAGGGTCAGCTCTGTTTCGATCAACTGATGCAGCTGCTCCTGGATGGTGTACTGGTCGAAGCCGTCGAGTTCACGCAGTGCCTGAGCCACTTCGTGTTGGCGGTTTTCACAATAGCCGAACAGCAGTTTCTCCTTGCTCGGGAAATAGTTGTAGATCGTTGCGTCGCCCACTTCGGCGCGACGGGCGATTTCACGCATGGAGGCGGCTTTAAAGCCCCGTTCCGCAATCACTTCGGAAGCGGCAGCCAGGATTTTATTACGGGTGGCCGCCTTCTCCTGTTTGCTGATTTTCATGCTTATTCCTTAAAGTGAAAATACACTTAATTAAAATTAATTTATTATAGATTATAGTATAGTGATTATATTTATCAAATAATGATAAGTTCTGATCTCCTGCTATTCTTAATACGTGTTGATAAATCGCCCATCTTTCTTCCACCGTGTGCGACAGATCACTGTGTGAAGATAAAAAATGGTGTGATATTGCTCTGACCCTTGTTTGATAGGGAAGGTCGAAGTTCGTAAACAGTGAAACACAATGAACGTGTTGAAACGGGAGACAACATGGGAAGACGGGGAGAACACAGCAAGTCAGAAATCGAGAATATGGCACTCGTGGCAGCTGAAGAACTAATAGAAACCCAGGGCTATGAGGGACTATCAGCCCGCAAGGTTGCTTCTGCCATCGGCTATACAGTCGGAAGCCTCTATTTCGTATTCAAAAATCTTGATGAACTGGTACAGAGAGTGAACGGCAGAACTCTGGATCAGCTCTATATGGTGCTCAGTGAGCGGTTGACTGAATGTCGGCATCCTCAGGATTGCCTCTATACATTGGGATCAGCCTATCTCGACTTTGCTTCAAAGCATGCCCATCGCTGGCGCATGGTGTTTGAACACCAGCCCCAGACAGAAGGTCTGTTGATGGAGATCCATGAAGACAAGCTGGATCGTCTTTATGAGCTGGTTGAGCGTCAAATTGCTGCATTGACCATGAATAAGATGCCACAACACGAGATCGCACTGGCTGCCAGAGCGATCTGGAACGGCATCCATGGCATCGCAATCATGCGCACCACCAACCAGCTGCAGACTACCGGGCAGGGTTCCGTAGCATCACTGGTTGAACACCTGATAGAGCGCTATCTGGCTGGTCTCAATGCACTTCAGTCAACGGATGGAGCCATTCCGCATCAGGAAGTCATCTGATCCGGCCTCAAGCGGATAGGGGACTCTCAACGGCTAAATCCGTTCGGTTCAGACACGCCTTCAGTCAACTGAAGGCGTGGGATTTCTCCTGCATGCGCCAAAACCCAGGAAAATGCTTGGTATCTTGGCTTGGTTTTCGTGTAGAATCCCCCGCCATGAAGTTTTCAGTAATTTTGACGGGCCAAACAATGTGCCCGCTTGCGGGAGTAACTGACGATGTCTGAATTGACACAAGATGCTGTGAAAGAGGCAATCAAAGGCTATATCGAGCCAAATCTGGAAAAGGATTTGGTAACAGCCAAAGCGGTAAAGGGTGTGGAGCTGGATGGTGGCAGCGTAAAAGTCGCGATTGAGTTGGGATTTCCCGCCAAAGGTTGTCACGGCGCTATCGAGTCGGCGGTCACCGAGCAGGTCAAAACAGTTTCCGGTGTGGAATCGGTAGAGGTTTCCATCAATACCAAGATCGTGGCCCATTCGGTGCAAAAGGCACTGAAACCGATCGATAACATCAAGAACATCATTGCGGTCGCTTCCGGTAAAGGTGGCGTGGGTAAATCCACCACGGCGGTGAATATCGCTCTCGCTCTGGCGGAAGAGGGTGCCAAGGTCGGGGTTCTGGATGCGGATATCTACGGTCCTTCACAGCCTCGCATGTTGGGAATCAACGGCAAGCCCGACTCCAAAGACGGTAAGAGTCTGGAGCCGATGGAAGGTTACGGACTGCAGGCGATGTCGATCGGTTTTCTGATCGATGAAGAGACGCCAATGATCTGGCGTGGCCCGATGGTCACCCAGGCTTTGGAGCAGTTGCTCAACGACACCAACTGGGACAGTCTCGACTACCTGGTGGTGGATCTGCCACCGGGTACCGGTGATACCCAGTTGACCCTGGCGCAGAAGGTGCCGGTCTCAGGTGCGGTGATCGTCACCACGCCACAGGACATCGCCCTGCTGGATGCCCGCAAAGGCCTCAAGATGTTCGAAAAGGTAGAGGTGCCGGTGCTCGGTATCGTGGAGAACATGAGTACCCATATCTGCTCCAAGTGTGGTCATGAAGAACACATCTTCGGAGAGGGTGGCGGCTCCTCCATGGCCGATCAGTACCATGTGGATCTGCTTGGCGCCCTGCCACTGGATATCCGTATCCGGGAAGAGACCGACGGCGGCAAGCCTACCGTGGTTGCCGAGCCGGAAGCACGCATCTCCCAGATCTACCGGGAGATCGCCCGTAAGACGGCCGCCAAGCTCTCTCTGCAGGCGAAGGACTATGCGGCGAAATTCCCCAACATCGTGATTCAGAACAACTGATCTGGATCGATCTGAAAACCCCTCCCTGCTATCCACACAGGTAGTGGGGAGGGTCGTAATCTGTTCAATCGGACAGACCGGCCTGAAAAGCCCATTTGCGTATCTTTTGCGTAGTTGTGGGTCTGTTTATCTTCTGAATAGGGATTGAAGCGAGAACCGGAAACCGGGATTACTCGAACGGTGCCCCTATGCCCTGCGCCTGCTACCATTGAATGGTGATCTGCAGGAGAGTCTGGCTCTCTGTCTGGTGTGCTGGATTAATGGAGTGGGCCGGCAGCCGTTCCACCCCAGACCAGCTGCTTGGTTTTTACTCAAAAGCTTGTGTTTGGAAGATTTAGTTCGTTGAAGAGCCAACTTATTAGTTGCTATGCGAAAAACTAATGGGCCAGGTAAAAAATCTTCAGCCACCAGCTCAGCACTAGAAGAAAAATATTTATCATTATAATTCAATAAGTTAAAAAATTTATCCTCTACGGTCTCAATCTTGGCACGGTACTCGCAAAATAGTTTTCGAACACAGCAAAAACAGCTGTAGCGATATCAAACCAAATACTGGAGAACATCATGACTCACATCACTATCAAAGACCTGGACAAGAACGAAGAACTCGATCAGAAGGCGCTGCGTGCCGTTACAGGAGGATGGTCCTATGTCCAAAATGGACATTTTACCAGCATGAGCATCGGTAATTACGGCATCTCGAATTACGGTCTCAGTGGCCCGCTGGCAAGTCAGCTGAGTTCATTTGGAAACTATTTGAATGGTTCCATCATGGCAACTCAGGGAAATGAAGCACAAATGTACTCAACAGTGCTCGGTGGGGTTCGGAACTACCGCATTGCAACCGGTGGTCGGACTTGGGGAGGCTTTTACCCAGGTGGTCGGGGACTGTTCTGGTAAGTTGTCGTCGCTCAGAGCTGATCTGATGCCGCAATGGATCGAGATGAGGGTTACCGGTTTTGATGGCAGTGTTGACTGGCCAACGAAACCAATAAGGTAACCCTCATGTTTCAGCTAACCTGCGCATGATCGAATAGAAGGTCGGTTTGCTGAAGTGGTCGATGAGCTGGATCACCTATCGTAAGCGTCAGTGAAGTTTTAATAAGACTCAGTTTTTATACAGCTGGTTTGGGATTTGATTAAACAAACCAATTCCCAACGCATGCCTCAAATACCTACATTGTGATTCTGAACAACGGTTCAGGCTCGTTTAAATCGGTCTCTTGCTATCTCTGACTGCCTGGAGAGATGCCGCCTAAACACCATTTGCGTTTATTTCGCGTTCATTTGCGGACTTCTTACTCTTCTTCAGAGAAAGCCGGAAGGTCAAGCAACCCCTGCTATTCGATTGGTGCCGGTGCGCCGCACGCCTGCTGCCACTGATTGATGATGGTGCAGAAGAGTCGGGCGGTCTGTTCGGTATCGTAGATCGCTGAATGGGCCTGGCTGCTGTCCCACTCCAGACCCGCCGCCTTGGCAGCTTTGGCCAGCACGGTCTGCCCATAGGCCATACCCGCAAGCGAGACCGTGTCGAAGGTGCTGAATGGATGGAAGGGATTTCGCTTGATACCACAGCGTGACACAGCCGCGTTGAGAAAGCCGAGATCGAAAAAGGCGTTGTGTCCGACCAGGATGGCTCGTTTACAACCACTTGCCTTGATGGCTTTGCGAATCGGCGTAAACAGCTGTTTCAGTCCGTCCGATTCGGTCAGAGCCTCACGGAACGGGTGGTCAGGGTCAATGCCGTTGAACTCAAGGGCTTTCGGATCGATATTCGCCCCTTCGAACGGCGCGATATGGTGGGCAAAGGTCTCTGCGGGATGGAGTAATCCCTGCTCGTCCATGGCCAGGGTGGTGGCGGCGATCTCCAGGAGGGCGTCCTTGTTGGCATCGAAACCGCCGGTCTCCACATCGACGACAACCGGCAGGTAGCCTCTGAAGCGAAGTGCCATTTCACTGTTGTAGATGGTGTCACTCATCCGGCCAAGGATAAAGAAAACAGAATTCTATTTCGAGAATATTTAGATTTTTTTTCTCCAGGGTTTACAATCCCCCTGGAAACTGGCGTTGAGCGTATAGTTGACGCCAGATCTTATCTATTCAATCGGGCCTGTTCGTCGTGTTTAAAAGGATTCCTGCGATACTATTGATTCTGCTGTTCCTCTCAGGGTGCTCCAGCTTCCAGAGCCGGCATCCGGCAGATCCACTCGAGTCGTTCAACAGAAAATCGGATCAGTTCAATCAGGACTTCGATCGGGCTGTGGCCAAGCCGGTTGCCGAGGGCTATCGCTATGTGACCCCTTCGGTGATCGATCTCGGGGTAACCAATTTTTTCAGGAATCTGGCCGACATCCCGTCTGCGGCCAACAACCTGCTGCAACTGAAACCGGGGCGAGCCCTATCGGATCTTGGGCGTGTCTGCATCAACTCCACACTGGGCATCTTTGGTCTGTTCGATGTGGCCAGCGATATGGGGATCCCCAGTTACAAGGAGGATATGGGGCAGACCCTGGGTTATTGGGGCATGGGGGATACGCCCTATATCGTGGTGCCGTTTCTTGGGCCGACCACCTTGCGGGATCTGTTGGGCAGGGTAGGGGACACCCTGATCAATCCGATCAGCTACCCCTCCCAGTCAGCCTACCTGACCTTGAGCACACTGCAGCTTGTGGATATCCGGGCCGACCTGTTGGAAGCCGGTAATGTACTCGATGAGGCGGCTGTCGATCGATACGCCTTTCTGCGGGAGTTCTATCTGCAGCAGCGGCAGACCGCGATCAAAGACGGCCCGAACCATATGGACGACGACGAGCTGTTCGACGAAAGCCTGTTTGAAGATGAAGAGCTGTTCAACGAAAACGGTGAGTAATCGAATCAGCCGCCTCACTCGGTGATCAGTTGCCAATGGACGGTCTGTCCTGCCTTTAAGGGCACAACCTTGTCTTTGCCGAATCGATAGCTTTCCGCTACCTGCCAATCACTTTTCTGCAGAGTGATCTGCTCTGTGTTGCGTGGCATGCCGTAGAAGTCGGGGCCATAGTGGCTGGCAAACCCCTCCAGTTTATCCAGGGCATTTTCGGCTTCAAAGATCTCCGCATAGAGTTCGATAGCCGCATGGGCGGTATAACAACCTGCGCAGCCGCAGCCACACTCTTTGGCATGCTGAGGATGTGGCGCACTGTCGGTACCGAGAAAGAAGCGGGGGTTGCCACTGGTTGCCGCCTCGATCAGTGCCTCCTGATGAGTCTCCCGTTTGAGGATGGGCAGGCAGTAGTAGTGGGGTCTGATGCCGCCGGCCAGCATATGGTTTCTGTTGAACATCAGGTGTTGAACCGTGATCGTTGCGCCAGTGTGGCTATTGCTCTCGCGCACAAAGTCTACCGCATCGCGGGTGGTCACATGTTCGAAGACAATCGACAGCTCCGGAAAGTCCGCTCTCAGCATGGTCATGTAACGATCGATGAATACCCGCTCACGATCGAAGATATCGATCTCAGGATCGGTAACCTCGGCATGCACCAGCAGCGGCATCGATTCCCGCTGCATGGTTTCCAGTACCGGATAGAGTTTGCGGATGTCGGTGACACCCGCATCGGAATTGGTGGTGGCGCCGGCCGGATAGAGTTTGATGCCGTGGACGAAACCGCTCTGTTTTGCCCGGATCACCTCCTCCGAGGTAAGACGGTCTGTCATATAAAGCGTCATCAGTGGCGTGAATCCGCTGTTCTCGGGCAGGGCACTCAGGATCCGCTGCCGATATTCCGCTGCCAGTTGGGTGTTGGCCACCGGTGGTTTCAGGTTCGGCATGACGATCGCTCTGGCAAAACGTTCGGCGGTGTGTCCCACCACGGAGGCCATCGCTTCGTCGTCGCGTAGATGGAGATGCCAGTCATCGGGTTTCGTCAGGGTGATCTTCATGTTGTGCCGTTTTTGGATTACTTCATTTAATCGATCATTGTCGCACAGTCACAGGGGATCATAAATCAAGGTGTGAGTGCAGAGGGGATGGATGATTTGGGTTGTTGACTCAGCAGGTGATCGACACGCCTCGCTTCAATGCCAGGTCGGCCGGGGCGGAATTAGTTTCCTAAGCACTGTTTCCTTAGGAAATTGCTATTTAAAACAATTTTACAATTGAAATTTGTTATTTGTTAATTTAAGTAATTTCTAATATTCTATACCTCGAAAGCTGCGCAGTATCTGCTTTCTAAACAAAATTCGAAGACGACATTCTATCTTGAGGAGAGTGAAATGAAAAAGACTGTTCAAGCTGCTGCCGCTGCTGCACTTATCGTTGCTTCCGCTTCTGCATCTGCATGGTGGGGTGGCCCTGGTTACAACCGTGGATGGGGTAACGATGGTTGGGGCGACGGCTGGGGTGATGGCTCCGGTGACTTCAGCTTCGGTATGAGTGGTTCTGCACGTGGTTCCGGTTATGGCCGTGGCAACAACTACTACCGTGGATACAACGGCTATGGTCCTTACGGCTATGGCGCTCCTTACGGTTACGGTTACGCCCCTTACGGCTATCCTGCACCAGCAGCTCCTGCTGCTCCTGCAGCGCCTGCCGCTCCTGCTAAATAAGCAGTTTATATAAAAGGATTTATTAGCACAGGGACGTGCCTGGATAGACATGCGTAGTTTTCAAAACACAGATTTTTTGGGTACTTTACAATGAAAAAGATTTCAATCATTGCCGCTGCGATTGCCTTGGCAGCCAGCTCCGCAACTGTTAATGCCTGGTGGGGTGACAGCTGGAGTGACGACTTTTTTGGTGATGGCTTCGGCGCCGGAGACTTCGACTTCTCATTCAACATGCGTGCACGTGGTAACGGCTACGGTAGTGGTTATGGCCGTGGTTACGGCTACGATCATCCTTACTACTATGGTTACGCCCCTCACTATGCACCTGCTCTGACCGAAGAGCAGCAGAGTGCCATGGCTGAGCAGCAGAAAGCATTTGCCGAGCAGCAGAAAGCTTTCGCCGAGCAGCAGCAGAAAGCATTCGAGCAGGCTGTCGCCGCACAGCGTCAGTACGCTGAGCAGTTCAGCAACTCTGATCCTTTCGCCGCCATGGAAGCTGACATGAAAGCCAGACAGGAGCAGCAGGAAGCTTACCGCAAAGAGATGATGGCCCGTTTTGAGCAGAACGCTCCACAGCGTCCTGAGATGCCGGAAGCGGTTGCCAAGCGCATGGAAGAGTCCAAAGCCCGTCGCGACGAAATGGTTAAAGAGATGGAAGCCCGTCGTGCAGAAGCTATGAAGCAGATGGAAGAGCGTCGTAAGGTTGCCATGGAGCGCAAGCCTTTCGAAATGCCTTCAATCGAAACTCGCAAAGAGATCTGATTTAACCCGGATCCATTGCGGAAAAGGCGCATCCAGAGCGATCTGGATGCGCCTTTTTTTATGTTTTGAAGGTTTTTTTCAGGGCTTTTCTTTTGCCTTCAACCAAATCCAACATAAATCCTAATTCAATTGTAAAAACAGTGGATTAGGTCATCAAAAATTACTATCAGATAACGCTGAAATTCCTCTCATCTTGCTGTATATTACCGGGATCAATCCAAATTATTGGTAATCCAAATAGTTTTCATTCTTGCTCCGCTGGTTTTGTCCGGCAGAGGTGAATGGAGTTGCATCAGTTTAATCCCTGACGCCAAACCGAACAGCTAGAGAATAACAATGCCAAGTAGACCCGATATCGACCCCATTGAGACACAGGAGTGGCTGGACGCCCTGGAGGCCGTACTCGAGAACGAAGGGGTGGAGCGTGCCCATTTTTTGATCGAACGCCTGGTTGACAAGGCCCGTCGTTCCGGCGCTCACCTGCCATTCAGCGCCAATACGGCCTATGTGAATACCATCCCGGTCACCAAACAACAGCGTTTTCCGGGCGACCGGGCGATGGAGCGCCGCATTCGCTCCTTCATTCGCTGGAATGCGATGGCGATGGTGGTCCAGGCAAACCGGATCTCCACCGAGCTGGGTGGGCATATCTCGAGTTTCGCCTCCAGCGCGACCCTCTTCGATGTGGGTTTCAACCACTTTTTTCACGCCCCCACCAAAGAGCGGGATGGGGACCTGATCTTCTTCCAGGGTCACTCCGCACCAGGGGTCTATGCTCGTGCCTACCTTGAAGGGCGCTTGAGTGAGGAGCAGCTCTACAGCTTCCGCCAGGAGGTGGATGGCCATGGACTCTCCTCCTATCCCCACCCCTGGTTGATGCCGGGATTCTGGCAGTTCCCCACCGTTTCCATGGGACTCGGACCGTTGATGGCGATCTACCAGGCCCGCTTCATGCGCTATCTGCATGACCGGGGAATGGTGAATACCGAAGAGCGCAAGGTGTGGGCCTTCTGTGGCGATGGCGAGATGGATGAACCGGAGGCATTGGGTGCGATCTCCCTGGCGGGCCGGGAGCGTCTCGACAACCTTGTCTTTGTCATCAACTGTAATCTGCAGCGACTGGACGGTCCGGTGCGCGGTAACGGCAAGATTATCCAGGAGCTGGAAGGGGTCTTCCGGGGCGCCGGTTGGAATGTGATCAAGGTCATTTGGGGTGGCTATTGGGATCCGCTTTTCGCGCGGGACAAAAACGGCGTCCTGCTGAAACGCATGGAAGAGTGTGTGGACGGGGATTACCAGGCCTACAAGGCGAAAGGTGGCGCCTATACCCGTGAGCACTTCTTCGGTAAGTATCCCGAACTGGATGAGATGGTCGCGAATATGACCGATGAGGATATCTGGCGACTCAATCGAGGCGGACATGATCCCCATAAGGTGTTCGCCGCCTACGCCGAAGCGACTGCCCACAAAGGTCAGCCAACGGTGATTCTGGCGAAAACCGTGAAAGGTTACGGTATGGGTGTGGCCGGTGAAGGGCAGAACATTACCCATTCGCAGAAGAAGATGGGTGAAGCGGCACTGAAAGCCTTCAGGGATCGCTTCAATATTCCGATTTCCGACGATCAGATCGGTGCGGCTCCATTCTATAAGCCTCCGGCAGACAGCGCGGAGATGCAGTACATGCATGCGCAGCGCAGCAAGCTGGGTGGTTTCCTGCCTCAGCGGCGTACCAAGGTTGAAGCCATGACGGTACCGCCGATTGAAAAATTCAAAGCGCTGCTGGAGGGCAGTGGTGACCGTGAGCAATCCACCACCATGGCCTTTGTTCGACTGTTGAATATGCTGGTAAGGGATAAGCAGCTGGGCAAACAGATCGTACCGATTGTTCCTGACGAGGCCCGTACCTTCGGCATGGAGGGTATGTTCAGACAGTTGGGTATCTACTCGTCGGTGGGACAGCTCTATGAGCCGGTGGATGCGGATCAGGTGATGTTCTATCGGGAGGATAAGAAAGGCCAGATTCTGCAGGAGGGAATCAATGAGGCGGGTGCCATGTCCTCCTGGATTGCTGCCGCTACCTCCTACAGCAACCACGGGGTCAGTATGATCCCCTTCTATATCTACTACTCCATGTTCGGTTTCCAGCGTATCGGCGATCTGGCCTGGGCGGCCGGTGACATGCAGGCACGCGGATTTCTGATCGGCGGCACCGCAGGCCGAACAACGCTGGCCGGTGAGGGATTGCAGCACCAGGATGGCCATAGCCATCTGGTGGCCGCGACCATTCCCAACTGTGTCTCCTATGATCCCGCATTCGCCTATGAACTGACAGTGATCGTGCTGGATGGCATGCGGCGCATGTATCAGCAGCAGGAGAATGTCTTCTACTACATCACCGTGATGAATGAGAACTACCTCCAGCCGGCCATGCCCGAGGGTGTGGAAGAGGGCATAGTGAAGGGTATGTATCTGCTGAAAAAGGGCGGTAAGCAGAAGAAGCGTGTGCAACTGCTGGGCAGTGGCACGATTCTGCGTGAAGTGATTGCTGCCGCTGAACTGCTGGAGAAAGACTTCAATGTCACAGCGGATATCTGGAGTGTCACCAGTTTCAACGAATTGCGCCGGGAGGGGCTCGACGTTGAGCGCTGGAATACCCTCCACCCGGAAGAGGATCAACGACAGAGCTATGTAACCCAGCAACTCTCCGGCCAACAGGGCCCGGTGGTTGCCGCAACAGACTATATCCGCAGCTACGCAGATCAAATCCGTCCATTTGTGCCCGCTACCTACAGTGTGCTGGGCACCGACGGTTATGGCCGCAGTGACATGCGCAGTCAGTTAAGAAAATTCTTTGAAGTCAATCGCTACTATGTGGCACTTGCCGCCTTGAAATCACTGGCAGATCAGGGTGATCTGAAAGAGGAAGTGGTCACTCAGGCGATCAAGAAATACAAAATCGATCCGGATAAGCCCAACCCCTGCACGGTGTGAACGGTTGATCAATAAGCTTGTGCGGCATGTCCGGACGTTAAGAAACAGAGTGCCTGAATGGCAATAAAGAGGATGAGACGTGGGTAAAACGACAGATGTACTGTTACCTGATATTGGTGATTTCGAATCGGTGGAAGTCATTGAGATCCTGGTTTCTGAAGGTGACGAAGTCTCCGTTGAAGAGTCCCTGCTGACCCTGGAAAGCGATAAAGCCACCATGGAGATCCCCTCTCCACACGGAGGCAAGGTCAAGCAGTTGAAGGTGAAAGTGGGGGATCGGGTCAGTGAGGGGGATGTGATCCTCACCATCGAAGCGGTTGAAACTGAATCGCCTGCTGCGGATGAGTCGGCAGCCGGATCGGCTCCGGCGCCGGCAGCCGAAGAGGTGGAGACCGTACAGGCGCCCGCGCCTACACCAAATCAAGAGGCGGTTGGCGATGTGGCGACCGGTCGTCGCCCGGGGGACAAGGAGGCCCGCATTCCACCGGTGCCGGAGAGTCCAATAATCAGCGGCGATCAGAAACCCCACGCCAGCCCCTCCGTCAGGCGTCTTGCCCGTGAGTTGGGGGTGGACCTCTCTCTGGTGAAAGGTCATGGCCCCAAACAGCGGGTATTGAAAGAGGATGTTCAGAACTTCGTCAAACAGTCGCTGCGTCGGGGTGAAGCGAGTGGCTCTGGACGTGGCAGTTTTGAAATGCCGAGCGGACCGGATGTGGACTACAGCCGTTTCGGTGAGGTTGAATCCAAGCCAATGGGGCGGATCAAGAAGATCAGTGCCGCCCATCTGCACCGCTGCTGGTTGACTGTACCCCATGTCACCCAGTTCGATGAGGCGGACATCACAGAATTGGAGGCCTTTCGCAAGGCGCAGAAAGCGCTCGCGGAGCAGCGGGATGTGCGGCTCACGCTGATGCCGTTCCTGATGAAGTCGGTTGCCGCCGCGCTGGCGGAGATGCCGGCGTTCAATGCCTCCCTGGATAGCGAGGCCGAAGCGCTGATCTATCGACACTATGTCAATATCGGTGTGGCGGTGGATACGCCCAACGGTCTGGTTGTGCCGGTAATCCGTGATGTGGACAAGAAAAGTGTCTTCGAGCTGGCGGCGGAACTGATGGCTGTCAGCGAGCGGGCCAGAGCCGGCAAACTGGTGCCGGCAGATCTGCAGGGGGGCTGCTTCTCAATCTCCAGCCTTGGCGGCATTGGCGGGACGGCCTTTACCCCCATTGTGAATGCGCCGGAGGTGGCAATCCTTGGGGTCTCCCGCAGTACCATGCAGCCGGTATGGGATGGGGAAAATTTCCAACCCCGACTGATGCTACCCCTCTCCCTCTCCTACGATCATCGGGTGATCGACGGAGCAGAGGGTGTCAGATTCACCCGACTGCTTGCCTCGTTGCTCGAGGATATTCGGCGTCTGTTGCTGTAGTGGCTGGTGAGGTTCGTTGCTACCACAAAACAGACTCGAAGAATCTACAAATTAAATTCTGAAACCCTCTGCAAATTCGCAATTTGTTGCTTGTTGTAGGGCTGCGTGACAACTAAACTTTTATTAGGTCCTGTTAACACTAATCCAATATACCCTGTTGGATTAGTGTTAACAGGACCTAGTAAGAGTTTCCTTTTGAATGGACTCTCATCAGCTTAAGTTGTAGGCATATTCAACTCAAATCCGCCGATACAGTTGCGATATAGGGGCAGGGATGCAACCTGTGCCTCTTCAACTCGTGGACTCTCCAGTTTTCTGAAGGAAAGCAAATCCATAGGCTTTAAAGTAATTTCAGGCTTGTCCGATAAAGGATTAAGGTTGGCTTGAATTTGGATTTTTATAAACAAGTACATATCGAACCTGAATCAGAGGCTGTTGTGATGGTGCAACAGTTGGCTGGTTCAGCTCCGGTATCTGGTGGCTATGCATAAGAAACTGATATTATTGACGTTTTTGCTATCTTATGTGCCATGTCTTTGGGCTGCTGAGATAAAGAACGAGCCCATACGCCCGCTTGAAATGAACTTTGAGGTCGACCCGAAACTGGTTGCGCTGGGGGACCAGCTGTTTCACGATCGACGCCTCTCCCGGGACAACTCCTTGAGCTGCGCCAGCTGCCATATGCTCTCAACAGGTGGTACGGATCGAAAGCCACGTTCCACCGGGGTTGGCGGTGTCATGGGGGGAATCAAGGCGCCGACCGTTTACAACAGCAGCTTCAATCTTGCCCAGTTCTGGGATGGAAGGGCGGGTAGTCTTGAGATTCAGGCGGCGGGCCCGGTACACAATCCGCTTGAGATGAACTCAACCTGGCCTGAAGTGATCTCCAAGCTGAGCCAGGATGCCGCTATGGTTGAGCTTTTTGGTCAGCTTTTCAGTGATGGCATCACTGGTGAGAATATTGCAATCGCCATTGCTGCCTTCGAAAAGACCCTGGTGACCGAGAACTCCCGTTTCGATCGCTGGCTGAGCGGCGAGCATACCCTGGATGAGCGAGAGTTGCGCGGCTACCGGCTGTTCAAAAGCTATGGCTGCATCAGCTGCCACCAGGGGGCAAATGTGGGCGGCAACATGTATGCCTATATGGGCGCTAAAGGTGACTACTTCAAAGACAGAGACACGGAGATCACCGAGGCAGACTACGGCCGCTACAACGTCACCGGAGAGGAGGACGACAAGCACTATTTCAAAGTTCCCAGCCTGCGACTGGCTGCGGTCAACTCACCCTATTTTCATGATGGTTCGGTAACGACCCTGGATGAAGCGATACGGGTGATGGGACGTTACCAGTTGGGTCGCGAAATTCCCGATGAGGATATCCGGGATATCGTCGCTTTTCTGCATACGCTGGTCGGTAGGCACAGTCGGTTCAAGCCATGATCAAGTTTCTGAAGTCAATTGGCACCAAACGAGCCGCGCTGCTGATCGGCTTGAGCCTGGCGTTTGCCCTGTTGCTTGGGCTGTTCTGGGATGATGAGTCCAGTGAGTATGCAGAGATCTCGCACAACATGCTGCAATTGAAGAAGCTGGATGCCCGTCTCGACCGGGATATGCTGAGAATTGCCTCATTTCTGATGGTTCAGTATGACCCATTGGTCATGACGACCAACAATCTGCGAGAGATGAAAACCAAGATCGATCTGTTGATCGATCAGCATGATCAGCAACTCAAGGATCTTTTCTCCACCTATTGGCAGGGGATGGATGAGAAACTCATCTTGCTGGAAAAGATCAAGTTTCAGGCGGCATTGGTGCGCAACGGCATTCACTATCTGCCGATCATTGCGGATGAGTTGAAAGAGAGTGAGCCGAGACTCTATGATGATGTTCTGGTGCTGATCAACCAGCTCTATACCTACCACCTGTTCTCTGCGGATTCACAGTTCACCGAAGTAAAACGCAATCTGGAAGAGCTCAAGCAACAGAAGCTGGAGGTCGCCGAGAGTCAGTCGTTATTGGACCAGGTGCTGTTTCATATCGACTCCGATCTGCATGGTCTCGCCAAGTTGGATCTACTGAAGCGGCGTTATCTGGCGATTCCAAGTCAGATCAATTTCGAGGCGATACATGCCAGGCATGAAGCCAACCGGATAGCAGAGACCAGCACCAAGCGAGAGCTGATCTTGCTGCTGACGGTCGCGGTGTTCATTCTGTTACTCGGTCTGTGGCAGCTGATCAGGAGTCTGCATAATGCGCATCAGGAGGTGAATCGCGCCTGGTATCGCCTGCATGATGCGGTGAACAACCTCTCCGAGGCGTTTGCCTTGTTCGATGCGGACGGTCGATTGGTACTGTTTAACCGCTGTTTCGAGGAGTTCTACCCCTGGCTCAAAGAGCAGGATATGGAGTCTCTCACCTTGAAGGAGCTGCAGGCTGTTGCCGGTAGCCGGGTGAAAAATCTGAACCTTGAAGGGGATAAGATTCTCGATCTTCTGCCTCAGGGGCAGTATCTGGAGAAGCTGGATAGCGGTGCCTGGTATCTCAGCAGTAACAACCACACCACTGAGGGTGGGCTGGTCTGCGTCAGAAGTGATATCACAGAATCGAAACAGGCCGAGTCGGACCTGCGTAAGCTGGGTCGGGTATTGGAGCAGAGTCCTGCTTCGGTGATCATCACCGATACGCAAGGGGTTATCGAGTATGTGAATCCGAGGTTCGAAAAGGTCTCGGGTTACACTGCTGCGGAGGCGATCGGGCAAAATCCAAGGTTCCTCAAGAGTGGAGACAAGACCAAGCAGGAATATAACGATATGTGGAGCAGCCTGCTTGCCGGTAAAGAGTGGCGTGGGATGTTCCACAACAAGCGCAAAGACGGCAGCATTTATTGGGAGTCCGCGTCGATTTCGCCGCTGCGGGATGAACGAGGCAATATAACCAACTTCATTGCCGTCAAAGAGGATGTTACGGCACAAAAGCGGGCCGAAGATCAGTTAAGAATGAATGCCACCGTGTTTGACACCACGGCGGAAGGCATCATGGTGACGGATGAGGAGAACCGGATTAAGACGGTCAATCCTGCCTTCACAAGAATCACCGGTTACAATCAGGAAGAGGTTTTGGGGCGTACACCCAATATTCTCAGTTCCGGTCGCCACAGCAAATCCTTCTATGATGACTTATGGGAGTCTGTGCTGCATAAAGGCTACTGGTCAGGTGAGATCTGGAACCGGCGTAAGGATGGCAGCGTATTTCCGGAGTGGCTTTCGATCTCTGCGATCAAGGGTGACCATGGCATTGCAAAAGAGTTCGTCGCCGTCTTCTCCGATATTACCAAGCACAAGGAGAACGAAGAGCAGATCCGCTATCAGGCCAATTACGATGCCCTGACCGGGCTGCCCAACCGTTCGCTGTTGTCCGATCGGCTGAATCAGGCCATCGCGGCCGCCCATCGTGAAGACTGGATGCTGGCGGTGCTGTTTATCGATCTCGATCACTTCAAGGTGGTGAATGATACGTTCGGCCATGTGGTGGGGGATGAGCTGCTGCAGCTGGTATCCGCCCGTATCAAAGCCTGTCTGCGTGAATCGGATACGGTAGCCAGGTTCGGTGGGGATGAGTTCATCATTCTGTTGCAGGATGTCACCGAGATGGATTCTGTGGCGAATGTGGCCAGCAACATCATCGAACACATAACCCGGGTCTTTTCACTCTATGGGCGTGAGATCTATATCGGTGCCAGCATCGGCATCACCGTCTATCCGGACGATGCGGTGAATGCGGACTCGCTGCTGCGAAATGCGGATATGGCCATGTACCAGGCCAAAGAGCGGGGCAGAAATACCTATCAGTTCTTTACCGCATCGATGCAGCAACACACCCTGGAGCGCCGCCAACTGGAGCTGGATCTGCGCCAGGCGATCAAGCGGGATGAGCTTGAGATCTACTACCAGCCGGTGGTCAATCCGTTGCTCAACAAGGTGGTCAGTGTGGAGGCGCTGTTACGCTGGCACCATCCCCATCGGGGTACCGTCTCTCCGGCGATCTTCATCCCGGTTGCGGAAGACAGTGGACAGATTGGTCCTATCGGTGAGTGGGTACTGAAGAAGTCCTGTCAACAGTTGAAGCGGTGGCACAATGCCGGTTTCAGTGATCTCAAACTGGCGGTGAATCTCTCCAGCAGACAGCGGGAGCTTGGGCTCGAGGCCAGCTTTTTGCTGGGTGTATTGGCAGAAACCAATCTCTCTACCGATTACATTACCCTTGAGATCACCGAGAGCCTGTTGATGCGGGATACCGATGAGGCGATGACCTGGCTGTCAGATTTCAAGGCACTGGGTGTTTCCCTGTCAGTGGATGATTTCGGTACCGGTTATTCATCACTCAGTTACCTGAAACGGTTCCCGGTCGATACCATGAAGATTGATCGCTCATTTGTCAGCGATCTGCCGGATGACATTGAAGATGCGACCCTGGTGCGAACCATCGTTGCGATGGCCCAGAGCCTCAATCTGTCCTTGATCGCGGAAGGTGTTGAGACCCGTGAACAGGCTGAATTTCTGGTCGAGACCGGATGTGACAACCTACAGGGCTTCTACTATGCCAAACCGATGTCAGCAAAAGAGTTGACGATTTGGCTGAGTGCCGATGTGCTGGAGACAGGCACCACTTAGAGGCCTGCAACGGGCCACGAACCACTGACCAGCAACAGAAAAACCTTTCTCAATCTGAGTGGCCAATCCAGGCCTGATTATTTGCACGTTGTTTTTTGGTCAATATCGGTGCCCCTGTCACAACCTCAATCGCCAATTGGTTATATAAAACCGCTGCTGAAGGAGACTCCAGCGGCCTGATGGATTGGTGCGGCGCTGTTGCTCGACGGTGATTCAGAGCGCTTCCTGATCTGTCGACAGACTGGAGAAGTGGTAGCAACCTGATCGACGGAAGTTGTACCACCCAATGAATTAGGACAAATTTGAAATATTGAGGGATTAAATTATGAAAACACTGACTACTGTTGCCTTGTTGAGCCTGACCCTTACTCTGGTTGCCTGCAGCGACTCAAGCAGCCCGCAGAACAGCACCACAGCCGATACCACATCACCCATGACTGAACCGGCAGAGCCGGCATTGAGTGAGCAGGGTATGGAGCAGGGTGATCAGGCCGCGTTTGAAGCGGGTGTCGATGCTGTCAATCAGGCCGCGCCTGAGAAACCATAGTGGTGACCGGGGGGGACCCTGGCGCTTGATAATTCTCCCAGCCTATCTTACCAAAGCGCATTTTCCTATCTCACAGGCAGTCTCAACCTTGCCACTGAGAAACCCCACTCTGTTGTTGAAACGGCAGAGTGGGGCTACTGAATAATCGGGCCAAATAGGGCTTTTTAACGCCTGATTGTTCGTTCTCAGCGGCAGAAATGCTATAAAGGGTTAATGAGTTCTATATCGAATCACCCTGGTGGTGATCGATGCCTATTGCATGCACGCATGTTTAAGAAAACTAATACTGTGAGGAGCCTACATGAGCGGCATTGTCGAAGTGACCCTTCCCGATATCGGTGATTTCGAGCAGGTGGATATCATTGAAATTCTGGTATCTCCAGGCGACCGGGTCGATGCGGAAGATTCCATTATTACCCTGGAGAGTGATAAGGCGACAATGGACATACCCTCCCCGCATGGTGGAACGGTCAAGGAGCTGATGGTCAAGGTTGGGGATAAGATCTCCATGGGTGGCGCGATCCTGAAACTGGAACTGGCCGCCGGAGAGAAGGCGGAAGCTCCGCAGGCAACCAGCAAGGCGCCGGTATCCGAGGCAGTCAAAGGTGCGGCTGACAAGTCGGCTGATGTGGTGGTGCTCGGGGCGGGCCCTGGTGGTTATACCGCTGCTTTCCGGGCAGCGGATCTGGGTAAGAAAGTCATTTTGATCGAGCGCTACGAGGCGCTTGGCGGGGTCTGTCTGAATGTTGGCTGTATCCCATCGAAAGCCCTGCTGCATGCCGCGGATGTGATCAATGAAGCGGCTGAAATCGAAGAGATGGGGATCAGCTTCGGTAAGCCGAAGGTCGATCTCGACAAGCTGCGCGCCGGCAAGGACAAAGTGGTACAGAAACTCACCGGTGGTCTTAAGGCGTTGGCCAAGCAACGTAAGGTTGAGGTGGTTCACGGTCTGGCCCGCTTCGAGTCACCCAAGCGTATTGCGGTGAACGGCGCCGAGGGCAGTATCTCGATCGATTTTACCGATGCCATTATCGCCTGTGGCTCCACTCCGGTGGAGATTCCCGGATTTCCCAATGACGACCCCCGGCTGATCAATTCAACCGGGGCACTGGAGCTGGCTGATGTTCCGAAACGCATGCTGGTGGTGGGTGGCGGTATCATCGGGCTTGAAATGGCCACGGTCTACAGCACACTGGGCAGCAAGATCGATGTGGTGGAACTGCAGGATAATCTGATCCCCGGTTGCGACCCGGATCTGGTCAGGCCGCTGCAGAAACGCATCAAGAAGCGCTACAACGCCATCATGCTGGGTACCAAGGTGACCGATATTCAGGCGCAGAAGAGTGGCCTGAAGGTCAGCTTCGAGGGCAAGCAGGCACCGGACAAGCCGCAAACCTACGATCGGGTGCTGGTCTCTGTGGGTCGGGTGCCGAACGGCAAGAAGATCAATGCTGAAGCGGCGGGCATCAATGTGGATGAGCGTGGTTTCATTCCGGTTGACCAGCACATGCGGACCAACGTACCGAACATCTATGCCATTGGCGATGTGGTAGGACAGCCGATGTTGGCCCACAAGGCTACCCATGAGGCCAAAGTGGCTGCCGAAGTGATTGCCGGGCACCCAGCCAGTTTCGACCCCATGACCATCCCGTCAGTGGCCTATACCGACCCGGAAGTGGCCTGGATGGGGCTGACCGAGACCGACGCCAAGGCTCAGGGCATCGAGTATGAGAAGGGGGCCTTTCCCTGGGCAGCCAGTGGCAGAGCCCTGGGTATCGGCCGCGATGAGGGGGTGACCAAGCTGCTGTTTGATCCGAAATCGAAGCGGATTCTGGGGGCCGGCATCACTGGACCGAATGCGGGTGAGTTGATCGGTGAAACCGTGTTGGCGCTGGAGATGGGTGCCGATGCGGAGGATATCGGCCTGACCATACACCCCCATCCAACCCTGAATGAGACCATCTGCTTTGCCGCAGAGATGGCGGAAGGGAGCATCACCGACCTGATGCCACCGAGAAAGCGCTGAGCAGGGCTGGTTGAGATCCCGACAGGGTAAGACAAGTTGGACCGGGTGACTGCGGCTGTTCGGGCCTTTTATGAAGCCTACCCCTATCCGCCGGGGAACAGGCCCGACTGCGATGCCTACCATGCACGGTTGCTGCTGAGTTACATCGAACGACCCGCAGGGATGCCCAGGCAGCTTCAGCTGCTCGAGGCGGGTTGTGGACGGGGAATCAATCTGACCGAGGCCGCAGCCCTGCAGCCCGATGATCGGTTCACCGGCATCGATATCAACCGGGTGGCGATCGACGAAGCTTCCGCGAATATCCGCAGTAGCGCCCTCGCCAACCTGAGTTTTCATCTTGCCGATCTGCTCGACCCTGCCTCCCTGCCAGGGGTGAGTCAGGGCTATGATGTAATTCTCTCCTATGGCGTAATACACCATCTGAGTGACCCACTGAGAGGCCTGCAGCAGCTGACTGAACAACTGGCGCCTCATGGGGTGTTGTCACTGATGGTCGATGGTCGCTATGGCCGGCAGCCTCTGGATCGTTTTCTCCAGGCGCTGCAGATGGTTACACCATCGGCTGAGCAAGATGGGCAGCGGGCTGAGACGGCCAGAGCCCTGGCACGGATTGCCGAGAAGGGGGTATTTCATGGCAACTGCTGGCAGGGTACCTCATCTGTGGATGAGGTGGAGTTTGCCGATCGATGTCTGCATGTGCATGAGCAGAGTTATGACATCGAGGGTTTGTTGCAGTTACTGGATAAGGCTGGCTTGCAGTTTATTCGTTGGCATCAGCCTGATGACTGGTCGCTGAAGACGATCTGTGACGATGAGGCGCTGATCGAACGACTGCAGAGCCTTGAACCCTCGATGACCTATCAACTGATCGAACGCCTTACCTACCGACCCAAACTGACTCTGGTGGCGGCAAGAAAGGAGGATCAGCCGCGACATCCCCCGAGCAGGGAAGCGTTCCTCTCGAAACGGTTTTGTCTGAGTCCTCAGTTAAGACGGGTAACCGATGAGACAGGCGACACAGTGTGGTTGCTGCGTGGACGCAAGCTGTCGATTGATGCGCAGGGATTGGCCCATCGGCTGCTCACGGCTGCGTCACAAAGCGACAGCGGTTTTAGCGCTTCACAGCTGTTTCAACGGCTGACCGGAGAGTCCATTGAGCCACAGCAGGCTTTGAATCTGTTCATCCAGCTGTATGATCTTGAGTGTCTCTATGCACCCCATGAAACAGATAGGAGTGAGTGATGAGTGATACGCCACCGCTCTACTTCAGAGATCTGGGTGATTCTGAAAAGCCGGTGCTCTGTCTGATGCATGGACTGTTCGGATCGTCGAGCAATTGGATGGGTATAGTCCGGCTGCTTCAGGATCAGTTCAGAATCATCAACCTGGATCTGCGCAACCATGGTCGATCTCCACACTACAGTGAGATGAGCTATCCGTTGATGGTAGATGACCTGCTGGCCCTGTGTGACCATCTCGATCTGCAGACAGTCTCACTGCTGGGACACAGTATGGGTGGTAAAGTGGCCATGCTGACCGCTCTTACAAATCCTGAGCGGGTGGAGAAGTTGCTGGTGGCGGATATTGCACCGGTCGCCTACGAGCACCGTTTTGCATCCATATTCAAGGGACTGCAGAGCCTGCCCCTGGCGCAGCTGGAGAGTCGTGATGCAGCCGATCTTCATCTCTCCGACTATGTTGCCGAACCAGGGGTTCGCCAATACCTGCTGCAGAATCTGCAGAAAAGGGGAGAGCAGTGGGAGTGGCGCTTCAATCTGCAGAGCTTGAAAGACGCGATACCGCTGCTGACAGACTTTCCCGAGGTGGCAGGTAACACCTTCCCCGGGGATGCCCTGTTCATTCATGGTGAGCTGTCGGATTATGTGAACCAGCAGGTGATCAGGCACATCGATGACTACTTTCCGCACAATCGTAGACGCATGATTCACGCTGCCGGTCACTGGCTGTATGCGGAGCAACCGGTTCCTTTTGCTCAAGCGGTGGCGAGCTTTTTGAAGTAACATTCGACGCATTCAGCAATTCCCACAGAGTCAGTCAGTCTGAAGTGGGGATGAACAGAATTAGAATTCAAAGATCAAAAATATAACGGAGGTCGTGAAACATGAAAAAGCTATTCGGGCTATGTCTGTTGATGTTACCGCTGCTCGGCGTCAGTGCTGAACAGCGGTTTATCAGTATTGGAACCGGTGGTCTTACCGGGGTCTACTATCCGACCGGTGGCGCTATCTGCCGATTGCTGAACAAGGGCAGAAAGGATCATGGAATACGTTGCTCCGTGGAATCCACCGGTGGATCGATCTTCAATCTCAATACCATTGCCGCAAAAGAGCTCGATTTCGGTGTGGCCCAGTCCGATTGGCAGTATCACGCCTATCAGGGCAGTTCGAAGTTCTCCAAGCAGGGTGCCAACAAGAGTCTGCGGGCGGTGTTCTCGATCCATAGCGAACCCTTTACCGTAATGGCCCGTAAAGAGAGCGGTGTCAAAACCTTTGCGGATTTGAAAGGTAAACGAGTCAATATCGGTAATCCGGGTTCAGGACAACGGGGCACCATGGAGGTCATGATGGAGAAACATGGCTGGAGCAAACAGGATTTCAAGCTGGCTTCGGAGTTGAAAGCCACTGAACAGGCCAGAGCCCTGTGCGACAACAAGATCGATGCCATGGTCTATGTCGTTGGCCACCCCAACGCCTCGATCAAAGAGGCGGCAACCGCCTGCGATACCCACCTGGTTGCGGTGGATGGGGATCTGGTGAAAAAACTGATCGAGACAACCCCCTACTATGCACCGGCGACGGTGGCTGGTGGGATCTATCGTGGCAGTGATAGGGATACCCCCACCTTCGGTGTCAAGGCGACCCTGGTTACCGCGGAGCATGTTGATGAAGAGGTTGTCTATCAACTGGTCAAGACGGTGTTCGATAACCTGGATAAATTCCGCCAGCTGCATCCTGCTTTCGCCCACCTCCAGGCAGCAGATATGTTGCAGGGTAATAGCGCGCCATTTCACAAAGGTGCGATGCGCTACTACAAAGAGAAGGGTTGGCTTTAATCCTCACCTGATCGGATGGGCTGGTGCCGAGTCATGCACCAGCCCATGCAATATTCAAAAGCACCGCAACAGATTACAGTGAACTCAATCTGACCTACACCGAGCTGGTTGAAGCGATCCAGCCGAACGGCAGGCATGGGTATCAGACGCGCTTGATCTTCAGCATCAGCTCGGCACAAGCCACAGCAGACTTTTCCGTATAAGAGTGACAGTTATATTGATTGGCGAACATTCGCGGTGATTGGCGTCCATTCGCGGATGAATTGTTCACTAAACCAGATCATCACATCGAGCCGTCAGAATCGGACCGATCAGATCTGCCATAGCAGTGAGAGGTTGTAGGTGAAGTCGTTGTTCTCCTGACCTTCACTGACATCGGAGTCGTATTCGTTTCTCAGTCCGAGTTTGATGGCAAGATTGCGCGCCTCGGCCATTTTTATCGACCAGTTTAGAGCCGTCAGATTGCGGTACTCCCCGGTATCGTCCAGATCCGGATAGAAGGCTGTGGTGAACTCGAATCGCTCAAACTCGGAGATGATCCAGCCCAGATCGAGCGCCAGTACCAGTTCCGGGGTTCTGATATCCTCATCATCGCCCCGGCTGATCGATCCACCCAGACCGATCCGGCTGGCGATATCCCAGCTGTCGTTCTTCAGATGCTGGTAACCGGTACCGCCGGAGGCGGAGAGACGATCGTCCCAATCCTTGAACTCATCCCAGTCGTAGCGTCCCTGAAGGAATGAGAACCAGGGATTCTGCGGCCAGATCCACTCTCGTTTCAGGTCGGCGAAGAAGCGGTTTGCGGAGATATCACCATCGCTTTTCGAACGATCGTAGGCGGATGAGAATTTCCAGGTTTTCAGCGGATCGGCATAATCGGTATTGAAACCCAGATGAAGGTTCAACGTCTCACTGTTGCCGGAGGCCCCATTCAATCCCAGTTCGACCTGGTGGCGCCAGGAGGACTCTACCCCATCATCCGCAAAAACCGGCAGGATCGATACGCAACAGATCAAGAGTGATAGAGTAGCTGACAGAGATTTCAGACACATGGCTCGCCTGGCAGGTTGTGAACAGATGGTGCAGAAGAATAACGTAAATCAGTTGGAAATGGTGGAGACGGTTGAGTACGGTGGGAGGCGTCCCACAGGTTTGACCAAAAGTTTTCTCATGGCTACCGCGCTCTGCTGGGCGTTGTTTCAACTGTGGGCTGCCTCGCCACTCCCTTTTACCTTTGGGATCGGTGTCTTCAACGATACTGAGATCCGTTCAATCCACCTCGCCTTTGCAATTTTTCTGGCCTATCTGTTTTTTCCCTTCAGACGACGCATCAGCCATCGGATCCCCTTGCTGGACTGGTTGTTGGCGGCAACCGCCGCCTTTTGCGCCGCCTATCTGTTTCTCTTTTATGAAGCGTTGGCTGAGCGGGCAGGGGCTCCCTCCGGATTCGATGTGGCGGTGGCGGTGGCCGGTGTGTTGTTACTGTTGGAAGCAACCCGAAGGGCGCTGGGTTGGCCGCTGATGCTGATCGGTGCCTGCTTTTTAGGCTATACCTTTGCCGGGCCCATACTACCCGACCTGCTGGCCCATAAAGGGGCTTCTCTGGAGCGGGTTGCCTCACACCAGTGGCTCTCCACCGAGGGAGTATTCGGTGTCGCGGTGGGGGTATCCGCCGGGTTCGTGTTTCTGTTTGTTCTGTTCGGCAGCCTGTTGGAGCAGGCCGGCGGGGGACACTATTTCATCCGAGTCGCCTATGCCCTGGTGGGGCATAGGCGCGGAGGCCCTGCCAAAGCCGCGGTACTGGCATCGGGATTGACCGGTATGGTCTCCGGCTCATCCATCGCCAATGTGGTTACCACCGGTACCTTTACCATCCCCTTGATGAAGAAGATCGGTTTCTCTTCAGAGAAGTCCGGAGCGATCGAAGTGGCGGCTTCGACCAATGGTCAGATCATGCCGCCGGTGATGGGAGCGGCTGCGTTCCTCATGGTGGAGTACCTCAACCTCTCCTATCTGCAGGTGATCAAGCACGCCTTTCTGCCTGCCCTGCTGAGTTACATCGCACTGCTCTATCTGGTCCACCTGGAGGCGGTCAAGGCGGGTATGCCTGCGGCACACCGCAAGCGTGTGGGCACGCTCTGGTCCCGCCTGCTCCGCTGGGGCTTGACCCTCTCTGGGGTGGCGCTGTTTTTTCTGCTGGCGTATTGGCTGGTGGGGTTGGTGGATCATTTGCTGGGGGAGCACAGTTTCTGGGGAAATGCCCTGTTGATCCTGTCGCTCTACGGATTGTTGATCTACGCTGAGGTCCGCTATGGATTGCGCCAGCAGGATGAGCAGACCCTTGAGGGGCTGACCCCAGGTCAGGCCCTGTTGGGCGGACTCCATTTTCTATTGCCTATCCTGGTGCTGGTCTGGTGCCTGATGTTGCTGCGTCTCTCTCCGGCCACATCAGTCTTCTATGCGATCTGTCTGATGATGGTGATCCAGCTGACTCAGGAGGCGTTACGAGCCCTCTATAACGGCAATCGGTTGAGGCAAGGGTTCAGCAATGGTTTCAGATCCCTGATCACCGGTCTGGAGAATGGCGCCAGAAACATGATCGGTATCGGTGTCGCTACCGCCACCGCCGGTATCGTGGTGGGAACCGTCAGCCTGACCGGTATCGGCCAGGTGCTTGGAGAGTTGGTGGAAGTGCTCTCCATGGGTTCGGTGGTGCTGATGCTGATACTCACCGCCCTGATCTGTATGATTCTGGGTATGGGCCTGCCCACCACGGCGAACTACATCGTGGTTTCGACCCTGATGGCCCCGGTGATCGTGCAGCTCTCCGCTTCCCACGGACTCGACATACCATTGGTCGCGGTGCACATGTTTGTCTTCTATTTCGGCATCCTGGCCGATGACACACCACCGGTAGGTCTGGCGGCCTATGCCGCCGCGGGCATCTCCGGCGGCGATCCGATCCAAACCGGTCTGCGTTCATTTTTTTACGATATCCGTACCGCGATTCTGCCTTTTATGTTTATCTTCAACACCGAGCTGCTGATGATCGGTGTCGCCGGTGTGGGGGATTTTCTGTTTGTCGCACTGCAGGGTCTTGCGGCAATGCTGCTGTTTGTCTCCGCAACCCAGGGTTGGCTGATCGTGCGCAGTCGCTTATGGGAGAGTGCCGCACTGCTGGTGGTGGTGTTCTCCCTGTTCCGGCCCGATTTCTGGCAGCAGCAGTTCTATCCATCCATGGCGTGGCAGCCGCCCCAGCAGATCGATGGCTATCTTGCTGAACTGCAATCCGGTGACAAGCTGCGGGTGCAGGTGGAGGTGGAGGATGAGCGTGGTGAGATGATAAAAAAGGATGTGCTGCTGCAGGCGCCGACGATGCAGGGTGAGCTCTCCCTTGAGTCCTTTGGCTTGTTGACCGAAGCGGATAGTGAAGGGCTGAGAGTGGTTGACGTGGTGTTTATGAGTGCGGCGGAAGGGGCTGGCCTGGAAGCGGGTTTCACCCACCGGGTCCACGGCTACTATCTGCCTCAACAGCAACCGGATAAAAACTGGTTTCTGATACTGCCGCTGCTGCTCTTGGCGTTGATTCTGTTTGTGCAGCAACGGCGTAAGGATTAACGATTTTGGATTCGTCTTAACAGGCCCTACGAATATGACATTCAGTTTCTATTGGCACGATTATGAGACCTGGGGGGCGGATCCCCGTCGCGACCGGGCTTCCCAGTTTGCCGGTGTGCGCACCGATGAGGATCTCAATCCTGTGGGTGAACCGCTGGTCGTCTACTGTAAACCCAGTGACGACATGCTGCCCCAGCCGATCGCCTGCATGATCACCGGAATAACTCCTCAATATGCCCAGCAGCATGGTCTGGTGGAGGCCGAGTTCATTCGCGCTATCCATCAACAGCTGGCAACCCCGGGAACCTGCGGTGTGGGTTATAACAGTCTGCGTTTCGACGATGAAGTCACCCGCAATACCCTCTATCGAAATCTCTACGACCCCTATGCCAGAGAGTGGCAGAACGGTTCATCCCGCTGGGATATCATCGATATGGTTCGACTGACCCACGCGTTGCGACCTGAGGGAATCGAGTGGCCGAAAAACGACCAGGGGGTGACCAGCTTCCGGCTGGAGGAGTTGAGTGTGGCGAACGGCATAGAGCACGCGGCCGCTCATGACGCCCTGTCGGATGTCTACGCCACCATCGGTATGGCCAGACTGGTCAAGCAGCGCCAGCCGAAGCTGTATGACTATCTGTTCAACAGCCGTGCCAAACAGGTGGTTGCATCGCGTCTGAATCTGCAGCAGCGTGAGGCGGTGTTGCACGTCTCCGCCATGTACCCGGCGGCTCAGGGGTGTATCGCCATGGTGATGCCGTTGATCAAACATCCGGCGAATCCCAACGGCATTGTGGTATACGATCTGCGCTACGATCCGGAGCCGCTGTTCTCGCTCGATGTGGAGACCCTGCATCAACGTCTGTTCACACCCAAAGATCAACTCCCGGAAGATGTGGCGCGCTTGCCGATCAAGACGATTCACATCAATAAATGTCCGGTGGTGGTGCCGATCAAAACCCTGGATCCGCAATCTGCGGAGCGTTGGCAGATCGACCTCGACCAGGCGGAGCGGCATCGGGCGGCGCTGCTGAAGGCGGACCGCTTCATGGCTGACATCGAACAGATCCATCGGCAGCGTGAGTTCGAGCCGGTAAGCGATCCCGATCTGGCGATCTACTCCGGAGGATTCTTTTCGCGCAGTGACCGACAACGAATGAATCAGATCATTGAGTCGCAGCCTGAGACCCTGGCCGATTTTCCGCCGGTATTCGATGATCCAAGACTGGTGGAGATGCTGTTCCGTTACCGGGCCAGAAACTGGCCGGAAACCCTGAATCAGGAGGAGCGCCAGCGCTGGGAGGAGTATCGCAGTGAACGCCTGATGATGGAGGAGGGGGGAGGCAGCATCAACCTGGATCTCTACCTGCAGACCCTGGATCAGCTGGAGGCGGATCCGGAGCTGAGTGAACAGAAGCGGGCATTGATTGCCGACCTGCTGGCCTGGGCCGAGCAGGTGGCGCCGTTGTAACCCGTTTAGCCACCAGGACTTGCTTCTGGAAAAGAGCATTCAGTCCGCAAATGAACGCGAATAAACGCAAATGGTGTATGGTGAATCGGTACGCCTGAGAAGTTCAAATCAACAGACTGATATAGGTGTTGTCAGAATCTCATGCAGAATGCATTATCTGTAGTTACTCTCAACAGTAAAACCGGAAACATGTGGGCACCCACCAGGATGCTAGGGATAACTTGATCAGCAAAGATGCGCTGATAAACAACATTTGCGTTTATTCGCGTTCATTTGCGGACTGATTTTCTTTTCTGTTAAGGAGCTTTTGTATCAAAAGGCGTCGAATTGCAGTCAATAGGATTTACCCGACAACACAGGCAGATAAACCTGGGGTTACCAACTTGGCTTTAATACTACTCTTCTGACCACTTCTGCAAGGCATCAATGATACCTTTCGCCTGATCCTTGCTGGAGATGTTGAATTTACTCTTCTGCATGTATTCACCATTGCGCTTCTGGTAGCGGCGAATGGTGTACTTGTCGGCACTGTATTGCTGCTTGGCGCGATCCCAATCCTGAAAGCGGAAGATAATTGTGGTCCAGGCCCCCTTGGAGAGAACAACCTTGTCCAGTTCTTTGACCACATCGATGCCGTCTTCCGTATAGGTGACTGTGAGCTCGTCAGGTGTTGATGCCATAGTGTTAAGTAAATCCCATAGGTTATTGAAACGGTGTTAACGATCTTCCGATGCGCCGAATTGGATCAGCATCCGGATGATATCCTGATTGCCTTTCTGTTTGGCCAGGCCCAGTGGGGTCAGGCCCTCCTGGTTGGCAATATCCAGGCTTGCGCCACGATTGATCAGGTACTTTGCCGAGACCCTTTGATCATTGAGAATCGCGGAGTGGAGCGGAGTATTGCCTTTCTCGTCCTGGTTGTCGAGTTTTGCCCCCTTTTTGATGAGAAAACCGACCACATCCCGGTCGGCACTGCCCAGGGCGGCCGTCTCATGCAGCGCGCTGTTCGGTTCGATTTTCGCCCCCTTCTCAACCAGAAATTCGGCGATGATCGGATTTCGTGCAATCAGCGCCTTGAGCACGGGCGTGTGTCCCCGGGGATCGACTGCTTCCAGGTCGGCCTGGTTTTTCACCAGGATTCTACTCATCACCAGGCTGCCTTTCTGGGCCGCCACATGGAGTGGTGTCAGACCGCTGCTATCCGCTTTGTTGACGTCGGCGCCCCAGTGCAGATTTCGCTCCAACTGGTCGATGTCCCCGATCTGTACCGCACGGGAGAGGGTAATGGTCGGTTCCGCCTGCTTGCTGCAGGCCGATAAGACGAGGAAACACAGGCTTACTATGATTGCGATTCGATATAACATAGGGGGATAGTAAATCCATCACCACTCAGGCTGCAAGGGTCACTTGGGGGCTGTTAACACTTATCCGATTCGTCTTGACAGGCTCTGGGCATAGGTCGTTTGGGGAACTTCTGTTGTTGTCAGGGTTGATTCCAGCAGAGATGTAAAACTTGGATTGATGTTCATAAAAGCCAATGCTCGCGCTTGCTCTGTTTCATCTATCCATCGCTCTGTCTCTTCCAACCTGTACTCTGTCTATTTATTCCTTTAGGATGCGGACAGTTTGATATTGTTCCGTAAGCGGAATTTTCACTGAACACACGAATATTGTGTGAATCCCTATCGCTAACACCAGGCAGAGCATACAAGACTCCCGATCGTGATAAGTAAAATACTCCTGACATTGGCTGTAATCGGCGTGGCCTGGCTGGTCATTCGTCATCGCCAACAGTCCCTCAATGAACCCGCACGGATCTCCCGTCCGGTGAGCAAAGAGAAGCGCTCAAACCGATCGATCAAGTGGCTCAGTTACGGTCTGCTGGCGCTGATGATTTCTGCCAGCCTGATCTATCTGGGTTGGCAGGTGGAGCAGGGGTATCGTCTGGTTACGGTAAGGGTGGTGGATGCCCAGACCGGCCGCAGTGTCAGCTACATCGCAAGAAGAATGGATGTGGATGATCGCCACTTCGTCACCCAGGATGGTCGCGAGATCATTGTGGCCGACGGTGAGCGTATCGAGCTCTCAGCCTACAATCCGCAACAGCTCCCCTGAGCCGAATTAAGAGACCAGACCGCCAGTGAGCGCGAATCTTCGCTACTGTTTGGTCGCCGGGTTAATCGACGCCTCTGAATGAGAGTTTTTCGCGGCCTTTTGCGCTGATTGGCGTTCATTGGCGGTTAATCTCTTGGGGTGCCCCAGCTTCTTTGGTGCTTACTTAAGCACTAAAACTCATTGCATCCCGTTTTATTGAAGGTTTTGGTGGGGCCATGCCCCACCAAACAGCGCTCAAGTAAGTACTACGCTCACCGAATCCCATTTTTTTGCGGCTCCAGGATTTTACTTCTCTGCCGATATAACCGGTTAACAGTGTGATCAACCCGGTGGTGGGCTCATCCTGCGTCATGTCATTTGCGCAAAAAATCATCAAATATTGTTACACCCTTGAGGGTTCTTCCCGCTATAAGGGTTTGAAGGGTGGAGTCTACAATCTGCTGCAGAATCCCCGCGCACCGATCCGTCCCTACTTTGATATCTTCATGATCCTGCTGGTGCTGCTCAGCGTCTGGCTGCTGATCTATGAAGTGAAACACGATCTCGGCCTGTGGGGGGATCTGATCGAGGTGGGGGCGGTGACCATCTTCATCATCGAGTATCTGCTGCGGTTCTGGCTCTACAACGACAGTCATAAAGTCATCATCGAACGCTACGAGCGGGCCGAGTTCATCAATGAGACGTTTCGTCTCGGACCAGCCCTCTACAGTGCAGTAATCGGCAAGCTCAGATATATGGTCCAACCCCTGGCGATCATCGATCTGCTGGCGATCATTCCAAGTTATCGGCCGCTCAGGTTCCTGCGCATCTTTCTGCTCTTCAGACTGTTCAAACTGTTCCGCTATACCCGCAGCATCAGTGAATTCGTCAAGGTGCTGTCTGAAAAACGCATTGAACTGGTTACCCTGTTCATCTTCATGGCGTTTATCACCTTTACCGCTGCCACCGCGATCTTCTTCTTCGAGGCGGAACATGACGGGGGCCAGATCGACGGCTTTTTCGATAGCGTCTACTGGGCCCTGGTAACCATGTCGACTGTCGGCTACGGGGATATCACCCCGCAGACCACTGAAGGCCGGGTGATCAGTCTGGTGTTGATCATCGCCGGATTGGGTGTGATCTCGTTCTTTACCTCGATCATCGTCTCTGCCTTCGGTGAGAAGATTCATGAGATCCGCGCCCATCGGGTTTTTTCCGAAGTGGAGCGCAAGCAGGTCGATACCCTGGTGTGCGGTTTTGGTCGGGTTGGTCAGGTGGTGGCGGATCGGCTCTCCGAGGATAAGCGCTCGTTTGTGGTGGTGGATCCGCTGGAAGAGAACATCCGGCTGGCAAAACAGCGCGGTTATCTGGCGGTGATGGGTAACGGGGAGGATAACTCCCTGTTGGTGAGTATGGGGATAGATACCCGTATCAACCGGCTGCTCTGTTTGACCGGTGACGATGTGGTGAACGTCTACATCACGCTGATCGCGCGGCAGATGAATCCCGAGATCGAGATCATCTCACGGGCCAACCACCGGGAGAATGTCAATAAGCTCTATCGGGCCGGGGCCAGCCATTGTGTGGCACCCTACGAGGTATTCGGCCTGATCGCTGCCGAGTATGCGGGGCAACCGGTGGCCTTTGAAGCGGTTTACGGGCTGCTCACCCGACAGACCAGCGAAGGCATCGAAGCGGTGCGCATCAAACGTGACAGCTCGCTGGCCGGCAAGCAGATGGGAGAGATCGATTTCCTCGCCAGGAAACTGATCCCCTTCGGGATCATCAGGGATGGCTGCTGCGATCCGGAGGTCGACAACAGCTGTTTCAACCTGAATGAGCGCTGTTTCTATTTCAATCCGGGCGAGCGATTTACTCTGCAGGCCAACGATCTGCTGGTGCTGATCGGTCATGAATACAGCGTCATCCATCTGCGTGACTGTCTGGAACGGGGGGAGCTCTAGTGGCACGGCAGGATACCTTGATCTTCGGTTGTAGCGCACTGGGACACGAGGTGGCCATGCAGCTGTCTGAGCGTGGCATCCAGGTCTATCTCTACAGTAACAATCTTGATGAGGTCGGGGGGTTGCTGGCAAAGGGACTTCAGGCTGCGGTCATCGACTATACCGATGATGAAAAACTGATGGGAATTGGGATTGGAAAATGGGTAAAGACAATTTTCTGCCTCTTTTCCGAAGAGCCGAAAAACCTCTTTTTGACCCTCTCGGCCCGGGCTCTGGATCCGGATCTGAAGATAATCTGTGTTGCGGAATCGATTGAATCCAGTGAGCGGCTGCGGGCTGCCGGAGCCACCAAAGTCATCGATCCCTATGAGATCAGCGGGCAGCGGGTACATGAGATGATTGCCCGCCCCTATCTGGTGGAGATGCTTGAAAATACGGTTTTCGGCAAGCACATCGATATTGCCGAAATTGAGATCCCGGATTCATCGGTGTTGGCCGGTATGGCGTTGAGTGATCTCGAGCTGAACAAAAAATATGACCTGATCGTGATCGGGGTGGTGGATCTGGAGCTGAGCAACCAGCTGATCTTTACCAACAGTGGTGTCGACCACCGTCTCGACGCGGGGGATATCCTGGTGGTGATCGGCGGTAAGCAGGAGATCGAGCGACTCAGGCAGGGAGTCTCCGCCGCCGGGGAACCCTGAAGGGGTAAAAACCATCCAACGGGTTTAGATACGCCAGCAGCCTGCTGATCCGGCTTGCTGGCGGTTGGCTCTAAGCCGGTGCGCTCTCCAGCAGATTGACCAGAGGTTTTGAAACCTGAGCCATCTGTGCCTGGGCGGCCGATTCTGGGGAGCTGGAGATCTGTTGCAACAGGGAGTCGAGCATCGAGCGGGCCTGTTGGGGGGTGCTGATCGGGTCGCTCTGACCGCTGCGGGTGGTCTCCATCTGGTAGAGATGGCGGGCGTTATCCACATCCAGTGTCGGCCGCTGTTCAACCGCTGCCTGTGCCTGCTCTACAGCGCTGCCTCTGGGCTGCTCGGTCTTACTGCTGGCATGGGAGTGGCCGGACTTATCCGTTGTGGTTTGAACGGTTTTGTCGCTGTTGACAGGATTTATCATGGTTTTGAACCTCTAGAGACAAAAAATTGACGCTCTATGCTGCGATTTAATAGGTTATGCACTATTCTGCGAGAAACGTGCCAACAGTGTTTTGCCGAGTATAGCCAATGAGTGGTTTTGAAACCCGCCGATGGGTGATTCTGCGAATTGAAGCCCTATTTCTACTGCTGTGGGGATTCACCACCCTGTCGGCCGCAGCCAGCCAGCCCCTGTTGGGGGAACAGCTGGAGTACACCCTCAAGTTCCGTGGCCTGATTACCGGCTATGTGGAGCTGGATATCGCCAAAGTGACTCTGAATGTGGAAGAGGAACTGGGGCAGGTGCTGAGCATGCCCGCCTACATCACCAATCTGCATCTGACCACGGCGCCCTATTCAAAAGCGGAGCTGCTCTATCCGGTTCGGCTCAGTTACAAAAGCTGGCTGGACGCCCGGGAACTGCACCCCTTGATCGCCTTCAAGACTTTGAAATTTCGCAAGCAGAGGGAGGAGTTCTTCTGGTTCGACCGTGAGAAGGGTTACGCTCATCACTATCAGACCGGGGAGCAGGACGAAGAGAACTCCCCATCACCCCCTGCCAGTCTGCAGCCCGTGGCTGCCCTGAGCAATGATCGCTGGTCGGCTCTGAATCAGACCAAAGCGCTGCAGATGAATGGTTCCCAGGCACTGGACTATATGGGATTGATACACCGTCTGCGCAGTATGCCGATCGAGAGTGGCAACCCGATTGAGTTCTCCACCTTCAACGGTAAGGAGATCGAGTGGTTTCGCATCGACGTCAGTCGGGAGCGCTTGACCCGCGCCGGTTGGGACAGGCCGTCGTTCAGGTTGAAACTGCGGGAGATCGATCCGGATAATGGGGAGTTGGGTGAATCGGTACACATCTGGATGAGCGATGACGATCAGCGGCTGCTGCTGCGCTTCTATGCGGAGCGCACCTTTGGCGCCATGGAGGGGATCCTCGAGACGGGCCGGCCGATCGATCAACATCAGAAGGAGGGGCTTTCAGAGGCGACCCAGTCCTCCATGGAGACCTACCTCGATTTCTGATTCAGATGAGTCGGCTCTGAATCTCTCTCAGACCGGGTCAGTCGTCCGATAGCTTGAACTTTGCCTTCTCCCCGGTCGGCTTCTGCTCAGCCCCTTCAACAATCTTCAGATGATCCAGATTTGGGATCGCGGCGGGTTCAACCTCCTCCTGGCAATCCTCCAGGGTGCCCTGTTTGGCCGGTGAAAGGGAGAGGGAGCCGGTATCGATATTGGGTGTCGGTGCTGGGCGCTGCTCTTCCAGGTCGTGTTCCGAGGTATCAAAATCGAGTGCGGAAGTATCGATGTGCAGAGGCTCGGGCTCCTTTGTCTGATCCAGTTTTGACTCCTCTTTGGAGAAGTCGAGATTGCTGATATCGGGGATCACCTGGGGTGTCACCTCGGGAGTGCAGTCCGATAGATCGAATCCATCTTTGGACAGGGAGAAGTCTGGCGCCTCGATCTCCCGATGGGGCGGCTCCGGTGGGGGTTCCATGGGCCCGTCAGCCAGGGTCAGGGTTTCAGTCGGCTGTGCCGGTTTGGCCTGCTGTGGTGGCAAGCCCTGTTCAGGACGTTCCGCTGCTGGTGGTTTGGGTTTGGGGGGCGGTTCGCCAGCGGGTACGATATCCACAAGTCCACCGGCGTCTCGAAAGGCCACCCGGTATTTGATCGCCCGATCCATATCGATACCCCGTTTGATCGGGATCGGTTTGCCGCTGAACAGGCGTTCCAGTCGCTCGCCCTCCAGTTTGAACATGGCGCCGACTTTTCGTTTTACCTTTTCAGGATCACTGTCTTTGATCAGTGCACCGGAAAAATAGACGTCGTAGTTGTCGATGTTCAAAGGCTGTCTCCTTGACCCGGCCAGGTACGATCTTGAACATTATAATCGTCTCCACCCTGACTATTCTTTAGAAACGGGATTTTCAGCATCCCGCTCAGCTTGGTCGTCAACTGTGGATCCTGCAGCGAGTTGACGCCAATCTGCATCTCGATATGGCCAAGTTTCGGTGCCTCCCTGTAGGTGCCCATCAGACGGTCCCAGATCGACAGATTGAAGCCGAAGTTACTGTTGGTCTCGCCGGGAATCACCGAGTGGTGGACCCGGTGCATGTCCGGTGTCACCACCAACCAGCGTAATAGCCGGTCGAGGGGCTTTGGCAGGGAGACGTTGCCATGGTTGAACATCGCCATGCCATTGAGTATGACCTCAAAGATCAAGACTGCGACGACGGGTGGTCCCAACGCGGCAATGGTGGCGATTTTGATCAGCATGGAGAGCAGAATCTCGATCGGATGGAAACGGGCGCCGGTGGTCAGATCGTAGTCCGGATCGGCATGATGCACCCGATGCAGCCGCCAGAGTGCGGGCACCGCGTGAACCATTACATGCTGCAGATAGATCACCATGTCCATCAGCGTCACGGCGATGATCACGCTGAGCCAGAAGGGCAGTTGTATCTCGTTGAGCAGCCCCCAGCCTTTCGCTTCGGCGAATGCGGCAAATCCCACCGCGGCTGCGGGAAACAGCAATCGCAGCAGCAGGGTATTGAGCAGGGTAATGCCCAGGTTGGCAAACCAGCGCTGACCTCTGGTGAAGCGCTGCTGGCGACAGGGGTGTACCGCTTCCCAGCCCGCCATCAAGGCGAAAATAGAGAAGAATGCCGCCAGGCGGATGGTCAGTTCATAGTCGAGAATAAAATCAGTCATGAAGGATCTGAATCTCCCGGGCCTCGAGTCACATTGTGGATTGGTGTTAACAGGCCCAAAACCAGAAACCGGTTGCTGGATGAGATCATGTCATACCTTCAGTTTAGACAACAGGGCCTGACTGGAGAGTGACACAACAATTTCCAAATCAGGCATTGCCTTTGTCACGCATACCTATGCCCTGTTGAGCGGCAAAATCGAGCATCCGCTGGATCGGTATCACCGCCTGTTCACGTATCCCCGCATCGATCTCGATCTGGTTGGCGCCAGACTCAAGAACCTGATTCAGATTCTGCAGTGCATTCATTCCCATCCAGGGGCAGTGGGCGCAGCTGACACAGGTTGCCCCTTCACCGGCGGTCGGCGCTTCGATCAGGGTCTTCTCCGGGGCCATCTGCTGCATCTTGTAGAAGATGCCCCCATCGGTGGCGACGATGAACTCCTTGTTGTCCATATTGGCAACCGCTTTGATCAGTGCGGTGGTGGAGCCGATGACATCGGCCTGCTGGATGACATTTTCCGGTGATTCCGGGTGGACCAGCACGGCTGCATCCGGATGCAGACGGCGAATTCTCTCAAGTGCCACGGCTTTGAACTCCTCATGCACCACACAGGAGCCTGGCCACATCAGCATCTCCGCACCGGTGACACGCTGCACATAGCTGCCCAGGTGGCGGTCCGGTCCCCACAGAATCTTCTCACCTTTGGCGGCGAGATGTTCGACGATGGGTAGCGCGATACCGGAGGTGACCACCCAGTCGGAGCGGGCTTTCACCTCGGCGCTGGTGTTGGCGTAGACCACCACTGTATGGTTAGGGTGGGCATCACAGAAATCACTGAACAGATCGGCCGGGCAGCCCTCGTCGAGTGAGCAGGTGGCATTCAGGTCGGGCATGATGACCCGCTTCTCCGGATTGAGAATCTTCGAGGTCTCTCCCATGAAACGAACCCCGCAAACCACCAGGGTCTCCGCCTCCTGCTGGGTGCCGAATCTGGCCATCTCCAGCGAGTCCGCGACGCAACCGCCGGTCTCTTCCGCCAGGGCCTGCAACTCCGGGTCGGTGTAGTAGTGGGCAACGACCACCGCGTTCTGCTGCTGTAATCTGTCGCGGATCTGCTCTTTCAGCTGCTGCTTCTCCTGCTCCGAAAGCGTCGGCCATTGGGGGTGTTCAGGGACTTTAATCTCGGGCAGTTTCAAAGATTCGATGTTCATGGATGTCTCGTTGACTATTTGATGATCTCAACCTGTCTCGGGTTGAGGACCTGATAGGTTTTTGCAGGACGATGATTGCCGTGTCTGGCAGTCTCGCCGGTCTCGCGAATGATATTGCGTGCCAGGATCGCCTTACGGAAATTTCGCTTGTCCAACGCTTCATTGAGCAGGACTTCATAGACAGATTGCAACTGGCTCAGGGTAAAGGTCTCGGGCAGCATCTGAAAGGCGATGGTGCTGTAGCCCAGTTTGGCGATCAGCCGTTGTCTCGCCAGGCTGATGATCTGAGCGTGGTCGAAGGCCAGCTCCGGCAGTTCTGTGATCGGGTACCAGGCCGCCTCTGCGGCATCGCTGGAAGCGCTGGGGCAGAGATGGTCCGATGGGCTCAAGGCAAAATAGGTGACACTGATCACCCGTTCACGTGGATCTCTTTGCGGTGCGCCGAAGGTGCCGAGCTGTTCAAGATAGATGCCTTCGATCCCGGTCTCCTCCTGCAGCTCTCTTTTGGCGCAGGCTTCCAGATCTTCCGAGATGTCGAGAAAGCCTCCCGGTAGTGCCCACATGCCCTGAAAAGGGGGATTTCTACGCTCGATGAGGAGCACCGACAGAGTATCCATCTGGATCGTGAACAGCACCACATCAGTGGTCACAGCGGGGTGAGGATAGGCATAAATGTAACGCTGTGGATTCATCTGGATGGTGGTTGATCGGTCGATGGGAAGAGGGCAGAAACCCGCCAGTTAAACAGGTGGATAAACTCAATGTGGCATCTGATTAAGGCCATACTACACTGGTTAGTGTAGTAAGTACACCATCCAGTGTGATCTAATTCCTAGGGAATTGGTAGTTTAAAGATCGAGGTCTCGATGCCGCTAACGTTGTAAGGAAGTAATACCACTTATCCCTGATCCAAATATAACGATGCAAACGGCCAGACAAGCGAAACAGCAGGTGCTTAAACTGCAGCACCTACCACCACTTTCAACTACCGCAACCCGACTGCTTGCGCTGTTGAGTGAAGAGGATCTGGCGCTCAACAAACTGGCTGAGGCGATCGATCAGGATCCTGGATTGAGTGCACGGATTCTCGGATTGGCCAACTCCGCCTACTTTGGCCAGCAGAATCCCGTACTCAGGGTTGAGGATGCAATCATTCGGGTATTGGGGCTGAATATGGTGAAAAGCCTGGCCTTCAGTATTGCAGTCAGCGGCGCTTTCGATATTTCAAATTGCCATCAGTTCGACATCAAACAGTATTGGCTTGAATCCCTGTCCACTGCAATTCTGGCCAGGCATCTCAGCGTACGCAGTACCACTGCTGAGCCACCGGATCCGGATGGGGTCTATCTGGCCGGATTGTTGATGAAGATCGGTGTGCTGGTTCTGGTGCATCTGTTTCCAGAGGATTATGACAAGGTGCTTGTGCAGAAACGCCAGCTGGCAGGCGATGCGGATATATTGACGCTGGAATCAGAGACCCTGGGTATCAATCACCGGCAGGCCGGGGCCTGGCTCGCGGATCGATGGCATCTGCCGGAGCTGGTGGTATCCGCCATTGCACAAGCCAATGAGCCTGGCGATTCCGAGCATAGCAAAGAGGTCACTCTGGTTGGCGCAGTCTCCTGCTGGCTCTCCGAGCCTGAACAGGAGCAGCAACCGGCCATGGATTGCACTTCGGAGCTAACCGACTGTTGTGGTTTGTCGGCTGAGACCATCGCGGTGGTGAAGAGCGGTTTTATCGACGAAGAAGAGGAGATCAAGGTCATTGCCAATATGTTGGCGAGTTGACAGGAGTGTCCCATGGATCTTTCGTTTAACCAGACATCGATGGACTTAAGAGAACGCTTTTTCAATCTACTCGACTCCCTGTCCGCCCTTCGGGCGCTCTCTCAAATCAATCTTGAGCGGGTCACCGAAGCGGAATTGTTGGCCAAAGCCTTGGATGAACTGGTTCGCTATCAGAATATCGATCACTGCTCTGTGTTTCGTATGGAAGCGGGCGTATTACGATGTGTATCTGGCCGCAGCATGGCTGAGTCCCATGCAGAGATCATCGGTTCGCCGAACTCACGAACCGCTGCGGATAGTATGACATTCAAGTCGGGGGAAGGTATCGTCGGTATAGCCTATAGCTCCGGGCAGCTGCAGTACTGTCGGGACTGCAGTCAGAGCAGTGAATACAAGCCTCACGACTCGACGGTCTCCGACATGCCTGGTTCGTTGATCAGCGCGCCGATAAAAATGGGCGATAAGGTACTCGGTGTACTCAATGCCTCACACCCAATGGCGGAGTATTTCGAGCCCTGGCAACAACATACCTTGAGCCTTTTCAGCAGTTGTCTGGGACAGATTCTCTACAATCATCAGATGCTTCATGAGTTGGAAATTCTGATCGACCAACGAACCGAGGAGCTGGGTAAATCCCTGGACGAGGCCAATCGTCTGCGCAAACGCTATGAACAGCTCTCGATGGTGGATGAGTTGACTGGCTTGCACAATCGCCGTTTCTTCTTCAATGAGGCGGAGGCCCATATCTCCCGTGCAATCCGCTCCAAACAGCCTTGCAGTCTGATGCTGGTGGATGTGGACCATTTCAAACGGGTCAACGATCAATGGGGCCATCTGGCGGGAGATCAGGTGCTGGCCGCCATATCCAGGATACTGATGGACGAAGCGCGGGGTGGTGATCTGGTAGCCCGGGTCGGTGGCGAAGAGTTTGTGATCCTGTTACCTGAAGCCGGAATCGATGGTGCTGATCTGATGGGGCAACGGATCCAGGAACGCTTGACCAATCTCAACATGGGCGGCAGCCATCCCGGTATCAAACTGACGGTCAGTATCGGCATGACTGAATTGGCTAAACAATCCGAACAGAAATTGACCCCGAGTCAGCTGGTCGATCAACTCTACTCACAGGCCGATCAGGCGATGTACGAGTGTAAGCGGGATGGCCGCAACCGGCGTATGCGCTTTAAATGACCAGACGTCGACTGATCGTTTTCTGTTGCAATCTTTGGCTGCGAATGCACGCCAAGCACCACCTGATAACGCTTATCTAAGTACCATTCGTACCAGAGCATGTAAGTGCGGATTGGCGTGCATACGCGGCTAATCAGTGAACTGAGTGACACCACACCGCTACTGCTGTTGAATGGCACTGGAGAGGGAGCCGAATATGATCCCCTCACTGGTGTCGTAGTGACTCTCGGTCGGGCCCAGGAAGAGTATCCAGGTTGCACCCTTATCGGTTCCACCGTTGTCATCAAAGGGTGCGCCGACCGCCAGATCCTGATGGTCATCCTGATTCAGGTCGCCGATGCCGGCCAATGAGCTGCCAAACTGGTCGTTGTCATTCAGGCTGCCGTCAAAATCTCCTTCTGTATCGGATATCTTGGAAGCGGAGATGATCTCACCATCGCCCTGCATGAACAGAACCCAGGTGGCTCCCCGGTTGCTGCCGCCGTCGTCACTGCCAGGCGCACCGACCATCAGGTCATCGTTGCCGTCGTTGTTGAGGTCACCCAGATTGGCCAGGGCGCTGCCAAAGCGGTCTCCATCACTGAGCTGATCCTCCAGCCCGCCCCGGTTATGTGAAATTCGCTTCAGGCCATCCACCGTGCCGTCGCTGTTCAGGAACAGCACCCACACCGCCCCGCGATCTGTACCCCCATCGTCATCGCCGCTGGTACCGACCGCAATATCGACTACCCCGTCATTGTCCAGGTCGCCAACAGCGGTTACCGAGCTGCCGAAGCGGTCTCCATCATTCGGTTTGCGTTCCAGATCGCCTTTCTCTGAGGAGATTTTCTGCCGTGCACTGACCGTGCCGTCACTGTTCATGAAGAGAATCCAGACGGCTCCCCGGTCGGCCCCCCCGTCATCATCGTTGGGCATGCCAACCGCCAGGTCGGTGATGCCGTCCCTGTTGAGGTCGCCGATGTTCGCCACCGCATGACCGAACTGATCATCCGCATCGAGGTTTTCGTTCAGCTCGCCGGACTCTTCGGAGATCTTCTGATACGAGTCAACCGTGCCGTCGTCCTTGAGAAACAGGATCCAGAGCGCCCCGTGGTCGGTGCCGCCGTCATCGTCCATCGGTGCGCTGACCACAATATCCCTGAAGCCGTCACCATTCAGGTCACCCAGTGGGGCGAGGGCGCTGCCGAACAGATCTCCGTCATCCAGGTCGCCATCGAACGATCCCTTGCTGTCTGAGATTTTCTGCTGGGTGTCGACCTGGCCATCCTGATCCAGGAAGAGTACCCAGACCGCACCCCGGTTCTCTCCGTTATCATCATCGTAAGGGGAGCCGACTGCCAGGTCGATGACGCCATCTCCCTCGAGGTCGCCGATATTCGCCAGCGCTGCGCCGAACCGGTCTCCGTCATCCAGGTCTCCGGAGAACTGTCCGCGGCTGTCTGAGATCTTCTGATCCTCGTCGACCTCCTTGGTGTAGGTCTCCTCGCAGCCGCTGATGAGCAGACTCAAAAGAATGCTCAATCCAAACAGTGCAGGCAGTTGATTGGGTTTCATATCGATCAAGACCTTCTCAGTTCCATTGTGATGCTAACCATAGACTCTATTATGGCCTGACTGGTTCGTAATCAAAGTGCCTATCTGTGTTTTTGTTCACGCTTGATTCAAATGAACGGCACAAACACTTTGTCAGCTCTGCATGGCTTAAACAAAGCCGTCATGGTTATACCCATGCTTCAACCCTGTATTGGATGGCCGGTTTGATTCGGTCTAAATCGTTTTCAGATATTACGGCTGCTGATGACATGAGGGTGCCGTGTAAGGCACCCTCGATGCGTTAGGCGGGGAAAGGGTCAGCTGCTGACCGCCGGGGACTCCTCAGTGCTCTCCGTTGCCACAGGAGCCGTGGCTGCAGGTTCCGCGGCAAGCAGTTTCTCGCTGCCTGAAGGATTGGTGAATTGATCGTTCAGGGTCTGGATGTAGGTGTCGGTGGATTGCACCACATCGGTCAGCTGTTTACGGGATTTACGCCCCCAGCCGGCCGGTTTTTTTCTGAAGATCGAGCGCCAGGGCTTGGTGCTGCGAATGAACGAGCCGACCGGATTGCTCTTCACGCCCATCTCTTTGGCTCTTTTCCGAAGACCTTTCACCAGGGTGCGTGCGGCCACTCCCCTGACGGTAAAATGAATTGCAGTCAGCAGCACGACAACGAGCAGCAGCACGATCCAGGGTATCAGGCTGTTGGCGTCGGCCGCCAGCCAGGGGGGCTGAAAACTGAAACCCTGCCAATAGCCTGCATTGATCGAATAGATCAGCAGCGCAAGCAGTGTGACACCCATCAGGACAGCGTCCCCGATCAGGACCCGTTTGCGCCATTTCTCCAGGGTGTTGGATACCAGCGGTACACAGCGCTCTTCAATATCGCGGGCGGTCTTTTCCAGGGCGCCCACAATACGATAGGCCCGCTCGATCTCCACCTCTTCCATACGGCTGTGAATTTCGCTCAAGTCGAGATCCCGTTTGGTTTCATAACGCTGACGCAGGGCTTCATCCTCGATCGGTACAGCGGCATCAGGATTGTAGATGGCATAGAAGCGTCCGGCGGTGAGTCCCCTCTCTCCCAGGGCTCTCTGCCAGGCGGCAATCACATCTTCCGGGTTGTTCTCCCGGGCGGTGGTGTCGATCTGATTGAGGATGTAGAGGAATTTGCCGGTATCGTTACGATGGATGGTGCGTTCGATGAGGTGGCTCAGGGTATCCTGCATCGCCCCGGGTTCCGGGTGGCGGGCATCGAAGAAGACCAGCACCAGATCGGACAGGTCGATGATGTGGTCGGTAATACGCAGGGTGGAAGTGCGTTGGGCATCCGCATCGAATCCGGGGGAGTCGATCAGAATTTTGCCGCGCAGTTTCTGGCTTGGGCAGGTCTTCAACTGCAGATAGGCGTCGATTCTGTCGCCTTCCCCTTTGGCAACCTTTTCGATCTCATCCGACATCTGATAGAACGGGAATCTTGGGTCCGAATCGAGTGCCACACCTGGCAGGGCGTGGGCTGTCGCCTCTTTGCTGTAGCAGATGACGGTGAATTTATCATCCACCGCCTGGTTGCCGGAGCGCTGAATCTTGTCGCCAATGTAGTGATTGATAAAGGTCGACTTACCTGCTGAGAAGGTGCCGAGAATCGAGATCAGCGGCCACCAGGGGATTTGGGTGGCAAATGAACTGTCACCCTCCAGCAGTCCCATGCGGAAGGCTACCGAGTCGAGAACGCGAAAGCTTTGAACGGTGCTGAGGAGTATGGGGTTTTCCTGTTCCAGGTGGGTTTCAAGGTGTTGAAGGCGTGCCTCTATGACCTGTCCTGCTGGATGCATATCGATTTTGCTCCTCTAAAATGAATAATTTGTTGTTCGTGTTATCAGGCCCTTATCTGCCGCAGACTTTGATTCCGGTTCACGGCGGCGCCTGTTTAAATAGTATCAGAATGAGAAAGGCATCAAGAGTTCATATTCCAGTGAACTATCTTAATGACTGTCTTCGGTGGATGCATGATTTTTTTCATCCAGGCCAGGGAAGTTCACCTCACTCATGGATCCTGTTGCAAAAATGGTCGATTTCAAGCTGACAGAAGATGCCTGTGTCGGGCCATCTACTGTGATTTGCGCTTGAAATCGGTCTGTTTCTACCGGTAAGTGGTAGGCTACAGAGATCTTCAAAGGTGGCTTGGTAATCCGCAGATTCAACTAAACCACTGACTGAGATTAATAATAGTGAAAAAGAGTGTTATTAAAATAGCGCCATTTGATGCAATTTCATACCGTTGAATGTCGGGATATCTTGTTGATTTAAAATGGTATATAATGAAGTTCTAATATATTTAACTATCTGATAACCAAATGATATATAGGGCTTTCTTAGAAAATTCCTCGGTTGCATTAGCCCGCCCCTTTAGAGATACTGGGAAGTTCTCAAATAGGGTTAGCTTTCGCCCCTAATACAAAAAAATAAGTTAGAGAAATTATGTGGAGGTTGTAATGGCTGAATTGTTTTCGGATAGTTGGATGAGTGAGTTTGCAACACACTGGAATGCCGAGCCGGAATTGTCCGATGCGCTGTCTCAGATCGGTTTCAACAGCGTGATCGGCTATGGATTGGATGGAGATGATGCACCGAAGGGTGTTCTGACGGTCGAGAATGGCAAGGCAGTCTCTGGTGAGGCCTTCAACGGTCAGACCTTGAACTGGGACATCCGCGCTTCCGAGGATCAGTGGCGTAAATGGATGGCCAAGCCTCCCGGCATGATGGGCCTCGGCATGGCTTTCACCTCCCGTAAAATGAAATTCGTCGTTGGTGACTATTCGTCAATGATCAAAGATCCAAGAATGGCCGGACCTTTCATCAAGAGCTTCTCTGTGATGGGGCGGGTCTGAATAATCCTCATCCGGTGATTATTTCTCCTTAAATACGTGTCAATACACTAGGTAGTAGCAAAATATGGGTTCACAATTCAAAGCAATGTTAATCACGGCGGGTTTGGCTGCTTCCTTGGCTGCCGGGAGTGTCCATTCCCAGCCGAATATGGCTGACAGTGCTTATTTTGTCGTGCAGCAGACACAAGGCGTACCCCATGTCTCTCTGGGGGGAACCGTGGTTCCCTACAAAGAGGTTACCCTGTCAGCCCAGTTGCCCGGGCGGGTAAACTACCTGGCCGGTATTGAAGGGGATACCTTTAAGGAGTCTGATCGCCTGGTTGAGCTGGATGACAGTGAATTGATGGCCAAACGTCAGGCGGCAATGGCCCAGCTGGCCAATGCGGATGCCCAACTGCGTAATGCGGGTGTGCAGTACAACCGGGAGCTCTGGTCCCCGAAGTCGAAATCGGCGATGGGTGGCATGGGGATGCCCAATCTGTTCGATCAGATGTTCACCCGGCCGATGGAGGATGCCTTTGGCGACCGGGACCAGGGTGCTGAAAGATCAGCCGATATCTTCTCCTCACGCACCAACATTCAGCAGGCGCAAAACACCATCTACCGTGTTCAGGCCGAAATTCGGGCGATCGATGCGAAGCTGCGGGATGCCAAGAGTCTTGCCCCGTTTCAGGGTGTGATCATGAAAAAATTCGTCGAGGTTGGCGATACCGTGCAACCGGGTCAGCCTCTCCTGAAGTATGCGGATGTGGAGTACCTGCAGATCGTAGTGGATGTGCCCGGCCGCTTACGCCCCGGATTGAATGAGGGGATGATGCTGCGGGCTGAGCTCGATGTCGGTGACCGGGAGGTTCCAGTACGGGTGGCACAGATATTCCCCATGGCCGATGCCCAGCGACACACTGTGACGATCAAGTTTGATCTGCCACAGGGTGTCTCTGCACCCGGTATGTACGCCAAGGTGCTGGTGCCCGATTTCAATGCACCCGCCAGATCCAATCCAATTATTCCCAACAGTGCGATTCGCTACAACGGCAGTCTCCCCGGAGTCTATGTTGAGGGAGAGGATGGCAAACCCACGCTGCGTCTGATTCGCGTCGGTGAGAAGCTTCCGGGTGGTGGTTTTACCACGGTACTCTCCGGTTTGCAGGCTGGGGAGCGGATATTACGCAATCCTCCGGTGGATATCAGCACAGGTTGGACAACACCGCAGCAATAAAAAACGAATTCCGGAAGTGCCGACAGGTTGTGGTCAATCTAATCTGGTGCTTGCGTATCCATCTTATATCTTTAGGGTAGGGCCTGGCGGCCCAACACTACAGTTTCGGGATCAAATATGAGCCAGAACGACGACAAACTCGATCAGCTCCACTCAATGGACCCCAATTATGAGGCTCATCTGGGAATAGCCGGCAGAACCGCAAGGTTCTTCATTCAGTCCCCACTCTCGCCGCTCTTCTTCCTGGCCATGATGCTGATGGGGCTGTTGGGTCTGATCATTACGCCGCGTCAGGAAGATCCCCAGATCTCCGTGCCGATGGTGGATATCTTCGTCCAGTATCCGGGTGCTGCCGCGGATCAGGTGTCGGCGCTGGCAATCGAGCCGCTTGAGCGGATCATGTCCGAAATTCCCGATATCAAACATGTCTACTCCGCCTCTCAACGGGGTGGTGGTGTGGTGACGCTTGAGTTCGAAGTGGGTGAGGAGATGGGACCCTCACTGGTCAAGGTCAACGACAAGATCGATTCCAATATGGATCTGATACCGCCCGGGGTGATGCCTCCGCTGGTCAAGGCGAAAGGTATCGACGATGTCCCGGTGGTCACCCTGACGCTCTGGTCAAAGGATCTGGATCGGGACGGTATGCCCGATGTGGACGATGGTCAGTTACGCATGTTGGGGCACGATGTTCTGCAGACCCTGAAAGAGCTGCCCGATACCGGTAACGGTTTCGTGGTTGGCGGACGCCGCGAGCAGGTGACCATCGAGGTCTTCCCAGAGAGGCTGGCAGGATACGGCATCAGTCTCGATCAAGTGGCCAATACCATCCGTACCGCCAATGCAGAGCAGATGGCGGGTGGAGTCGAGGCGGGCAGTACCCACTTTTCGGTGGTGACCGGCTCTTTCCTCAAACATGCAGAAGATATCAATCGTCTGGTGGTGGGCACGCACAACGATGTCCCGGTCTACGTGCACGATATCGCCCGGGTTAAACAGGGTCCGGAGGATGCCAAGCAACTGGTGGGTTTCTACACCGGTGCCGCCAGCAACCTGGACATCAAAGCGGACGGGGTGCCGGCGATAACCCTGGCGATCGCCAAGAAAGCGGGCTCCAACGGCGTTACCGTGGCGAATTCCATCAAGGAGCGGGTCGAGCATATCAAGGGCTCCCTGATCCCTGAGAATGTGGAAGTCAGCGTCACCCGAAATTACGGTAAGACAGCGGATGATAAGGTCAGTGAACTGATCTTCAAGCTGTTTGTGGCCACCGGTTTCGTATTCCTGCTTGTTCTGGCAGCATTCCGCGCCTTCCGACCCGCAATCGTGGTGGTACTGGTCATTCCGGTGGTGCTGCTGATGACCATCTTCAGTGCCTGGGTGATGGGCTATACCATCGACCGGGTGAGTCTGTTCGCCCTGATATTCTCCATCGGCATACTGGTGGATGATGCGATCGTGGTGGTGGAAAATATCTACCGGCGCTGGCTAGAGGAGAACTCCACGGACATCGTCACGGCGGTGGATGCGGTACGTGAAGTGGGTAACCCCACCATCCTGGCGACCTTTACGGTTATTGCAGCACTGCTGCCGATGGGATTCGTCTCCGGCATGATGGGGCCCTACATGGAGCCGATCCCGGCGTTGGGTTCGGTGGCGATGCTGATCTCCCTGTTTGCCGCATTTGTCTTTACCCCTTATCTGACCGTCTCCCACTGGTTGAGGCCCTCCATGCGCTACCTCGAGGTGGCTGGAGAGCGTGAGCATAAGGAGGCTGAATGGCTGGAAGGGCTGTTCAAACGCATTCTGATGCCGATGATCGAGAGCCCGCGTAAGGCGAAGCTGTTCAAACTGGTGATGTGGGGCACCTTCCTGCTCACCTGTTCGTTTTTCTATTTCAAATGGGTGGCGGTGAAGATGCTGCCGCTGGATAACAAGCCCGAGTTTGCGGTGGTTGTTGATATGCCGGAAGGTACAGCGCTGCCGGTCACCGCCAATCTGGCCCACCAGATGGCCGAAAAGATCCGGGTGATGCCTGAGGTCACTGCGGTGCAGGTGTATGCCGGTACTGCCAGACCCTTCGACTTCAACGGTATGGTCAGGCACTACTATCTGCGTAAGGATCCCTGGCTGGCGGAAGTTCAGGTACAACTGCTGGACAAGACGGAGCGCTCGAGAACCAGCCACGAGATCGCCGTTGAGACCCGCGCCATGCTGGCCAAGCTGAGCGAGGGGACCGGCGCCAAGGTTGCCGTGGTTGAGATGCCGCCTGGGCCTCCGGTGTTGCAATCCGTGGTTGCAGAAGTGCATGGCCCGAGCCCGGAAGTCCGGCGCCAGGTTGCCCAGGATCTCACCGATATCTTCGAACAGACGGAAAGTCTGCGGGATGTAGACAACTACATGCGTGATCCCTACCAGTACTGGCGCTTCACCGTGGATACGGAAAAAGCGGTGCGTCGTGGTATTTCGGTGGATACCATCAATCGCAATCTGGGGATGGCTCTGGGTGGATCACCACTTGGGGATGTCAAACAGCGTGCCGGTCATGAGCCGATCAATATCATGATGCAGGTGCCATTGGCTGAACGGTCCGAAATCACCCGCCTGGGGGATCTGCCGATTCAGTCGAATAAGGGAGTGACCGTTCCACTGCGTGAGCTGGGACGTTTTGAGCAGGTCTATGAGGATCCGATCATCTACCACAAGGATCTGCGTGATGTGGAGTATGTGGTCGCGGAAGTGGGCGGTAAACTGGCCGCACCGGTCTATGGCATGTTCCAGGTTCAGGATCTGCTTGAAGAGAAGGGCTATGTTGCACCGGATAATGTGCCGATCGATGCCAACTGGCTGGGCGCACCGAAGAACGACTCCTCAACCGCCATCGAGTGGGCCGGTGAATGGACGGTAACCTTTGAGACCTTCCGTGACATGGGGGCCGCTTTTGCCGTGGCGCTGGTGCTGATCTACATCCTGGTGGTATGGGAGTTCGGCAACTTCAGGATTCCGGCACTGATCATGGCGCCGATTCCGCTGACGCTGCTCGGTATCATTCCGGCCCATTTTCTCTTTTTCCAGGCAGGCTGGGGTGGTGAGTTCACTGCGACCTCGATGATCGGCTGGATTGCGCTGGCCGGTATCATTGTGCGTAACTCCATACTGTTGGTGGATTTTTCAATCCATCAGGTTCAGCAGGGTGTCTCTGTAGTCGATTCGGTGATCATGGCCTGTAAGACCAGAACCCGACCGATCATGATTACAGCGTTTGCGTTGGTGTGCGGGTCATCGGTGATCTTCTTTGATCCCATCTTCCAGGGCATGGCGATCTCTCTGGCTTCCGGCGTCATGGTCTCCACCATATTGACCCTGATTGTTATTCCACTGGGCTGTATCAAAGCAAGTAAGGATATTCTGGAGGTTGCCGCAGCAACAGCGCCGGCTGGCAGCGAGCATCTGATACCTAAACTGGAAGAGCCAGCCGCAAAGCCGGTCGAGGCGGCCGCAGAAACAGCTGCCGAGCAGGTTCAGTCTGAGCAGAAGAGCTCCATCGGTATGCTGATCTGGACTAAAGTGATTGCACTTTTCAGCCTGGTCTTCTATCTGTTCAAAGGTATCTTTCTGCTGATTGGTCAGTTGTTCAAAGGCCGCACGAGAAAACCGAAACAGGCCGCTCCCCCCGTAGAGAAGAAGGTAGACAGCAGCAGCTCCGGTGGGGGCAGCAGCAGCTCCGGCAGCCCGCCGCCAACGGCTGGCGGCTCGACTCCTGAGGAGTCTGAGCCACCGGTTGCAGCGGCGCCTGCCAAGCAGCAGAGCGCTCAGGTTGCAGCCAAAGCGGAGAGCGCCGGCGTTGAAGCGAAAAAGCAGGATGTGGTGAAGTCCGAGCCGCAACCGGTTGAGCCGGCAGTTGCAGAATCTGAATCCACAAATAAGGTTGCAACGGAAGCATCTGAAGCGCCAGAAACGGCTGAGATTGAGAGCAAAGAGGTTGCTCAAACTGAGAAGAGCCCGGTCAAAACAAAACAGCAAACCCCGGCGAAACCGAAAAAACGTCCATCGACCTTGAAGAAGCAGGTTGCTAAGAAAAAGGCAGGCAGTGCCGCCAAGAAAGGGAATGGTGAGAGTAAGGTCAAGCAGTCCGCAGAGCCGAAGAAGAAAGCGGCATCGAATGTTGCAAGTTTTCCGGTTCGTAAGAAGTCTGCTCGACGGGGAATTCGCCTTAAGTAAGCGGGTGATGGATGGTCATGGGCCAGCTTCGGTCCCGTTGATCAAACCGGTTTCCTGCTGAGTTGGTTCTGGTCTGTTGCAGCCTGATGCTGCACCAGACTTACTGCGGAGTATGCGGGTTTGCACATCAACATCTATTCGCTGTTGTTATGGTTGGTCTCTCTGTTGGCACCCGTACAGCTGTTTGCCGAGCGCTACGCTTATCCTCTCAATAATCCCGAGTCTGTCGGAGCCCGCTCGAACAGCGGGATCTATGGAGAGTATCAGTGGCGTCCACTGAATGAGGAGCAGGGGAGTGGAGTCCAGGCAGGGGGTGAATGGAGGGGATCAGCTGATCGGTCGACGCACTACTATCGAGACTACACCGATACCCCATTCGGCTTGCCTGAAGGTACCTATAGGCCAGTACCCGAGCGCCATGAGATAACGCCATACCATCAGGGCTTCAAATTTCGTCCCCTCAATCCATCAGAGCAGGAGCGGGTCAAGCAGCGTAATCTGACCAACCGGGAGGTTCGCCAACCCTCTGGACAGCTCCGCTTCCGTCCCCAGCAGTCTGGTTCGGAAAGCGGGCGGTTTGGTTACTCTCAGGGCAACCAGTACCGGTTTCGTCCGGATCAGCGCCTGGATCGTGGTTTCCCGTCAGATACAACTCCTTACTACACCTCTGAACCTCAACCCATGGCGCCCTGACTCATACAAACACCGGTTAGCGGGTTGCTAAAGTGGAAAAAAACGTTAAAACAGTTTTGCAGTCGGCTATTTACCGCTAAACTGTCGAGTAATTACTTAATTAAAGAATCAGCTTGAGCGAGTGATGCTGAATTAGGCTGCAGAGGCGAGTCGACACGCTTGACCGAACGATCGAATCGCAGCCTGGAACAGAGAGAAACTCAAGATGATTCAAGCATTATCCGGTTGGGTGACACGGCCCGATCTTACAAGCTGATAACAAGGAAACAGGTAACCCTGATGAAAATCGCAGCGTTTGCATTACTGCTTTCTGGTGTCTTTACCGCGACCATGATTCCCACTGCTGAACTGAAGGCGGAGGGTGGTTACGGTGCCGCGAAATATCCATGGCAGTCAGCTGCCGTCAATGGTGTTCCGGGTTATGGAGCAAACTGGCAGCATCGGCAACCCAACCATGTGGGCAACCGATTCACCTCCAGTCCATCCGCTTATCGCTTCAGACCCTGGTCAGGGGAGAGACCACGGACAGCGCAAGGTGCTGCTCCACACTACGCTGCCTACAATCAGATGCAGCAGAGCCATCAGGGCTATCGGTTCAGACCGATGAAGCCGGCGCAAGCTCCCCGGCAGGTAGCAGCTACTTCGGCGGTAGCCTACCGCCCGGCAAATATCACCATACCGGACCACTATGTCTATCGCCCACTGAACCCGGTGAAAAAAGCCAATCCCCGCGCCTATGCAAGCAACACTCCCCAGTTCTATCCGCAGATGCCTCGGTATGGATATGGTGCTTATCAACCTGTGCCCGCAATGCAGCCTGCCTACAGGGCAGATCCCAGAATGATTCAAAGACCATCGCCGGCAGCGCGCTATGTCTATGGCAATGGGCGCTATTCAGGACATAAATTCAGGCCGGACCACAGAGGCTATGCCCCTGTGGCGTATGGCAACTATCGCAGACCGCCGATGCAGATGAATCGGATGCCCGGCTATGCCTACAGCCGCAGGCCGGAACCATTCAGATTCAGACCGGCTCCACAGTTGCGTATGCCGCAGCCGGCTTATGCCTATCTACCTGCCAATCGATATCCGGGAATGGTCCAGCCCTACCAGGCAGGGGTAGCACCCTGGGGGCGCTATGCAGCACCTATGCCGTACGCCTACCCAAGCTGGCGCATGCCAGCCGAGCGTCATGCCGGCACGGATAACAAGCGGGTCAACTGGTATGATGGCCATTCTGATGGAGAGGGAGCCTGGTACAAACTGACACAGCAGCAAAACTGGCCTCAGGTCTCGCAAAATTGGTCTGGAGAGAATAGTGTCTACTCGCAGGGCCCTAGATAAACGGTACTGACAGTTTAACGGCAATCCATTCAGCAGCAGGTACCGGATCAGTCTAGTAACGGGGCGAATCACAATAATAAAGGGGAGTGTATGATAACTGTAATCGGTAGTCTGAAAGGAGGGTCCGGCAAGAGTACGGTCACCTTCAATCTGGCTGTCTGGTTGGAAATGGCTGAGGCTGATGTACTGGTCATCGATGCAGATCCACAGGCAACATTGAGTGATGTTTCTGAAGTCCGCAGTGAAGAGGGATTTGAACCCTTTCTGAAGATAAAAAGCGGCTCTGCTCTGAGCCGAAAAAAACTTGCAGGCTATGATGAGGTTTTGATCGATGTGGGGGCGTCCGACATCGAGTCGATGAAGCTGGCACTGGCGCTGGCCGATCGGGTAGTGATACCGGTACCACCCTCCCAGGCTGATATCTGGTCCACTCAGCGCTTTATCAATTTTCTCGATGAGGCGGTGGATGGGGAGCGTCCCGAACTGCTGACATTCATCAATCGTGCCGATACACACCATGCGATACGGGAGTCCGATGAGGCAGCGGCTGCTCTGGTATCACTGCCGGATGTTCGCTTTGTAAAGCATCGTCTCTGCCAGAGAACGGTGTTCCGGCGCTCATTCAGTGAGGGTTTGGCGGTCTATGAACTCGATCCCAGGGGCAAGGGGAGTAAAGAGTTCTACGCTCTGACGGCAGCCCTCTACCCGAAATATGTCTCACAATAGCCAATTGCTCAGTCAATTCATTGGGGTCTGTTATCATTTGTGAGTCATAATTGGTAAGTCGCCTATCAGGGAGTGTGTCGTGCTGGGCGTACAAATGCGAGTAACAGCGCATTAGGTCTAACGGTAATTACCCACCGGGAGACTGCATTTAGAAAGATAAATTGTTTGTGGAGAGAGAGATGGGGATGTTAAGAAATCTATTTGCTTTGATTGGACTGCTGGCGGTAATCGGCGCTGCGGCCCTGTATGCAAAATTCAATAGTGCACTCGATGGCTTTGATCCTGGAGCCGGGGATGTCTTCAAAGAGTTCGGCCAGGCATTGGTGGAGACCAAGAGTGCTGCTGAAGCGAGCATCTGGAAGGTGCAGGTGGAGGAGGGTCTGAGCGCTGACGACGTGGAAGAGACCATGAAGTTCGTTGCCAACGAACATAACATGTCCAATGTGGGTGAACTGCCCCTGTCGCTTGATATCGAGGCTAAATCTGGCAGCGAGTATCGATTTGTAAAGATCTATCTATTCTGTAACTCCTTGATTGCTGCAGAGATGTTGGATTACTCCGACGCCTATTCCGCCTATCTGCCTTGCCGGATTACCCTGATCGAGGACAAACAGGGCAAATTGTGGCTGATGACCTTGAACATGGACATGATGATCTATGGCGGAGAGCCACTGCCGCCAGCGCTGAAAGAGAAGGCCATTCAGGTTAAAGAGTACATCCTGGATATCATGAATCGCGGTGCAGCCGGCGATTTCTAACAAACACGAGTTGATTGGGAGGATCCGTTTGCCATTACCACGTAAAATATGTGGTAATGGGGCGGATCTTTCACTCTCCATCCCCTGATCGCGAGCAATCCACTGATTTTTCAAAAAATCTGTTTGGCGGAAATTAAGGATTCCTAACCGTTACAGATTAACCCTTTGTTTTGAAAGGAATCTTGCTCAAACTGGCTAAAACCATAATTTAAATCGTGGTATAGCATTGCCCGATCACTGTCCCTGACATCCGTGGTCAAATACTCTCTGTAACGACCCTGAAGCTGGTTCAGTCTATTAGCATATAAAGAGACTTTTATTGTGATAAATAATTGTTATGCTAATATTTTCCAACTAAGTAATGAGAAGGTAACAGTCAGGTTCTGCGAAGCATGACAGATAAATATGACGATAAAACCCTTAACGACCCTTCTGTTAAAACGGATATTGACCGGGAAGTAAGTGAAAATCAGTCCTCGATGGACCGTCTTTCTCAGGCGTTTGAGACCAGTGCCAGGCGCTGGGAACTGATCGTCTACCCATCTCTTTTCGCCTTCATTCTGCTGGCCGCCTACGGCTTCTACCTGATCTTCAGTTTGGCCAAGGATGTTCACTTTCTGGCGCTCAGCGTTGACTCGAACATGAATGTCATGTCGAGTAATCTGATGACCATGACTGACAGTGTTGGCCAGCTCTCGGCGAACGTACGCACTATGGCTGTGAGTGTCGATTCCATGGCTCATGACGTGAGAGCGCTTGAACCGATGCTGACCAGCATGAACGACATGAATGAGTCGATGAAGAATATCACCCACTCCACCTACAGCATTCAGCGGGGAATGCACAGCATGAATCACAATATTCATGATGTCTCCCGACCGATGACTTTTTGGAACAATTTTATGCCCTGGTAGATGTCCGGCCTGTCTGGGCGAGTGGTTGAGGAAGGCGCTGCGGCGCCTTTTTTAATGGCCCTGTGATTGGCGAGGATCAGGGGCGATCGCTGACAACCTCAGTCACTGTTGAAATCGTAGTCGATGGAGTCTGATGGCTCCTGGATGAAGTATCCCCGAATATAGTTGATTCCGATCGACCAGAGTATCGCCAGGCTGCCTGCTTCCTCCACCCCGGAGGCGATGGTCTTGATATCTTCCGCTTGAACCAGTTCGTTCAGATGATTCAGCTTGTCCTGTTTATCCTGATTTTCAGACAGATCACTCAAAAATGAGCTGTGGAACTGCACGAAATCGAGAGGAAAGCTGCTGAGTATCGCTTCGGGCTTTTTCGCCAGTCCGAAATGGTCGATACAGGTTTTGCATTTGATCTTTTTCAATCCTTCAGCGAACTTCTTCAGCTTCTGCAGATGACTTCTTGCCTCACCATCATCGAACTGAAAAGTTATCCATGAGCCCTTGGCTTCATAGTCCCTCAGGCAATCGCAGACAAACAGCAGCAGGGTCTCATCATCCAGAGAGCTGCCGGAGATATTCACCAGAAAATTGATCTTTTTACCCTGCTTACGCTGTTTCGCCAGTTCGTCGATGGCATTTTTAATGACCCATCTGTCCAGCTCGTGCATACGAGCCATCTCCTCGATCTTACTCAGGAAGTGGTCCGGTTGAATCTCCTCCTGTTGTTCGTCGAGCAGTCGCAGGGTGACCGCGTAGTTTTCCCGGGTGTCGCCATGCAGGCTGACGATGGGTTGATAGGCAAGTTGGAATTTATCGTTATCGAAGGCAAATCGAATCAGTGCGGAGAGATCGGCCTCGCCCGAGGTGCCGCTTTCGGCAGCCGGAATCGGCTCCTCGGCAATATAGTAGCTGTTACCCCCTTTCGAACGAGCCACTTCACAGGCTTGATAGGCATGGGTGATGAAATCGTTGCCCGTGGAGAACTCTTCAGAGCAGAACACCACACCAATACTGCAAGTGGCCTGGATCTCCTGATCTGACTGTTTGTTGCTCTCAATGGCATCACAGATCCTTTTTGCGCTCTGTTCGGCGCTTTCCGGTTCAGTCTCTTGAGAGAGTATGGTGAAAGTGTGATCCCCGAACCTGGCCAGAACCTCCTGGCTTGCAACTGTCTTACGCAGTAGACCGGCAATCTCCAAAAGTAACGAATCGCTGGCTTTGATGCCTGTCTTGCTGCGAATTTCTGTGAAATTGTCCAGCGTGACGTAGTACAGGGTATTGCCTTTCGTGCCGGAGGGTCGGCTGCGTCTGACCTCCTCTTCGAGCTGGTTGAGGAAGTATTGGCGGTTGTAGAGTCCTGTCTGAACATCCTGGGTACTCAACAGGCGCAGTTTCTCTTCGACCTCCCGAGTGATCGATTGGTCGCGAAACACCACCTGGGTGCAGGGCTCACCATCGATGCTTGCGGGTGTGAAGTGGAGTTCCGCACTGAACTCGGCACCATCGCTGCGCAGGCAGGTGGTTTTCATTTCACTGGAGTGTTCACTGTCAGCACTGAGTTTACGCAGCACTTTCTTGAAACCGGCGTGTTCGGAAGGGGCGATCATATCCATGATTGGAAGCCCTTCGATCTCCTCCTCGCTGGCCAGTCCGAACAGCTCCAGATAGGCGCGATTGGCAGTCACATGCATCCCTTCGTGGACATAGGCGATCGCATCCCTGGAACTCTCGGTCAGAGCGTCACAGCGCTCCTCAGCCTCTTCCAGTTGGTGCTCAATCGACTGCAGTCGCCGCGCGATATTGAGATATTTATACTCTCGCAGGATGACCTGAACCAGGTGGTCGAAATTTTTACGTTCAACCAGGTCTGCAATGCCCTGTTTCATCAGCGAGATTCGCAGCTCGTCATTGGCTTCGTCACTGACACCGATCACCGGGGTGGCAGAGCTGGTAACGCCCAATAGGGCAAGCAGTTGGTTGACCTCCAGAGCGTCGGCTTCGACTGTATAGATCAGCAGATCCAGCGGGTGTTTTTTCTTCAGTTGTTCGGCCAGCTGATCGGCATCGTGATCGATGCGAATCGCATGGGCCGGTGTGCCACTGTTTCGCAGGGAGTCCAGGCAGGTTTCTACTTCCGGGGTTGTATTTCCTAAAACCAGTAACTCAATCGCTTCTTCGGGCATACCGTACTATCCTGATACCAATGCGTTTATCTGTTTCATAGCCTGTATGATTACCGCCCGTCAACTCCGTTCCATATTCAGCGCCACAGCGACTTCTGCAGGCAATCCCGCTGTTTCTATGTGGCCTTGCCGCTCTGGCGTCGCTGCCTGACTGCTTCGGCCAGTGTATTCAGCAGTGGCACACTGTCATCCCAGCTGATGCAGGCGTCGGTAATGCTTTGACCATAGGTCAGGGTTTCCCCTTCAACTCTATCTTGTCGACCGGCGGTCAGGAAACTTTCAATCATTGCGCCCATGATGCGATTGTCGCCACGGGCGATCTGGCTAGCCACATCACGTCCAACCAGCAGTTGGCGGGGGTGTTGTTTGCGGCTGTTGGCATGGCTGAAATCGACCATCAAGCGGGGTTTCAAGCCATTGCTCTCCATCTCATCCGCGGCGATATTGATACTCTCCGAATCGTAGTTCGGGCGGCTGCCGCCCCTCAGGATCACATGACAGTCGGGATTGCCGTGGGTGGAGAAGATGGCGGAATTACCCTCTTTGGTCACCGAGAGAAAGTGGTGTGGGCGGGATGAGGAGCGGATCGCATCCATAGCCACCCGCATGCTGCCGTTGGTGGCGTTCTTGAAGCCTACCGGGCAGGAGAGGCCTGAAGCCAGCTCCCTGTGAGCCTGGCTCTCGGTGGTGCGCGCTCCGATCGCTCCCCAACTGATCAGGTCGGCAATATATTGGGGACTTATCAGATCCAGATACTCGGTTCCAGCCGGAACACCGAGGTCATTGATATTCAAAAGCAGTTTTCTGGCCAGGCGCAGTCCGGAGTTGATTTCGAAGCGGTCATCCAGGGTCGGATCGTTGATCAGTCCCTTCCATCCCACGGTTGTACGTGGTTTTTCGAAATAGACCCGCATCACGATCTCCAGGTCATCCTTCAGGGATTCCCGCAGTGGCTGCAGTCTGCTGGCGTAATCGAGGGCAGCCTCAGGGTCGTGCACCGAGCAGGGCCCGATGATCACCAGCAGGCGGTCATCCTCACCATGTAGAATCCGGTGAATCTCCCGACGGGCATCAAATACGGTATTCGAGGCCTTTTCAGTGATGGGCAGTTCCTGGTGTATCTGAGCCGGAGGAGTGAGTTCCTTGATGGCTTTGATGCGGAGATCGTCAGTTTGTTTCATGCGCTGGAAGCCGATTGTTCAATGGTCCAAAAAACAGCTGATTATACATGCATCCAGCGAATCAGCGATATGAGTTTGTCTCACGTGGCCGACAGGCAGTCACGTTTCTGACGAATAAACCCGATGTATATCGTTGTGGTGAGAGTTCGACAGTGAGCGAGATGCCCAAGGATCGTCCTGAAGGTTGATTGTTTAGAAAGTTTAGGCAGCTGGACCGGCTGTTGCACAGTTTGCTCACACGATGAGCCGATAGAGCCTGTGGTGGTTGATTGGGTTGGGTTGAGCTTGTCTCTCTGCCAGAGTCGGGCATTGGTCGGTCGAATATAGAGTAACCTATTGTAAATGTGGAAATTAGTGCTGCTTGGTTCGATTGAGTTTCTGCTGGAACAGGAGCCTTGTGTGGCGGGGCGGCAGCTGAAACGGATCTGTCGTCGAGGGGTAATATTCCCTATTCTCAAACACCCTAAAGGATTATAAATGCGCAACCGATAATGCTAGGGTATGGGTTGTTATCAACCCGGCAACTAAGTATTTCGTGTTCAGGGGCTCAAGCAAGCCCTGAACGAATCAAAAGCGGACACCATGCTGGCGAATCAGAGCGTTTCTGATTATGAGTCTTTGCATTGAAAGAGGGGTTCGCTGTGATCTGTTGCTGGAATTGCTGATACAACCATTTCGGGCCAGACTATTTGGGCCACTTGAATTCGTCTTAACGGGGCTTGGTGGAGACCGGCCCGGACAAGGCTCTCAACGTATAAACCAAGATAATATGCGACTGATCAAGAATGCCATAAAGATCTTAATTGCCTACTCGCTCCACTATTCCGGTCTGTTGTCACTGATTAAGAACAACCGGCTTCGTGATCGTGTCTGTGTGCTGGCCTACCATCGTATTCTGCCGGATGCCCAGGCGGCGAAAACAAACTCGGCAGATGCAATCATCACTGAGAGTGGGCTGTTTCGGAAGCATCTGAAATGGTTGAAGGATGAGTTTCACATCATCGATATGCAGGAGTTACAGGCAATCCTGCTGGATAAGCAACCGATGTCTGGCAACAGTCTGCTAGTCACTTTCGATGATGGTTGGCAGGATAATTTTCAGCATGCCAGGTCGGCGCTATCCGATGAGGGTGTGCCGGCAACCATCTTTCTGCCCTATAACTATATCGGCAGTGGTGAGGTGTTTTGGCAGGAGGAGATGCTTGCCAGACTGACTCAATTGAATGAGAGTGAAGCGGAATCGGATAGATCGTTACTGATGGAACTCGCCGGTATTGAAGCGGGCGCCGGTAAAGCACTGTTGCGCAGTGCGGTAACACAGCTTAAGGCCAAACCCTACACGGAGATCTACCAGATCCTTGATCGATTGAGGGCGCATCAACAACAGAATGCCATTGACATGAAGTCGGACGCCTACATGGATTGGCAGCAGATCAATCAGCTAAGCAAACAGGGCATCAGCTTTGGCTCTCATGCTTTGAGTCACCGGATTCTAACCCAGATCGAGTTGGATGAGGCCAGGCATGAGATCGTTGAATCCAGAACTCTGATCAAGCAGAAGACAGGCAAGGAGGTCGATACAATCGCTTATCCGAATGGCAACTGCAATTCAGCCATCGAAAAGATTGTCGATGAGTCGGGATTCCGGCTTGGGTTCACGATCAGCAGAGGCTATGTTGGCAGGGATTCAAACCCAATGGCGCTACCCAGATTTAATATCCATACCAATAATTCGAGCAGTAAACCTCTGTTTCTCTGCACGGTCCTGAATATTTTTTAATTGGTGTAAACAGTCCCTCACAATGAAGGTTTTTGTTACTGACGGATACGCAAGAGCAGCCTTGGCGGTAACCCGCTCACTTGGCGCCAAAGGGCATCAGGTTTTTGTCGGGTCCGAATCCGAGAGGTCGCTGGCGTCCTCCTCAAAATATTGTCACCTTGGCATAAGCTACCCCAATCCAGCCGAGGAGCCGGAAGCGTTCGTCGAATTTCTCATCGATAGGGTTGAGCAGTTTGGGATTGAGGTGTTGATGCCGGTTACAGATGTCTGTCTGTTGCTGGTTTCGAAACACAGGGCGAGATTTCCATCGAGCTGCAGTCTGCCGATCGCTGATGATGAAGCGATCAATGCGGCGGCTGACAAGAATTATATCCTGGAGCTGGCAAAGTCGATCGGCATGCCGGTGCCCCAGTCGCTGGTGATCAACGCCATTGACGATGTGGAGCAGGGCGTGCGCGCTGCCGGGCTTGAATATCCGGTTGTCTTGAAACCGGTCCGCTCCAGAGTCAAGTCTGCGACTGGCTGGATCTCCACGGCGGTCGACTATGCTGCAGACCGTGATGAGCTGCTTGGGAAATTGCAAGCGTATGTTCCGGAGGTCTATCCGGTAATCCTTCAGCAGCGTATAAGCGGTGTGGGCTCTGGAGCCTTCTACTGCTTCGATAAAGGTCGGTGTATTGCCAAATTTGCCCACTCCCGCTTACGTGAAAAACCCCCTTCAGGGGGTGTCAGCGTGCTCAGGGAGAGTCGCTTGATCGACCCTAAGGTCGATGAGTACAGCCAGAAGTTGTTGACTGCGCTGGGATGGCATGGGGTGGCAATGGTTGAGTTCAAGATCGATGAGGCGACCGGGGATGCCTATATCATGGAGATAAACGGCCGATACTGGGGATCCCTGCAGCTGGCGATCGATGCGGGCGTGGATTTTCCCGAGATACTGCTCTCCATGGTGTCAGCCGATGATCCAAAAGATCCTCCGGAGTATAAAACCGGGGTGAAAACCCGCTGGTTCTGGGGGGATATGGATCTGTTGCTGATGTATCTGTTGAAGAAGCGCGAAGCACTGAAACTGCCTGAACAACACCCAGGAAGATTCAGGGCCATTCTCTCCATTCTGTTACCCTGGAGCCGCGGTCAACGTTTTGAAATATTACGTTTCAAGGATATGGGGCCCTGGTTTTATGAGAGCAGAAAGTGGATAAACACCAATCTGCTGAATCGATTGGATTAGCTCTTAACAGAGCTTGGGTAAGCTGGTGAGAAAGATGGCATCGACTGCAATGGCAGGTGGTCGTTGTGGTGCCAGTGAACTTGTTTGAATCAGTAAATTGTTTAGCGCCTGTGGTGTGATTTCATTGTAAAATGCCGGCACAGCGTATTATTTTATCGGATCAGGTTTAATGTCGGATATTCAGCGATTATCGAGTACATCAAAGAGCAGGGAATTATGGAATCAGTATCTTGCTGATGCGCCCGATGGGAATTTCTACCAGCGCTTCGAGTGGCAGGAGTTGAACGAAAGCCACTTTGGCCATCAGGTCTATTCGATCGCCTCCAGTCAGGCGGGCCGGATCAACGGTGTCCTGCCCATCGTATCGATCAACAGCAGACTGTTTGGTCGAATCATGTGCTCGATGCCGTTTGTTAACTTCGGTGGTGTCTGTGCCGACAGCATCGAAATAGAGAACGATCTGGTCAAATATGCAATGCAGTTGGCAAACGAGTCGAAAGTGGACTACCTGGAGATGCGGGCCAGTAAGAGTTCACCTTTGGGGCTTGAGGAGTCGACCAAAAAAGTTTCGCTGGTGATCAAGCTTGAGGATGACCATGAAAAGATCTGGTCCGGTTTCAAGTCAAAACACCGTACCAATATCAGGCGGGTCTACAAGAATGATATTGAGATCCGTTCCGGTCATGCAGAACTGCTCGATGATTTTTATCACGTTATGAGCCACTCCTGGCGGGATCTGGGGACGCCTTTCTACAAGAAAAGTTACTTTCAATCGCTGCTTCAACGCTTTTCACCACAGGACCTGAAGATATTTGCGGTTTACATGGATGGTCAACCGATCAGTGTGGCGATGAATGGATACAACAAGCAGACTGTCGAAGGGATGTGGATGGGTACTGTCAAGGAGTATCGCAGGCTTCAGCCAACCTATGCTCTCTATTGGGAGATGATCAAAGACAGTTGTGAAGGGGGATACGTAAATTTTCATCTTGGGCGCTCAACCGCCGACTCAACCGGCGAGGCCTTCAAGAAGAAATGGAATGCAGAAACCAGGCAGCTCTATTGGCAATACTACATGCCGGACGGGTCTGAGATGCCACAACTGAATGTTGATAACGCCAAGTTCAAACTGGCAATCGATGTCTGGAAAAAACTGCCATTGCCGATCGTCGGGTTTATCGGGCCTCTGATCTCCAAGAGCATTCCCTAGGACCCCGATATGATGAGACACCTCTCACCAACTGGCTCGCCAATCAAATTTTCTGAATTTGCCGGTTGGTTGGCTAACGTCGCCACAGGGAGAAATCAAACCGAGGCCTTGCTGCAGCTCGCAAAAGGAGTGCTTGGAATGGATGCCGGATTCCTCTTTTCCACTGGGCGGGGTGCGATGACGGCGCTACTGGCAGCTGTAAAGCGTCAAAACAGTGGCAATGATCGTGATGAGGTGATCATTCCCGCCTACACCTGTTACTCGGTTGCCAGTTCGGTAATCAATGCAGGGCTCAAGATCCGTCTCTGTGATATCGACCCCAGGACGCTCTCCTATGATGAGCAGCAGCTTCGCCAGATAGACTTATCCCGGGTTGTTGGCATCGTTAGTGCCAATCTCTACGGTTTGCCAAATGACCTGCCGATGCTGGAAAAACTGGCGAAAAGCGAAGGTATTCTGCTAATCGATGATGCGGCTCAGTCACTCAATGCAAAGATTGATGGGCGCTATCTGGGCAGTTTTGGTGATGCCGGTATTTTGAGTCTCGATAAAGGTAAAAATGTGACATCGATACAGGGCGGGTTGGCAGTAACAAGCCATCCTGGTCTGGCTGAGTTGCTATCCAAGGAGGTGGAGAAGCTCGATCCGCTGAGTTTCAAACGCCAGCTGATCGAGTTCGTGAAAGTGGTGATCTACTATTTTTTTCTCAACCCTTACGCCTATAAACTGCCTGCCAATATCAGTTTTTCAGGTTTGGGAGAGACCCGCTTTGAGACGCATGTCGAGGTCAGCCAGTATCCAGCTTTTCTCTCATCATTAGCAACAGCTCAGTTCAACAGGATCGACCAGATCACCCAGTCAAGAGCCCGGCATGGTTTCTACTATGATGAGGCGCTGCAATCCAATCAGTCGATAACCAAAATAGATCGCCTGGCACAAACGGAACCGGCCTATCTGAGATACCCTCTGCTGGTCCATGATGAGAATCAACGTCGTGAGTTGCTTGAAGGGTTTCGTGAGTACGGTATATCGGCTTCATATCCAAAGTCATTGAGCTCTGTTACTGAAATAGAGGGTCATCTGGTTGGTGAGCGGAGATGCCCTGCAGCAGAAACAGTAGCACTGCAGATTGTGACACTGCCTACACATGCCTATGTGCGTGAAACCGATATGAATCGGATCATTGAGATCCTGGCAGGGTTGTAACGCCGATTGGCTTGCTCTCATCAGGCTCCGATCTGGAGTTCGGCATGTTAACAAACGGGATAAATAGATTGAGTGATAACAGGTCCTGAAAATGGAAAAAAACCGAATAATAAGAAATCTCTTCTCGAATTGGACCGGCCTGTTGGTTTCCATCGTCGTATCTTTTTTTCTTGCCCCCTTTGTCGTACACAATCTGGGAAATGAGCTGTATGGTGTCTGGACCATTATCAATCAGTTTACTGGCTATATGTATCTGTTTGATTTCGGCGTTCGTGAGTCGGTTATCAGGTCCACATCCCACTCTCTTGCCAAGAAAGATCCGAAAGCGCTTGAAGAGGTCTTGAGTGCCTCGTTTATCATCTATTTCTTTATCTCAGTTATTACCATTCTGATCTCTATCGTACTCGCACTCTACTTCTCTTCGATCTTCGGCGTGGAGGAGAAGGTGGCTGAAGCGGCATCGATTACCGTTCTTCTGGTTGGTGTGACCATAGCGCAGTTCTTTATTTTCAATATCTTTTCCGGCGTTCTAATGGGCCTGCAACGCTATGATATCTTTAATGTTGTCAATATTCTGACCACGCTGCTGAAGGCGGCGGCATTTGTGCTTCTGTTGAGCAATGGTTATGACATCGTCGCGATGGCTGCCAGTCAAATGGTGCTCGGCTTTCTTGGTGGTCTCTATCTGATGCATGCCGCAAAAAAGATTGCAGCTGATCATGGTGTCAGGTTCAAAGTCAGACTGAAAATCGATGCCGCCTTTCGCAAAGTGGCGAGAAAGATTGTCAACTACAGTACCTTCGTATTGATCAACAACCTGGGGCAGAAAATCGTTTTCATGACAGATGCCATCGTGATTGGTATCTTCATGCCTGTCGCCTCGGTGACCTTCTACGCCATAGCCGGGACTCTGGTCGAGTACCTGAGACAGCTGGTGGTGGTTACAGCCAGAGTGCTGATGCCGATGGTGGCACGCTACAGCGCTCTGGAAGATCATAAGCGGATCGATAAAACCGTGATTGACGGTTCCAAGCTGACGCTGTTCATCTCCTATCCTGTGGTGTTGGTGTTCATTCTCCTTGGGGGAGAGTTTATTGCTCTATGGATGGGCGAGCAGTTTCGTGAGTTGTCGGGTTTGGTGCTGTTGATTCTGGCAGTTACACAAATCTTTTCAGCACCCCATCAAACACTCTCCAGTGTGTTGTATGGTCTGGATAAGCACAAAATGCTCGCTTTCTTCCGCATCGGTGAGGCGATAACCAATCTCGGATTGAGTATCGTGTTGCTCCATTACTATGGCGTGGCTGGTGTGGCTCTGGGTACCGCTATACCACATATTATTCTGACAGCGGTTATTCTGCCTATCTATACAACCAGAGTGATCGGCATGAATTTAACCAAATACTATCTGTCGAGTTACCTCAGGCCCACATTGGCAGCGGTGCCATTTCTGTTGATGGTGCTGTATATAAGTCACTACGTGACAATCGGAAGTATGACGCAGTTTTTTGGCTTGGTGATTGGTGCTTCGATGGTCTATCTCATAATCTCATTTTGGATTATCTTCAATGCCAGTGAGCGTCAACAGATATATCAAAAGGTCAAGCCTCTATTGGCAAACAGATCTAATTAGTATTGGTGATAACAGATCCTAAGCCATCTTCACTCAGGAGGTGGACTTGGCGATATGAACAGGTGAAAGGTTGTGGATGAGAGAAAAGATAAACTGGTTATTCTCGATATTCGGGACTCTCCCTGGTATGACGGACCAGGGCGTACCATTATCGAGGTTGCCGCCGGTCTCCGACAACAAAATATCGAGATCAAAATCGCGACTTTCAAATCTGAAGAGAAAAGTGACTCCGACTACCTGGTGCAGGCAAAAAAAAGAGGCTTGGACTGTTTTGAGATCACAGAAAGCAAGACGCTCGATTTCTCAATCATTGGTCAGATTCTGAAATATAACGAAACCACCCCGATTGACGTTATACACACGCATGATCTTCGTTCGAATCTGTTTGGGCTTATTGCGGCACGAAAGTTAAAAGTTCCGATCGTATCCACAGCTCATGGCTGGGTGGCGAACAGTTTGAAAAGAAGGCTTCTGCTGTTTGTCGACAAACTGATGCTGGCTTACTTATTTGATCTTGTTATTACCGTTTCCGACAAAACACAGTCGAAGCTTAAAAGAATCCAACCATTTTCGAGTCACTTTATTACGGTTCGCAATGCACTCGATACGCAACACTATCGTATCGAGGAGGGCAACGAACTGCGGCAGAGTCTGGGCGCCTCCGGTGACACCACGCTGATTGGAAAAATTGGCAGATTGAGTCCAGAGAAACGTCAGGATCAGTTGCTCTACTCAATCAAGCCGCTGGTGGATGAAGGTTATAAAATGAAGCTGCTTTTGATCGGCATCGGTCCTGAGGAGGAGAACCTGCGTCAGCTGACTGAAAACCTCGGCCTGCAGGATGTTGTCGTATTCGCTGGTTTCATCAAGGATATGCAGCCGGTCTACAGCGAACTGGATCTTGTTATTCAGGCCTCATCAACGGAAGGTATGCCGAATGTGGTACTTGAGTCGATGTTGATGCGGGTACCGATTATCGCCACAGACGTTGGCGGTACGTCAGAGATCATCGATAGCGATCTGGTTGGTACACTTATTGAAGCGGATAATCGTCAGCAGATGACCGATTCGATCCGATCCTTTCTCGATTCTCCGCAGCACTACCTCGATAAGACTGACAAGGCAGAGCAGAGGATAAGAGAGGAGTTCGATTCAAATATCCGACTGGCCAGAATGGCGGAGGTCTATAACAGCATTCTGTAGTGATTCATCCGGTGTCGATGCAGCCTCAACAGTCAGCGGCTCAACAGAGCCTGAACAGACACTTAAGAATCGAAATGCTTCTGCCAAGGTAGTAGAAGTAGAAGATACCGCTATTGACCGTGACCAGCAGCATGTTGGCTCCATATTTGTAGAGCGCTGATGAGAATAGCAGCAACACAATCAGCAGAGCAGAGAGTTGGGTAATCTGATACGCCTGTAAGACAAGGGCAACGATAAGCACCAGGTGCAGAATCAGAAAAACATTGGTGGCCAGCTGAATGTTGGAACAGCAGATGACATCGATGAATCGGCTCGTTCTGGTACCATGCCAGGCTTCCCTTTTTACAAAGGTAAACAGATCGTTCGGGTAGCCGTGATGCAGAACCTTCAGTTTCGGATTGTTGACGATTGAAGCGTTATGTTCCGTCTTGGCTCGAACGGAAAGATCCGTGTCTTCACCGGTAACAAGTTCAGGGTCGAACCCCTGCAACTTTGAAAACAGCTGCTTATGGATAATCAGGTGACCACTGTTGACATAGTTGCTGGAGTGTCCCGCACTGTCGGCAAACCAGTATCTCTCCAAGTAGTTATCCGGATTGGCGATACTGCATTTTGATCCGGTCAGAATGTTGTTGTTCTCCTCCAGCAGTTTGCGTGTTTTGGGAAACTCCTCTGCCCAGGCCTCGGTCAGCTCAATATCCCCATCAAGGAATATGTAGATGGTGCCTCGACTGGCTGCCACCCCCGTGTTACGCAAAGCGGAAACATTCAGTTCAGGCTCAAGCAGGACGGTGGCTCCTTTGGTCTCAGCAATTGAGCGGGTTTGATCTTCGGATCCGTTGTCCACCACAATGATTTCATAGCTACCTTGTTCATTGTGCCGCTGGATGGAGTCGATCAATCTGCCAATATTGTCTGCTTCATTCATCGTCGGAATGATGAATGAGAGTGCAATATCGGGATTGTTGGCTTCTGATGTCGATTCCATCGGTGCTATTCACTCAAGCTTAGCGATTACTTCCGAAAAAGGGTGCGGAGATTATAGGGCAATATATCGTATGCAGCCGGCAGATTCCAAAACAATGGTCGGTGGCGGAGTCTCTGCCTGGATCCAGCCACTTATCCTGACCGTAATTGACTCTTTTCAGGTCTGATCAGTGATGCCTGGAGCCGCTCTTTGCGGGTGGAAAATGTCTCTCCAGAAGGCTTTCAAAGGGGGTGCTCTGTAATTCAGTTTTTGCTACCACTGAACTCTGCCGGGACAGCAGGAAAGCTGGGCATCGTACTCAGTCAAGTATTACAAAATAGCGCTGAAAATGGCATAATTGCTGGCGATTTCGAGATAGAATTACCACACTTCACTTGCAGAGATACTATGGAATTTGTGCTTTGGGGCTCATTCTTGCTGGTCTTTTACGCCTATTTCGGCTACCCGTTTCTGTTGATGGCGGTCAATAGAGTCAGTCGCGGCATCGATTACAGATCTCTCCAATACCCAGATAATCTCTCAGTTACTCTCATCATCCCGGTGCACAATGAAGAGGCGGTAATCGGGCGCAAGCTGGAGAACACAAAAGCGCTGAACTTTTCCGGTAACCTGCAGGTCCTGATCATCTCCGATGGCTCTTCGGACAATACCGTACAGATCGTCAAGGAGTTTCAGGGAATCGAGAACCTGACCTTCATCGAACTTGAGGAGCGAAAAGGCAAGGCGAATGCGCTGAATGCGGGGCTGCAGGCTGCCAGCGGCGATATCATCGTCTTTTCGGACGCCTCGATCATGTTTGATGCCGAAGCAATCACCGAGATCGTTCGTCCATTTGCCTTGCCGGAGATGGGTTGTGTGTCGGGTGAGGACCTCATCGAGGGAGGCAGTGGTGAGGGGTTGTATGGAAAGTATGAGCTCTTCTTACGCAAACAGGAGTCGGTCACCGGTTCGATCGTCGGCGCGAGTGGCTCGCTCTATGCGCAGAGAAAGGAGATTGTGACCCCTTTCATTGAGGGTGTCGCGCCCGACTTCTACTCGGTTCTGAATACCGTAGAGCAGGGTTATCGGGCGATCTCGATCTCCGAGTCATTTGGTTATATGAAGGCGGCTGAATCCCATAAGGATGAGTTCAACCGCAAAGTGCGTACCTTGATTCGTGGCATAACCGCTCTGTTCAAGAAAGCCAGGCTGTTAAATCCGTTCAACTATCCACGCTTCTCTCTCTATTTGATCTCACACAAACTGGCCAGATGGCTGGTGCCTTTCTTCCTTATCTCACTGCTGGTCAGCAATCTGTTTTTGCTGGATAGCCCCTTCTACCAGGTGCTTCTGTTGCTACAGCTTCTGTTTTACGCGGTTGCTGCCGTGGCGGCATACAGCGAACCGTTGCAGAAAGCAGTGCCACTGGTGAAACTGCCGCTGTTCTTCGTCTCGGTGAACGTTTCGATTCTGAAGGCCTGGCTAAAGTACCTCTCTGGAACCCGGCAGGAGATCTGGACCCCAACCAAACGCTCCGAGTGAGTCGGCTTGTTTCCGACTCGACCAAACTCATCGGATCGAGGGGTTCAGGCGCTGACGTAGTTGCCCCATTGAATCCTCGACTTCCTGTTTACACCATCCATTTATAGGGCTTTGATATGAAATATGTAGGTGCACATGTGAGTGCCTCCGGAGGGGTACAAAACGCGCCGCTTAATGCCAGGGAGATCGGCGCCAAAGCATTCGCTCTGTTCACCAAGAATCAGCGTCAATGGCGTGCAAAACCGTTGACTGAGGATGCCATCGAAATGTTTCAGAGCAACCTCAGTGAGGTTGGAATTGAGAGCCGGCATGTACTGCCTCATGACAGCTATCTGATCAATCTGGGGCATCCCGAAAGTGAGGGCCTGGAGAAATCGAGAAATGCCTTCCTTGATGAGCTGCAGCGCTGCGAACAGCTGGGTTTGTCGCTGTTGAATTTTCACCCTGGCGCGACGCTGAGAAAAATCGAGGAGCGCGAGAGTCTTCAGCGGGTCGCCGACTCGATCAACTGGTGTCTGGAGCAGACTCAGGGGGTGACCGCTGTGATCGAAAACACCGCAGGACAGGGAAGCACCCTCGGTTATAAGTTTGAACACCTGGCCCAGATCATCGATCAGGTTGAGGACAAGAGTCGGATCGGGGTCTGTCTCGATACCTGCCATACCTTTGTGGCGGGTTACGATATGCGGACTGCCACTGACTGTGACAAAACCTTCGCAGAATTCGAAAAAGTGGTGGGATTCCAATACCTACGGGGAATGCACCTGAACGACAGTAAACCGGAGCTGGGCGCAAGGGTTGATCGCCACCATAGCCTGGGTCAGGGCAAGCTGGGTTGGGAGGTGTTCCGTTATATCATGCAGGATCAGCGGTTTAGTGATATTCCACTGATTCTTGAGACGATTGATGACAGCCTCTGGGCCGAGGAGATCACCAGCCTGTATGGGTTTCAGAAGTAAATTATTTGGCCACTTCACTGTAAATGGGTAAAATTGCGCGCCTGGATACTAAAGGAAGTTACAGGATGTTGCGATGTCTCTGTTGGAAAATCTGAAACAGGAAGCCCGTAAAAGACAAGAGGACGAAAGCGCCGATTGTGAGGCGACCAGGCTGGAATCCCTCTACCAGTCACAATTCAAACCCTCGATGCAGTCAATTCTGAAGTATCTCTCCGAGTTGACCGATCAACTGAAAATTCTCGATCATGAAGTACGCCACCAGTATGAGATGCCGGGACTGGGTCCGGTAGCCGGTCTGCGCCATAGCGAGTATGTGGTCAATGCGGACAGTTCAGACAACACCCGGGTTGTCCGCTTACGCTTCCAGTGTGTTTCAGACAGTGAACAGACCTTCGCCATTACGCCCAAGAGCAAAGCGGATGAGGCCTGTGCCTTCCTCGATAGCCAGACCATGCGTTATACCGAGTGGCCAATTCGTGATCATCAGCAACAGGTGGTTGGGCTGAATCTGCAGTTACCGGTCGTGGTCAAGGTGAATTTTGTTTTTCAAGCCGATCCGGAGCTGGGGTCGATCCGAATCCTGATCTCCAATTTCAGAGGCTTCAAGGTTGAAAAGAGCCTGATTCAGCCACACAAAGTGGATGATGCCTGGCTCGACAATCTGGGGCACTATATCCTGCGCAACCGGGCGGATATGTACGATCTGCAGATCGCTGATTCGGCCAAGGATGCGATTCGCCAACGTCTCCAGGAGGCTAAACAGCAACGGGAGCTGGAGCTACAGCAGGCACTTGCCCGTGAGCAGCTGGAACGGCAGCAGCAATCCAGTAAATCGCTGCTGGGAAAACTGAAATCCCTAACCGACAGGCTCTGACGCCAGGCTGCACTCATCGGGCATTTTTGCCTTCAGCCAACCCTCTGCCGAAGTTTTGTGGCTTCCCCTGGCAACTTGTCAGCTAGCGCTTTTTCACATAGGCTCAGGGAATGGTCAATTCCGGTGAATCATTACGCTGGTGGGTCGTTGCTGGGCTGTTGCTGATGCAGTTTACAATCCCGTCACTGCTGTATGCCGATATGGTGCGTATCGGTGTATTGAGTCATCGTGGGGACCAGGCAACACTGAGGAATTGGGGGCCAACCGCAGAGTACCTCCATAGCAGCATTCCCGAACACGATTTCATCATCCGGCCATTGAAATTCGATGATGTGAATCCAGCGGTATCAGCCGGCGAAATCGATTTTGTGCTGGTTAATCCTGGAATTTATGTCAACCTGGAGGTGAAATACCGGGTCTCACGCATAGCCACTCTCTATAATCGGCGCAACGATGTCCCGTACAAAATCTTTGGCGGGGTCATCTTCACCCGTCATGATCATGCCGAGATAAACACTCTGGCTGATCTTCGCGGTCATACCATGATGGCGGTCGACGATACCTCGCTGGGTGGTTTCCAGATGGCCATGCGGGAGATGGTCGAGCAGGGTATAGATCCCTATACTGACTTGAAAGCGCTCCGCTGGGGTGGCATCCATGATCACGTGGTGATGTCGGTGCTGAACGGTGAGGTCGATGTGGGTACGGTGCGTACCGATATTCTCGAACGTATGGCTTCGGCCGGTACCATCGAGCTGAAGGATTTCCACATCATCAACCCCCAACAGGTCGAAGAGTTTCCTTTTGCCCTCAGTACCCGGCTCTATCCTGAATGGCCCTTCAGTAAAGTGGCGCATACAGCCGACACACTCGCCCAGCAGGTTGCGGTTGCACTGCTGAATATGCCACACGATCACCATGCGGCGCTGGCCGGTAAATACGCGGGTTGGACCATCCCGCTCGACTATCAACCCGTGCATGATCTGTTCATGACCTTAAAGCTGCCGCCCTATCAGTATCTGGGCAAGATAACCCTGGTGGACGCGATCAGCCGCTACCGCTACTGGTTGCTGGGTGGTCTGCTGATGCTGCTCTTCATGGTGGTGCTGACCCTCAAGGTAATGCGCCTCAATCAGGAGTTGAAAAAGGCCAAGGATCGTCTCGAGCTGCAACATGAGCTGATTCTTGATTCGGTTGCGGACGGTATCTATGGTGTGGATATGAATGGGCGCTCCACCTTTTTCAATAAGGCCGCAGAGCGGATTACCGGTTGGGGGGCGGAAGATGTGATCGGCCATAACCAGCATGAGATACTGCATCATTCCCATGAAGACGGCTCTCCCCATCGGGCGGTCGACTGCCCGGTCTATCAGACCTTTCGTGACAATCAGCCGCGCTTTATTTCGGACGATGTCTTCTGGCGTAAGGACAGTACCAGTTTCCCGGTGGAGTACAGCAGTACTCCGATCAGGGATGAAGGGGGCAAGACCATCGGTAGCGTGGTGGTGTTCAGGGATATCACGATGCGCAAACGGGCTGAGGAGGAGGCGCGCCAACATCAGATCGAACTGGCGCGGGCCGGTAGGCTCAGTACCCTTGGTGAGATGGCATCCGGCATTGCCCATGAGTTGAATCAGCCGTTGACGGCCATTTCGACCAATGCCCAGGCGAGTATGCGTATCCTGGAGGCCGATCCGTCAAATACCACTGTCTGTGTGGATGTCATGGAGCGGATTGCCGCCCAGGCCGATCGGGCCGGTGAGATTATCCGTCAACTGAGGCGGTTTGTGCGCAAAGAGCCCCTGGAGAGCTCCCAGGTGGACGTCAATGTTCTGGTGAATGCGGTTGCGGTGTTGATCCGACCCGACATCACCCGTGCCGATGTGCGGTTGATACTGGATATGCAGCAGCCGCTGCCAAAGGTGCTGGTTCAACCGATTCAGATCGAACAGGTGATACTCAATCTGGCGCGGAATGCCATCGAGGCGCTCTCCGAACTGCACGATCGGGAGCGGGTGCTGCATATCGGAACCCGGCAGCAACCTGGTGGGATAATCCATCTCTGGGTGAGGGACAACGGGCCCGGTATCAAACCGGAGCTGGAAACGACCCTGTTCGATCCCTTCGTCACCGGGAAGTCGGACGGCATGGGACTGGGGCTCTCAATCAGTTACGGGATCATCGAGGCACACGGTGGTAAACTGTCGATCAACCCTGACTATCAGGACGGTGCCGAGTTCAGTTTCAATTTACCCATCGGGGAGGTTGCTTAAAAACCATGGATCAGACCACGCCAACAGTCTATGTAGTGGATGATGACGAAGAGGTGCGTAGCGCTCTGAAGTTGTTGTTCGAGTCGGTTGGTTTGCCGGTGGTCTGCTTTGCCTCCGCGCTGGAGTATCTCGATCGCTTCGATGAGTCTCTGCCGGGTTGTCTGGTGGTGGATATCCGCATGCCGGGTATGAGCGGTCTGGATATGCAGGAGAAGTTGAATGAGCTGCCACTGCATCCTCCGGTGATCATCATTACCGGGCATGGTGATGTGCCAATGGCGGTACGTGCGGTTCAGGCGGGTGCTGTGGATTTTATCGAAAAACCGTTTCGCGACCAGATCCTGCTCGACAGTGTCCACCGGGCGATCGAAATGGATGCGGAGAAGCGGGGTGAGGCCTCCAGGCTGTCCGAGATCCGTGATCATCTGAATCAGCTGACACCCAGGGAGCGGGAGGTACTCGACCTGGTCATCAGCGGTATGCGCAACAAGAATATCTCTGAACAGTTGGGGATTACCCTGTCGACCGTGGAAGCCCATCGCTCCCGGGTAATGGAGAAGATGCAGGCCGACTCACTCTCTCATCTTATGCGGATGATGCTGACCCTGGAAAATGAGTAGTTATTCTTGCGCCGGCTTAATCGCTTCAAAAGCGTCCTGGTGTTGAAGCGGAGAAAGTCACCGGCTATGGTATCGGTAGGTCTCGCTGGCGGGGGGTAGTGGTGAAAATCCGGCGCTACCCCTAGCGATCTAGCAAATGAACTGAGGCTTCTGAATATCAGGGTTATGGAAAACCACAACCGCCGGTCGCGTATCTTGGAATTTCAACAGCACACAAAGGGCTGGATAATAGCGTCTCCCCACTTACGTCCGGAGCGGATATCGGGGAGATCATCGCCAGTTGGATGGCTGGGAGGCTGGTATAGACAGGCGCCTTCCGGTGATTCAACTGGTTTTTTTAGGGCCTGTTAAGATGAATCAAACAGGCTCTGATTCCGGCAGCCTAATCGATCCGATGCCTCGGCAGTAATGCGTCCGATCCGTTAGTTTGCCGGACAAGCAGTAGAAAACAGAAAATCAGGGTGTGTCAGCGTGTTTGCCGGGGAACCTGTGATATCGGGTTTCTCCAACGCTGAACGGGTTGCAACCCAATGCGGCAGATCGACAGCCGCCGGGTAGACCAGCCCCAGGGCCTGTAGACAGGCGACAATAACCGGAGGGTGATACAAGAATGACTATTTCACGTCGTGAATTCCTACGAATGATGGGCTTTGCCGGTGCCGCCGGTATGATGCCTTCGTCCGTATTCGCCGCGGCCAAACAGCCAGCGGATCTCTATGAGGTACCGAAGTTTGGTAACGTCTCTCTGCTTCACATTACCGATACCCACGCACAACTCAATCCGATCTACTTTCGAGAGCCGAATGTCAATCTGGGTATAGGTTACGCCTTCAACAAGGCGCCGCACCTGGTCGGCGATAATCTGCTCAAACATTTTGGTATCACACCCGGGACGATTGAATCCCACGCGTTCAGTTATCTCGATTTCGACAGCGCTGCAGGCAAATACGGCCGGGTCGGTGGTTTCGCCCACCTGAAAACCCTGGTGCAGCGGATCCGGGACGATCGGGGTCCGGGTAACAGTCTGTTGATGGATGGTGGGGATACCTGGCAGGGTTCCGGTACCGCCTATTGGACGCGCGGTCAGGATATGGTCGGCGCCTGTAACCGACTGGGTGTCGATGTGATGACCGGGCATTGGGAATTCACCTACCTCGATAAAGAGGTGATTGACAACATCAATGCCTTCAAAGGCGACTTCGTTGCTCAGAACGTGATGGTTCGAGACGAGGCGCTGTTCGACTACAATTTTGCCGATTTTGAAGGTTTTGACGAAGATTCCGGTAATGCCTTCAAACCCTACGTGATGAAGCAGGTGGGTGGTGCCCGGGTGGCGGTCATCGGCCAAGCCTTTCCCTACACACCGATTGCCAATCCCCAGCGCTTTATCCCCGATTGGACATTCGGCATCCAGGATGACCTGATGCAGGGCGTGGTCGATATGGTGCGGGAGAATGAAAAACCGGATGTGGTGGTAGTGCTTTCCCACAACGGTATGGACGTGGATCTGAAGATGGCTTCGCGGGTCTCCGGTATCGATGTAATCTTTGGCGGTCACACCCATGATGGCATGCCGGCTCCGACGGTGGTGAAAAACTCCGGCGGAAAGACCCTGGTGACCAATGCGGGTTCCAATGGCAAATTCCTCGGTGTCATGGATCTGGATGTGAAGGGCGGCAAGGTACGTGACTTCCGCTATCGTCTGTTGCCGGTCTTCTCCAATATTCTGCCGGCGGATAAAGAGATGCAGGCCTACATCGATGAAGTGCGCGCGCCCTATGCCAAACAGCTCAATGAAGAGTTGGCCGTGGCGGAAGAGACGCTCTATCGTCGGGGTAACTTCAACGGCACCTTCGATCAGGTCATCTGTGATGCCCTGACCACGGTGAATGACGCCCAGATCTCCCTCTCGCCCGGTTTCCGTTGGGGTACCAGTGTTCTGCCCGGGCAGAAGATCACCATGGACAACGTGATGGATCAGACCTGTATCACCTACCCTGAAACCTATCGCAGAGAGATGAAGGGTTCAGAGATCAAGGCGATCCTGGAGGATGTCTGTGACAACCTGTTCAACAAGGACCCCTACTATCAGCAGGGTGGCGACATGGTGCGTGTGGGTGGTCTCGATTACGCGTGTGAACCGGCTGCGGAGTTCGGTAAACGAATTACCGATATGGCACTCAATGATGGCACCAAGGTCGAGGCCAATAAGAGCTATACCGTTTCCGGCTGGGCGACGGTTGGATCGAAGGCCCCCGGTGAACCGATCTGGGATGTGGTGGCCAAATATCTGCGCGACCAGAAGACCGTCAAGATCAAGAAGCTCAATACACCGAAGCTGGTTGGTGTAAAGGACAATCCTGGGTTGGCTGACTATCCCTACTGATTGTTATAGGGTGCGGCTTTGCCGCGCCCTGTTTTATAATTTAGTCCGCAAATGAACGCAAATGAACGCAAATAGGTGTCGCAAATTTAGTTAGTGTCTGGGTTTGGTTTGAACTTGCATTTCAACCTGCACCTCTGATTATTTTGTTACCGTTGGCGTTGATAGGCCTGCATTCTCGGCTTGAATCATCTGATCCAGACCTGTGCGTCACTCAACAACCATTCGCGTTTATCCGAGTTCATAAAAAGAACTGAAAGGTGCTTACCCAAAACCGAGTTGGTGGGGCATGGCCCCACCCTACACCCAGACTATCCCTACTGATTGTTATAGTGTGCGGCTTTGCCGCGCCCTGTTTTATAATTTAGTCCGCAAATGAACGCTAATGAACGCAAATAGGTGTCGCAAAATTAGTTAGTGTCTGGGTTTGGTTTGAACTTGCGCTTCAACCTATCCAGTGATTAGTTAGCGACAATTTGCGGTGATTGGCGTCCATTCGCGGTTTGAATCATCTGATCCAGACCTGTGCGTCACTCAACAACCATTCGTGTTTATATCCGTTCATGGAAAGACTCGAATGGTGCTTACTCTAATTCTATTCGGTGGGGCCGTGCCCCACCAAATATGCTTTGATTAAACACAGACGCACTGATTCTTTTCTGACAGCAGTGCGTTCTTGGCAGGGCGGGATTCAGAGGTGATGGCTGCAGAGCCTTTGGAGGTTGTTAATATCAGTCCGCAAATGAACGCGAATGAACGCAAATAGGTGTCGCAAAATTAATTAGTGTCTGGGTTTGGTTTGAACTTGCGCTTCAACCTATCCAGTGATTAGTTAGCGACAATTTGCGGTGATTGGCGTCCATTCGCGGTTTAAATTATCTACTCCAGACCTATCCGAAACTCACCAACCATTAGCGTTTATTCGCGTTCATTTGCGGACTGAATTCTTAAAAACACTGCTTCTTTCTATAACCTTCATCAGCTATTCGCAGCTCGATCTGTGGCGCTCAGCAAAACTCCACTTCTGAATAGCTGCCGAGATAGCCCATTCGGTTGAACCTCAGGCAGCGCTGTTGGCGCCAGCTCGTGATTATGTGTTGTTCCGCTTTGCGGTGCGTGTCGTCGAGAAGTATCAGGCAGGTGGTCGAGAGCTGCTTGCCCATGATCGGCAACAGGCCATAGCGTCCACCTGGTATCGAGCCTGGTGGTCCGTCACAGACGACCAGTTCGAAAGGGTGTTTGAGATCGAGCGCCGGGGGGGTGTACCAACGAAAATCGCCATAGTCGATCAGTGGCGCATGAATCAGTTTCACGTGGTTTAAGCCGAGTCGTTTGAGGATCAGTTGCAGGTGTCTGTACCACGCCAGATTGTGTTCGAAGACTACGAAATCCCGCTTCTGGTTCTGAGTCAGCATGGCAATCAACAGGGTGGTGGCGCCAGATCCGCACTCCAGGATAGGGCCTTTCGAATTCACGACCCGATCACCAACATGGCGTAGATAGGAGATGCCGGCGGCGTAGCCGATATTGCCCCAGGCGATAGCCAGTAGAAAGATATCGAATCGATCGATGGCAGGTCGATCTGTGGCAGCCTTTAAACGGCTACCGACCAGGGAGAGTAGCCAGATTTTGAGGGCTAAGCGCTGTTGTTTAAATCTAATCATATCGACTGCCCGATCCTACTTGAATCTGTAAACAGATCTTAACCCAGTGCTGTTACATTAGTGTTAATCGCTAACGGGATAATATCGATGATCGAATGGGAATCTCTCGACCGGGATGCACAGATCAAACTCAGAGAGGAGTTTGGCCACCATCTTGATACACTGCCTCCGACCTGCTCCCTGGATATGAAGATCGCCCGCTTCAAGGAGTGGTTGAGGGAGAAGGGTATCTCCATTGAACTGAAAGAGGGTTGATGTCAGGGTTCAAGTTGAATAAGCAATCGCGGCTTGTTTGAATCAATGAGTGCAGCTTTTTTCTTTAAAAAGCTGATTGCACCAATCGTTGTGACAAGCTGCTATCATTGCTTCCACTCCCGATAGATTTCGATCATTTTTTTCAGTCTGAATGGCACTCCATGACTACCCGGTTCTCCTCACTAAAACTCGCACCCGCCTTGCTGAATAATCTTGAATCCTTAGGTTATTCTCAAATGACACCCATCCAGGCCGAGAGTCTGCCCCATGTGCTGGCAGGAAGGGATCTGATCGCCCGTGCCAAGACCGGTAGTGGCAAAACCGTTGCCTTCGGACTTGGTCTGCTGAACCATCTCAAGCAGCAATCCTTCTCGGTACAGGCACTGGTGCTATGTCCAACCCGGGAACTGGCTGATCAGGTAGCCAAGGAGCTGCGTCGCCTGGCCCGTACCAGCGCGAATACCAAAATCATCACACTCTGTGGTGGTTCGCCGATTGGACCGCAGATCGGTTCACTGGAACATGGAGCGCATATCGTGGTTGGTACACCGGGACGTATCCTCAAGCATCTGACGAAGGCTACCCTCTCCCTTGACGCTGTGCGTAGCGTGGTGCTCGATGAGGCAGACAGAATGCTCGACATGGGCTTTCATGACGATATCAACGAGATCCTCTCAGTGACCCCATCACAGAGGCAGACGCTGCTCTTCTCAGCCACCTATCCGGAGACCATACGAGAGCTGAGCAGTGCTTTTCAACGCGATCCGGTTGAAGTGACCGTCGACTCGGATCATAGCGATCTCAAGATCAGCCAGCGCTTCTATGAGGTAGCAAAAGGCAAACGCAATCAAACCCTGGCCGCCCTGCTGGCGCAATACAAACCACTCTCCAGTGTTGTCTTCTGTGATACCAAACTACAAACGCAGGAAGTCGCTCAGGAGTTACAACAACGGGGTATTCAGGCTCTCGCCCTGCACGGGGATCTGGAGCAAAAGGATCGTGATCTGGTGCTGGTGCGTTTCGCCAATGGCAGTATCCCGGTACTGGTGGCCACCGACGTGGCGGCTCGTGGCCTCGACATTAAGGCGCTTGGGGCGGTCATCAATTACCAACTGCCAAGGGATCCAGAGGTCTACGTTCACCGCATCGGCCGCACAGGACGTGCTGGGAACAAAGGTCTGGCGCTCAATCTGTTCATTCCATCAGAGGCCAATCGTGTGAATGCCATTGAAGCCTATCTGGACGACGAAGTGCGCCTGCAACAGCCACCGGGCCTTGAACTACCGGAGGGTTTCAGCATGACGGCGCCAAATGTCACGCTCTCTATCGATGGCGGTCGTAAACAGAAAGTCCGTCCTGGTGACATTCTCGGTGCGCTGACGGCCAATAATGCGGTGGCTGGAAGTCTGGTTGGCAAGATCGATATTTTCGAGCAACTCGCCTATGTGGCGGTCGATCGCAGCGTGCGTAAAATCGCACTTCGTGTTTTGTCCGAGAACAGGATCAAAGGACGCCGTTTCAAAGTGCGAATGAAATACTGAATAGCTTGATCGACCAGGCCGGTGAGGTCATCTATCGAGCAAGAAAGGGATGCAAGAGAGTGCGACCTTGCATAGGATATAAATTCAATAACTTCGATTCTGGAATCGTCGCCTGATCATTTTGCAGTTTTCTGATTGAGGGGGAGTTGCATACTGAAGCACACCCCATCCGCAAGGTTTTCCGCCGATACCCTGCCTTGATGGAACTCCGCAATCAAACGTACCAGATAGAGCCCAAGGCCGAGATGGGGCTGCTGGTCGCTGGATGAGGCGCGACGGCTATGCATCGATTTGAACAGATTTTGTTGTGTCCTCTCATCCAGCCGGGCTCCCTGATTGACCACATCGATGCGCACCCGATCTTCTCCGTGTCGATGCAGTTCAATCCGTATCGGGGTATCAGGCTGATGAAAATCCACTGCGTTGCTGATCAGTTTATCCAGTGCCTGACTGATCAACTCCGCTGAGATCTGGCTGATAACCGGTCCGTCAGGCAGTTGGGTCTCGAATCGGATGGTTTGATGACTGTCTGCGTATCCCTGTGAGAGTCCTTTCAGCAGCATGGTCAGGTCGGTCTCCACCACTTCGGTCTGCTGCAGGGATTGCTCCAGTCGTGTGGCTTCCCGCAGGCGGGTCAAAATCTGGTTCAGTCTGTGGGTCCCCTCCTGGGCACGCTTTGCATAGACCAATGCCGCTGAGGTCTGTCCATCGCTCAGCGGATTCGAGTCGATCTCCGCCTCCAGGTTTTCCAGAGAGGATCGAATCACACTCAGTGGGGTACGAAACTCGTGAGCCAATCGTGAGGCCATGGATTCAAGATAGTGGCTGTACTCCTTGGTCCGCTTCAATACGGCACTCAGGCTGGCATCGAGCTGACCCAGTTCGTCTCTCTGTCGCGAGGTGGTTATCGGTTTGAGTAAGCGGCCATCCGGACTGACGGCCTGCTGGTATTTGCCACTCAGGCGGGTGATGCGGCGGGTGATCGATGTGGCCAGCAGGAGCAGGCTACCGCCGGTCACAATGAACAATCCCAGGCTGATCAGTAGCAGATTCTCAATTGCACTCTGCTGGAGTATCAAGATCTCCTGGCTGCTCTGCTCGACCACCAAAGCAGCGATGATCTTGCCGTCCACTCTGATTGGATAGGCGCTGGAGAGCATCGTCAGATTGGTCCCCGCGGCCTGATAGCGATAGACAGCACCTTCCCCGGAGAGCGCCTGCCGAATCTCCGGTCCATCCAGGCGGCCCAGTCTTTCACGCTCTCTGAACGGTTCAGCTTGCTCCTCGCCCAGGATCAGGGAGATCAGACGCTGTGGCAGACTCTCCAGCTTGTGGCTTGCGGTGCGGACTGCTCCGTGACGGCCAATCACCTGGCGTTGAGGGTTGAGCAGTGTATAGCGATGGTTGTTGTCGGCCAGGCCAGCGAGTAATCCCTCCACCTCGGGAGTGGGCAGGGTGAGATAGGCAAGCGTGGTGTTGCGCTGCAGGCCGGAGGTACTGAGTTTCACTGCGGGCTTTTGCGCCGCCTGATCATAGTCGATCACCGCTATGGAGATTCTCCCTGCCGCCAGGTCGCGGGGCAGGCGCAACTCGACACGATAGCCCGTGTCTGTCTCCTGCCACTCACCGGACAATCCTGCAATTGGTTGGGCGTTATCCTGCTCCTGAACATGTACCCAGCCCGGTGCTGGTGTACCGACTCGCAGTTGTCTGGTGTCAGCCCCGTCACCGGGTAGTGCCACGATCAAATGGTCGCCTGCGGCCAGGTTCTGCTCATTGGGAGGGTAGTTCAGTTGCTGATCCTCGACCTCCAGCAGCAGATAGAGGTTGTTGCCATGGAAACCGGCCAGCCAATCCAAGCCGAGTTGCCGATTCTGTGAGCCAGTGGCGTTGAAGTGCTCGGCCTGAGGCTTCAGCCTGAGCCACTCATCCGCATAGCCATCGATTACCGGAGGGGTGTTCAGCGGGAAGGCGTAGAGTGAGGGGGTGATCTCTGTATTGACCGGTTGCTGCGAAAGCCATTTCACCGATTGTACAGCCAGCAGATTGGCGATGATTTCAGCCCGGTTCATCAACAACCTTTGTTGCGCCTCTCTCAATGTCTGCTCCATCCCCTGCAGATATTGATAACCGGCCCAGGGAATCAGCAACAGCGTGAGTGAGGCCAGCAGCAGCTTGAAGCGTAGAGTGCGAAGGAAGCCGGGAGCCGTCTGCACTGTTCAGGGTTTCCAGCGGTATCCCGCACCGTAGACCGTATCGATATGGACAAACTCAGGATCGACATCGAGGAATTTACGTCGAATGCGTTTGATGTGGGTGGAGACACTGCTGCTGTCGACGTAGATATGAGCCTCCTCCATCAGCTTGTCCCGGCTGCGTACATGGCCCGGATGGCGAACCAGGGCGTGCAGCATCCAGAATTCGGTAACCGTCAGATGGAGTGGGGTACCCTGCCACTCAGCCATCAACCGGTCCACGTCGATTCGCAGATCACTGCGTTGCAGTGGTTGTTGCGGTGTTTGGGGTTGCTGCATCGCCTCGATGCGTCGAAACAGGGCGGCGATCCGAGCTACCAGGTGGGGCAGACTGGTCTCCTTGCTGATGTAGTCGTCAGCACCAAGGCGCAGTCCGGCAACGCTATCGAAATCGCTGTCCCGGGCTGTTAGAAAGATGATCGGCAGAGTGCTGGAGCGACTGCGCAGCTCCCGGCAGAGTTCAAATCCCCCATCCACATCATCCTCCAGACCGATGTCCAGAATCACCAGATCGGGAAGTTTACTGCTGAAGGCTGCTAACGCCTCAGGCCGGCTGGCATAACCCTTGACGCTGTAACCCTGGCGGTTCAGAAAATCGATCGTGTTGTCACGGATCGCCTGCTCGTCCTCGATGATGGCAATTTCTCTTTTGGCCACAGTTCAGTCTGGTTCTTTATTGGGTTAGGTTGAATCTATCGATCCACGCTCGGGTTCAGGTGTTTGATTATACCTGCAGAGCGGGATTCTCACTATTGCTTGAGCTGTTTCGTGAATTGCAAAACCCGGCATCTGGTTGGTTTGGTGGCCAATCGTTTTTATAAAAAGTCCGCAAATGAACGCGAATGAACGCAAATTATGCGGATGAATTGATTAGTGAATCATATACTGCTGAGTAATTGGTGGTTATTCCCGGTAGTTGGCATCCATTTGCGGCTTGGTTGAAATGCGCCAGACTGATTCCCATCCGCAAAACCATTAGCGTTTATTTGCGTTCATTTGCGGACTCAAAACCAATAAGATCATTGGCCACCATCCACGCCTGAAAAAATGCGGCTTCAACTTTGCAGTGTCTCTATCTGTCGTTTTTGTATAGGGAGGGATTTGACCGGGATTTCCGGAGATGGTCTACCGATGTAGTACCCCTGCGCATAGATCACACCGATCTCTTTCAGTTGTGTCAGGGTTGCTTCATCTTCGACAAATTCGGCGACCGTATCCTTGCCCAGTGCGGTGGCCATCTCGGTCAGCGCCTTGACGAAGACCTGGTCCATGGAATTGGTGGGTAGTTGCCTGATGAAGGAGCCGTCGATCTTGACGATGTCCAACGGCAGTTCACGCAGATAGTAGAAGGATGAGAAGCCGACGCCGAAATCGTCCAATGCAAAGCGGCAGCCAATCGCTTGCAGCTCTTTCATCAGCCGCTCGGCGGCATTCACGTCCGCCAATGCAGCGGTCTCGGTCAATTCGAATACCAGTCTGGTCGGATCGATACCGCTGCTGTTGACCAGGTGGGTCAGTTGCGGCAGCAGTTCCGGGTCATCGATCACCCGGCCGGACAGGTTGATCGACAGGGTGATATCGATATCCTGTTCGTTCAGGCTGGCCAGCTTGGCGACGGATGCGCGTAGCACATAGCGATTGATCTGGTGGATCAGTCCGGTTCGCTCGGCAACCGGGATGAACTCGCCGGGCATGGCAATCGAACCATCCTTCTCCACCATCCTGATCAGTACCTCGTAGTGGGAGATGATGCCGCTGCTGATCTCCAGGATCGGTTGGAAGTAGAGTATGAAGCCATCCTCGGAGAGCGCCCGTTCGATCTTGTCCTTCCAGGTGGCCCGGGCACTCATCTGTTCCCGTGCCTGTTCACTGCTGGAGAAGAGATGCCACTGGTCGCGGCCCGACTCCTTGGCCTGATACATGGCGAGATCCGCATTCGAGAGCAGATCGTTGGCATTACTGCCGTGGTTTGGATAGGCAACGATACCGATACTGGCGGAGACCCGGTGGCTGTGCCCCTTCAGTGGGATCGTGATCTTCTTCAGTTCGCTGAGGATCTTGTCCGCATAGCGGGTGGCGGCAGGGATATCGGCTTCCGGTATGACGATCGCAAACTCGTCCCCACCAAGCCGTGCAATGAGGTCGGTTGAGCGGGTAATCTCACGCAGTTTGCGCGCCACGATCTGCAACATCGCATCACCGGTGTGGTGGCCGCTGGAGTCGTTGATGTACTTGAACTGATCCAGATCGAAAAACAGCAGTGCGCTGGAGTGGTTGTAGCGCTCTGCCAGTGTGATGATCTTTTCGAATTCCGTCTGGAAGTAACGACGGTTGTTGAGCTCGGTGAGTGGGTCGTGATTGGCCAGCCAGGCCAAGCGCTGTTCCGCCAGTTCCCGGTCGGTGATATCGAGTCCGATTGAGAGCACCACCGGTATGCCGGCAACCGGATTTTCGATCAGGTTGGAGTGGACCCAGGATATGGTTTTGTTCTGCCCATCCGATGAGAAGGCTGATGCATCATGCTGGTAGACATGGATCATGCCCTGCCTCAACCCGTTCATCACCGGTAACATCTCATTGGCGACCTCCGCATTCATGTAGAGATCGCTGAAGTAGCCGCTACCCCGACGATAATCGTTGATCCCGATAAACTTACACCCCTCGGTATTCATGGTCAGAATGGCGCCATCCATATCCTGTGTCAGGATAATCACCTGTGCGCTGTTCATGATGGTACTGAGGAAATCCCGCTCCCGTGCCAGCTCTTCACTGCGTTTGATCAGGCTGTTGGTATTGTGGGCGATCTCTTCGTTGAGACTCTCCAGTGTATAGGTCAATTCAATCGCGGAGTCACTGGCAATGTCGATCTCATCCTGATACCAGTCGTGGTGTTTCAGGCTGAGAGTTTGGCGTACCTGCTCGAAGGCGTTTTTTGCCAGCAGAGGCAGGCTGTCAGAGATCATCAGCAGACGTTTCATCGGATTCCAGAGGACCGCAGCCAGCATCAGTTCTGAGAGGATGAAGCCGAGGATGCCGATCACGACCGATTGGGTGGTTGCCTGACGGATCTGTTGTACCACCGGCGTGATATTACTCACCAGAATGAAATCCGCTGATAGCACAGAGGCATCACTGCTGGCCGGAACCAGATTGAAGGTGTACTCCTTGCCGTTGTAACTGGCGGTGTGTCCCTCATCGATCAGGGTCTTCAAATCAACTTTTTCCGCCGTATCCTGGAACAGAGGCAGGAGTCTCTTCAGATTGCTGGAGGCGCTGATGTAACGTTGCCAATCGCCTAAAAAACGGGAGTGGTGGTCTACTCGGGAGGGCTGATCGATATGGCTGATGACCGCGATATCGGTCTTTGCCAGTTCATTGAATTCGATGATCAAGTCGGCGATGGATCGTCCCACCAGGATCACTCCGGCGTGCTCACCCTTATACAGCAGAGGGGTGGCCACATACTGGCTGCAACGGATATTACATTGCAGCATGGTCAGAGGCGTCTCCAGCCGGTTGACCGAGTTGACCAGCTCAGTGAAGGGGGCGCCTAGGCTGCCGGTCTGCCAATTAAACTCCAAACGGTTTTCTTTACTGTAGAAGGCGGCCTCTTCAAGCCCCCACTCCATCTCCAGGGTGACCGCACTGTACAGAAAGAAGGTCTGCAGTTTTTCACTCAGTGGAGCGGTTGTATCCTGGCTGGCGGCTTCCGCCAGGGAGGGAATCATCAGTGCAATCTGTTCCAGACGGTAGAAGCTGGAATCGAGTAACGACTTTACCTGCCTGTTCTGCTGTTCATGGATCTGTTGTTGATAGGTCTCGAACAACTTCAGCTGCTGCAGATAGCCCATGCCTGCCAGGCCCGCATTCATGATCAGCACCACCAGACTGAACAGCAGCATGACCTTCCACTTCAGACTGAGGAAGTAGGGCTGTTTCTCTTCCTGGTGTTCCTCAACTATGCCATTCAGGTGCTGTTGCGGCATCGACTTGCTCAAAAACTGTAGGAGACGAGCAGTGAGAAGAGGTTCCAGTTGCGTGAGCGCATTTGAGGCGGTGGGTTCTCCAGGTTGGAGAGAAAAATCGTGCCATCCACCTGACTGAATTCACTTCGTACGATCAATCCTTCCGTTACCTCCCAGAGTAGCCCCAGCGTGGAGACCCTGCTATAGAAATTGTGCGCTTCCAGGCCCAGGCGCTGAGCGGTCTTTTCTCCCCGTTTATCCTGCTTGTCGTAGTGGCTCTCCTCATAGCGGGCAAAAAGTTCCAGATCGTCCCGCAAACGATAGGTGCCTTGCAGGTAGTAGCCGTCCAGGGTCGTGTCGCCGGCATCCATCAATCCGCCAAAGCCGGAGTAGTTCAATGGCTCCTGCATATACTCCAAGGTCAGGCTCCAGCGACCGCTGTTGTATTGTGCCGAAAGGACCCGGTAATCGATCTCTACCTCACCGTCCGGCAACAGACTGGTTTCCGCATCGAGGGTTAACTGGGCGCTGCTGTAGGCAAGATTGAAGCGCCCGCCATCCCACTCGTAGAGCAGACGGCCACCCAGGGTCAGTCCATCCTGTTCCATTTCAGGATCGAGCAGGGGATTGAGATAGGACTTTTCCACATTTTCATCGATTGGGGTTTTTCCTCCGATCAAGCGGATGGAAAAACGGTGTTCATCGACCTGCAAGTCGCCAAACAGTTGAGCGCCGTCATTCGACAGCACCATGTTTCTCACCCGGTCCCAGTAGATTGCTTGTGGCATGAAGATACCAGGGCGGGTTGCCGCCACATCCCGGGTGTCGTTGTAGAGGCCGAATGGGTTCTTGTAACGTCCTACGATGATGCCGACACGATTGGCATCCGCGGTATAGATGGTGGAGTCGAGCTGGGCGTAATCCAGGTCCAGAGAACCGTCGTACATCTCTCCTGCACGACGGGAGAGGAGTTGGATCGATGCCATGGTGCTTGGTGTAAACCGATAGGAGCTGTTGATCCCAAGCTCGCGGAAATCCCAACTGCCATCCTGGCTGTCACCGAAAAAGCTGTTCTCTGTCGTCTTCACGTAAGCCTGGGTCAGGAAGCCATGCACCTGCAGTGCCCCGTCCAACTGGTCAAGTTGAGAGGCCGATAATCCGTTTGCTGAAAACAGCAACAGTGCCAGCAGCCTGATGGCCCAGCACTTATTCAACGGAGAGCTTCCGTACACGCTCATTGATATTGTCCTCGGATAGATAGCCGATAGCGCCAGGTGTGTTTTCAATCTGCTCGAGCATCTCTGCTTCCGTATTGACCTTCATGGGGGCCTGCCCCATGCCGGAGAAGATCTGCCGATTCCAGGCTCGACGCAGCTGGTGGGGGAATACCCCAAGTACATGTTTACTGAAGTCGGCGTGTTGTGAAGTTTTGTCCCCCATGACGAAGACCCGTATCGGCTTGCCATTCGGCCACTGGGTCATACGCATACTGAAAATGGAACGCAGGGTATTGCGGGAAAGACTCTCGTAATCGATGTCCCGATTGATCACCAGGTCGACGGAATTTGCTGAACCCGATAGGCAGAGCAGCAAACCGACTGCAAATGCGCGATAGTTGGTTGTCATTTATTTAGGGCAGTTCCTTGCATATGCCATTCCGTGTCGGCATTCTCCTTCTGTAACTTTAGTCCATAATTAGTTTATGGTTTTTTAAACAGCTAATGAAACTGTTGTTCCAATGTGGATTTCAGCGAGCGCAGTTGCATGCCATTTCTCAGACATGCAAGCTGTGCGTCGATCCCTCCAATCTCTTTGTAATGGCTGTCAGCTCCGCTGTCTATTGTAGGCAAGCTTTTCACTGCTGCCATGTTTCTGCCACATTTCGCCACGCGATCGCCCCAATTTGGCTGCATGCCGGCCATCTCTCTGGCGTGTAATTACTCCCGGAAAACAGAGAATTCCGGCGCCGCTACGGAGTGCCAATGAACACCATGGATGGTGCGCTGGTTCAATAACCAGGAGTTAGCAAAATGAAAAAACATCTTATCATCGTATCCCTTGCCGGTCTGCTGCTGCAGGCGCCTGTGTCTGCCCAGGAGGCGGTTGAAACGGCAGCGAAAGAGGGCTTCTACGGCTCGCTGCTCGGTATGCTGGCCGGTGGTCTGCTGGCTGGACCGCCGGGCGCGGTTCTCGGTTTTACCAGCGGTGCGGTAATCGGCGATCTACATGCCGAGAATCAGAACCTGGAGTTGGCCGCAAAAGCCCCTCCTGAGCCCCACTCTGAGTCAGATTTCCTCCTCGCTCAGGCCCATTCCCATCAGCAACAGTTCCATCAGCAACAGCAGGATAGCTCGTTACTTGCACTGCAGGAGGGGTTCAGTTTCTGTCTGGGATTCCGTACCGGCAGCAGTCAGATTGAACCGAAGATGGTCGAACAGCTGAACTCCCTGGCAGAGATGCTCAAAGCCTTCCCCCAGTTTCAACTGCTGGTTGAAGCCGGTGCCGACCAGCGAGGTACAGAGGCGTTCAATCATCAGCTGAGCCGCGAGCGTGCCGAGGCCGTGGCAGGCATGCTGATCGATGCGGGTCTCTCATCCGAACGCATCAAGCTGCGCTATCAGGGGGAGTCGGCCGCAATCTATCCGTTGACCGATGTGGAAGGACTCGCCTTTGACCGCATGGTGCAACTCACCCTGCTGCATGGAGATGCCTCATGAAAGGCAGGCTTCAGCCAATCAGCGAAGCCTTTGTCTATGGCTCGCCGGAACAGATCCTGAGCTTCAGCTATCGCCGGGTAGCAGCGGCTCCCCGGCGGGCCGCGAAGGGGAGAAAAGTGCCAATGGGAGGTCGCAATGGGTGTAAACACAGAAACTGATCTTAAAACCCCGCTCAGGGCTCAATTCAGCCGCGCCTTTATCATCGATATGCTGTTTACCCTGCTGGCAGCGGTGATGACCGGACTCTCCGGTGGTGTGCTACTGATCCTGATGGTGTTCGGCTGGAGTAGTGCACAGGCGGTTCCGACCGGTGAAACCGCTGCCGGGCTGCAACTGAGGAGCCTGAATGGCCATCGAATCGAGATGGCACCACTGCTCAATACCCGAGTTGAGATCGATGTTGCCGGCATGCTCGCCTGGGTCAAAGTGGAGCAGGTGTTCAGCAACCCCAGTCAGCACTGGATGGAGGGGAACTACCAGTTTCCCCTGGCCGAAGGGAGTGCCGTGGAGCGGATGAGGATGGAGATCGGTGACCGGCGCATCGAAGGGGTGATCGAGGAGAAGGCGGCCGCCAAACGGATCTTCAAGCAGGCCAGAGAGGCTGGCAAAAAGGCCAGTCTGCTGTCTCAGCAGAGGCCGAATATCTTCACCCTCTCGGCAACCAATATTGCACCGGGTGAGCAGGTCAGGGTAACGATCGAATTTCAGCAAACCGTGCACTACTCCGGAGAGGAGTTCGAGCTGCGTTTCCCGATGGTGGTTGCCCCTCGTTATATCCCGAAACAGCTGTCGTTGGATGAGGCGGCTTCCATATCACCGCCGGTGATTGCTGAAGGCGCCGGATTGATCAATCCCCTGTCGATGGAGGTACGGATCGATGCGGGTATGCCGCTTTCTCAGGTGGTCAGCCGTTACCACCGGATGGTGCAGGAGCGGAAACAGCCGGGCGTGGTTCATCTGCAACTGGCGGATGGTGAGGTGCAGGCCGATCGGGATATCGTAATCAACTGGCGACCGAAGGTCGGTAGCGAGCCGGAACTGGCCCTGTTTCGTGAGCAGTGGCAGGGTCAGGACTACGCCCTGTTGATGCTGATGCCGCCGGCGTCAGCGACAGCCGCTGAAGTGCTCTCCAGGGAGCTGGTGTTCATTATCGATCGCTCCGGGTCGATGAGCGGGCCATCCATGGCGCAGGCCAAAGCCGCCCTGAGACTGGCCGTCAGCCGTCTGCAGCCCAATGACCGGTTCAATCTGATCGCCTTCAACAATCGCAGTGAATCCCTTTTCTCCAACCCTCAATCCGCAACCAACAACAATCAGCAGCGGGCGTTGGCTTTCATCGATCGGCTGCGTGCCGATGGTGGAACCGAGATGATGCCGGCCCTCGAGCTGGCGCTGAACCAGCAGGCAGAGCTGGAGCGCCTGCGCCAGATCGTCTTTCTCACCGATGGCAGTGTGGGCAATGAGCAGCAGCTGTTTAGCCTGATTCAGCAGAAGCTGGGTGAGAGCCGGCTCTTCACTGTCGGTATCGGATCGGCGCCGAACAGCCACTTCATGCAACGCGCCGCCGATTTTGGCCGTGGTTCGTTCAGCTACATTGGGGATATATCCGAGGTCTCAAGCACCATGCAGGCACTCTTTGCAAAGCTTGAAAACCCCAGCATGAGGGATATTCGGCTCGACTGGCAGGGTCGCGGAGAGTTGGATGTAGAGCCGGGACGCCTTCCCGATCTCTATCTTGGTGAGCCACTGCTACTGGCGCTCAAAGGGAGCGACCTGGATGGTCAACTGCGGGTTGTCGGTGAGCGGGATGGTGCGCTCTGGAAACGGCTGGTCGATCTTAATCAGGGAGAGACTCAGCGTACCGGCGTTCACGCCCTGTGGGCCAGGCAACGGATCAAATCGATCATGGCCTCGACCAGCACCACCACGCCTCAACAGCGGCGTGAAGCGGTTCTGAGAATCGCCTTGGAGCATCAACTGATCTCACCCTATACCAGCCTGGTGGCCGTTGAGAAGACCCCCACGCGTCCTCTGCATGAGTCGTTGAAGGGTGGCGATCTACCGGTCAGTCTGCCGGCTGGCTGGTCTGCTCAGGCGGTATTCGGGCAACTGCCCAGGACGGCTACCGGGGCACCACTCAATCTGTTGCTCGGTATCGCTCTGTTGGGTCTGGCCTGGATAACCCTGCGATTCGCTCCGAGGATCACTGGCCGATGGGTTTGAGAGTGGCTCAGACATTGGCCTTGCTGATGGCGCTGCTCGGTGGCGGGATGCTGGCAAACGGGCTATGGATCGAGGCCAAGGCCTGGCTTGCCGAAGGGTTGATCACTGTTGCCTGGCAGCGCACGCTGAACGGCCAGAGCCAGGTCACTCCCTGGCCCTGGGCCGACACCTGGCCGGTAGCCCGGCTCGTCTCACCCCGCCTCGGGGTGAGTCGTCTGGTGCTGAGTGGCGACAGTGGCGCAACCCTGGCGTTTGGCCCAGGCTGGGCGGAACAGAGTACTCTGCCCGGTGGGGTGGGGCGCAGTTTCGTCTCCGGCCATCGGGATACCCATTTTCGCTTTCTCAAGGATCTGCAGATCGGCGATATTCTCAAGCTTCAGGGGGGGGATGGCAGAGAGATGGATTATCGGGTGGTTGAACATCTGGTGGTGGATCAGCGGGCCGGTTGGCAGATCCCCCTGACAGGCCCTCAGGAGCTGTTGCTGATCACCTGCTTCCCTTTTGATGCCCTGATGCCTGGGGGGCCTCTTCGCTACATCGTGCGTGCTGAAATCACCAGCTGAATCCACATTCGTGACCGTTTCAGGTTAGAATCAATTATCCGCTTCCATCGGGGCAGTTTTCGCCTCGATGGCGGCGCACTGGAATCGTCAAACGTATAAAAAATTGTAGATGAAGCCGATCCGAATCTTCCGTCATATGGTCTGTAAACCTCCGGGCTATCTGGGGGACTATCTGCATCAACGATCCGTACCCTGGGAGATGGTCTGTGTGGATGAGGCCAATCCGGTTCCCCAGAGCACCGATGATGTCTCGGCACTGGTTTTTATGGGGGCTGGTGTGAGTGTCAATGACCAACTCTCCTGGATGGAGGGTGAACTGGCACTGATCCGCAAGGCGATCGATCAGGATCTGCCGATTCTGGGGATCTGTTTCGGTGCCCAGATGATCAGTCGGGCCCTGGGCGGAGAGGTGACCCGGGGGGACGACATGGAGATCGGCTGGCATCCGGTGCGGGGGATTCCGCAGCATGATCCGGCCGATTGGCTGCAGGGCCTGCCGGAACAGTTCATGGCCTTTCACTGGCATGCGGATACCTTCACTTTACCTGCCGGCAGCCGATGGATAATGGAGAGTGACTGCTACCCCCACCAGGGGTTTGCGCTGGGGGATCATCTGGGTCTGCAGTTTCATCTGGAGATGACCGAGTCGATGATCAGGAACTGGATCGAACGCTATGGCAGCGATCTGGAGACGCACTCGAGCTGTCGCCAATCGGTCGAGACCATCTTGCAGAACCTGGATCGGCAGATTGCCCAGCTGCATGAGATCTCCGCTATTATCTACGGTAACTGGCTGAACAGGGTGCTATGCAGGGTATGAGGTTTTGGATTCTACTACTGGTTTCCGGCTGGGTGCTGACCGCCCAGGCCTCTCCCAATGCGCCACTCGAGGCTGTCATGCAGCAATTGGATGGGGATGCCGGGCAACGTATCGCCGCTCGTTTCGAACAGGCTGGTGTCGATTTTCCACCCCAGCGGGTGCAGCTGATTGCACTCAAGGAGAGCCGCCGTTTGGAGCTCTGGGCCTATTCACAGCAGCGTTGGTGGTTCATCCACGACTACGCGGTCTTTGCCGCCAGTGGCGAGGCTGGGCCCAAGCTGAGGGAGGGCGACAAACAGGTGCCGGAAGGTTTCTACCGCATCGTCGGTCTCAACCCCAACAGCCATTTTCATCTGTCGATGAGGCTCAACTATCCCAACGCCTTCGATTGGGTTCAGGCCGGTCGTGAGGATCGCCATTCACCCGGCAACCACATCTACATCCACGGCAGCGCCTGGTCAGCCGGTTGCCTGGCGATCGGTAATCACTATATCGAGGAGCTTTTCTACCTGGTGGCCAGGCTGGGTGTGGAGAAGGCCGCTGTGCTGATCGTCCCCTATGATTTCCGCAGCCGGGCGATCACCGCCACAGAAGAGCCGGTCTGGCTGGATGAACTCTACCGCTATCTGAAACTGCGCCTGGCCAAGTTTCCGCTGTCGGAGAAGCGTTTGGGCTGTGGTCTGGGTTGCGCCAGAGTCGGCTATGGGCGGCAATTGGCCCCCAATTGAGCCAATCTCCTGATTGGTTGATAAAACTCGCCACAGGCATTCTCATTGGGTGTGGCTTTGAGCTGGCTGGATAGCTGGGCTGCCGATTACTTCAAATTGGCCAGATAGGTCGCCACAGCCTCCATATCCTGGTCATTCAGGCGGATGGCAACGCCTGTCATCCAGACATTGGTCCGTTTGCCGGTACGATCCCGGAACTCTTTCAGCATCTTCACCACATAGTCGTAGCGCTGACCGGCCAATCGGGCATAACCCTCCTGACCCCGGCCATTGTCCCCGTGACACTCCACACAGACCTCTTTGTAGATCTGCTTGCCTTTCTGCATCAGCTCCGGTTTACCACCGCCTGAGAGTTTCATATCCATCTCTGCGTAGTAGATGGCGATTTTGATCTTATCCTCAAGGGTGAAGGTCTTGGCCAGATTACTCATCAGATAGTCGTTGCGACGACCATCACCGAATCGCTGAAACTGATCAACGATATAGACTGGATTCTGACCCGCCAGATTGGGCGTCAAAGGCTGTGTGGCCATACCGTCAGTACCATGACAGGTATTGCACAATACCGTCCGGTTGCGGCCCTCTTTGGCCATACTCTGCTTCAGTTTTTCATTGTTGGCGATCTCTGAGATGCGCTTTTCGAGCATGTTTCTCAGCTGCATCTCCTGATCGGCATCCACCTCTGCGCTCGCCGCCGGTTGTGCCGACAACAGCAGAAACAGAAAGGGGATAGATAGTAACGGCTTAAAATAGCTAGACATCGCTTGCATACTTTTTCCTAACGCTGTTCAGTGTCCATGCCTGTATTTAGCGACCATCGTTTTTGAGACTTGATTCACGATTTTGAATTTTAGGCATTAATTGCCTGAAATCATCGATTTAATTCATTTTTGCAAACCCGTGAATGGGAACTGGAGGGCTCTTTTGGCGGTCGGCTGGGGTATCATGCCGCCTGGAAAGCGTACACAGCGGAAAAACTACCTGCAGTGACAGATTGACTGTTTTTTATGGAATTCTGATTAACCATGGCGAAGCCGCGAAAAAAAACCGTTCGTAAACAGCGCAAGCCGAAACGGGGTGTCTCTTGGCGGCGCTGGCTGTGGCTGATGGTGATCACCCTGAGCCTGGCGATGTTGTTGTACACCCTCTATCTGGACCGGGTGGTTCAGGCCCGCTTCGAGGGGCAGCGCTGGTCTCTACCGGCCAAAGTCTATGGCCGTTCCCTCGCGCTCTATCCTGGTGCACCGGTGACTCTGGAGCATCTGGAACAGACCCTGCTGGGACTCGGCTACCGTCAGGTCAAACACCCGGATCGACCCGGTGAATACTCCAGATACCGAGGCCGGGTCCTGCTGCGCACCCGGGCATTCCACTTTCCCGATATCGATCGCCCCAGCGACTATATGGAGGTCACTTTGGGCAGCCAGGGGGTCAGGTCCCTGAAGCGGGCATCGAGCGGTGAGCCGGTCGGCCACTATCGCATCGAACCCAGACTGATCGGCAGTCTCAGCTCTGCCCACGGGGAGGATCGTATCCTGTTGAGTCGGGATGAGCTGCCTGAACTGTTGGTCGATGCTCTGATTGCTGTGGAGGATCGAAATTTCCATCACCATTTCGGTGTCGATCCGATCGCCATCGCCAGGGCCCTGTGGGCCAATCTGAGAGCCAAACGGGTGGTGCAGGGGGGAAGTACTCTGACCCAGCAACTGGTGAAGAACTTTTTTCTCAATCCGCAGCGCAGCCTGTGGCGAAAATTCAACGAGGCCCTGATGGCGCTGATTCTCGATTGGCGATACAGCAAGGATGAGATACTGCAGGCCTACGCCAATGAGATCTATCTGGGGCAGCAGGGTGGTCGTGCGATCCACGGTTTTGCCCTGGCCAGCCGTTTCTATTTCAACCGGCCGTTGCAGGAGCTCGACCTGCCCCGTTTGGCGATGCTGGTGACGCTGGTACGGGGACCCTCGGCCTACGATCCCAGACGTCACCCCAAACAGGCCAAACAGCGTCGTCATCTGGTGCTGCAGCTGATGCGCGATCAGGGGGTGATCGATGCCCAGCAGGCGGCCAAGGCGCAACAGGCTCCTCTGGGTGTTGAACAGGGCAGCCTGCACAGCTCCGGCAGCCCGGCCTTCATGGATCTGGTCAAGCGCCAACTGCGTCGCGACTACAAGGAGGCGGATCTGAATGCGGGGGGGTTAAGGGTCTTTTCAACCCTCGATCCCTGGCTTCAGGAGCGCGCCGAACTGGCGCTGTCGAAGCAGCTCAAGAGGTTGGAAAAGGCGCGCGGGATAGCCGCAGGCACGCTGCAGGGGGCGGTAACCCTGGCCGATGTGGAGACCGGCGAAGTGACGGCTCTGGTTGGCGACCGTAATCCCCGCTTCGCTGGCTTCAACCGGGCACTCGATGCGGTACGCCCGGTAGGCTCGCTGATCAAGCCAGCGGTCTACCTGAGTGCCCTGGACCAGCCGGGACGCTATCAGCTGTTTACCCCCCTGGAAGACAAACCGATTCGTATCAAAGGGGCCAATGGCGAGATCTGGGCGCCGGATAATTACGACAATCTGATCCATGAGGATGTCAATCTGCAGCAGGCTTTGGTGGAGTCGCTGAATCTGGCGACGGTGCATTTGGGGCTCTCTGTCGGCTTGAAATCGGTGCTCGACAGCCTCTACCAGCTCGGTATCAGACGGCCGATCTCCGCCTATCCCTCCCTGTTGCTGGGTGCGGTCTCACTCTCGCCTCTGGAGATGACACAGATGTACCAGACACTGGCGAACGGAGGCTTCAGTGCGACGCTGAAGTCGATTCGGGAGGTTACCGACAGCCAGGGAGAACCACTCTCCCGCTACCCTCTGGAGATCGAGTCGAGAGCCGATAGCAAAGCGGTCTATCTGTTGCGGCAGGCGCTCCAGGAGGTGACCCGCAGTGGTACCGGCAAGGCGCTGCAATGGCTGTTGCCGGATGACACCGCAGTCGCCGGCAAGACCGGTACCACCGATAAGTTACGCGACAGTTGGTTTGCCGGCTTTGACCGTCGGCGGGTATCGGTGGCCTGGATCGGTCGTGATGACAATGCGCCAACCGGACTGACCGGTTCATCCGGCGCGATGCGGGTCTGGGCTGATCTGATGAACAGCATCGGTATCCAATCACTGCTCGAGGATCTGCCCAGGGGGGTTGAGATGGTAGCCATAGATCCGGCTTCCGGGCTGCGGGGTGAGGGGTGTCGGAATGCGGTAGACTATCCTGTTATCAGTGGCTCGATAACACTGGGTAACGCTCCCTGTGCCAATACCCATTCACTCATGGATGACGGGGTGGAGTGGTTGCAGGGTCTGTTCAGATAGTCTCAGGGCCTGTTAACAGGCCCGAGTTTTTAGCACGAAAACTCATGGCATCTCGTTTTGTCAGAGAGTTTACTGGGGCCATGCCCCACCAACAAAGGCTTAAGTAAGTAGCATTCGGCCCGCGTGGCCCACTAGCCTGTGTGTCGGCCCGCTCGGATAGTGTAGTGTATGACTCTTTCAAGCGGTCATCCTTGGGTTTTCATTTGGCGGATTTAGTGATGCGATATGCGAAAGCAGTGGAAGATAGGCTACAATCCCGCCTGGACCTCAATCTCAGTTCCGGGAGTTAAGGCTTGAGCGTATACGAAGCCGACAAGTTGATCAGCCAGGCCAGGGTGCTGGCCGCCGAGTATCGGCGTACCATGGGTAAGCCACTGCCTGGTATCAGCAATGAAATTGCCGAGTTCGATGCGATCAAATTGTTGCAGCTGGAGCCCAACAATACGGCGGAGGGGGGCTTTAACGCAATTGATCCCGAGCGTGACGATAAACGCATCCAGATAAAATCCCGCACCATTTTCGATGAGAGTAAATCGGGACAGCGCATTGGTCAGCTGAAGCTGGATAAGAGCTGGGACAGTGTGGTGCTGGTACTCATGGATGAAGAATATGAACCCTATGAGATCTATGAAGCGGAACGGGAAGAGATTCTCGAATATATCGAGGAGAGCAGTAGCAACCGGGCGAAGCGGGGAGCCATGTCAGTGGCCAGATTCAAAATCATTGGAAGACTCGCCTGGACCAGAGAGAGCGGTCTTGAAGAGGAAGTCTGGGATAACCAGTCAGACTGAGTTTTCCCACCCGGCAGGCCGAGACAGTTTCAGCAACACCCAGCCATTCGATCCAATGCATCCTCCGGCCACTGAATCATGAAAGAGATTGCCGAGATCTTCGCCCCTGAAGGTTGGCTTGCCAGCCGTATCGAGGGATTCTCCTATCGGCCGCAGCAGCAGGAGATGGCGCAGCAGGTTGCCGAGATCATGCAGCAGGGCGGCGTGCTGATCTGCGAAGCGGGAACCGGCACCGGCAAGACCTTCGCCTATCTGGTGCCGGCACTCATGTCCGGGCGCAAGGTGATCATCTCCACCGGCACGAAAAACCTGCAGGATCAGCTCTATCACCGGGACCTGCCGAAGGTGCGGCAGAGCCTCTCCAGTCCGGTCAGTACGGCGCTGTTGAAAGGGCGCTCCAACTATCTCTGTATCCATCGACTGGAGAACACCCTGGTGGAGGAGATCCGTTTGACCAAACAGCAGCTCGGACAGCTACAGGAGATCCGCGAGTGGTCCACCACCACCAAAAGCGGTGATATCGGCGACATGTCTGAGATTCCGGAAGATGCCTCGATCTGGCCGGTGGTCACCTCAACCACCGACAACTGTCTGGGGCAGGAGTGCAGCGCCTACAGCAAATGCTACCTGGTCGAGGCAAGAAAACGGGCCCAGGAGGCGGACCTGGTGGTCATCAACCACCATCTGCTGTGTGCAGACATGGCGCTCAAAGAGGAGGGCTTTGGTGAACTGCTGCCGAGTGCCGACTGTTTCATTCTCGATGAGGCTCATCAACTGCCGGAGGTGGCCGGTAACTTTTTCGGTATTACGCTCAGCGGTCGTCAGCTGAATGAACTGGCCAAGGATTGCATCACCGAATATCACAAGGAGGCCAAGGACACACCGCAACTGATGGATCGTGCGGAAGCGCTGAAGCGGGCGTCCCAGGATCTGCGACTGGCTTTCGGTCTGGAGGTGCGACGTGGCGCCTGGTCCGAACTCTCTGACAACCCATCCGTCAATGTGCAGTTGGAAAACCTACAACAGGCGCTGGATGATCTGCTTGAAGCACTCACTGCGGTCGAAGGTCGGGGCAAGGGCCTGGACAGTATCAAGGAGCGTTGCGAAGTTCAGATCCAGCGCTTACAGGGTCTGATGGATGATCAGGCCGAGGAGTCGATCCGCTGGTATGAGACCCAGCGTCAGAGCTTTCGCCTGAATCGCACCCCATTGGATATTGCGAATATCTTTCGTGGGGTGATGCAGGCCCACCATGCGGCATGGATCTTTACCTCGGCGACTCTGGCGGTTGGTGACAGCTTTGATCACTTTACCAACCAGCTGGGTCTGCAGGAGGCGACGACCCACTGTTGGGACAGTCCCTTCGACTATCCGCGCCAGGCCGTCTGGTATGTGCCTCAGGGTCTGCCGGAGCCTTCGGATCGCAACTTCAATCGGACAGTTTCGGATCTCTCGCTGCCGATTCTCAAGGCGAGCAATGGCAGAGCCTTTCTCCTCTATACCAGCCACAGAGCCCTGCAGGAAGCGGCGGAATATCTGCAGGACAAGCTCGATTATCCGATGCTGGTGCAGGGTACCGCACCACGCACGGAACTGGTTGAACAGTTTCGTGAACTGGGCAATGCGGTGCTGTTGGGTACATCCAGTTTCTGGGAAGGGATCGATGTGCGTGGTGAGGCGCTCTCCTGTGTGATTATCGACAAGTTGCCTTTTGCCTCTCCCGGTGACCCGGTATTGCAGGCACGCATCGATGCATTGCGACAGAAGGGGGGGAATCCCTTTATGACCTTTCAACTGCCCCAGGCGGCAATTGCATTGAAACAGGGGGCCGGGCGTCTGATCCGGGATGAGTCGGATCGGGGTGTGCTGGTGATCTGTGATCCACGCTTGTTGAACAAGCCCTATGGTAAAGTCTTCATCCGCAGTCTGCCCCCCATGACCAAGACCAGGGATCTGAGTGTTGTGCAGCGTTTCTTCTCGTTGATGGGTGTATTGCAGAAACAGGCCGAGTAGTAGATCGATCAGCGGATTGATCCTGTGGGATCTTAAAACCTCGAGCGCTTCGAGTTGTCTATAGGATCAAACCTTGAAGATCGTTGACATGAAGCTGCTCGATGACAAATTTCTACTGTTGCTGATCATCCTGTTAGGTCTTACCCTGGCTGCTTTTCTGTACGGGATTTTTCCCTATCCCTTTGGACTGCTTGTTCTGTCGATCATGATCTTTGCCAGGTTTCTCATTCTGCGCGGCTGAGAGTTCAACGGCGTCAATTCATATCATGACGATGGCGCATCAGTAGATCCATTTTTTGCAGCAGTTGCTGTTTCTTGTCGCGTATGATCTCCAGCCCATCTGCCAGATCATCTTTTTTACCCTGCTGCATTTGCTGTTGCAGCCAATTTGCCTGCTCATGCATCTGCTTATGCAGTTCGATAATCTGCTGATAGGCGGTGAGATGATCATAGCGTCTTCCGTCACTGTAGAGCCAGTCGCCGAAGCGGCACTGGTGGTGGTCCAGCACCGGAAAATCCATCTCCTCGTTGCGCACCGCCTCCTCCAGCGTATTGATCCAGGCGCGGTGTTCACTGGCGGCAAACAGCAGTGACAGGTCATCGCGGTTCAACCTTTGCTGATGCTGCCAGGATTCGAAGGGTCGCCACTCCTTAACCCAAGCGGGAAACTCAGCGGCCGGCATGGGTTTGGCGATGCCATAACCCTGAGCATGATCGCATCCCAGTTTCAGCAGCAGCTCGCCATGTTCAGCCGTCTCCACACCTTCGGCAATGATATTGCGGCGGAACGCCGTGGCCATGCCAAGTATTCCCTCCAGAATCGCCAGGTCATCAGGATCGATCAGCATGTCCCGCACAAACGACCGGTCGATCTTGATGGTGGTGGCGGGCAGATGTTTGAGATAGGAGAGCGAGGAGTAGCCGGTGCCGAAATCGTCGAGTGCGAAGCTGACGCCGAATTCCAGGCACTCATGAATGATCTTGGAAACATGATTCATATCGTCCAGCGCACTGGTTTCAAGAATTTCAAGCTGCAATCGCTCGGATGCAATAGCGGGATAGCGCTGCACGATCTTTTTCAGTTGATCGACAAAATCGGTTCTCTGCAGCTGTCTGGCGCCGATGTTGACGCTGACAGAGGTCTTCAGTCCGAGTTCATCCCATCGGCTCAACTGGGCGAGTGCACTATCCAATACCCACTCACCAATCTCCACGGCCAGCTCGTCGTCTTCAATGATCGGTAGAAAACTGATCGGCATCAATAAGCCCTGTTGCGGGTGCTGCCATCGGATCAGCGCCTCCACACCAATCACCTGGCCGCTTCTCATGCTGACCTTCGGCTGGTAGTAGAGCTCGAACTCCCGGTTGAATAGACCTTCTCTTATACGTTGCAGGTCCTCCTTCTGTCCCCTCAGGCTCCGATCATATTCCGTGTCAAAAAAACTGTAGCGGTTTTTACCCGCCAGTTTTGCCTGATACATCGCCTGGTCTGCCTGGCGTAACAGTTGATCCCCTCCCACCTCTTCATCCTGGGGATAGAGGGTCACCCCGATGCTGGCACTGACCTGTATCATCTGGTTCTGTTGCTGGATAGGCCGGATGGCAGCTTCCATCAGGCGCCGCAACATGGGATAGCAGGCTTCACGGCTTTCGATATCACTGAGCACGGCCACAAACTCATCGCCGCCAAACCGGGCAATGGTATCCCCCTGTCGCAGCGCGTTCGCAAATCGTTTGGACATGCCGATCAGTACCAGGTCACCCACATCGTGGCCATAACGGTCATTGATCTCCTTGAAGCCATCCAGATCGATATAGATTACCGCCAGTCTCTGTTCCCGACGCTTCTCCTGATGCATGGCCTGGGTCAAGCGGTCACTCAGCAGTGCTCGATTCGGCAGGCCGGTCAGTAGATCGTGGTTGGCGTGGTGTTCCAGTTGCAGTTGGTGCTGTTTCTGCAGGGTAATATCGGTACAGACGCCGACCCAACGATAGGGTTTTTTATCCTGGTCCAGTAACGGTAAGGCATGATCCTTCCAGTAGCGATAGCTGCCGTCGGCATGCCGAACCCGGTACTCGTACTTGATCTCCTTGGTCGATCTCCGGTGTAACTCCACACTGTTCTGCATCAGTTGCACATCTTCCGGGTGAATCAGTTGCAGCCACATTTGCAGGTCGTCAGCAAGATAGCCTTTTTCATACCCCAGAAAATGATCCACATCCCCGTACCACTTCAGCTCATCGGTTTTGACGTCCCACTCATAAATCAGATCATAGGCCGCCTGGCCTGCCATCCGGAAGCGCTGTTCGCTCTCTTTCAAGGCGTCTTCGGCCCGTTTCTGTTCCGTGATATCCAGTGAGATGCCGCACAGAGCATAGGTGGTTCCGTCTTCATGCTTGAGAGGCAGTTTGGTGGAGTGATAGATCGCTGTCTGGCCGGTTTGCGGTACCGTGTTGGTCTCCTCCGCGCGTATCGTCTCACCCTGCCGCAAAACCTTCTGGTCATTGATGCGTATGGCTGATGCGCTGCACTCATCAAAGAACTTCTCATCACCATAACCGATAATCTCGTCCATCTCAGCATGCCAGAGATCACGTACCCGCTGATTTGCAAACAGATAGTTACCCTGCATATCTTTGAGATAGATGAAGGCATCAACATTGTCGAGAATCGTGCGCATCTCATGTTCGCTTTCTATCAGCTGCTCACGTACTCTTTCGATGTCTGTCAGATCCCGGGCGATGGCGATCAGGTATTTGATATTGTCCTGTTCTACCAGTTGTGCATTCACCTCCATCGGGATCAGATCACCATTTTGGTGGCGGTAGTTGCTCTCATAGACAGATGTTCTGCTCGCTTCAAGCTGCTGGATCATTTCATGCCAACTCGCTTTGTCACCGATTGTTCCGTCTATCTCCCAGACCCGCATCTGATGCAAATCGGTGAGCCGATATCCGAGGCTTTCGTATGCGGCGGAATTGACATCCAGGTAGGTGCCGTCATCGGCATTGATGATATAGATACCATCATTCGACTGATCGAGCAGTTTCCTGAAGCGCTCCAGATTCTGTTCGGCCTTTCTCCTGTCGCTGATATCCTTGATGTATTCGATGATGTTGGTTACCTGGCCTGAATCATCCTTCACCGGATAGACCGAGAGTTCGAACCAGCCCCTCTCACCGTTGTTCAGGGTGACCGGAATCACTTCGGTTTTGGGTCGTCCATCTCTGATCACTTCATGGCTGGGACAAGCGTCGCAAAGCTCATCCCTGTTACGTAAAATCTGGTAACATTTACGGCCTGCAAGAGGCATATGCTGGGGATAGTGCTGCTCCACCCAGCGATTCGTTCTGATGACATTGAAGTCGGTATCCATCACAATGATGCCATCCTGAATGGCATGAAAAACGTCCTGCAGAAATGTTTCACTGTCACGTAGTGCAAGTTCGGTCTGCTTGCGTTCGGTAATGTTCTGGACGATTCCTGTAAGCCTTTCCGGTTGACCTTTGTCATCCAGTACACGTTCAGCTTTGCAGTAGAGCCAGAGTTCACTGTTTTCAGGCAGTTGGCTCTTTACGCGATACTCCATCTCATGCTTTTGACCACTGTCGATGGCCTTTTTCAGTGAGTCGGATACTGCGGGCCAATCCTCAGGGTTGACGATGGTGGAGAGGAACTCAGGGCCCACCTCCTGGCCAGGATCAAGACCGAGCATTTTGAAGATATCGTCAGACCAGATCGCCTTCCCGGACTTGATATCAATCTGCCAATAGCCGAGTTTGGCTGTTTCCTGTGCTTCCTTGTAGGCACGACGGCTCTCTTGCAGGGCACTCGCCATATGGTGCTGTTCAGTGTTGTCAAAAATCACACCAGCCAGTTTGATCGGGTTGCCGGCATTGTTCTTGATAACTCTGACCAGGTCCAATACCCAGATAACCTCCCCACTCTGTTTATGCATTCGATATTGGAATGTGTGGTCCCTGCCTGCATCGGTTTCTGCGGAGCAGTATGTCTGGGCAAAGTCACGATCCTCATCGACTACCATGTTGAGCCAGGACTGCATATCGACCCAGTCAGTCAGAGGGTATCCCAATATGCGTTTCGCATTCGGAGAGACATAGTTGAACTGGCCGCTGCTTAGATCCAGCTCCCAAGTGATGGCATTCACATTCTCCAGCAGGGAGAGATAGATACGATTCTGCTTGCGTAACGCATTTTCGGCCCGTTGGCGTGCGGTACTGTTGCGGAAGACCGCATGGACATAGTTACCATCCGGTTCGTGAATGATGGTTGAAGTTACCTCACCGATCAGGATTTCACCGCTGCTGGTGATGAATTCGTTCTCAAACTTGATCTCGGTGTCCCTGGCAATGATCTTGAATGCTGCCCGGCTTTTTTCCATAACCTCAGGTTTATCCGGGTGCAGTTGTGAAACGTGCAGTTGGCAGAACTGTTTGTATGAGTAGCCAAACAGTTTGCAGACAGCGGGATTGACGTCGAGGATCTTTCCCTGCAGATCATGAACGATGATGCCGTCACCTGCCTGCTCGAACAGATTTCGGTACTTCTCGTTGCGTTTGAGGTCTTTGAGATTGGCTCTGGTGGTATGGAAAAACCAGAGGTAGACGATCAGTCCCAGTAATATCAACAGGACAATCAGGAGTAGTGTCTGTACCGATGGAAAATAGAGATCAGTCATTAAATCAGAGCGCTGAGTGGTTGAGCCCATATAAAAATGCTGAAATCCATTTCAAAACTGGATATTCCGACTATGTCTTAATGATAGCGTCTGCGGCAGGGAATTCTGAAAGATTAATTAATTTCATGAATATCAGTGTCTTGCAAGATTCTTATGTTGCCTTGCAACGAGCGCGCTGAGCTCGCCTTAACGGTCATAAGCACTGGTCGTGATCTGTTGCCCAGGTTGTATGCCGAGCAGGTGCTGAATGATGTATGGGCGCTTGAAGGGATTTACGAAAAGTAGCCGTGCCGCTTGTCACAACAGACAGTAGCGAGATTTGTTGGTGATTGATGAAGAGACTCAGATCCTGCTTCCAGGCAATCGATCTGATCTACGTCACATCAATTCAGTCAGACAAGCGTCCAAAAAATACCCTGGGCGGGGGATCCCCCAGGGTATGAAAAACGATAAAACAGGGATTAGCCTGAATCACTGCAGGACTGAGACAGGTTGTTCAGTCGATGCCAGTATCATTTTGTTATGCTGCTCAGGTATCCCAACGCATCTTATCGTAATCAGTTGCTCAAAGCGGAACTGTAGCTTTTGTCGATCACAGGGATATGGTGGTCCAGCCAGTTCTTGATAAAAACCATGGTGCCATCTTCTATTTCAGCTTCACCGGCATGAAACTTTTTTTGTAGATCGGCGCAGGTTTGCACCAACTGCTTATGCTCCTCCTTATGAGCATCCAGTCCTTTGTAACCGCGCTCCTCCATTAAGCGCTCCTCCGTTTCAAAGTGAACCACCACGTAATCGATCAGATTGTCCAGAGTGGTACCAATTTCCGGGCGGGCACCGGTGGAGACCGCGTCGTTCAAGGCATTTACACGATTGAAGAGCTCCTTGTGCTGTGTATCACAAACATCTACTTTGGTGCTGTACTTCTCGTCTATCCATTGCATTAAAGCCATGCTTTACTTCCTCTTTTAGGTTATTTCCATATCGTTGATTCATTAACTGGACATCTCTGTTGTTATTACAGCCGGCTTTGTAAAGGTGGCTTCGTTTGTGGAATAGTGATCGGAAGCCGACCCTACCGTCATTCAAAGAACAGCAAGGCGATTCACTCATGTTAATTTTTGTTTAGAGTGTCACGACTACCTGGTGCTTTGCTGATCAGTTTATTCAGAGTGACAATTAATGAGTGGTTGTAGTCGTGTTGAGTGAAACTGGGTCAACCACGAAATCCCTAAGATTTGCGGTACTGGAATAACGGGAATAGTTAGATTGGGTTTCCATTTTAAAATAACAATCCATGAAGTAATCTGCGTACGATTAAATGAACGATAACTTTTATATCCAGTCCGCTATCGCGATGGGAATGAGATTCTTAACTAAAAATCTGTGCATGTAAAGCAGTTAAATTTTACACTGTAGCAGGTTGCTTAGTGGGCCTTGAAACCGCTTGTTTTAAACACCGATATCGATATAAGAACGGGCCAGTTTCTGGAGCGCGATGATATAGGCAGCGGTTCGATAATCCTCAATTTCAGGCATGCGTTTTCGAACATCGATTATCTCTTGTAGGGCAAGGCGCATGCTGTCATCAAGGCCAGAACGCACCAGGTCGAGTTCGTCTGCTCCTCTGGATAGATTGTCGCTGATCCAGTCGGGTACCTTCTCTCCACTGGTATGCTCCAAGGCGGCAAGAATGTGTCGTCCCCGGGATTCATCGAGTCGTCGTTCAATACGACCGAAGCGCATGTGACTCAGATTGCGTATCCATTCGAAGTAGGAGACCACGACACCACCTGCATTCACATAGGCGTCCGGCAGGATTGTGATGCCACGACTGCGAAGGATTCGATCCGCCTCGAAAGTGATCGGGCCGTTTGCCGCTTCCGCAATCAGATTGGTATGGATATTGGGCGCATTGCTTTCGGTGATTGCCGACTCCATGGCGGCCGGTATCAGGATATCGCACTCATGTTCCAGTACCGAGGCGCCATCTTCGATGAACTGGCCACCGGCAAAGCCTTTCAAACCACCATGGGAACAGCGGTGATAGTAGGCCTCTTCAACATGTATGCCCTCTTCGTTGATGATGGCGCCGTCACGCACAATGATACCGATAATCTTTGCACCATCCTCTTCGGAGAGGAATTTCGCCGCGTGGTAACCCACATTACCCAGACCCTGGATGATGATCCGTTTGCCTTCCAGTTCCCCCTCCAGACCACAGGCGCGCAACTCCTCCTTATGGCGAAAAAACTCCTGCAGGGAGTATTGCACGCCACGCCCCGTTGCCTCGGTTCGTCCATTCACGCCCCCATGGGCGACCGGTTTGCCGGTGACACAGGCCAGAGCATTGACATCTTCCGGGTTCAAATGTTTGTAGGTATCGGCAATCCAGGCCATCTCCCGTTGTCCCGTACCCATGTCCGGTGCCGGCACATTGGTGGCGGGGCTGAGGAAACCGGCACTTGCCAACTCACGGGCGAAACGCCGGGTGATCAGTTTCAGTTCACTGCGGCTGTAATTTTCCGGATTGATATAGAGACCGCCTTTGGAGCCACCAAAGGGTACATCCACAATGGCGCACTTATAGGTCATCAGTGCCGCCAGTGCCTCAACCTCCTGCTGATCGACCGATTCCGAATAACGCAATCCCCCCTTGGCCGGCAAGCGGTGGATGCTATGCACTGCACGCCAGCCGGTGAACACCTCCATCTTGCCACGGATCTCCACCGGAAAACTGACTTGTAACACGGAGGTGCAACTCTTGATGGCGTTGGCGATACCGGGCTCCAGATCCATGTAGGCGAGGGCTCTGTCCACCATGTGGTCGACACTCTGCCTGAAAGTCAGTCCTGTGGTTGGCTCATTCATCAGTGGTCCTCTTGCATTGTTATTGTTGTAGGGTACGGCCGCCATCAACCGGGATGATCTGGCCGGTGATATAGGCTGCATCCCGATGCAGAAACAGCAGGGTCTTGACAATATCCATCTCACTGCCCGGGCGTTTCAATGCAGTACGTTCCAGGATGGTTAGACGCTCTGACTCGCTCAATCCCTGTTCCGGCCAGAGAATCGCTCCTGGGGCGATACCATTGACTCTTACATCTGGCCCTAATTCCCGTGCCAATGATTTGATCAGCATGGCGTTACCCGCCTTGGCCACAGAGTAGATCGGATGGGCCTTGAGGGGTCTCAGGGCGTGAATATCGACCAGGTTGACAATCGACCCCTGTTGCTCGCGCAACAGTGGCGCCGCAGCCTGGGAGAGAAAGAAGGGGGCTTTCAGGTTGCTGCCGATCAGATCGTCCCAATCACTCTGCGTGGCCTCGTCCAAAGGTGTGGGATAGAAACTGGAGGCGTTGTTGACCAGCAGATCGAGACGCTTGTTGATCTGATAGGCCTGATTGACCAGCTTGGCCAAACTTGCCGTGTCATTCAGGTCGGCCTGGGCCAGCCGTACCGATTCGGGTCGTTGCTGTTCCAGCTGCTGTTTGAGTTTTTCCGCGCCTGTTCTTGAATTCCTGTAGTGCAGCAGAATATTCATTCCCTGGTTATGCAACTCGGTTGCAATGGCTGCACCGATGCGGTGTGCCGCGCCGGTGATCAGGGCGGTTTGACCCGACAGAGAGGAATGACTTTGCGTCATTTGGTAACTCCATGTTTGAATGGTGTCCTCTACTCTAACGGATTCATATAGGTTTCTGAACTATGCCGGACTGTCTCAGCGCTCAAGCAGGAAATTCACCGCGGACACTACCCATGCCGGATAGCAAAGCGCAGGCTGTCAGTGAACGCCTGATGCGACAGATTGTACGCGCCATCGAGCAGTCCGGTGGCGCCATACCATTCGATCGATTCATGGATATGGCCCTCTATGCACCGGGCCTGGGGTACTATGTGGCCGGCAGCCGTAAATTCGGTGACCAGGGGGACTTCATAACCGCACCTGAAGTCTCACCCCTGTTTGCTCAGTGCCTGGCCCGTCAAATGGCGCCGATACTCGATCTACTGCCCTCTGCGGACATCCTGGAGTTTGGTGCGGGTTCCGGCATTTTGGCTGCTGATCTGCTGCAGGCTCTGGCAGCGCTTGATCAACTCCCGGATCGCTACCAGATTCTGGAGGTCAGTCCGGAGTTGAAGAGTCGTCAGAGAGAGACTCTCGAAGCCAGGGTGCCTGATCTGCTGGAGCGGGTTGTCTGGCTGGAACGGATGCCTGAGCAGTTCTCCGGCTGTGTGGTTGCCAATGAGCTGCTGGATGCGCTCCCGGTAAGCCGCTTTCGCATCGAGAACGGTGCCATACAGGAGTGTTTCGTCACACTGGACGGGGAGCAGCTGAAGGCCAGCTATCGTGAACCGGTCACGCCTGGGCTTGAGAGTGCGGTAAAGCAGCTGCAGGCACAGTACGGACCTTTCAAATCCATCTATCACTCTGAGGTGAACCTGCGTCAGTCTGCCTGGATAAAAAGCCTGGCCAACGCTGTCACTCAGGGCGTGGTCTTGTTGATCGACTATGGCTACAGCAGCGCCGAGTATTACCATCCGCAACGTGATCAGGGCACTCTGATGTGCCATTTCCGGCATCGTGCCCATAGCGATCCATTCCGCTGGGTCGGTATTCAGGATATCACCTGCCAGGTCGATTTTACCGCTGCTGCCAAAGTGGCGGTTGAATCGGGGTTCAGCCTTGGGGGCTATACCACCCAGGCACATTTTCTGTTGGCCAACGGACTCGATAGCCTGTTGGCGGATTCCGATCCTGAGGATGTGGCCCGACACATGTCTCTGATGCAGGGGGTCAAACGGCTCACACTGCCGGCTGAAATGGGTGAGCGTTTCAAAGTGCTGGGTCTGCTGAAAGGCCTGCAACTCAATCTGCAGGGCTTCTCCATGCGGGATATGTGCGAGCGCCTTTAGTCTCAAGCTGTTTGGCTGTTGTTGTGGTTTTTAGTCCGCAAATCAACGCAAATGTTTCTTGTGACGGCATGGTCTGGACTTGGTCTGTGTCAGCATTCCATTTGCGTTTATTAGCGTTCATTTGCGGACTTAAAAAAAATTTAACCCCACTGTCGGTTTCTCTGCGTTAGCCCCAATGAAACACAACTCATTCGGGAGCAAACCATGAAATTACGACAATTGAGCCTAACTCTCTCTGCCGCCCTGTTGAGCGGGTTGTTGGCCGCCTGTGGCTCTGCGCCGGAGGTGGAAAGGGAGCGGATTAGCGACGCCTCTGCGAAGCGGCATCAACAGACGTTGAATGAAGCGGTAGAGAGTCCTGTGTCCCCTCACTCCACGCAGCAGGATCAAGCCGAGATGGCCGCTCAGACCCCAGCCCGGCTATCCCACACCAGACAGGCTTACTCGATGAGGAAAATGGCAGCCCTGCCGTCGCTGCACCGGCCAACTGCCGAAGTGGACCGGGAGCGCTATGCTGAGCTGGCTGAAAATGGCATTCATTCGGTAGTCGATCGACCGGTTTCCACCTTCAGCGTCGATGTGGACAGTGGCGCCTATGCACTGGTCAGGCGGTTCCTCAATCAGGGGCGGATGCCGCCCAGTGACCTGGTGCGAGCGGAAGAGCTGATCAACTATTTCAACTATCACTATGCCTATCCTGATTCGGCAGAGCACCCATTCAGCCTGACTACCGAGATGGGTCCAACTCCCTGGAACAAGGGTACCCGTCTGGTCCATATCGGTATTCAGGGGAATACCACCGCAGCCGATCTGCGACCGGCAGCCAATCTGGTGTTTCTGGTCGATGTCTCGGGTTCGATGAGCGATCAAAACAAACTCCCTCTGCTCAAAACCGCCTTTAAACTGCTGCTGCAACAGCTCACCGCGGAAGACCGGGTCACTCTGGTGGTCTATGCCGGTGCATCCGGCGTGGTATTGGAGCCGACAGCGGGGGATCAGCGGGGCAAGATCGTCTCAGCTCTGGCGCAGCTGGAGGCTGGTGGGTCGACCCACGGCTCGGCCGGTATTCAACTCGCCTACGAGATGGCGGAACAGGCCCGTATCGAAGGGGGCATCAACCGGGTTATTCTCGCAACCGATGGGGATTTCAATGTGGGGACAGTGGATCATCGGCGCCTTGTGGAGATGATCGAACAGCAACGGCAACGGGGCATCTCATTGACCACCTTGGGCTTTGGGCAGGGTAACTACAACGACCATCTGATGGAGCAGCTGGCGGATAAAGGCAATGGCAACTATGCCTACATCGACAACATCAACGAGGCCAGAAAAGTCCTGGTGGAGGAGTTGAGTGCGACCCTTGAAACCATTGCCAAGGATGTAAAGATCGAGGTTGAATGGAATCCGGCACGGGTGGCTGAATATCGCCTGATCGGCTATGAGAACCGCTTGCTGGCCGCTGAGGATTTCAATAACGATAAGGTCGATGCGGGAGATATTGGTGCCGGACATACGGTGACAGCCCTGTATGAGATTGCCTTGCATGAGAGTGATGGCCAGCGTCTTTCACCACGACGCTACCACTCCGCTCCCATTAAAAGTAGTGACAAGGAGGCTGAACTGGCCTTTTTAAGGCTGCGCTACAAACAGCCCGATCAACATCGGTCACAACTGATCACCCAGCCAATTCTGCTGTCCAATCAAGCGCCACTGGCGGCTACCAGTGAAGCCTATCGCTTCAGTGCCGCGGTAGCCGGTTTTGCGCAACTGCTCAGGGGTGGGCGTTATACGGAAGCTTTCGATTTCGATGACGCAGTGGCGTTGGCCAATACGGCCCGGGGTGAGGATCGGTTTGGCTATCGCGGTGAGTTTGTCCGCCTGGTCAGATTGGCGGGTTCACTTGCAGCGCCACTGACTCTGAACGAGTGAATGTTTGATATCAATCCGCAAATGAACGCTAATAAACGCAAATTTTATTATCTTCCACAGGCGTTGGGATCCTGTGACATCGTTAAATTATCTCTAGCGATATTTGGTAAGCTAAGGTAATAATCGATTTGCGTTCATTTGCGGACATAAAATATTCCAATAACTATAAGGTCTTATTGGCATGAATGACGGGGAGCAGAGTGATGAAGCGCTGTTTCGACTCTTCCGTAAGGGGGATGATCGGGCTTTCGAAACACTCTATCAGCGCTATCGTCAAACCCTCTATCTGTTTCTGTTACGCAGCACCCAGGCTAGGGGTGATGCGGATGAGCTCTATCAGGATGTCTGGTCGAGAATCATCTCTGCCGCAAAACCGTTTGATGGGGGTTCATTCAAGGCCTATGTGTTTCGCGTTGCCCGCAACCTGATCATCGATCGACATCGTCGGGCAAATCTCACATTGGTCACAGATCAGGGAGATCTGCATGAGCCGGTCCAGCCGGGTAAGTCTGTGGAAGAGCAGATGCAGGATGAGGAGTGCAGCGAACGGTTGAAACGTCATATCGGTCAGCTTCCATTTGAACAGCGGGAGGTGTTTCTGTTGAAAGAGGAGGCGGGGTTAACGCTGGTACAGATTGCGGCAATGATCGATGCGGGTCGCGAGACGGTTAAAAGCAGAATGCGATATGCCCTGAAACAGTTGCGCCAACTGCTGGAGGATTGCTTGTGAGCGAATCAGACAAGCTACCGGAGGATCCGGGGCTCAACAGACTCTATCGGGCCGGTCGGCATGAAGCGCCAAGTGAAACAGTTGATCAGGCCGTTTTGAGTGAGGCACGCAGAGTGGCAGCGAAGCGAAGGAGTCGCTGGATCCTACCCCTCTCATCAGCCGCTCTGCTTCTGCTGGGGGTCGGTTTGTCCCTGCCATTGATCGATCTGCGCAATGATATTTACCAGCCGCCGCACTCTATGCCATCTCCGGCACCACAGGCTGAATCACGCTCTGAAAGCGATCAGACTTTACCAGCACCCGCTAAAGCACCAGCCGGTCAGCCGATCGAGATGCAAAAGCGGGCTGCACCGGCTGCTCAGTACGAACTGGCTGCACCACCCCTGATGGAGCAACGCGCCAGGACAAAAGCACGGGCAGTTGAAGCAGAGAGAAAACAGCTGCGGGCAGCACCGGAGGCAAGCTTGCAATCGACAGATTCTGAGGCCTACCAGAGGCCGCCGGAGCTCTGGCTGGCTGAGATTGAAGCGATGATCCAATCCGGTCAGGATCAGGCAGCCAGTCGGTCACTGACGCTTTTCATGACGACCTATCCTGACCATCCGTTGCCGAAATCCCTGCAGCTCTGGCAATCCACTCAATAGGGGTGTGATGTGGCTGATTGGATCAGATGTCAGTGACTTTTTCGGCCGCGGTTTCTGCTGCGTTGAGAATATAGAACAGCAGGTAATCCATGGTGTTGATGCCGAGTATCCGTTCAGCCGCCTCTTCCCCGCGGTTGTCGAGAAACAACAGGGTAGGGGTGACAAATACACTGTATCGTTGCGAAAAAGCCGAGGCGGCGACGCGTTTTCCCTGAAAATCGTTGACCATCTCCCCCTCGTCGACCATCAGCTCTCTTACCAGGGCCTTCTGTTCAAAGTCTCCACTGATACTCATCGGGTAGAGCACTTCCTGTTTCATCCGGTCACAATATCCGCAGTGGTATTGTGAGATCAGTAACACGATGGGTAACTTTTTTTCGCTGGCCTCTATGGCGAGTTTTTGTAAATCGTGGACTTGTGGAATAGCGCTTTGGTCCGCATGTGCTGGGCTGAGGAGCAGCAGACAGAGCAGGAGTGTGACCGGCAGAGGCAAATTGGCTCGGATTGGCATGGCTTGAGGGTTGTTGTGGCGTTTAGGCCGGGTATCTCAGTATACCGCTTTCAGCCACCCAGTGCTGGTAGGCGCACCGCGTCCTTGCGTATGCCAAATAGCAGGCTTGGGGAGGAGCGCACCTGGGCCTGTTAACAGGCTCGAGTCAGTCGAGGGCGTCGTAGGATACCAGCAGAGTGTCCTGCAACAGTCTCTCGTACTCTTCCTGGGAATTATAACCAACAATCGGATCGGCGAGCAGGTTACCATCCGGATCCAGAATCAGCAGAGTCGGTACCGCAAACACCTGATAACGATCCTTGAATTGACGGCTGCGAATCACATCGCCGTTGAAATCGGTGATTTTACCACCGGCATAGATATCGATCTCCTTGATCACCGGGGGATTTTGTTCGGTTGAATCGGAGAAGGGTTTGAGAACCTCCTGCTTCAACCGGACGCAATATCCGCAATCCTCAGACTCGAACACGACCATGATAACCGTATGGTTTTGTCGCGCCAGTGCAGAGGCATCCGCCCAATTGGTATTGGAGTTGAGGGATTCAGCAACAGTCAGACTACTGCTGAAGAGAAGAAACATCGAGATTAAATACTTCTTTATCATCAGATTTAAACTGCATGGTTGATGACTTGGTAAGGTAGTATATATAAATTTTCTAATATTGCAATATGTATGGTTTATCTATAGTCAGTATTGATTCTTTCTGTGAAGAGTTTCACTCTCAGCGGAAATCGGGTTTGGAAATAGAGCAATATGCTAAATATGACGAGCGTTTTGTTAGATTCACGCAAGCAGCTGCTGTAAGTCTTGAGCTGGGCTGGTCTGATCCGCCGATCCGCCGCGCTCTACTCGATCACTTGCCGGTAGCGGTCGAAGCGCTTGCGATAGCCCTGGTCGGCCAGGTAGCGGGGTACATGGCTCTCGATCGATTGTGGCGAGATGCCCAACGCCAGGAGGCCGTTGTCTGTACAGACACTGTCTGTCTGCAGTGAGAGGTAGTTGTCCATGGTAAATGGCTTGCCGGGCAACAGCCCAAGCAGCCTGGCCTGCAGGCGCGAGAGGCTTGGATTGAGCGGTAGGATCAAACGCTGGAGTCCCAGCTGTCTGGCACAATAAGCGACCAACTGTTTCAAGGTGTAGACCTGCGGGCCGCACAGGTCGTAGTGGGCTCCGGCCGTTGAAGCGTCCTCAAGTGCGCGGGCAAAAGCTTCCGCCACATCACCGACATAGACAGGGGCAAATCGACTGTTAGGGCAGGCCAGAGGAAATATCCCGGGTGACAGGCTCAACAGAGAGGCGAAGCGGTTGAATAGCCCGTCTCCCGGGCCGAAGATCACAGACGGTCGAAAACTGGTTACGGTCAATCCGGAACCACCATGGGTATGAGCACGGTTTTCACCCTCACCCTTACTGCGCAGATACTCACTGGATCCCTTGCCTGCATCGGCGTGGAGTGCACTCATATGCAGCAGTCGGCTCGCCCCGCTCTTGATCGCAGCCTCAACGATCTGATCCACCAGTGCCACGTGGCTATCCATGAAACTGGCTCTCTTTGTCTCGTTGAGAATGCCGATGAGATTGATGATGCTGTGACAACCGGCAAAGTGTTGCTGCAGGCTGGATGAGTCGAATTGAGTGACTTTAACCAGTTCCACCCCCGGGTGGACTTTCAAGCCGGCATGGCGTTGTGGATGGCGCGAAAGCACGCGGCATGGGTAACCTCGCTTACTCAATACCGATACCAGTCGGTGACCGACAAAACCACTACCACCAAGTATACAAATTCGATTCATAGTCTGTTCCTTGTTATCGGAATAGCGGCTTGATTCACCAGAGCCTGTACTCTTTGTCTCTGCCTGGGAAGGCTTTAGCATTCAGGGCAATAGTTTGTCAGGAAGGGCAAGACAACCTATGCCTGGCTGCGAAATATTAACCAGATCGAGGAAGATGGCAATACCCAGGTGACCAATCAAGCCGATTGAAATCAAAAGATTTGATCATCTGCATGCTTGCCTGGCCGATTACTCTTGCGGGATATCGGTGGGCTCCTCGATCAACTGCGTATCACTGGGCGGCTCGGTTTGTGGTTGCGCGGGTGGAATCAGGTTTTGCGGAGGTATCGGTATTGGCAGCTGTTTGAAAAGCAGCAATACACCCTCCCGGTTACGCATGATCATCCGGCCGCTATCGAGTGCATACTGGTAGGTCTGGCTCGACCCATTGGTCAAGTCGTGCATGTGCAAAAGGTCGCCATCGATCTGGTAACGCCCGTCCCGGTATGTCTCAGTATCGGCATAGACACGAAAATAGCCATACATCACCAGTACGATCTCTCCACCCTGACCAATCCAGATGCCATCGACTTCAGAGCGAGGCTGGCTTGTGTAGTGGGGGGGCATGGGATATGGCCCGGAAGGTTGGCTTGGTGGATAGTACTCCGGATAGGTTGGCGGGGCCCAGTAGGAGTAGGGATTGGGGTTGATCCGATAGCGATCGTTATACCAGTTGTCTCCCCGTTTATAGCTATGCGCCAGGTCACCCATGGTGTCCATCATGGCGAGCATGGCGCTGCTCATGATGCTTGATGCTGAATTTGCTGCATGGCTTTGGGGTATGCTCAGCGGAAGCAGCAACATCAACCAGACCAAACTGCTCCTAAACCAACCCATAGCACACCGTTTGTGTTTCAACTGGAAAGGCTTGGCGTTAGTCAAATCATGAAACGGCCGGTTACTGCCTGGGATCGCTGGCAACAAACAATTTTTTCTTTCAACAGGGTATTGGTCCATGACTTGTTCACCGGTTCCTTAAACAAAAGCCAGGTTGATGGTGATGGAAGACATTTTCTGAGATTCCAAGATTCCGCGATGAAATCGATAGGGTTTGCTGGATTGTAACTCGTTGACCAAGCACCTGTATGAAACTCCGCAGGGATTCAGCTCGATTGCAGCAACGTTCTGGCCATGCCAAATAGTTCATGCCGACAAGCAGACAACACTCTGAACATACTATGGCTGTGGATGGATAATTGCAATCGACCGGGTTGTGGGCTTTCGACTCTTCAGACCGAACCAATCGATCCATCTGCGGTGGTTTACTCTTCAGTGAGGTGGGGTGGGTGAGGTGTTGTCCGGTTGGATGAGATAACCAGGATGAAGCCCGGCCTTTTGGATTGGTGCTGACTTGGCCCACTAACGGTCGCCACACTGTAAAAATGCATGATATCATCGGATTATATATTACAGTTCGTGACATACATTAATGACGGTTGTTGTGGTATTGTAATTTCTTTCAGAGCCTGTTGCTGTCATTTAGACTGATTCTACGGGTTTTGGTTTTATCTGAAGTGTCATCATCGTTTATGATGCACTCTGCAGTTGAATGTTGACTCTGGCCGCTGGTTTTTTGCATCTGGTCAGTTTGAGATTAATAGAAATAATATGCCGTTACGGAGGCTTTTGATGAGTTCTCAAGGGGGAGCAGCAGAAGAGCGCAGAACCGTCACTCGTGATCTGATTGACAAGCTCTTGAAGGAGCGACAGGAGATGTTGGTCCTGTTTTGCGAAGTGGCCGGTCTCGAGCCATACCATCGGTCTGCTTCATTGGATCAGCAGTTACAGACATTTTGTCAGGTGCTGATCGACTATACCGCGTTCGGCCATTTTGAAGTCTTCGGTTATGTGAGTAACGGCAATGAGAGACGTAGCGGCGTACTGCAGATTGCCGAAAAAATCTATCCGGAGTTTGTCAGGGCGAGTGAAGTCGCAGTCAATTTCAATGACCGCTATGATCTGTCGGACCACGAGTTACAGCTTGATCATCTATCGGAAGATCTTTGTAAACTGGGTGAAGAGCTGGCAGTGCGTATCGAACTGGAAGATCAGCTTCTGGCAACCATGCTTGATCGATAGTCCGTATTGGCCAAGCCTTGTTGAAAATCATTGGTCATACAAAATGCGATGCCTCTCTTAGGGTCACTGACCTAGCCGAATTGCCGCCAATCCACCCGATTATTCCCCGTGAACCATTCACCTGACAGCAAAAACAGGCTGTCGGATGAATAATTGATCGCTGTAATATTAAAACGCCGTTCACATTTCTGTTCTGATGTGAATAAATCTCATTTTGTAATATTTAATTCTTGCACCTCATCATCTAGACTCACACTATGTAACTTGCTGAGTTTCATGATAGTTTTACCTTGGACTGGTTGGATGCGAAGTTCATGTCAACAACGCTTTTAAGCGGGTCCACCAGACCGTCAATCCACCAATGCATTGAGGATTCGTAACACCTTGGGCGTTCAACCGAATGTTGGAGAATTTCTTGCGCCTCTACGACGCTGCCCCTCCTGGCAGGTCAGTCTGGAGCAGTTTCAAATCGGCATAGACAATCGCCGTATCGATGTGGCGATCAGTCATCAATTCCGTAGTTCACTGCTATCCCTGGTCGAGAAGATTGTCCACGAAGATCTGGCAAAGCATGGTTGGGCCCATACCGGGCAATTTTCATCCGGTGCGGATATCGAGAGTTTCAAGGCAAACTATCGCAGTGTTCTGCAGGGTGCACTGGAACAGATACATGCCAATACAGCCGTCAAGGAACTGCTGCAATTGCTGCATCTGGTGCTACTCAAGTTGATGTTGGATGCACCACAGAGCGCACTATCGAAGCTGCGGGGTCAGTTGCAGCAGGATGTGGAATCCACCGCGGATCTGCACAGTGGCCGAGCCATGGAGATGCACGAACGGCTTGTCGGTCTTGCCCGCCTCGAACCGGGGATTCGTTACCGTACCTTGAGTCGACTGTTCAAGATAGTGCAGCGCCTTGAATCGAAGGAGCTGCGTAAAATGCGCAAATCCGTTGTCGGCAGCTCCTGGGTGGTTTCCAAACGGATTTTATTCAATCCATTGCTGCATCTTCCGGATCTCGCCACTGAAGAGTATCTTCTGAATCACTATTCGTTGCTCTGTGTGGATCGGGAAGGTGGTAACTACTTTGATCTGGCCAATCGCTATATCACCACAACTTACAGCGACTATCTGCCGGAATGGGCGAAGCCTCAAACACCTGACGCCGATAGCGCAAACTCGGGAGAGACGACTCAATTTCAAATTACGCAGCGAGAGCGCCATAGCGGTTTTTCAGATTTTCTCGATGGACAACGGTTGCTGGAACGCAATCTCTCGGCTCAGGAGTTCAAGGAGATCTATGTCAGTTGGCTGGATGATCCGAGAAATATGGAGATGCTGCTCAAGCAGGGCGGTGACGCCAGGAGTGGATGGTTTTCCCGTGCTCCAGTGATGCAGAGTAAGGGGCTTTGGGATAATCCCGAGTTCAATAAAGTACAGCAGCAGCTGAAGTCGAACCTGCTTAAGCAGTTTGATCGGTCTGGGCTGACGCGTCGCGCGATTGCAGCCTATCGTACTCAAAAACTCTATCGGCAGTTTAACGGTCTGATCTCACATCGGGATATCTATCACTACCTGGTGGATGCGCTTCCGAAAAGAACGCTACTGAAAAAACTCGCATCAACAGCCGACAAAGGGGCCTCGATCATTAAGGCGCTAGACGTGGTGCATGGCTATATCCGCCGCATGCCGGCAATCAAGCAACAGGGCTATGCGATACGTTATCTGAAGGATTTTCTAATCTTTCGCAGAGATCTGAAACTTGCTTACTACACCTATCAACAGATGAGCCAATTGAATATCCTGCAGGACAGCGAGAGCATTCAGTTGTCGCGGGATAACGGCAGTCTCTATGAGTTTCGTCTCAGTCAGGATAGTGATGCCCAGGAAGGCAAGATCAAAGCGCATGCAATCCTAAAAGCGGATGTCAGAGGTTCGACAGAAATCACCAGTCAGCTGGTTGAGAAAAGGCTCAATCCTGCGACCCATTTCAGCATGAACTTTTTTGGGCCGATCAACAAGTTGCTGGATCGCTTTGGTGCCAAGAAGGTGTTCGTTGAGGGGGATGCCCTGATTCTCAGTGTTTTGGAGACAGGTGCCATGACCACTCAGGGGATGACGGTTGCCAATGCCTGCGGTCTGGCGAGAAAGATTCTGCTGGTCATGGAAGCGCAAAACAACCAGAACAAAGCGCATAATCTACCCAAGCTGGAGCTGGGTCTGGGTATCGCCTTCAGTAGCGAGGCACCGGCCTATCTGAATGATGAGCAGCGCAAGATCATGATTTCGCCAGCGATCAATGAAGCGGATAGATTGTCGTCCTGCTCCTCCGAGTTACGCTACGACACCAGTTGGCGCAAAAGCCAACGTCATCGTGTCGAGGTCTTTTCCGATGATGGCGGTAGTGAGAAAAAAAGCGCCAGACGACTGCGTTTCAATGTCAATGGAATTGAGTTGGCTCCACCTGCATTCAAAAAGCTTAAATCGGAAATGGTGCTGCACAAGATGAAAGTGCATAGCCGTTCCGGTGAAGGGGATACCTATCATGTAGGCCGATTTGTCGACCGCAGGGGCAGCGCTCACTGGCTGGTCATCAGAGAAGCTGTGATCAAGACCTGGCAGCGTGAGGATGATATGCCGAGTGTGGTTCAGGCCGATGCCAGCTTCTATGAGGTGGTGACCGATCCGGAACTGATTAGCAAGGTTAAAAAACGCCTTAACGCAAAACGCGCACCAAATCAGATGGAAGAGCAGCAGACGGAGGAGGTTATTCCGCTCAGTCTTGAATCAGACTCCTGAGGCTCCGTTTCTCGCCTCGATCGGTGTCAGCCACTTTTCAGGCACCACTTTGGATTGTTCACCGAGACGGTAGTTATAGATCACGGTATACGCCAGCACCCGCTTCAGATACTCCCTTGTCTCGTGGAAAGGGATCGTCTCAATCCAGATATCGGTGGCCTGAGTCTGATCTGGCAGCCAGCTTTTCACTCGATGTGGGCCTGCATTATAGGCCGCCGTCGCCAATACCGGATTCTCCTGCAACTGTCGGTAGATCTTGTTGAGATAACCGGTACCCAGTCTGATATTCACTTCGGGTCGAAACAGGTCGTCAAGTTTGAGCGGCGAGTGTTTAAGCTCTTTGGCCACCTGCTTGGCGGTTTTCGGCATCAGCTGCATCAGACCCCTTGCCCCGGCTGAGGATCTTGCATCACTGATGAATGCACTCTCCTGACGCAGTATGGCGTAGACCCAGGCTCGATCGATGCCGTGCCCACGAGCCTGCCCGGTGATGGTCTCCTGATGTGCCAGTGGGAAGCGCAACTCCAGATCGTTCCAGTGGCGCAGCTTTGCCAGTGTGATGATGCTTTGCGATGGCCAGTTCCAGTTCTGCGCCAGGTGTGCCGCCGCCTTCAACTCTTCAGGTGTGGCCTTTTTCAGTGCCAGATTCCACTCCCTGCGGGCTGACATGGGGCGTTTCAGCATATGCAGTTCCCGGGCTCTTTGCAGGCCTGGATTCAAGGCCATTACCGCCGAGATCGTCTGATCTGACTGCAGGGCGATATGCTCCAGCTTCGGCGGTATGCCCAACTGGTTGGCCGCCATGAAGCCATAATAACTGCGCTCCTGGGATAGCTGCTTGAGAATGGCTCTCGCCTCATTTTCCCGATCCAGCTTGGTCAGTGCGCGGGCATGCCAGTATTGCCATTGGGCCTGCTCCTTTTCGCTTGCGGAGAGGGATTCCACGAGTTGCAGAACCCAGGTCCAGTCATTCACCTGAAGTGCAGCCTGCAGGGCTTTCTCCGAGACTCTGCTGTCCAGTTTCAGCTGTTCAGGCAGGAGTTGGTTGAATCGCTGACTGAGTTGTTTGTCCGGCTCTCTCGCCAGGCCTCCTGCCAATGCATAGATCGCCTTTTGCTGCTGTTTGTCTGAGAAGATACCCATGGGTTGGAGTTTTTCCCATGCGCCGAATGCCGCTTCCACATCGCGCCAGGCCAGTTTGCGGATCACCTGGATGGCCATCTCATCCTTCATCGGGTGGTTGATGCCATACAGCTTTGCAACTTTGGCGGGTTGGCGATAGAGCTTGAGCCAGAGGTCTGCGATCTGCTGCTCCGGTTTGTTCAGGTAGCGTTTCAGATAGTTGGCCAGTCTGGTCTGGCGCTGGGACATCGCCATATTGAATCGTTGCCAAACCTGCTGTTCTGTGAGGTGCCCTGCATCGATCCAGCTTTTGAAGACCGGGTCACACACCTTGGGTTGGGATCGGCCGTTGAGCCATAATCCGGGAACCTCTGAGTAGGCCTGTTCAGCCTGTCCGGTTTTAAGCATCGCCTGGAGTCTGCGGCACTGTTGTCTGACACTGCCTCCCGGCTTGGAGAATTGCAGATAGGTCTGCCAGAGTTTATGTTTCGAGAGAAACCTGAGCCACTGATTGTTGAGCATGCTCTGCAGCGGTGTTCCTTCGAGGCGAGAGAGTCTGTTGCTGATGCTTTGAACCGATTGCTGATCGATATGTTTTACTGTCTCCTGGTAATCCAGATAGACCAGCAGTGGGTAGCCGATCAACTCCTCTCTCACGGCCTGGTAGGTTGCCATGTCACCTTTTGAGAGCGCTCTCTCAGCGGCCAGGAAGCGTTCTCTTTGTAAGGCCAATTTCTCCTCATTCAGATTGACCTCAACTGCCAGTGTCGTCACAGGCAGCAGACTGATCAGCAATCCGACGAAGAGCGATTTGACTAAAACAGATGTCATGGTCATTTAGGTCATCCGTTGCAGGTATTCAACCAACGGGATGTTCTGTTGACATCAGATCATCCCAGTTAACTGCGTCAGTGTTTTGTTGTTTTTTGGTAATCCTGAATCAGGATCGGCCCGACGCAAATGCTTACACAATATTTGTAGGCGAGTATAAGCTGAAAAAGTACGACTTTTAACGCCTAAATTGTAAAAAAATTGTCCTGCGAGGAAACAGTCAGGAACGAAGTGTGATAAGTGTTTTATCGGCCGGATGAATTTCAGCTTTAACTCGATTTGTGAAAGGTATAATTAGACATTGTTATGAAGGATTCACCAGACAGGATCAGAGTTACTGCAGAGGATCTCACAGCTGGTGGTTGTGGCAGATGACCTGCTTAACGGTTTGCCGATTTACCGGTCAGAGCCTGCAACTGGCCGGGGGAGAGCAGTTCGATCCAATGTACGACCGGTGTGCTGTCCGGTGCGGTTTTGCTGATATGGCTCAGGCAACCGATATTGGCGGTTGCAATCAGTTCCGGTTGCCCCTTCATCAGAGCCTCGGTTTTACGTTCACCCAGCTGATTTGACAGTTCCGGCTGCAGGATCGAGTAGGTGCCCGCGGAACCACAGCAGAGGTGGCCTTCAGCAACCGGGGTCAGTTGATAGCCGATACGGCTCAGAATGGTCTCTACCACGCCGCTGATCTGCTGCCCATGCTGCAGGGTGCAGGAGGCGTGAAAGGCGATCCTTGGGGGAGGGCTCATCGACTGTTTCAGGGGTTCGATATCTTCCTGCTGAATGATCTCAGCGATGTCCTTGCAGCGACTGGCAAGCTCTCTGGCCTTCTCGGCATATTGCGGATCGTCAGCCAGTAATTTGTCGTAATCCTTGACCATTTGACTACAGCCGCTGGCGGTGATGACCAGGGCTTCAGCTTGATCCTGGAGCAGCGGCAGCCACTGATCTATGTTGCGTCTTGCGGCCTGGCGCGACGCTTCATGATCGTCAAGATGGTGTTCGACAGCACCGCAGCAGCCGGCTTTGGGGGTGGTGATCAGAGAGATACCGAGACGATCCAGCACCTGGGCAGTTGCCAGATTGATATTCGGTGCCAGGGCTGGTTGAACGCAGCCGTCCAGGATCAGCATTTTCCGCTGGTGCCGCACAGGCGGCCAATCGCTCTCTCCGATCGAGACTTTTTTTGGAATCAGACGGCTCATGTTTGCGGGCAGCAGGGGTTTGAACAGCCTGCCCAGATTCAGCAGTGCGGCAAACAGGTCACTGCGGGGAATCACCTTGCGCAGCAGCCATCTCACTGATCGGTCCGGCAGTGTGCGGGATTGTCGCTGATGCAGATGTTGTCGTCCGATTTCAAGCAGCCGACTGTAGTCGACCCCGGATGGACAGGTGGTTTCACAGGCACGGCACAACAGACAACGATCGAGATGCTGCTGTACCGCGGCACTGGGGCTGGCCCCCTCAAGCATCTGTTTCACCTGATAGATTCGACCGCGGGGGCTGTCCAGCTCACTGCCGAGCAGCTGATAGGTCGGACAGGTCGCGGTGCAGAATCCACAATGCACACAGTTACGCAGAATGGCTTCTGCTTCCTGGCCCTGTTCAGATGATAGAATGTCGGGGGTTAATTGAGTCTGCATAATCTTCGGCGGGTTACTCACTCAGCAGCTTATGAGGTTCTCGTATTGTGCTGTGTTTTCGGTGGAAAACCAAGATATTCCATAAGATCCCGAAGGGAGTTGTGCAGCTTGCCGGTGGTATAACTTTTTGACGCCTGCCAGGGCCTTTTGACAGGCCCTGGCAGGTCATGGGATTGAGGCAGGGTATGCCTGACAGAGACAACAAGCTGATTTTGGCCGAGCGCTTGGAGCGCTTTCCCCCCTTTCAGAGCCTTGGGGTGAAGCTCTTGTCCATCAGTGATGATTGGGCAAAAGTACGCCTGCTTCTACCACTGAACCGGGCTACCAGGAATCCTGGTGGCAGTATGTTTGGTGGTAGTATTGCTTCATTGGCGGATCCGATACCGGCCTTGGCCTGCAATCATCGATTCCCTGGCTACGATGTATGGACCAGGGAGTTGGCTGTGGATTTCCGCAGGCCCGGTTTGAGTGATCTGGAGTTACGCTTTGATTTCCCGGCCCAGACCTCGCAACAGATAGCCCGGGAGCTGGCAGAGAGAAATCGAAGTACACCGGCTTTTGAGTTTGGTCTCTACGATACGGATGGTGAGCTGGTCGCCTGGATCAACAACAGGGTGGCTATCCGCCCTGGCAGTTAGGACCTGCAGATTAAAAGATTAGTGAAACAGTGAGAAGGTTAATATGACTGATTCAAACAGTGATATGGATTTTGAGTTGAGCAGTGCCATCGCAGCATTTGAAGGTAAGAACTTCTCCCGTGCCGCAGGGCTGCTCTCACCGTTGGCCGAACAGGGCAGTGTCGAAGCCCAGTATCGTATGGCCATCATGTCCCAGGGTGGTCTTGGCATCGCTGTCAACGAGCTGATGGCCTACAAGTACATGAAGGCGGCCGCCGAATCCGGTCATGCGATGGCTCAGCATGGGCTGGGTTTCATGTATCTGGAAGGGGAGTGTGTGGAGCAGAACCTGGAAAGGGCCGTTGAGTGGTTCAAGAAGGCAGCAGAGCAGGGGCTGGCCGGGTCTCAAACCACTTTGGCGATGCTCTACGAAGAGGGTCGCGGGGTGGAAAAAGATCCCGAAGAGGCGAAGCGCTGGTACAAGCTGGCCGGTTTCTGAGCGAACACCTGTTTTGCGCCCAGCAGGGCGTATTGGATTCGCCTTAACAGGCCCTAGATCAGGGTTGACCAGAGGCTCTCATAATCGGAGTCGTCATCCAGGTCGTTCTGATCCTCTTTCATTTTCGCAGCGGCATTTTCATCCAGGTGAACAAACTGGTATTGAGAGATGGAGCCGCTCGACTCCAACAGTCTGGTCAGTTTGATCTCCTGGGTGTTTTCCCTGTCATGGATCAGCAGTGTCTTACCCAGGCTGAACGGATAGGAAGGGCAGATCAGACTGGTGGGCTGGCCGGATGTGCCAACCTCCGGCAGTAGCAGGCACTTCTCCTGCTGGCCATCACTCTGGTTGGCGAGTTGGGCTGTTACCGCCATCGCGTTTGGCGCAATCATCTGTACCCCGACCTGCATCGATACATCGTCCGAGGTTTGCATCCAGCGCACCATACCAACTCCGAACTGGGCCGCAGACATGGCTGACTGAACGCCAATCAATTCACCAACCTGGATCTTGGGGATCTCTTTCCCCCGCCAGTCGAGGCAATATCCGCCGGCACTCTCATTGATGGTGGTGAACAGGCAGGTTGCCTTGTCCATCTCCTGCTCCTTGTCGTCCTGCCAGATTTCGAGTTTGGGCTCGTCATTCATCTCACTGATATCCGTGGAGTTGGGGCCAAACTCCTCGAAATTACCCCGACGGGGATTGTATGAGGCGACATCCATCGGTTGCAGTGAGAATCTGGCTTCCACATGCATCTCCTGGCCATGGGCAAATTGAGCATCGATCCAGGTGGCCTCATCCTGATCTTCGGTTTCAGGTGCAGGTTCGGGAACATCCCCGAGTGTGATCAATTTGTGGACCGAGCGAAGGCCAACGGCGATGCGTAGCTCAAAATTCAACTTGGTGCGGACAAAGGCGCGTTTCTGCGCTTTCGACCAGAGCATGATCAGTTGGCGGATGACGCCTTTGTCCAGCTCGTCGATACCGGATAGGCTATGGTTCGACTCCTGGTCATCGGTGAAATGATCGCGCATTTGCGACAGCAGTCCTGAAACCTCCAGAATCAAAAGATACTTGGTTGCAATACTGGGCGACTTGTTCTCATGGCTGGGCGCGGTGTCGCTATCCTGATGGATGGTGATGGAGCTCTCTTCCGGGGCATCCTCATAACTGTAAAGATTGGTGTGACCACTCCAGTCGAGCAGTGTATCGAACAGCTGCAGGTTCTCTTTCTGGCGCATTTTGTAAGGGGATGCCAGGGAGAACAGCAGGCAGCGGGTGTAGTTTTGATCGATCGTCGATGCTTGCTCCGACTGCTCGTAAGGATCATTGACTTGATCCGAACCAATTCCGTAGCGGCTGGCCAGCCGGTGGCAAACGTGAAGCTCCTGCCAGGTGCGCTTTGGGCAGGGGTCATAGACAATCACCGAAAGCAGGATGACTTTCGACAGGTAAGTGATGCAGCGATGGATTGCCAGGGTCAGCTGGGCCCGATCCACACCATCCTCTTGTGCATGGGTCAACAGGTCGACGATGACAGCCTTGTAGGCAGTAGCCATACCACTGTGCAGCTCACGATTCAGATTGGCGATCTTGTGCGACTTCTCACTGAGTGGAAAACGGGTACCGAGATAGTGTTTGTTCAGATTGGTGGCGACATAGCTCAAGGGTTCGCGAAAGTTTTCAATGCTTCTCAGCCGTTGTGGAGCATCCAGGCTGGTGCGGTTGAAGGCACGCAGGGATTGGAAGATCTGCCGTGAGGTCTCACCAATATTGGCCATCGGCAGTTCCTTCGCCCAAGCTGTCACCTGTTTGTCATTCAGATAGAAGGGGACTCCAGACGGGGAGGATTGCTCCGGAATTCTCAAGCCGATCGGATTGCTGGTTGCCATATTTGTCTTGCCGCCGAAATTGACTGTTGCTCATATAAAATTAGATTAGTCACTTTTCCCGTCAAATTCACAGATCTGTCTGCATGATCCGATTCTTTGAATAACTGTTCATGTTAAACAGCGAGGATCATGGAAACAGCTGCCCCGCTGACAACCTGCTGAGGATTGACAAGCTGATCTCTCCGAGGGGGTAGGTCTGTGAGACGGAATACGTGAGCACCCAGGTCATCCATGAGCAGGTAATTCAGTATTTTGAATGGGTAGGAAAAATACAGATTTTGTAAACGTTTGTAAATAACCCTGTAAACTCTGGGTTTAGTCCTTTCCATAGCCTTGAATATTCCCTGTTGCATTATTCAAGCTGTTGATTTTAAAGATTTTATGGATGTCAACCTGCTTGCTATCCTAACAATATAAGCCGAGCTTTGACGGAATGCAATAGTGCCTTAAATTCCTTAGTTTAATCAAAAGCTTATGTCTAATGTCATGAAATGATAATCGAGCTGTAGAGGAACAATGGCTGTCACCCGCGGGTTGCTGGTCGTTTACCTGCGGGGAGATTACTGATCAACTGCAGATCTGGCACTGTCGGACAAGACGGCGGGTTGCCGGAGAGACGATAAAGTGCGGATGTTATGAATCAATGTGGTGGATGATATGAATTTGAAACTGGTCAGCTTTGCAATCTGTCCATTTGTACAGCGCTCGGTGATTCTGCTGCGGGAGAAGCAGATCGATCATGAGATTGAGTATATCGACCTGAACGACCCACCGGAGTGGTTTCTGCAGCTCTCCCCGACTGGCAAGGTACCACTGCTGTTGGTTGACGGAGCCACCCTGTTTGAATCCTCGGTCATCCTGGCTTTTCTGGATGAGTCATTTCCGCCCGGTCTGCAGCCGGCTGACACCCTCAGAAGAGCTCAGCATAGAGCCTGGATTGAATATGCCTCGGCGCTGCTGATGGCTCAACATGCCATGGCGACCGCCAGTGACGAAGAAACCACGGTAGAGAAAAAGCAGTTGCTTGAAGAGGATCTTGCACGCCTGTCCGAACCATTGAGTGAAGGATTGTTTACCAATCAGGCTGGGTTCTCACTCGTCGATGCCGCCATTGCACCACTTTTCATGCGCATCCACTATCTGGCTGAGTTCAATCAGCAGGCGGATGTGAAAATGCCGGAACCGGTGCGCGACTGGTCAGGCCGTCTGTTGCAGCGTGCCTCGGTGCAGCAGTCGGTGTTGGCGGATTTCGCGGATCGATACAAGGCGTTCCTGGTGTCGAAAAACAGCTGGCTCTGTGCTGGGGATGGTTCTGGCAATTAATGGGTGCTACAAGATAACCCATTGATCTCGCGTGGATAAATAAGCTCCTTGCTATGCTAGTTTAGAGTCATGGTGTTGTCGAATAGTTACACGGAACTGGGTGGGGCCTTCTATCAGAGCATCCCCCCCGAGCCGGTCAAAGAGCCGAAGCTGTTTCTCTGGAACAGTACCCTCGCAGAGACGCTGCAACTGGAGCGGATTTTGCCGAGCGACGGGTCTTCGCGGGCGCAGATATTTTCCGGCAACCGGCTTCTGCCCGGTGCCGAACCCATTGCGCTCGCTTATGCCGGCCATCAGTTCGGTCACTTTGTTCCCCAGCTGGGTGATGGCAGAGCCCATCTGTTGGGTGAATTGACTGATCGTTATGGCGATCTGAAAGAGATTCAACTGAAAGGATCCGGTCCCACTCCCTACTCCAGAAACGGGGATGGACGCTACGCTTTGGGCCCGGCGATCCGTGAGTTCATCATGGGTGAGGCGCTGCATGCCATGGGCATTCCTACAACCCGCAGTCTGGCCGTCATCACCACCGGTGAAACAGTCTATCGGGAGACCCCCAATCAGGGTGCGGTATTGACCCGTGTTGCATCGAGTCATCTGCGGGTGGGCAGCTTTGAATACTTTGCGGCACTCAAGAATCGCCAGGCCCTGCAGCAGCTCTCCGACTTTGCCATCGGGCGCCACTATCCGGAACTGCAGAACGAGGGTGAGGGACGGTTCGCACTACTCCTCGAACAGGTGATCGAGCGACAGGTCGAGCTGGTGGTGGAGTGGCTGCGGGTCGGTTTCATCCATGGCGTGATGAATACCGACAATACCACCATCTCCGGCGAAACCATCGATTACGGACCCTGCGCAATGATGGGGGTTTACAGTCCGGATACGGTCTTCAGCTCGATCGACAGGGCCGGGCGCTATGCCTTTGGCAATCAACCTGCGATCGCCCAATGGAACATGGCCCGCTTCGCTGAGACACTGCTGCCATTGATTCATGCCGATGAGAAGCAGGCGATAGAGATCGCCAGCCGCAAGCTGGAAGCGTTTGGTGATCTTTTCAATGATCGCTATCAGCGGATGATGGCGCGCAAGATCGGTATTACCGAAGCAGAACCCTCCGATGTAAAACTGAGTTCAGAGCTGTTGCAGTGCCTGCAGCGCAAGCGTCTGGACTACACAGAGAGTTTTGACCGATTGACCCGCAGCCTCACTTCTCCCGATCTGGCAGAGCAGCTGAGCCGGGAGCTGGGGGATTGGTATTCGCAGTGGCAGGCCCGCTTGAGCGCTGAAGCAGCGTTTCAACAGGCACAACAGATCATGCGCCAGATGAATCCTCTGGTGATTCCCAGAAATCAGCAGATGGAACAGGTGATTGGGATCTCCACACAACAGGGTGATGCTAGCGCTGCTGAACAGTTCCTCGAAGTTCTACGATCACCCTACGCCCTGACAGATAAAACAGCACCCTATCAGCAAACGACAGCCGATGCGGATCAGGGCTATCAAACCTTTTGCGGCACCTGAAGAGAGCTGGGTTTATCATCGCTCACCGTCGTCGCTACGCTTTTTTCAGGCGGCAGTGATGGGGCTATTCGAAGGCAGAGAGCGTCTGCTCTCTGCCTGTCTGAAGTGTGTCGTGAAGAAAGTCCAGGTTTAATCAGCAGCGATCAAACCGGCGATCCTGGAGTGGCCTACTGGGCCGGTTTTGCGTTCTCACCGGCAACCAGTTGGCTGACAATTTCGAACATTTTGCTGTAGGAGCCGGCGCGGCTTCCACTGGTCAGATACTTACCGTTTACTGCGATTGCGGGTACCCCGTCCAGCTGGTAGCGCTGCCCCAGCTTCTTCGCATTCTGAACCTTTACGTAGACACCGAAGGAGTTCCAGGCTTCGGTGAACTTCTGTTTATCCACTCCCTGTTCCACGGCAAAGTCGATCAGGGCATTCTTGTCGTAGATTTTGCGTTTCTTGTCGTGGATGGCTTCAAACAGGGGGGTATGCAGTTTTTCAGTCAAACCGAGTATTTCGGCGGTGTAAAAGAACTGTGCGTGGGCGGTCCAGCGACTGTTCAAAGGCGCGGGCACACGGACAAACTCCACATTTTCCGGCTTTGCTTCCAGCCAGCTCTCCAGATCGGGTTCCATGTGGTAGCAATGGGGGCATCCGTACCAAAAAAACTCGAGAACCTCTACCTTGCCATCCGCAACGGAAGTGGCCACCGGCGGATCCACCGGATCATATCCTTCGCCCCATTCGGCGGCATACAATGTTTGGCTGGTAACAATCAGAAAAAGTAGTGTCAGTCGGTTAATCAAGGGCATAATCTGTCCTTCAGTTTGTTGTAATGTTGCCAGGATCAAATCCTATTGAAACCTGTTAGAAATTTGAATAGCAGTATGGTTCCCGGTACGGTATGGCGAATTGACTCAAATCAACTGGAAATATCCTATGCGAGTTGTGGATCATGGGAAATAATCAGATAGATCACTACATTGAGATACTCTGCCAGAAGGGTTGCAGATCGGTCCGTGATGACATTAAGTTGTTGGAACAAGGTGTTATATTACCTGAATTGAAGGTTCTAGACGACCTTTCAAGAAAGAAAGTCCTGAAAGAATTGCGCGCCATTATGGCGGTTTATGGAGAGAGTTGCCCGATTGGTTCTCCCAAAGATAATCAGCGAAGCGGTATGAAAGATGGCAAACGGTAAAATAAGACTCGGTAATATCGTCTATAAAGCGCCCTCCCGGATACATGGTAATGGACTGTTTGCCAAGGTCTCCATCGCCAAAGGGGACTACATCGGGACCTATGAGGGTCCGCAAGCGAAACGGGACGGCACCTATGTGCTCTGGGTGTTTGAAGATGACAAGCAACCGGTCGGCCGCAGCGGGAGAAATCTGCTTCGCTACCTCAACCATCATGATCAGGGGAATGCGGAATTTGATGGCTTCGATCTGTTCGCCTTGAAAGACATCAAACCCAACGAAGAGATCACCTTCGATTATGGGGGCTGGGAAGAGGAGTAGACTCCCCTCTGTCTCGTTATCGATTCTGCAAGGCGGAAGGCCAACCTGGGCCGGTCGCCGGTTGTCAGGGGTTCAAGGGTATCAGCAGATTCTGATCGGCTTTATCCTGGGATTGACTGGAATCCTTCGCCTCTATCAGCTTGAGGATCTCATAATCCGACCAGCTGATTTCCGAATTAGGGCTGTAGATGGCCCTCTCCAAAGCATTTACCGCCGTTGCCAGATCCGTATCGCAGCGCCCGGCCAGTCTGCTGAGGTTGTTGGGCGGGTTATCGGGCCAGTTGAGCAGTGCCCAGTGGAGCCAGGCGTCTCTTGCTGCCTGCTCATCCCTGGCGTGATAGGCGTCTGCCAGTTTTTGCAGGACACTTTCCAGCTCTGTCGGACTCGATCTCTCCTCGGTGGGCTGATCCATCGTTACCGGCTTGGTGGGCTGCTTCTGTCGACTGCTGAACCACCAGGCGGTGACCGTTATCAACCAGGCCAAGCCGAACAGGGTGGCCATCCAGGGGAAGTCATCGGCAGGCTCCGGGCTGGCGTTGATCGGTTTTTCTGCGCTCAGCTTCTGATCACTGGGTTGTGCGGCGGTCGAAGGCTGAGCTTGATTGGCCATCCCGGAAGGGTTGGTCATAAAGCTGATCTGTTTGGCGGGCAGTCTGGCAATCTCCTGCCGGCGGGTCTCGGTGTTCCACCAGGGAATCTCGATCGGCGGCAGGGTGTAAGTGCCCGGGTCCGTGGCGATCAGGGTCAGGTTCTGCTGCAGTGAACTGCTGATCCCGGAGCGATTCGGTTTGTCATTCAGATGTGGGCTTTCCGGGTAGAGCTTGAGTCCGCTCGGCATACTCTGTTCGATGCTTGGCAGATGGTTCGACATCACGCCGTCAGCGATAATCATCACACGCCGGGTGATCGGACTGCCGGCCAGTGCCACTTCGCTATCGATACCATTCTCCACAATCTGCAGATTTTTGGCCGGTAGCCAGCGTTCGCCGGTAAATCCTTGCGGGATTGGCAAAATCTCCAGAGAGACCGGCTTGGATTCAGCTCGAATGATACGTCCTGGCTGTTGATGCGAAGGAAAACCATTGCTGAAAAAACTGCTGAAGGGGTCCCGGTTGCCACCAGAACGGCCACGAAACTTGACGCCATCCAGTGTCAAAGTGCCGGTCTGGCGTGCGAACAGGGCGTAGACTCGCTCCACCACCCGGTAGTCCACCCCATCCTTGCGGCTGCTGTAGCGATCCTCATGGATCAGGCTCAGCTGGGTGTCGTCCAGGGATGGAACAGGGGGATCCAGGGACTCGCCGCGGATCCCTTTGGCCTGGTAGAGCTTCAGGGTCAGCAGGATCTGTTCCTCGAGATAGGCGGAATCCTTGTCCAGGCTCAGTTCGATCAGCGCCTGCTTGGTTGTCTCTGCCTCCTGCTGGGGCTGTCGCTCCACCTGCAGAGACAGTGGCTGTGTGGTTTGATCTCCAACCTGGATTGCCGGGATGGTCAAGCTGCCACTGCGCAGAGGCAGCAGCATCAGGTTCAGGGAGCGCTTTGAGGTCATCTGCCCATTGATCACCGAGATGCTCTGTTGCGTGGAGCGGCTGAGAATTTCAAAATCCTGCTCGAGAGGGGTCAGGTCGGGCGAGAGATCCTCTCCGCCATCGATCTCTATGGTCAGTTGCACCGGTTGATCCAGACCTGTTACCTGGTGGGATAGGCGGCTCTGGACCTGGGCTTGCAGCAAGCCAGCCGGAAGGCACAGCAGAAACACCATCAGGCGGGCAAGAAGAGCGGTGTGGGTTTGTAAAAACTCTGGCATAGTCCTGGTTATATTGCGGTTTTCCATCCTGCCCGGCCGCCGGTTGTTCAGCTCTGGAAAATTCCTGTCTGAGTCGTTCCGGATTGCCGCGGGGTGATCTGTTGGTGTCGCTTAAAGACCCCCATTGGCGCATCATAGGATCGCATACCCTATAATCGTGCCCCATGTGACAGGTCCAAGGTCACCCCTTTAGATGGGGGTGGCAAACATAAGTTTCGAATGGATTTTACAGAGTTTTTACTCTGATATCCTTAGCCAGGTTTTAGCCAGAAAGAGCCTCAAGTGGAAACATCGTGCCAGGCAGAAATATTACTCAGTGAAAATCCAAGCAAGAACCCAACCGTCTGAGCCTGCAAGGTTTTCTGCGGAATTACACCCGGTGCTGCAACGCATCTACCGCGCCAGGGGGTTGAGCCGGCAGGAAGAGCTCGATCTGGCCCTGTCGCAACTCTGTCCGGTCTCCCGGCTGAAAGGGGTTGAAGCCGCTGCCGAGTTGCTGTTCGAGACCATCCGGGCTGCAAAGCCAGTTGTCATAATCGGCGATTATGATGCGGATGGGGCCACCAGTACCGCACTCTCGCTGCTGGCCCTGCGGGCATTCGGTTGTGACCAGGTCTCCTATCTGGTACCCAACCGGTTCGAGTTCGGTTATGGGCTGAGTCCGGAAATTGTCGACCTGGCCGCACAGCGCAATCCGGGGCTGATCGTGACAGTGGATAACGGCATCTCCAGTCTCAGTGGGGTTGAGCGGGCCAACTTCCTGAACATTCCGGTATTGATCACCGACCACCACCTGCCGGGGCAACAGCTGCCAGAGGCTGCCGTGATCGTCAATCCGAATCAGCCGGATGACGATTTTCCCAGTCCCTATCTGGCTGGGGTCGGGGTGATCTTCTACGTGATGATTGCACTCTACAATCTGCTCAAAGCAAATGACTGGTTTCAGCGGCAGGGGCTGAAACAGCCACAACCGGCGGACTGGCTCGATCTGGTCGCATTGGGCACCATCAGTGACCTGGTGCCGCTGGATCGTAATAACCGCATACTGGTTTCACAAGGCTTGAAGCGGATTCGCGCCGGGCGCTGCAGGCCCGGAATTCTGGCGCTGTTGAGCCTGGCCAAGCGCAACTATCAGCGCGTGGTCGCTTCCGACATGGGGTTCGCCGTGGGTCCCAGACTGAATGCCGCCGGCCGCCTCGACGATATGGGTTTGGGTATCGAGTGTCTGTTGAGCGAAGGCAGTGATTCGGCCAGCACCATCGCGGCCGAACTCGACCGACTCAACCAGGCCCGGCGGGAGATCGAGCAACAGATGAAACAGCAGGCAGAGAGTCTGTTGCAGGAGCAGTTGCTGCCGGCTGATGGTGTTCTGGCGCAGGGCCTGTGTCTCTATCAAAAGAGCTGGCATCAGGGGGTGATCGGAATTCTCGCATCGAGAATCAAGGAGCAGTATCATCGCCCGGTCATCGCTTTTGCAGATGCCGGTTCTGGGGTAATCAAGGGTTCGGCCCGCTCCATTGCCGGGCTGCACATACGCGACCTGCTTGAGCGCATCGACAGCGCCAACCCCGGTCTGATCAAGCGCTTTGGCGGTCATGCGATGGCCGCTGGTTTGAGTCTCTCCGCAGCAAGGTTCGATGATTTTAAACACGCCTACGAGCAAGCGCTTGAACAGCAGCTGGATCCCCAGTTGCTCGAGGGGGTTATACTGACCGACGGTGTTCTCAAACAGGAGGAGATGAATCTCGCTCTGGCGGAACAGATCCGTGCCGGTGGTCCCTGGGGACAGGGGTTTCCTGAGCCGATGTTTGAGGGACGCTTTACGGTCAAGCAGCAGAGGGTGGTTGCCGAGCACCATCTCAAGCTGGTGCTGGGGGGTGAGAGTGGTGACTGGCTGATTGATGCCATTGCCTTCAATCAACCGCCACTCTCTGAGGGTGCCGGTCAGGTCTTGCTGGCCTACCGACTGGATGTGAATGAATTTCGTGGTCAGAAGAGCGCGCAATTGATTGTGGAGAAAATAGCATCGACATTCGAGACGACGAATTAGAGCCGGACGAAGGGCCGAGCAAAAGCGAGATAAAGCGAGAGATGCTTGCGCTGCAGAAACTGGGTGAGCGGTTGACCGGACTGTCGGCCAACCAGCTGGGCAGAATGCCTCTGAGTGAAACCATGCTGGCCGCCCTGGAGGAGTCAAAACGGATCAAATCACTGAATGCCCTGCGCAGACACTACCGGCGCCTGGGTAAACTGTTGCAACAGGAAGATCTGGATGCGATCCACCAGGTGGTGGATGAGCTGGACAACAAGCATCAGGCATCGGTTGCAAAGTTTCACAATCTCGAGCGTTGGCGGGATCGTCTGATCGAGGGGGAGAGTGAGGCGTTTGGCGCCTTTCTGGCGGAGTATCAAAATGCCGACCGTCAACATCTTCGACAGCTGATCCAGGCGGTCAAGCGGGAGCAGGAGAAGGGGGCACCGCCTCAGGCCTACCGCAAACTGTTCAAGTATCTGCGAGAGGTGTCCGGGTTATAGGATCCCTACTCATGGCCTCTCATTGTCTGTGCGATCAGCCGTCAGAGTTCACGTGAGCTGGTACCCCTGAGAGGCTCGGTCCGCCACCTTGGTATCGCCCATTGCCACAGTGCTTCCGGACTCTCGGGCCGCTCCGGGGGCAACGGCTGTTGCAGGAAGGCGAGGACGCTGAGCAGTGTGGTTACGGGATCCTTGGGCTCCACCGGCCTGTCCTGATCCTGTTTACTCAGTTTACGGCCACTGCGATCGACTGCCAGCGGCAGATGCAGATAGCGGGGTTGCGCCAAGCCGAGCAGCTGTTGCAGGTAGCTCTGCCTGGGGGTTGAGCTGAGCAAGTCGGCGCCACGCACCACATCGGTGATTTTCTGCCAGGCATCATCCACTACCACTGCCAGCTGGTAGGCGTGATAGCCATCCACCCGCCGGATCACGAAATCGCCGATCTCTGTTGCTGGATTCTGTCTGAAAAGCCCCTGTACCCTGTCTTCTATCAGGATATCCCGATCCTGGGTTACCAGCCGGATGCTGTTGGTGGCAATGTCCGGTTGGTTTCCAGATCGACAGGTACCCGGATAGATCGGTCCTTCCGGGCCGATCTCTGCGCGTTGACGAATCGCTTTCCGGGAGCAGCTGCAGGGATAGGCCAGGTCTGCGGCAAGCAGTTGTTGAAGCGCTTCGGCATAGTGCTCCGTGCGACGACTCTGGTAGATCACCTCTTCATCCCAGTGCAAAGCGAATGCTTCGAGGCTGGAGAGGATCGCCGCTGCGGATCCCGGGACTTCCCGGGTCCGATCCAGGTCTTCCATTCTCACCAGCCAGACGCCTTTGTGGTGGCGGGCATCGAGAAAGCTGCCAACGGCAGCCACCAGGGAGCCGAAATGGAGACTTCCCGTCGGCGACGGGGCAAAGCGTCCACGATAGGCGCGAGCGCTCATCGCCCTCTATCCATAACGCAAAAAACCGGCTTGCGCCGGTTTTTTACTGGAAAAATCCGATCAGCGTCAGCCCATCTGTTTTTCACGAATCTCATCTAAGGTCTTGCAGTCTATGCAGAGGGTGGCGGTTGGTCTGGCCTCCAATCGGCGGATACCGATCTCGATGCCGCAGGACTCGCAATAGCCATACTCTTTGTTATCGATCTGCTCCAGGGCCTCATCGATTTTCTTGATCAGCTTTCTCTCCCGGTCCCTGGTACGCAGCTCAAGACTGAATTCAGACTCCTGGGTGGCGCGATCGTTGGGATCAGGGAAATTGGCAGCCTCATCCTGCATGTGGTGAACCGTACGGTCGACCTCCTGCATCAGATTGGCTTTCCAAGCAGCAAGTATGGAGCGGAAATGGTTCTCCTGCCCCTCACTCATATACTCTTCACCCTTAGCGGGTTCATAGGGCTCGATGCCGAAGGATCCAGCACCTTTAGCTGTGGCTTTCTTCTGGGCCATTCATGGTACCTCTTACGTGAAGGCGCATATCTATACCAGAAAGGGGAGAACGAAACAATACATGGTTAAACCAGAATCAAATATCGGGCACTGAGTTGGTGCGCAGAGTTCTCATCCCTGTAAGGCTATTGACAGCCTATTGAAAAGTTCTCTCTTCCATCAATAAGGTTGGCCAAAAATCAGAAAAAATAAAGGTTGAGCGGGAATAACATTCCTTGGGAAGGCTTGTTTGTTGATCTATGGCATCATTTTGCCATCTATGGATCGATCCGCTGAAACACCGGATTACTTCGGCGCAATCGGCGGAATCAGGGGATGGTGATGGAAAAAATGCCAAACCCTGACACTTGGCAGGGTAATCGCAACGTCAAATACCCCACTTGATCATGTGCGAGCAATGCCGGTTTTGTTGTTACACTATTGCGCCGTTGGGGTAATCATCCCGGGTTGTATTTGACGAAGGTGTGAAAATGGCTGAATTAGAGGCACTGATATTTGATGTGGACGGCACCCTTGCCGACACCGAAAGAGATGGGCATAGAGTCGCTTTCAATCTGGCTTTCAAGGAGGCCGGACTGGACTGGGAGTGGTCTGTGGAGCTGTATGGGAAACTCCTGGCGGTAACCGGCGGTAAGGAGCGTATCCGCCACTATCTGGCAAACTACAATACCGCCTTTCAAGGTCCGGCAGCGCTGGATGAGTTTATCGCGGGACTGCACGCGGCAAAAACCGAGCACTACACCAGGATGCTTGCGGAGGGCATGATACCCGTGCGAAACGGTGTCAAAAGATTACTGCAGGAGGCGAGGGAGCAGGGTTTGCGCCTGGCAATCGCCACCACCACTACACCGGCGAATGTCAGTGCGCTGCTGCAACACAGTCTCGATCCGCAGGCGGAGTCCTGGTTCGAAGTGATTGCGGCTGGCGATATCGTGCCGGCGAAGAAGCCGGCGCCGGATATCTATGTCTGGGCCATGCAGCAGATGAAGTTGCAGCCACAGGCCTGCATGGCGTTCGAGGATTCCCACAATGGGGTTCAGTCGGCGAGTCGCGCCTCGATCGATACCATTCTGGTGACAACCAATGGCTACACCGAGGAGGATGATTTTACCGGTGCCACCCTGATCATCGACCAGCTTGGTGAACCCGACCAGCCTTTCCGGCCCCTGAACGGCACTGCCGGTGACTTCAGTTACACCAATATCGAGATGCTGCGGGCACTCCATGGCCATGGTGTGAAATGACCGAGATCGCCAGACGGATGGCGCTGATCGCGCCATTTCACGTGATGGATCTGCTGGCAAAGGCCCGTCAGCTGGAGGCTCAGGGACGTTCGATCATCCATATGGAGATCGGTGAGCCGGACTATCCGACTCCGCAACCTGTGGTTGCGGCGGCACAGAGGGCCCTCAGCGGTGGCAATGTCCACTATACCCCGGCGACCGGCTTGCCGGAGTTGCGTCAGGAGATTGCCGCCTACTATGCAAGCAAATATGGGGTCGAGGTGGATCCGCATCAGGTGATTGTGACGCCCGGTTCATCCGGTGCGTTGCAGTTGTTGATGAATGTGCTGATCAATCCGGGGGAGTCCGTTCTTATGGCCGATCCCGGATACCCCTGCAATCGCCACTTTGTTTCGATGGTCGATGGTATCCCGGTGGGTGTGCCGGTCGGGGAGGAGACCGCATACCAATTAACTGCCGAACTGGTGGAGCAGGCATGGCGGGATGACACCAAAGCGGTTCTGATCGCCTCACCCTCCAATCCCACCGGTACATTGCTGGCTGAATCCGAGCTGAGACAGCTGTATGACAAGGTGACCGAGCTGGGCGGGGTGTTGATCGTTGACGAGATCTATCTGGGTCTGACCTACGGTGCCGAGGCGAACACCGCTCTGGATATCAGTTCCGAGATCTGTGTGATCAGCAGCTTTTCAAAATATTTCTGCATGACCGGCTGGCGATTGGGTTGGATGGTCGCCCCTGAGGCGATGATCGATCCACTGGATCGTTTGGCGCAAAACATGTTCCTGTCAGCGCCAACCCTGTCTCAGATGGCCGCCATGAGCGCCTTCTCTTCGCAGGTGATCGAGATTCTGGAGCAGCGGCGCCTGGACTTTCAACAGCGGCGGGATTTTCTGCTGCCGGCGTTGCGGGATCTGGGTTTCTCTCTGCCGGTGACCCCTGAAGGGGCATTCTATCTCTATGCCGGTTGCGGGGAGCACACCAGTGACAGTCAAAAACTGGCCCAACAGCTGCTCAATGAGGCAGGTGTTGCCGTCACCCCCGGTCTCGATTTCGGTTTCAATCGGCCTGAATCCCATCTGAGATTCGCCTATACCACGTCAATGGATCAGCTGCAGGAAGGGGTGGAGCGGATCGCCCGTTTTCTCGCTTAGTAGTATTACTAAGAGCGTTAACCGCCAATGAACGCTAATCACCGCAAATTTTCGCTAAAAGAACTCTTCATCCAAGCGTTTATTGCGCTTTTTTGCGGTGATTAGCGTTCATTAGCGGTTAATTTCTTCAGGTACCCCACCAAAACCCTTTGATAAAAACGAGACGCAATCAGTAAGCACCATGCGTCCCTAGGCCCATTTTGCCGGCAGTAGAGGTTGGCTACACCTTCGGCATCTTCTGCAGTTGCTGATGCCAGAATACGGTGGCACCGGCCACGCCGGCCGGCATCGCCAGAAAATTCAGCAGGGGTACCATCATCATCGCGGTAAGGCCGCCACCAAAGGCCAGTGAGGTCATTCGCACCCGCTTCAAGCGTTGATGTTGTTCCTTGAAAGGCAGTTTGTGATTGGCCATCGGGTAGTCGCCATATTCCAGGGCAAGAAACCAGGCGCTGAAGAGCAGCCAGAGAAAAGGGGCTGCCAGATTGATCACCGGAATCAGAAACAGCAACAACAGGGGTATGGCGCGTAGCAGAAAATAGAAAAGTTTGCGCAGTTCGGAGAGTATCGAGGGCAATACCTCTTTCATGATCTGTTTTGCACCGCCGGGTTGATCGCCAAGTTCGCCGCCCAGATAGAGTTCCACCTTCTCCGCCAGCAGGCCGTTGAAGGGCGAGGCAATCAGATTGGCAATCACAGTGAATGTATAGAAAACAACCAAAATAATGGCGATGGCGAAAAGTGGCCACAACAGCCAGCGAAGCCAGGCCAACCAGCTCTCATCGTCGGGCAGAAAACGATCCATCAATTGCTCGAATTGGTCGACGCCCAGCCAGACCAGCAGACTGAATACCACAATGTTGATTAACAGCGGGATTAAAACAAAGGGTCTGATTCCCGGTTTGAAAAGTAGCTTCAAACCTTCTAACAGATAGCCGGCGCCCGAGACTGGATTGCTATTCATCTATGAATACCTGGATTGCTTGATCTGGATGAAATGTGGAAAGTGGGAGAATTAAAAACTCATTCTGATTTGCCCGGAGAGTACACTGATTCCCCCGATCAGAAAAATCTTTTGGCTGCCTTTGGAAGAGCGCCATACACTTTTTTACAATTCGGACAGTGCGCCTCGGGTCGTATGAAAACTGCTTTGAAAGGGCGTTGAGAGGTCTGTGAAAGCAGCCACATCACACTATTTTCAGATGCATTCTCAAAAGATTGATTCAATTCACATTAGCGCCTCTGGTGAGCTATCAACAATCTGTTGAATCAGTCGATATACAAGTAGGATTGTAGTTCACTGCTTTACCGGGCTGACTGCTGAGAATGGGTGGTACTGATAGGGTATCCTACTGATTCATCTGATAAATCGTATTTGGTTGCACCTAGATTTACCAACTATACTTGGATACAGTTCACACTTCTCATAGACTGAATGGTAACTTGTGAGTACGATCAACAAAAATTTAGTGGCGGGAATTTAAACTTCCTAATAAATCGGATTTGTATCTTGCCTGAGGCTGAAAATGTTGAAACACAACACTAAATATTTCTCGTACAGTCATCTGCGTAATTCTGTTGTTGGTCTGTTGACCATGCTCCTTGTGGCCATGCCGTTGAGCAGTTTTGCCAGAAACGTTGGAAATCTACCCTTCAATGAGAATTTCGATGTCAATAACTATCAGGACATCGTCTGGGTCACTCAAGGCGCTCGACACAACTGGCTGTCGAGTGGCGGATGGCAGGGTGGTGGTGCCGCGCAGATTTTCCCAGTCTCCACTGGCCAGGGTTATAACGGCGTGGGTCAGTTTACCGGTATGAATACCGAGCAGCTCAACGTCAGATGGCTGATGCGCCATGGGCCAGGATTCAATTCAGCTGGTTTTGACGAAACCAAAGTCATCATCATGAACCGTATCAACTACCGGGAGAGACCGATGATCATCGGTCGTGGTCAAAGCTGGAGAACCTGGGGTGCCTGTGACAATACGGTTTGTCGCTATGAAGGTGGAGACTATTGGCCGGATGGTACTGACTCTTTCAAGATCGGTGATCCTCCTTTTCACCGTGAAGATGAGTGGATCAGTGTGGAGCTTGAAGCCAATGCCCGTACCGGTATCATCAGACTCTATATCACCACACAGGATGGTGAGCACAATGGCCTCTATGTCCAACAGACCATGAGTACACCGGGCGGTGAGTTTAACTATGTCGATGTCATAGGTGGTTACTTTAATACTGCGGCCCCCGCCAGTCCCGATAACTATTTCATCATCGATGAGCTGGTGATCGATGACAGTTATATCGGACCGCCTGCCGGATTTATCGTGGGAAACCCACCCAATCCCCCAGTTCTTGAGTGATTCTACTTGAGTGGTTGCAGAAAAACCCTGATCCCCGGATCAGGGTTTTTTTATTCCGAAATGGTTTTTTCGATACGCTCGGAGATTGGGCTGTTCAAGCCATCGGTGTCGTAGGCCACAATGCCGAAAAAGTAATTGCCGGCGGTCATGCTGGAGAGGTCGTAGGAGGTGACGTGGCCATCCTCGATATCAGCAATCAACTCCAGATTGTTTGATGATGGGCCACTGTAGATTTTAAATCCCGCAAGCTCGCTGAGATCCAGGAAACTGCCATCCGTTCTGGTGGATGGGGCAACCCAGCTCAACTGCTGTGCCTGATTATCCGATGGATTGACAGGGGTATTGTCGTCATCTCCACCACCACCGCCACCGCCACAGGCGGTCAGCCCATAGGCAAGGACGACGAGTGTGTAAAGTGCTGATCTGTTCATGGTTTCCTACCACTGTTTTCAGTTGCCAGAATCCGTTGTTGAGATGTTACAGCACAGAATGGCTTTAGCACGGTAATTTGCACACTTCAGTGGCAGTACTATTTACCATGCACCCACTCTGATTATACAAAATAATGCTCAACATCATCGGAATTTCGCAATCTTTGATACAGGCCCCGGTCATCTGATGGAGGCTCTCCCCCAGGGTTTCACTGCCATTGATCCTTACAATGGTAATTAGTTCACCGGATCCGCAAAATCCACTCTCTATTGACAGTGCCAATCGCCATCCCGGTCAGGGGCCATTAACGCCAATCCAATTGGCCCAGCGGGGCCGAAGCCCTGGTCCAGTATCCGCTTTATGATAATTCCGGGGCCCATGGAAACGGTGTGATGAGCTTCAATTTTCTGCCGGTTCAGTGGGTTCCGGCATGCGGTTCATGACCGCGTCTTTCAGACAATTGAGCGTGGTATCGGACCAGATAGGCTTGTTCTGACGATCCGTGATGAAAAAGATATCCTCCACCCGGGCTCCCAGGGTGGTGATCTTCGCATGCTGCAGGCGGATATTACACTCAGCAAAGGCTTGCCCCACATCGGAGAGTAGACCTGGCCGGTCCAGTGTCACCAGCCGCATGATGGTACGTTCCAGAGTGGGTTCCTGGTTGAAAAAGATCTCTGTGGAGTTATCGAAGTGTTTGTTCTGTCTGGGAATTCTCCGGCTTACGCTGAGTGGTTGATCACCTGCCTGGCATATCCCTTCCCGCAGAGTATTGACGATCTCCTCACTGCGTAGACCGAATTCCACCGGTGAGCCGTCCTGTTCGAGAACCAGATAGGAGTTGAGTGAGAAGCCGTTTGAGGTACTCATTACCCGGGCATTGACGATGGACAGGGAGAGCTGGTCGAGGAGGGTGGTCGTGACGGCGAACAGGTTGTCCCTGTCGATGCCGTAGTAGAGCACCTCGGTTCCTCCCCGCTTCTGGGTTTGACGCATCTGAATCAGCGGAAATGAGCCCGCTGGAGCCTGCAGGATGGAGCGGCTGTGACGCTGGATGGCATTCGGCGAATGGGTGAGGAAATATTCATGGGTGAAGGTGGACCAGAGTTCTCTTACCGCCGTTTCATCGATCTCCTGCTTTTTCAATTGATGCAGTGCGGCCTGCTGTTTTTCCTGAATCAGCTCCTCCTGGGCGAGGGGATTCTCCAGGCCGCGAATCAGTGCCCGACGGGTGGCGTTGAAAAGATCTCTGAGCAGGGAATCCTTCCAGGAGTTCCAGGCAGCCGGATTGGTGGCGCGGCTGTCAGCGAAGGTGAGCAGGTAGAGATAGGTCAGTCGGTTCAGGTCGCCGACCAGTGCGGCAAACTCCTGAACCACCTTCGGGTCGGTGATATCTTTACGCTGTGCTGTCATCGACATCACCAGATGGTTGCGCACCAGCCAGCTGACCAGTTGACTGTCATACTCGCTCAGGTGGTGGAGGCGACAGAAGTTGTAGGCGTCCACCGCGCCCAGTTCTGAGTGGTTGCCACCTCGGCCTTTGGCAATGTCATGGAACAGCGCGGCCAGATAGATCAGCTCTTCCTTCGGCAGGGTTTTGGCCAGTTGAGTACAGAAGGGGTACTCTTCTGCAAACCGGTCGACACTCAATCGGCGGATATTCCGAACCACCATCAGGGTGTGTTCATCGACCGTATAGACATGGAACAGATCGTACTGCATACGTCCGACAATGTTTTCGAACATCGGGATATAGGCGGCCAATACCCCATAGATATTCATACGACGCAACACTCTGGTGAGCCCCACAGGCTGACGTAGAATCTCCATGAAAAGGCTCTGTGCCCGGATATCCTGGCGAAACGCCTCATCGATCAGGTAGGTATGGTTTCGGATCAAACGTATGGTGCTGGCCCTGACCCCGATCAGGTCCGGGTGCTCCTGCATCACCAGAAACATCTCCAGCAGCGCGTTAGGGTAGCGCTTGAAGACGCTCTCATGGGTCACTTCCAGGAATTGGCTGCGCTGTTGAAAGCGCTGATTGAGCTCAGTTGGCTCACCGAGCTCGTCTTTCAACAGAATGCTCTCCTGAAAGTGCTGCAGCAGCATTTCGTTGAGTCGACTGAGCTCCATTACCGTACGGTAGTAGTCGCGCATGAAGCACTCGACAGCCAGGTTGGCATGGTCGGCGTCATAACCAAGATAGCTGGCGAGGGTGCGCTGATGATCGAACAGCAACCGGTCGTCACAACGCCCGGTCAGCAGATGCAGGGCAAAGCGAACCCGCCAGAGGTGATTCTGTCCCTCGATCAGGGTCTGGTACTCGGCTTCGGTGAGGAACTTGTGTTTCACCAGATCGTGCAGGTCACGGATCTGGAAATGGCGCTTGGCGACCCAGCCGATCATCTGAATATCCCGCAATCCACCGGGGCTCTCTTTAAGATTGGGTTCGAGATTGCTCAGGCTGCCACCCTGCTTGGTATGGCGTTTACGCTGCTCATTCCATTTCGCCTCAAAAAACTCATCGCTGTTCCACATTTTGTCGGGAGCGATTGCCAGCAGCATATTCTCGAATAGAGTCACTGAGCCGGTCAGCAGTCGTGCTTCGATCAGATTGGTGATGACTGTGATGTCCTGCCTGGACTCACGCTCCGCATCATCGATGGTTCTGACGCTCTGTCCGATCTCCAGGCCGATATCCCAGAGCAGGGTAAGAAACTGCTGTAGCTGGTCCTCAAAGGATTCAAACTGACTCTCATGCTCAAGCAGGATCATGATGTCGATGTCCGATGCGGGGTGGAGCTCCCCCCGGCCATAGCCCCCGACCGCAACCAGTGAGGCCGTTTCCTGTTCGGAAAAAAAGCGCTTCCAGGCCTGTTTCAAAATCTCATCGATCAGATTGGCCCGCTCGGCAACCAGCTCACTGGTGGGTGTCTGCCCAGTGGTAAAGCGTTCATTGACATCCTCAACATAGCGTTTCAGATAGTCTTTACAGGGTTGGATAGGGGAGACGTCGTGGGTAAACGCCTCTCTGAGGGCGGCATAGTCAATCATATTACACAGTATAAAGGCAGTCGGGCGCTGGCTCTAAGAGAATTAACCGCCAATAAACGCTGATTATCGCGAATCTGCGCGAATTGGCGCCGCGTGGGATAATTTTTCGCGGCATTTTGCGGTGATTGGCGTTAATTTGCGGTTAGCTCATTCCGCGCATTCGGGGGCCTTGAAATAAGCGTGGCTCTGTAGGGTTTTTACTCCCGGTCAGCAGCGGCTTTCCCGCTCTTCCTCGCGCAGGGTCAGCACTTCAAAACCGTCTTCGGTGACCAGGATGGTGTGTTCGAATTGTGCTGAAAGACTGCGATCCCGGGTGATCACGGTCCAGCCGTCCGGCTTCAATTTGACCTGTTGTTTTCCCGCATTGACCATCGGCTCGATGGTGAAGCACATGCCGGGCTGCAGCACCATGCCGGTGCCGGATTGGCCGTAGTGCAGCACCTGGGGGTCCTCATGGAAATCCTTGCCGATACCATGGCCGCAATACTCTCTGACCACACTGTAGTGGTGATTCTCGACAAAGGTCTGGATCGCATGACCAATATCGCCGAGCCGGCAGCCTGGTTCTACCTTATTGATACCCAGCCACAAGGCATCCTGGGTGACATCGATCAGCCGCTTGGCAAGAATTGAGGGCTGTCCGACGGTGAACATCTTGCTGGTGTCGCCATGGTAACCGTCCTTGATCACGGTGATATCGATGTTCACGATATCGCCCTTTTTGAGACGCTTTTCGTTGGGAATTCCGTGACAGACAACCTGGTTGACCGAGGTGCAGATCGACTTCGGAAAGCCCCGGTAGTTGAGCGGTGCCGGAATGGCCTGCTGCTGGTCGACGATGTAGTCGTGGCAGATGCGATCCAGCTCCAGGGTTGTCACGCCGGGCTGTACATGAGGGGCAATCATCTCCAGTACCTCGGCCGCAAGCTTGCCGGCCAGCCTCATCTTTTCTATCTCTTGCGCTGTTTTTATTGTGACGCCCATGTGAAATCGCTTGAAAGTCCGGGAAGTTAAACCTGAATCCGAAGGTTAGTGGCGAGTGCGGCAAGATTGTCGCAACAAGCCGGTTATGGTATAAAACGCCCCGCTGAATCGCAAACGCTTCAGCATTCCAAGTCCGCGGAGGCCCTAGGGTTATTCTCGCGGGTAGAAAACACACACATATCGTCACATGGTCCTGGGTGCCTTGGAAGATACTGAGTATTACTAAGTTTTGCTTATTAATCAGTATCATAAGGTTGGACTATGGGGTATGTGGAGGTTTAACCCGATACATATCAGGAGTCACTCATGAGTGAAGTATCAATGCGCCAGATGCTTGAGGCCGGCGTACATTTTGGTCATCAGACCCGTTACTGGAACCCGAAAATGGGTTCTTACATCTTTGGACATCGCAATAAGATCCACATCGTCAATCTGGAAAAGACGATGCCCCTTTTCAAGGATGCGATGAATTTCATCGGTTCCCTCTCTGCCAACGGCGGCAAGGTTCTGTTTGTCGGCACCAAGCGTGCAGCACAGTCCGTGGTACGCGAAGAGGCGGAGCGTTGCGGTATGCCTTTCGTCAACCATCGCTGGTTGGGCGGCATGCTGACCAATTTCAAGACCATCAAACAGTCCATCAAGCGACTCAAAGAGCTTGAGGCGATGTTCGAAGACGGCAGTGTTGAGCAGCGCTTCAACAAGAAAGAGGCGCTCGGATTGAGCCGCGAGCTGGAGAAGCTGGAGCGCAGCCTCGGCGGTATCAAGAACATGAACGGTCTGCCTGACGCCCTCTATATCATCGATGTCGGTCACGAGAAGAATGCTGTGGCTGAAGCCCGTAAACTGGGTATTCCGGTGATCGGCGTGGTGGATACCAACAACGATCCGGATGATATCGATTACGTGATTCCGGGTAACGATGATGCGATTCGCGCGATTCAGCTCTATGTGCAGGGTGCTTCGGCAGCGATTCTGGAAGGTCGCGCCAGTGCCGCAAACAGTGTGGCAGCAAACAGCAACGAGGAGTTTGTCGAGGTAGCGCCTGATCAGGCCTGAAGCATCGGCAAAGTAGCCGGACTCCCAGGGGTCCGGTAAGCATTCTCTTGTAAGACAGTTTTACTACTTAAATATTAAAGGTAGGCGTATTATGGCAATTACAGCCTCTCTGGTGAAAGAGCTGCGTGATCGTACCGGCGCAGGGATGATGGAGTGTAAAAAGGCATTGGTCGAGTCCAATGGCGATGTGGATGCAGCCATCGAACAGATGCGCAAATCCGGTCAGGCGAAGGCGGCTAAAAAAGCCGGTCGTATCGCGGCAGAGGGTATCATCGTGTTGAGCTTCAACGATGACAATACCCAGGGTGCAATGGTTGAGGTCAATTGTGAAACGGATTTTGTCGGCAAGGACGACAATTTCACCTCTTTCGCAAAGGCCGTTGCAGAGCGTGTTCTGGCAGGTGGCGCAGACGATGTCGCTGCTTTGATGGAGCAACCGCTGCATGAAGGTGAAGAGACCACTGTCAATCAGGCCCGTGAGGCCCTGGTCTCAAAACTCGGCGAAAACATGAATGTACGCCGTTTTGTCCGTTTCAATGCCTCATCCGGTAAGCTGGTCAGCTACCGTCACGGCGTGCGTATCGGTGTGGTGCTCGAGCTCGACGGTGGTGATGATGAGCTGGGACGCGATCTGGCGATGCACATCGCGGCGACCAATCCGATCTGCCTCTCTGCAGACCAGATGCCACAGGATATGATGGATAAAGAGCGTGAGATCGTCACAGCTCAGGCGAAAGAGAGCGGCAAGCCGGATGAGATCATTGCCAAAATGGTCGAAGGCCGGATGCGCAAGTATCTCGCTGAGAACACCCTGATGGGTCAGGCGTTCGTCAAGGATCCAGATACCAGCGTGGAAAAGCTGCTGAAAAGCAAAAATGCACAGATTGTGGATTACAAACGCTTTGAAGTTGGTGAAGGTATCGAGAAGAAGCAGGAAAACTTTGCTGAAGAGGTCATGGCTCAAGCCAAGATGTCTTGATTTTTCTGCGCCAAGCCCATGGGCTTAGTGGGAAGGCATCGATCACAACCCGATGCCTTTCCACAGCCAGCCACTGTGGTGGCTGGTCACCATTAATAACAGACCCCAGGATAGGGATGATATGAGTGCGCTAATTAGCCAACGCATCTTGCTCAAACTGAGTGGCGAGGCCCTGATGGGAGAGGGGGACTTTGGTATTGATCCTGGCGTGCTTCAGCGGGTTGCTGAGGAGATCAGGGATCTGATCGATGCCGGCATTCAGATGGGGGTTGTGATCGGTGGCGGTAACATCTTTCGTGGTGCAGGTCTGGCTCAGGGTGGCTTTGACCGGGTGCGCGGCGATCAGATGGGCATGTTGGCCACCGTAATGAATTCACTGGCGATGCAGGATATGCTCTCCCGCCTGGGAGTGGATGCCGATGTCTACTCGGCGCTTGCGATGCCCGATGTTTGCGAACCTTTCACTGCGAGGGATGCAAGACGTAGCCTGGATCAGGGCCGGGTTGCCATTCTCGCGGCAGGTACCGGCAATCCCTACTTTACCACTGACTCCGCTGCCAGCCTGAGAGCGGTGGAGATCAAAGCGGATCTGCTGATCAAGGCGACCAAGGTGAATGGTGTCTATTCAGCCGACCCGATGAAAGATCCCCAGGCAACCTTCTATCCCCGTTTGACATACGATCGCGCTTTGGCGGAAAACCTGCAGGTGATGGATGCCACGGCGATCGTTCTGTGCCGGGATAACGGCATGCCCCTGCGAATCATGAACATAAACGACCCGGGTGCTCTCATGCGCTTGATGCATGGAGAGGCAATTGGCTCCCTGGTGGAAAAAGGCGACTGACTATGATTGATGATATTAAGAGTGATGCGTCAACCCGTATGGGAAAGAGTGTAGAGTCTCTGGTACATGAACTGGCGAAGGTGCGGACCGGCCGTGCCCATCCCAGTCTGCTGGATCATATCCGGGTTGACTACTATGGATCGGATGTGCCGATCAGTCAGGTGGCGAATATCAATGTGGAGGATGCTCGCACGCTGACCGTGGTGCCTTGGGAAAAGAACATGGTTTCGGTTGTGGAGAAGGCGATCATGACTTCCGATCTGGGGCTCAACCCGATGAGTGCCGGTTCGGTCTTGCGGGTGCCAATGCCTCCGCTGACCGAAGAGCGGCGCAAAGATCTGATTCGAGTCGTTCGCCAGGAGGCTGAGCAGGCTAAAGTCGCGGTGCGTAATATCCGGCGTGATGCCAACCATGATCTGAAGGATCTGGTTAAGGAGAAGATGATCTCAGAGGATGATGAACACCGTGGGCAGGAACTGATCCAGAATCTGACAGACAAACACATCAAGCAGGTTGATGCGTTGCTGGAGGAGAAAGAGAAGGACTTGATGGAGATTTGACCCTCCTGAACACCCTAAAGAAACCTCTATGACAAGCGGCATGACAAAGGACTCCGAAACTGTCGTCGCAGAACTGCCTCGGCATTTGGCGATTATCATGGATGGCAATGGCCGATGGGCGCAGAAGCGTGGCCTGCCGCGATACGCCGGTCATCCGGCTGGTGTCGATGCCGTACGCCGGGTGGTCGAAGCCTGTGTGGTGCGCAAGATATCGGTTCTGACTCTGTTTGCCTTCAGTAGCGAGAACTGGCGGAGGCCCGCCAAAGAGGTCAATCTGATCATGGACCTTTTCATCCGCTCCCTGAGGAAAGAGATCAAACGTCTCGACCGCAATCAGGTCAAGCTCAAAGTGATTGGCGATCGCAGCGCATTCTCCAAAAAGCTGCAGCAGCAGATCGCCGATGCGGAGCAGCAGACTGCATCCAACCAAGGCCTGCTGTTGCAGGTGGCGGCCAACTACGGTGGTCGCTGGGATATTACCCAGGCTGCCAGATGCCTGGCGCAATCGGTCGAATCAGGAGAGCTCTCTATCGACCAGATCGATGAACAGGCACTGGCGCAGCACCTCTCATTTGCCGGGGTTCCGGAGCCCGATCTGTTCATTCGAACCGGTGGTGAAAAACGCATCAGCAACTTCCTATTGTGGCAGTGTGCCTATACCGAACTCTACTTCACTGATCTGCTCTGGCCGGACTTTGATGATCAGGCCCTGGAAGCGGCAATTCAGGATTATTCAGGTCGACAACGTCGTTTCGGCCGCACCGGAGAGCAGGTTCAGGGACAGACTGCTGAAGCCTCCTGAGCGCTCAGATATGCTGAAGCAGCGCGTCATCACAGCCCTGATTCTGGCCCCTCTGGTAATCTCTTCGGTACTGTTGCTGCCAACCGGTTATGTTGCCCTGCTTCTCGCCGTTGTGGTGTTGGTGGGCAGTAGGGAGTGGGCCAGACTGAGTGGTTTTACCGATCTGCCGCAGCAGCTGCTGTATACCCTGTTGATGCTGCTACTGCTCGGTTGCAGCTACTTTTTGATGCCCCCATCGTGGATTCCTCTCATCACTGGGTTTGCGGTAGTCTGGTGGTGTTATGTGCTGGTGCGGATTATGCGTTATCGGTCGGATCAGACCCCGTCCGATAATTCGCTGCTGAAAGGCCTGGAGGGAATCGTAGTGCTGCTTCCCCCCTGGCTGGCACTGATCAACCTGCATCAGATACCCGCTTTCGGCCCCGGTTTGATGCTGTTCGTTCTGATGCTGATCTGGAGCGCGGATGTGGGAGCCTATTTTGCCGGGCACCGCTGGGGAAGCCATAAGCTGGCACCTGAGGTGAGCCCCGGCAAGACCAGGGAGGGCGTCTATGGGGCCATGGTCAGTGCACTGCTGTGCGGATTCGTTCTGATCTGGTGGTTGGATAGCTCTGTTCTGAAATCAATACTGATCCTGCTTCTCTGTCTGGTTACGATGCTCTCCTCGGTGGTCGGTGATCTGTTCGAGAGCCTGCTGAAGCGACAGAGGGGGATGAAGGATAGTGGTACCCTGCTACCCGGACATGGTGGTATGTTGGATCGTATCGATAGCCTGACGGCCGCGGCACCAGTATTTCTCTTCGGCCTGACCCTGCTGGGGGAAGCGTGATGATAGGTTTGACGATTCTGGGATCGACTGGCTCGATCGGCATCAGCACCCTGGATGTGGTGGCCAGACATCCGGATCAGTACCAGGTTGTCGCCTTGACCGCCAATCGGGATGTGGAAGGGCTGCTGAGCCAGTGTGAGAGGTTTCAGCCGAAGATTGCGGTGATGAGCGATCCTCACTGTGCCAACCAGCTGGCGAAAGGGCTGAATCAGCGCGGACTGGCGATTGAAGTGCTCTCCGGGCTGCGCGGCCTGGAGATTGCAGCGGCCATGCCCCAGGCCCACTATGTGATGGCGGCGATCGTCGGTGCGGCCGGATTGTTGCCGGCGCTAGCGGCTGTGCGGGCCGGTAAACGTCTGCTGCTGGCGAACAAAGAGGCGTTGGTGGTGGCCGGTGACCTGTTCATGCAGGAGGTGAAGGCTCACAACGCCCTGGTGCTGCCCATCGACAGTGAACACAACGCTGTCTTCCAGTGCATGCCGGAGGATTATCAGGGTGATCTGGCGCACTCCGGTGTGAAGCGCATTCTGTTGACCGCATCCGGTGGGCCATTTCGTCAAACCCCGGTGGAAGCGCTGCACGATGTTACCCCCGATCAGGCCTGTGCCCATCCCAACTGGGAGATGGGCAGAAAGATCTCTGTCGACTCGGCAACCATGATGAACAAGGGGCTGGAGGTGATCGAGGCGCACTGGCTGTTTCAGGCCGGGGCGGATAAGATCGAAGTGGTGCTGCATCCTCAGAGTGTCATCCACTCCATGGTGGAGTATGAGGATGGTTCGGTGCTCGCGCAGCTGGGACAACCGGACATGCGGACACCGATCGCCCATGCGCTGGCCTGGCCGAAGCGGATTCAGTCCGGGGTGGAGAGTCTGGATCTTTTTCAGATCGGCCGTCTCGACTTCGAGCCACCGGATCCCCAGCGATTCCCCTGCCTGGGTCTCGCCTATCAGGCGATCCAGAGTGGCGGTACCGCCAGTGCGGTGCTGAATGCGGCCAATGAGGTGGCGGTGGATGCGTTTCTCAATCAGCGCCTCGGTTTTACCGGAATTGCTGAAGTGGTCGAGGAGACCATGCAACGGCAGCCGGTGGATCAGGTCAAAGATCTGGAGAGCCTGTTGGAAGCGGACCGGGAGGCAAGAAGTGTGGCGGAACAAGTCGTACAGAAAAGGGTCTCAAGCTGCGGTATCAGCTGATTAGACATGATGAATTCACTACTCTTCACCATCATTTCGTTTCTTGTTGCACTGGCAATCCTGATTGCCGTGCATGAGTTCGGCCACTTCTGGGTGGCGCGGAAACTGGGCGTCAAGGTGTTGCGTTTCTCCATCGGTTTCGGCAAGCCGCTGTGGAAAAAGACCAGTCAGGTGGATGGTACAGAGTACGTTGTCGCGGCGATCCCACTCGGCGGCTATGTAAAAATGCTCGATGAGCGGGAGGCGCCAGTCCCCGAGGCGATGCAGAATCAGGCATTCAACCGCCAGTCACTGCCGGTTCGCAGTGCCATTGTGGTGGCCGGGCCCCTGTTTAATTTCCTCTTTGCAATCTTTGCCTTCTGGCTGATATTCGTCACCGGCGATACCGGTCTCAAACCGCTGGTCGGCAAGGTGGAAGAGGGCTCACTGGCTCAGCAGAGCGGATTTGTGGTTGGTGACCGGATTACTTCGGTTGCCGGTCAGGCGACGCCCACCTGGGAAAACGTGGTCTATGCGATGCTCTCCCAGGCCTTGGACAAGGATACCCTGCAGATCGGTGTGACCAATCCACAGCAGGGCGAGCGGCAGGTGCTGCTGCCGAGCCACGATCTGGCGACAATGGCGGAAGAGGGGCAGCTGTTGACCAATCTGGGATTGACCCCGGATCGACCGGAGATACCCCCGGTAATCGCTGAGACCGTGCCGGGTGAAGCGGCCGACAAGGCTGGCATGAAGCCGGGGGATCGGATCGTTCGGGTGGATGATCAACCGGTTACCGATTGGGCCGAGTGGGTCAATTATGTGCGGGAGCGACCAGGTCAGATGATGTTGATCGAGGTCAGCCGGGAGAGAGAGTCGCTGGTTCTGGAGGTAACGCCGAAAACGGTAAACCAGGATCAGGGAGAGCCCTACGGACGGATTGGTGCGGGGGTTGAACAGATACCCAGTGACCTGTGGGAAGAGTATCGGGCAATCGTACGCTACGGGCCGCTGGAGTCGGTCGGGCAGGCGATCAACAAGAGCTGGGATCTATCGGTATTGATGCTCAGGATGCTTGGCAAAATGATCATTGGTGAGGTCTCGGTGAAAAACCTCAGCGGCCCCATATCGATTGCAGACTCGGCTGGTAAATCAGCCAGTTTCGGCCTGGTCTATTTTATCAAGTTTCTCGCCGTCGTGAGCATCAGTCTGGGGGTCTTGAACCTGTTGCCGATCCCGGTTTTGGACGGCGGTCACCTGTTTTATTTCCTGATCGAGGCGATCAAGGGTAAACCGCTGTCGGATCGGTTCATGGAGCAGGGGCAGAAAATCGGCCTGTTGATTCTGCTCGGTGTCATGAGTCTCGCGTTTTATGTCGACCTGAACCGTTTTCTGGGGTAGCCATTCGTATCAGTTCAAGGGGATAGCTCTGTATCCTGAAGCTGTAAGATAACTTATACTTACGCCCTTCGTGACATTGCTGACATGTCGGAGATTTCTGCCAACAGGCAGCTGAATAATGAATAAACTCTGTTGTTTCAAACCATAATGCCATTTTTCTTGCGGATTTTTATCACTCTACTGCTGTCTGCCGGGGCCCTGTTTCCGCAACTGGCCGCCGCCTTTGTCGTCCAGGACATCCGTGTCGAGGGGCTTCAGCGCATCTCGGCGGGTACGGTGTTTAACTATCTGCCGGTGAAAACCGGTGATGAGGTGAACGCGGGTAATACCGCAAAGATCATTCGTGCCCTCCACAAAACCGGCTTTTTCCAGGAGATCCGGCTGGAGCGTGAAGGGGATGTGTTGATCGTCTTCGTGCATGAGCGACCGGCGATTGCCGAGATTGACATTACCGGTAACAAGGACCTCGATACGGACCGTTTGATGGCCGGGCTCAAGGATGTTGGCCTGGCTGAGGGGCGGGTCTTCAAGCGCGCCCTGCTGGAACAGGTCGAACAGGAGCTGAACCGGCAATATTTCTCCCGTGGTAAATATGGTGTGAAGATCAAATCCCAGGTGACGCCACTTGAGCGGAACCGGGTAGGGATCGATATCGAGATCTCAGAGGGGCTGACGGCACGCATCAAAAACATCAACATTATCGGCAACTCAGCCTATGAAGATGATGATCTGCTGGATGAGTTCGAGCTGGGGGTGCCGGCCTGGTATGCGATCTTCTCCAGCCGGGACAAATACTCCAAACAGGCCCTTGCCGGTGACCTTGAGACCCTGCGCTCGTTCTACCTGGACCGGGGTTATATCGATTTCAAAATCGAATCGACCCAGGTTTCGATTACCCCGGACAAGAAGGATATCTACATCACCATCGCACTCGATGAGGGGGATGTGTTCACCCTCAGCGATATCAAACTGGCCGGTGATCTGGAGCTGCCGGAAGAGGATCTGTTTCCGTTGATCCACCTGCGCCGGGGTGGCGTATTCTCACGTAAGCGGGTCACCGCCAGTGCAGAACGGCTGAATAAAAAGTACTCCGATGCGGGTTATGCCTTTGCCAACGTCAACAGCATACCGGATATCGACAGAGAGAATCGCAAGGTGGCGATTACCTATTTCGTCGATCCGGGCAAAAGGGTCTACGTCCGGTACATCAATATCTCCGGCAACTCCACGACCCGCGACGAGGTATTGCGCCGGGAGATGCGGCAGATGGAGTCCGCCTGGTTCTCCGGTGAGAAGACCCGTCTCTCCCGTGAGCGTCTGCAACGGCTAGGCTTCTTCAATGATGTCAATATGGAGACCCCGGCGGTACCCGGTACCACCGATCTGGTGGATGTGAATCTGAGCGTTACCGAAGCCGCTTCGGGCAGCCTGAGCGCCGGTGTCGGTTACTCGGAGACCCAGGGCGTACTGTTCAATGCCAGCATCAGTCAGAACAACTTTCTCGGCACCGGCAACCGGGTCAGCGCCGGCTTTGACACCAGTGATGCGACCAAGAAGGTTACCATCGTCTATACCGACCCCTACTACACCATCGATGGGGTCAGTCAGGGCTACGAGCTGAGCTATCGGGAGACCGACTTTTCAGAGTTGAACATCTCCAGCTACTCCACCGATGTGGGGCGTCTGGGGATCAATTTCGGTGTGCCGGTATCCGAGTATGACCGTCTGAGATTCAGTCTGGCCTATGAAAATACGAAATTTTTCATCGCCGACTCGGCCTCGGATGAGATCAAGGAATTTGAAGAGAAGTATGGTACGAAGTTTTCTGATTTTGAGCTGGTTGGCAGCTGGATCCGGGATACCCGGGACCGGGCGATCTTTCCGAACAAAGGTGGTCGCCAGGTCTTTACCACGGAACTGAACACTCCCGGCAGTGATCTTCAGTACTACCGCATCAGCTATCGGAATGCCCAGTATTTCCCCTTGACCAATAATCTGACCTTAAGACTGAATGGTGAGTTGGGTTATGGTGACGGCTATGGAAACAACGAAGAGTTGCCCTTCTATCGGAATTTCTACGCCGGTGGCATTGGCTCGGTCAGAGGTTTCGAAGAGAATACCCTGGGTCCGAAAGATTCAGAAGACGATGCGATAGGCGCAAATGCTAGAATCGTGGGACAGATCGAGTTACTGTTCCCGATCTTTGGTGACGACTTCAAAGATACAGTACGTGCCGGATTGTTTGCCGATGTGGGCAATGTCTTCGATCTGGCGAATGACGAGGAGATCAAGTGGGATGGATTTCGGGCTTCTACGGGTCTGATGTTATCCTGGTTTTCTCCGGTAGGTGCACTCTCATTCAGTTTGGGTTATCCGCTGAAGGAGGAAGAGGGTGACAAAACTAAATCGCTTCAATTCCGAATTGGTAGCGGATTCTAAAACTAATTAGGGAGTCGATGGGTGAACTCAATACGTTTTTTACTAATCACTTTGACCTTGGCGAGTTTTGTTGCCGGTAGCGCCTATGCTGAGGAGTATCGCATTGCTTTTGTCAATGCCACCAAGGTATTTGAAGAATCACCGCAATACAAAACGGCGCGGGAACGCCTGCAGACAGAGTTTTCCCGGCGTGAGAAGGATCTGCTGGCTTCCCAGAAGCAGCTCAAGCAGCTCGAGGAGAAACTGCAGCGGGACGGTTCGGTGATGAGTGAGTCCGAGGTGAAGCGTCTTGAGCGTGATATCCTCAGCCGCAGTCGTAAACTGAAAAATGCCCAGACAGAGTTCCGCGAGGATCTGAACCTGCGCCAGAATGAGGAGTTCAAGAAGCTGCGTCAGCAGGTTCGTGAGGTCATTCAGGAGGTGGGTAAGAGTGAAAATATCGATCTGATCGTCTCGGATGGGGTGGTCTATTTCAGTAAAAAGATCGACATTTCTGACAAGGTGTTGGAAAAACTGCGCGAACGAAAAGCTGAATAGTCCGGATTTACACACTTGTCCATTCGACTAGGAGAACTAGCTGAGGCGGTAGGTGCTGAGCTGCGCGGAGACCCGGAGATCGCCATTCAGGGGGTCGGTACGCTGCAGCACGCCACACAGGGTCAGCTGAGCTTTCTCAGTAATAGCGCGTACCGACGTTACCTTGCGGAGACCGGTGCTTCAGCAGTCATTCTGTCGCAGGAGGCAGCCAGCGACTGTCGCGTCGCGGCACTGGTCACCGATAATCCCTATCTTGCCTATGCGCGGGCTGCCAGCCTGCTTTTCCCTGTTGCACAAGCCGTCCCCGGAATTGCCGATTCTGCGGTGATCGCCGCATCGGCTGAAATTGACAAAAGTGCTTCGATTGGCCCCTGCAGCGTCATCGGTGAAGGAGTCAGGATCGCTGCCAATGTGGTTGTCGGCCCAGGCTCAGTGGTCGAATCGGAGTGTGAAATCGGCGAACAGACAAGGTTGGTGGCGCGGGTAACCCTGTGTCATCGGACTCGTATTGGCGCCCGCTGTCTGCTGCACCCGGGCAGCGTATTGGGAGCCGACGGATTTGGTCTGGCCAATGATCAGGGGCGATGGGTCAAAGTGCCTCAGCTGGGGCGGGTCTGGCTCGGGGATGATGTGGAGATTGGCGCCAATACCACGGTTGACCGTGGTGCTCTGGAGGATACGATCCTGCATGACGGCGTCAAGCTCGATAATCTGATCCAGATCGCACACAACGTGGAGGTGGGCGAGAACACCGCAATGGCCGGTTGTGCGGGGGTTGCCGGCTCGACGAAGATCGGCCGGAATTGTACTATCGGAGGCCAAACCGGTCTGGTAGGGCATATCACGATAGGTGATAATGTACACATTTCAGGTGCGGCTCTGGTTTCTCGTTCTTTTCCCGAGGCAGGCTATTACAGCGGTAATCTTCCCGCCATGGAGAATAGTGCTTGGCGAAAGTTGATCGCCCGGCTCAGGCGCCTGGATGGTATGGCTAAAGATCTGAAATTGTTGAAGAAAACGGTGAAATCTCTGACTGGAGAGTCATTCAAATGATAAGTTTGAGTCATGGGAGGGTAGTTTGATAGCGATGGACATCAATAAGGTGCTGAGCCTGTTGCCGCACCGTTACCCCTTTCTGCTGATCGATCGGGTTACCGAGTATGAAAAAAATACCCGCTTGCAGGCGCTGAAGAATGTCACCTATAACGAACCCTTTTTCAATGGGCATTTTCCGATTCAACCGGTGATGCCCGGTGTCCTGATCGTTGAGGCGATGGCCCAGGCGACAGGCCTGTTGGCGATGGAGTCCAATCCGGAAACGGTGAATGAGACCACCATCTATCTGTTTGTCGGCATCGATAAAGCGCGTTTCAAGCAGCAGGTAGAGCCTGGCGATCAACTGATCATCGATGTGCAGCAGAACAAACTCAAGCGAGGCATCGGTTTCTTTACCTGTTCGGCGACTGTGGATGGCCGTACGGTGGCCACAGCAGAGATCATGTGTACTGCCAGGGAGATAGGCAACTGATCGACTCACGCGCAGTTATAGATCCACAGGCGGAACTGGATGAGGGGGTCAGCGTCGGACCCTTCTCGATCATCGGTCCTGATGTGAGCATCGGCGCCGGTACGGTGATCGGGCCCCATGTGGTTGTGAATGGGCCGACCCGCATCGGCAGAGACAATCGCATCTACCAGTTTGCCTCAGTCGGTGAAGACCCCCAGGATAAGAAATATGCGGGAGAACCGACTTCTCTTGAGATCGGCGACCGGAATGTGATTCGGGAGTTTGCCACTCTGCATCGCGGCACGGTTCAGGATCAAGGCGTCACCCGCATCGGCGACGATAATCTGCTGATGGCCTATATCCATGTTGCCCATGACTGTGTCTTGGGTAATCAGGTGATCATGGCCAATGCGGCTTCACTGGGTGGTCACGTGATGATTGACGATCATGCCATCCTGGGCGGCTTTTCCAAGGTACATCAATTCTGTCGTATCGGTGCCCACAGCTTTTCCGGAATGGGTTCCGCGATCAATATGGATCTGCCCCCCTACATGATGGCTGCCGGCCAGCCAACCAAGCCCTATGGCATCAATCGCGAGGGATTGAGTCGCAGAGGATTCAGTAAGGATGCGATCCGCCAGATCAAGCGGGCTTACAAAATTATCTATCAATCAGGACAGCGTCTGGAAGCAGCACGTGAGGAGATCGAAAGCCTGGCCACCGAGACGCCTGAACTGAAAATTCTTGTCGATTTCCTCTCCCATAGCGGAAGAGGCATTCTGCGCTAGACTTCTGTCGAATCTGCCTTCAGAGCACCCTCTGATGCAATCCGTAAACCAAGCAAAACCAATCAGAATCGGCATCATCGTGAATGAGGTCTCCGGTGATCAGTTGGCTGCCGCCTTGATCCAGGCGTTGCGTGAGCGCTCGCCGGGGATGGTTTTTGAAGGCATGACCGGCCCACTGATGGAGGCGGCAGGTTGCCGTTCCCTGGCCAGTATGGACCCGGTGATGGGGCTGTTTGAGGTGCTTGGTCATCTGCCCGGTTTATTGAAAACCCGTCGCCAACTGATCAGCCATTTTCTCAATGATCCTCCGGATCTGGTGCTTGGCGTGGACGCACCGGATTTCAACCTGGCGCTGGAGACCCGACTCAAGCAGTCGGGCATCAAAACCGCCCACTGGGTGAGCCCGACTGTTTGGGCCTGGCGACAGGGTCGGGTTAAGAAATTACGCAAAGCGGTCGACTTAATGTTGTGTATCTTCGATTTCGAGGTCGATTTTTTGCAGCAACATCGGGTGCCGGCCGCTTATGTTGGCCATCCGCTTGCTGACCAGATACCACTGCAGCCAGTGGATCCGCATGAGGTCAGAAGTGAACTGGGATTGGCGCCCGAGGGGCCGGTGGTGGCACTGCTTCCCGGCAGCCGGATGAGTGAAGTGAGTCGGTTGGCTGAGCCTTTTGCAGAAACGGCGTGTTGGTTGAAGCGGCGAAAACCTGAACTGCAGTTTGTCGCTCCAATGGTAAACGAACCAATCAGGCAGGTGTTTCAGGCTGCCTTGGCAAAGCAGTCACCGGGTGTGGATGTGAAGCTGCTGGACGGTGAATCCAGACAGGCGATCGGCGCGGCAGATCTGGTTCTGACCGCTTCAGGAACCGCTACGCTTGAGACCCTGTTGCTGAAGAAGCCGATGGTTGTCGCCTACAGATTGTCAGCGCTGACAGCCTGGTTGATCCGGCGATTCAAGCTGTTGAAGACACCCTATGTGGCGATTGCCAATCTGCTGTCAGAGAAGATGCTGGCGCCGGAGTTTCTGCAAGAGGCCTGTCAGGCGGATCTGATGGGGCAGGCGATCATCGATCTGCTGGACGACCCGCAGCAGCGCGAGGATATTGCAAGGCGTTATCAACAGATCCATCAGCATCTGCGGCAGAATGCCGCTGAAAGGGCAGCGGAGCTGGTGCTCGAACTGATTGGCCCGAAAACATGACGAGATGGATTCAGTCCGGCTGAAACTGAATTTGTCAGAAGGCTGGTATAAGGAGGCATATTTCAAGCAATGGCTGCGCTACTACACGAGCTGATATTTGAGTCGGCCATCGACAGGCCGGAACAGCCAGCACTGCAGTATAAGTCCTCGCTGCTCAACTACGCACAACTGGAGCGTCAGTTGCGGTTGTTTGCCGGTTCGCTGCAGACAATCGGCATCGAACCTTCGGATCGTGTAGCCATCTATCTGCCGAAGTGTCTTGAGAATGTCATTGCCATCTTTGGTGCGCTGGCCGCGGCGGCGGTGTTCGTTCCGATCAACCCGGTACTCAAGCCCCATCAGGTGTTGCATATCCTGAAAGATTGCGATGCCAGGCTGTTGATCACAACCTGCGGTAAATATCGCGCCTTGGTTGATGATCTCGACGAAGCTGTGGACCTCAACAATCTGGTGGTGATCGACGATTGCGATATCGGTGAGGCTACGCCAGGCGTGCAGCATCTCTTCTCATGGGATGGCTTCATGCATCTGGATCAGCCGCAAGGTCTGCCGCAAGTCAATGACACCGATCTCGCGGCTCTGCTCTATACCTCCGGCAGTACCGGCAAACCCAAAGGGGTGATGCTGAGTCACCGCAACATGGTGGTGGGTGCAAAGAGTGTGGCGGAGTATCTGCATAATCGCCCCTCTGACCGGATACTGGTGGTCCTGCCACTCAGCTTCGACTATGGGATGAGTCAACTGACAACCGCGTTTCTGGTGGGAGCAACGGCCGTATTGATCAACTATCTGTTGCCGATGGAGGTGATCAATACCCTGGTCAAAGAGCGCATCACCGGCCTTGCTGCCGTGCCACCGCTGTGGAATGCACTGGTTGAGCTGCAGTGGCCTGCAGAGATCGCAGAGCATCTCAGGTATATCACCAGCTCCGGTGGCGTGGTGCCGGTGGAGACGACACAACAGTTGCGGCGTAATCTTCCGCACACGGATATCTATCTGATGTACGGTTTGACCGAAGCCTTTCGCTCAACCTATCTGCCGCCGGATCAGCTCGATCGTCGCCCGACTTCCATGGGGCAGGCGATTCCCAATGCGGAAGTGAAGGTATTGCGCGCTGACGGTACGCCCTGTGATATCGATGAAGCTGGAGAGCTGGTCCATCTGGGCCCACTGGTTGCCCAGGGTTACTGGAAAGACGATCAGGCCACCCGGCAACGGTTTCGGCCGATTCCCGACAGCTCGGATCAAACGATTGCTGTTTGGTCCGGTGACATCGTGAAGCAGGATAGTGAAGGCTATCTCTACTTCATCGGACGAGCCGATGATCAGATCAAAACTTCCGGTTATCGGGTCAGTCCGAATGAGATTGAATCGATTTTTCAGGATACGGGGTTGTTGAACGAAGTGGTCGCCCTGGGTTTGCCCCATCCGGTGCTGGGTCAAACGATTGTGCTGATCGTGGCGCCCAAGGTGGATCGCGGGGTTACTGAAGAGCTGTTGATCAATCTGACGAAAAAGCAGTTGACCAGTTATATGATTCCCAGTCGGATCATATTCCGTAATTCGATGCCAACCAATCCCCATGGCAAACTGGACCGAAAGTTGATGGCGCAGCAGTTAATGGATGAAGTCGTCGATCAGTAACCCAAATAAATCTTTTTGATACAGCCCGCTCCTATGAAAGCCAAACAGAAACTACCTATTGCCCAGTTGATTGCCGGGGTTGATGAAGTCGGTCGGGGGCCGCTGGCCGGACCGGTCGTGGCGGCTGCCGTCATACTCCACCCTGAACAACCGATAGAGGGGCTTGCCGACTCGAAGAAGCTGAGCGAAAAGCGCCGTGAGGCCCTCGATCTGATCATCCGTGAAAGGGCCTACAGCTGGTCTCTCGGGCGTGCGGAGGTGGAAGAGATCGATCGTATCAACATTCTGCAAGCCAGTCTGTTGGCGATGAAGCGGGCGGTTGAGGGGTTGGCGGATGTTCCCGGCCATGCGTTGGTGGACGGCAAGCACCTGCCTCAGCTGAGTTGCAGTGCCGAAGCGGTGATCGGTGGTGACAGTCGTGTTGAAGCGATCAGCGCGGCATCGATCATTGCCAAGGTCGCGAGGGATCGGGAGATGGTTGAGCTGGATCTGAAGTATCCCGGTTATGGATTGGCCAGGCACAAGGGCTATCCCACCAGGCAACACCTTCAGGGCTTGCAGGCGTTGGGTATAACGCCTATCCACCGTCGCTCCTTCGGACCGGTAAAACGTCTGTTGGAAGGGTGATCAAATGGCCGCTGCTTGACGCTGATCGCTGTCAATCCTGGGTGCCGCATTATAGTCCGCGAATGAACGCGAATGAACGCAAATGGGAGTCGCAAATTGTATGATTGTCTGGGATTGAATCTGGCCCAGGCAACAACATGCTGAGTTGTCTCGTTAATAGTCTGCGGATGGGGTACAAGCTCGTTGAGGGCGTTGATTTCAATCAGCAAACAGCTTGATAGTTGTAGAAGTTCTACAGTTGTCGATCTATCCTTGACGATTCACATCGCTTCAAAGTTGCTATCTCCGGTCATGCTATATGGCCTTGCTCTAACGAGGTTTCTTAGGGTGGTTGATCACTTGGATGGGTTAATTGAACAGTAGAAAAATATTCCTCATCCTGACACTGCTGATCCTGCTCAGCGATCTGATCTTTGTCGGCATCAACTACTACGCCAGCCGGCACGCCCTGAATCTGACCCTGGATGCCAATGGCAGGAGTCTCAGACATTCGTATCAGCTTACGCTGGAGCTTGTGTATGAGAATATGTTGCAAATCTCAACCTATATCGCCAGTCAGAAAAATGTTCAGCAGCTGTTTCTTGCGGGTAAACAGGCGGTAACCCACGAGGGTGGCGGGGCTGGTGGAGCATCGGCAGCTGATGTCAGAGAGCAGCTCTATCAGTCGCTGATACCCAGCTGGTCGCCACTGATGGAGGAGTACGGTGCCAGACAGCTCCATTTTCATCTTGGTCCCGGATCGCTCAGTTTCCTTCGAGTACACAAGCCGAACAAATTTGGCGACCGAATGGATGACGTTCGCCACATCATTGTCGATAGTTTTCAGGATAAACAGGCAAAGGTCGGTTTTGAGATCGGCCGCATATATGCCGGTTTGCGAGGGGTCACGCCGGTCTGGTCAACGGCCGGGCCGGATGATGCTGAGTTGATCGGGGTGCTTGAAGTAGGTTCTTCCTATCAAACCGTACTGGATAAGATCAATCAACAAACCGGTGTTGAGATGATGGTGCTGCTGAATCAGGAGAAGGTCCACTCTGCGATGTGGCCGGAATCGATCAGCAAACAGATCGTAAAGCTGTCCGAAGAGTCGTCCTGTTATGTTGAAGCGATTTCAAATCCGTTAGTCTCCGAAGTGTTGGCCAATTGCGAAGAGCTGGAACCCTATAAGCATCAATTGCGCACCTTTACGCAAAGCCATGGAGATCGCTTCTATGGCATCACACATTTTCCGCTGCATGACTACCAGTCTCAAGCCGCTGGCGAGACAAAACAGGTCGGTATGGTGGTGATGTTGATGGATGTTACAGAGTCCGTGATGGCAAACAGGCAGCAACTGAAGCTAAATCTGGTCTATGCCGTGGTTGGCTTCGCTGTGATCGAGATACTGCTCTATCTGGTGGTCGTTTATGGATCCAGAAGAGTGCATTCACTGATCGATCAGCAGACGGATGAGATTCATCGTCTGAAAGAGTTTTACAAGAATCGCTCAGAAAGGGACAGCTTGACCGCGCTCTACAATCATCGCTGTTTCAACGAGCGTCTGCAGCAGGAGATGGGTCGAGCCAAACGATCCCATGCCCAACTCAGTTTGTTGATGTGTGATCTCGACAATTTCAAGCTCATCAATGACAGTTTCGGCCACCTGGCCGGTGATGCGGTTCTCCAGCAGGTTGCTGCGATCATCGAGCGGCTGGTACGCAGTAGTGATTTTGCAGGGCGTTATGGTGGCGAAGAGTTCATTGTTGCCCTGCCGGAGACCGGTTTGCACGATGCTTTTGGCATCGCGCAGCGGTTGGTCGAGTCCATTGCCAGCCTGGGATTGGATGAGCTCGATGGACGGCAAGTCACTGCCAGTGTCGGCGCAGCCATGTGGGATGGCCAGGAGAGTCTCAGTGAACTGATTCAAAAAGCAGACAGCGCCCTCTACAATGCGAAACAGCAGGGCAAGAACCGGGCCGTGTCTGCATCATGATTGAGTTATCAACTAACTGTATTTATTGGAAAATATTCTTTATGTTACGCTGGATGGGCAGCCAGATGGCAGCGGCGATCGTGCCAATCTGCCGGAGCGATCAGCTCACCATTCGATAGTCCGGACTCATATTTTGAGCTCGATTCGGGTTACAATAGCCGGGCTTGCAGGCAGAAAAAAACAACCTGATTTTCCATGAGTCGTGAGGTCCAACTCGGGCTAGTCACCGCTTCTCCGCCACATCAACAGGTCACTGGGGTGACATGACAGTTAATTTTGTACATCTTCGGGTCCATTCGGAGTATTCATTGGTTGACGGCCTGGTCAGAGTCAAACCTCTGGTCAAGCAAGTGGCGGAGCAGGGGATGCCGGCGGTGGCCCTGACCGATCAATCCAATCTGTTTGCCCTGGTGCGTTTCTACCAGGCGGCCCTGGCTGCCGGGGTCAAGCCGATCGCTGGCGTGGATGCCTGGATCCGCAATCCGGACGATGTGAACACCCCCTTCCGGCTGGTGCTGCTGGTGCAGAATCAGGTGGGTTACAAGAATCTGACCCGATTGGTATCCCGCAGCTATCGGGAAGGCCAGCACCTGGGGCGGCCACTGATGGAACGGGAGTGGCTGGTGGGCAGTACGGAGGGCCTGATTGCGCTCTCCGCCGGTCGGTACGGCGATGTGGGGCGGGCACTGCTGTCGGAGAACACCGCACAGGCGCAACAGCTGCTGAAGGGTTGGCTTGAGCTGTTTGGTGACCGCTACTATCTTGAGCTGCATCGCACCGGACGTGCGGATGAGGAGCGCTGCCTGCATCAGAGTGTGGCGCTGGCAACTGAATACGGTGTGCCGGTGGTGGCGACCAACGACACCCACTTTCTCCAGCAGAGTGACTTCGATGCCCATGAAGTGCGGGTCTGTATTCATGAAGGCCGTACCATCGACGATCCGAGGCGGCCGAAAAACTATAGCGATCAGCAGTATCTGCGCAGCCCGGAGGAGATGGAGGCGCTGTTCTCCGATATTCCCGAGGCGTTGCAAAACAGCGTGGAGATCGCCAAGCGCTGTACCATTGAGCTGACTCTGGGCAAGAACTTTCTGCCCGACTTCCCGATTCCGCAAGGCATGACCATTGCGGAGTTTCTCGAGGCGGAGTCGCGCAAAGGTCTTGATTGGCGCTTGAATCAACTCTTTGATGCCGGGTCGGCTGAGTTTGCCGAGCAGCGCAAGGTCTATGACGAGCGTCTGCAGGTGGAGCTCGATGTCATCAACTCGATGGGTTTTCCGGGCTACTTTCTGATCGTTGCCGACTTTATCCAGTGGGCCAAGGACAACGATATTCCTGTCGGTCCGGGGCGTGGTTCAGGTGCCGGCTCCCTGGTTGCCTACGCACTCAAGATTACCGATCTCGATCCAATCGAGCATGAGCTGCTGTTCGAGCGCTTTCTCAATCCCGAGCGTGTTTCGATGCCCGACTTCGATGTGGATTTCTGCATGGACAAGCGGGACCAGGTGATCGACTACGTGGCGCATCGCTACGGACGGGACTCGGTTTCACAGATCATCACTTACGGCTCCATGGCAGCCAAGGCTGTGGTGCGAGATGTGGGGCGTGTGCTCGGTCATCCCTACGGTTTTACCGACCGGGTGGCGAAGATGATCCCCTTCGAGATCGGCATGACCCTGGATAAGGCACTCAACGAGAGTGATGATCTCAAGCAGTCCTACCAGACCGATGAGGAGGTGGGTGAACTCATCGATATGGCGAAAAAGCTGGAGGGTTGCGCACGCAACGCGGGCAAACACGCCGGTGGTGTGGTGATCTCGCCTGGACTGCTTACCGACTTCACCCCGCTCTACTGCGAAGCCAATGGGGAGGGGCTGGTTACCCAGTTCGATAAGGATGATGTGGAGAAGGTGGGGCTGGTCAAATTCGACTTTCTCGGCCTGCGTACCCTGACCATTGTCGATTGGGCGCTGAAGGCGGTCAATGCAGATCGCCTGAAACAGAATCTTGAACCGCTCGACATCAACCATATCCCCATGGATGACGAAGGCTCCTTCAGATTGCTGAAAAGCGCTGAGACCACGGCGGTATTCCAGCTTGAATCCCGCGGTATGAAGGAGTTGATCAAAAAGCTGCAACCCGACTGCTTCGACGATATCACCGCGCTGGTTGCTCTGTTCCGTCCCGGGCCGCTGCAGTCGGGCATGGTGGATGATTTCATCAATCGGAAACACGGTCGCGCTGAAGTCGCCTACCCCCATCCGGATCTGGAACCGATTCTTAAGCCCACCTATGGCGTTATCCTCTACCAGGAGCAGGTCATGCAGATCGCCCAGGTGCTGGCCGGCTACTCGCTGGGTGGCGCCGATCTGTTGCGACGGGCGATGGGTAAAAAGAAACCCGAGGAGATGGCCAAGCAGGGTGAGATTTTTCGCAAAGGCGCGGTGGAGCGGGGTGTTGAAGAGGAGACCGCCACCTACATCTTCGATTTGATGGAGAAGTTTGCCGGATACGGTTTCAATAAATCCCACTCAGCGGCCTATGCCCTGGTCTCCTATCAGACCATGTGGCTGAAAGCCCACTATCCGGCTGCCTTCATGGCGGCGGTCTGTTCGGCGGATATGGACAATACCGATAAGGTGGTGCCGCTGATCGAAGAGTGCCGTCGCATGAAACTGAAGGTGGAAGCACCTCAGGTCAATCTCTCCCACTACAAGTTTACCGCGATCGATGAACAGACCGTGGTGTATGGTCTGGGTGCGATCAAAGGGGTCGGTGAGTCGGCCATCGAATCGGTGATTCATGAGCGGGAGAGTCATGGGGTATTCGAAGATATCTTTGAGTTCTGCCGGCGCATCGATCTGCGCAAGGTCAACCGACGGGTGCTCGAGTCACTGATCCGGGCCGGTGCCCTGGATGGTCTCGGAGCCAACCGGGCGACCCTGATGTTGCAACTGCCCCTGGCGCTGAAACTGGCGGAGCAACACCACGCCATGGAAGCGGTCGGACAGAATGACCTGTTCGGTATGGGGGAGCCGCAACCGGCGGAGGCGAGCCATACCCAGGTGATTCCCAAGGATGTGGAAGAGTGGGAGGAGGAGCAGCGTCTGCAGGGTGAGAAGGAGACTCTCGGGCTCTATCTCACCGGCCATCCCATCGATCGCTATCTGGCAGAGCTGGACTCTATCTGCAGCAGCCGTATCGGCGATCTGAGCCTCGATGGTGCACCTGCCGGTGGGCAGCGTCGCCGGGGCGTTCCGGTGGTTGTCAGCGGTCTGGTGGTTACCGCTTCCCATCGTCAGACCCAGCGTGGCCGTATGGGCACCCTGCTGCTGGATGATCGCAGCGGACGCATCGAGTGCACTCTGTTCAATGAGAACTACGAGCAGCATCGGGATCTGATCTCCGCGGACAAGATTCTGGTGGTTTCAGGGTTGCTCAACTACGACGAGTTTCGTGGCGGTCTGAGCATCCGTGCCGATAATCTGCTGACCATAGAGCAGGCCAGATCCCACTACGCCCGACTGCTGAACATTCATATGCGGACCGCTCAAACGGAACCGGCACAGCTGTGTGACAGTCTGCAGCAGACCCTCACACCCTACCTGGGTGGAACCACCGGGGTGAGACTCCACTATCGGAATGCAGAGGCCAGCGGCGATATCCAATTGGGTAAGGATTGGCGGGTCAATCCAACGGATGAACTGTTGAAGCGCCTGGAGCAGCTCTTCGGGGCTGGCTCGGTCAGTGTGGGCTATCGGAATTCCACCGGTCAGGCCGCCTTTGCCAAACAGCAGCCACCGGCAGCCAATCGACAAAGACCGGCCAGCGGTGGCTGAGCAGATTCAAGCCTTTTGACAGCTCAGGCTTTGCTCATCACATAGAAGTTGTTCTGGATGTCGTGCTCGAGCTGATGCACGGTGACCGAGTCAAAGCCGGCAATGCTCAACATCTCCAACGCCTGCTCTTCGCCCCACATGGTGCCCAACCCTGCCCCGCCATTGGCCAGGGAGACGGTCATGCAGTGCATGGTGGAGAGGGTATAGAGCAAGGGACCGATGGGATGGTCGAGGTTTTTCTCCAGATGGCTCGAAGCCCTGATATCCTGCATCAGAAAGGTGCCGCCTGGCTTCAAGGTTTTATGTATGCCATTGAGCACACTTTGCGGTGTGGTCTGATCGTGAATCGCATCGAAGGCGGTCACCAGATCAAACTCATCCATCTCCGCTCTCTCTTCGAATCCGCTCAGATCCCGCTGCTCGAATCGCAGGTTGTCCAGACCCATCTGTCTGGCGGCATTACGGGCATAATCAAGCGCCTCGTCTGAAAGCTCATAACCGACAAACCGGCTGTTGGGAAAGCGGGCGGCGAGATGGCACAGCGCACGGCCACGGCCACAGCCGATATCCAGAACCTGGATACCCGATTCGAGTGATGGGATCAGTGGATCGATCAACGGCAGGATATGTTCGTCCAGAGCCGCCAAGACCGTCTGTCCACTGTCGTCAGCCATCACTTCATGAAAGCGTGGGTAGTGTTCATAACCAACTCCGCCACCGAGGCGAAAACAGTCGATCACCTTATCCTCGACCTGTCCCATCAAGCCGATGTACTGGGCGAAAACCGCCATATTGTCGGGCGAGGCGGTGCGGGTCAGCAGGGCGGCATGGCTGTCAGGCAGGCTGTAGTGCTGTTGCTGCGGATCGTAATCCAGGATGCCTCCCGAGACCATGGTGGCCAGCCACTCTTTGACATAGCGCTGATTGAGACCGGTATGGTCAGCAATGTGGGAGAGTGTGGTCGCTGGGAGTTCTGCCAAGGCATCGAACAGGCCGGTGCGATGACCGATCGAAACCATCAGGGAGAGCGCCCCCTGGTTAAGCATATCCATCAGTTGGTCGGCAAAGGCCTCGACGCTTTTGCCCTGGGTGGGCATGGGTATACAGGCATTACACATTTCTTGATTCCTCCGTTGGTTCGAATTCTGTGTGCGGTAACCCTAGCCTAGGTGAAAGGATTTTAAGCAGACAATACAGCAATGAAAATAAAATTAGATTGCTTTATCTATATGAATAAAAAAGAAAAAATTTGATTTTGCTGATAGGATACCAGGCGTCTGAACAACAATTGGGCCGGGTTTCTGACTGGTGGTATAAAATCAACAGATAAAAACCGGGAAAACCTTTTTTCATTTGGAGCCAACTATGCCCCGTGACGGTACGATTACCCGCAACAAGATCATGGATGTCGCCCAACAGATGGTGCTGAATGTTGGGCTCACCGGTACCTCGGTAGACAAAGTCATTGATGAGGCTGGGGTGACCAAGGGGACCTTTTTCTACCATTTCAAAACCAAACACGATCTGGCTGCAGCCCTGATCGAACGCTATGCGGATCAGGATCAGCACCACTTTCATGACTATATGGCAAAGGCTGAACAGTTGGCCCGGGATCCGCTGCAGCAGCTGTTGATCTTCATCGGCCTGTTTATCGAAATGACAGAACAGCTCGAGGATCCGTTTCCCGGTTGCCTGTATGCGGCCTACTGTTATCAGAGTGGCGCCATCTCAAAAGATGTGATGGGCAGAATCGAAGGGATGATGCACTTCTGGCGGGATCAATTAAGTCGTAAACTTGAAGCGGTCAATCAACTCTATACGCCTCAGCTTCCGGTTACCCATACACAAGTTGCCGATCATCTGCTGACCACCTTTGAAGGGGCATTTGTGCTCTCCAAAGTGATGAATGAACCAAAGCTTGCATCCGAGCAGCTGATCCAGTGCAGAAACTATCTGGAGCTACTCTATCGGGCAGACAGCTAGTCTGGCGAGAGGGGTTGTTGTCCGATCCCACCGGTAACGCGAATTCCGTCCAGCCGGATACCATCCGTGGATTATTTTTTCAAAGGCTGGATTGTTTCAGTCACACCCATCCTGTTCGATGAGAATTTCACCTGTCAGGGGGTCCTGTTTCGGTAGGCCCGCACTGTCGGTGATGATCACACTGGTGAACATCATTGCTTCAATTCGATTGAAATGCTGATCCAGTGCAGAGGAGATCTGTTTGTCGGTCAATCCATCGTAGATCATCACCTGTCCGGCAGACTCCGCTTGAGCTTCACTCTCGGAAGGCGACATGAGTCGTCGCATCTGCCAGTCATCGGGGTCGAATTCTGCGGAGACCGCCTGGCAGTTTGAGATTATGACCAGACTGATCACGATGGGGAACAAAATTATGCAGCGAGCTTTCATTCTGACTCTCCCTGAGATGAAGAAATGGAAAACCGTCAGCAAAAACTACATGGGTGACCGAGAGATTACACCTGGCTGTAGTTTGAGATGAGTAACTATTGCCAGTTGAATGTGTGAAATATGCACATCTGCATCAATGGCCATATTGATCAGATGAAGTTTGAACAAGCGGCGTGGAGGTTTCCCGGTTTATCAGGCAGGACCAATTGCCGAATCAATCCAGTTGCAATAACTCGTTGACACGACCCTTGAACAGATGGCCCTTCGCGTCGTCATCGATATCCAGCACCATAGTATCGATTAGTTTATGTACACTGTTGAGGCTGATTTGTGTCGGTTGGGATTTCATATATTCATCGCAGACGATTCTGGCAATCGGGCCTACGAACTCGATCGATTCCCTGACAACAATTTCACATACCTCATTTTTATTGAATACTCTGTCCACGGGAGGCTGGTTGTTAATGGGTTTTGAGTTTATTGGCTTGTGACTAGGGCCTTTAGACCGGCCTTTCCGTTCAGGGCTCCGCGTGTTGATCAGTTTCAGGATTTCGGGTGTGGTTGGGAGCGTCTGTTTGCCTATGGTCAGTTTGAGTGAAGGATTGAAACTCATCCTGCCACTGTCGATCAGACGAATCTCCTCGATGGCCTCGGAGCCCCGATGTTCACCAAAGGCCAGCCAGCTGATTTCACCACGATTCATGACAATACGTGCGGATAGGCCGCTGCTGAGATTATAGAACACCGTGCCGCTGGATCTCTCTCTGCATAGGGTGACCAGAGCCTTGATGAATTGTCGATGATCAAGAATGCCGCCGTCAACCATGTTGCGCTCCCTTATGTGTAGATGAAATCCATATCAAGCGATTCGCTTTAGTTGAAACGTGATTTTAATGCGCAGAGCATGGATGTTGTGGTCGATGATCTTCCGGCTATGGGAGAGTACGCGACGCTTTGTGGGGCTGTATGCATGATACAGCGTTCCCGCCTGTCCGGGTGTGGTTGACGAGATAAGAGGAAGTGGTGTTGAGAGTTTGCAGACAGCCGGGTTTTCCCAAAGCAACAGTGATTTCCAGTTTGTCTTATACAGGCACTCTGTATCAGTGTGGTTGGTGAGTAACTTACGGAATACTGCATGCTTACTTGATCCAATAGAAGATCCTTCTCGTTCTCCCTTAATGTCTGCGGTCTCCGTACACGCAATTTTTCACAAGATATGGAATTTCAATCGACGCTTGTCTGTCGTCCACAGGTTCGGTGACAAGCAAGAGTATAAAAAGTCACCTGAACACGATAATTGCAATATCAATTGTATGTCATTTCACTATTCAATTAGCCCGATTGTCAATTATTTTTAAGCATTTGGAGTGACTAAAAAATTACGCTGTAATATTAATAACTCTTCAAATCGATATAAAAAATATTAAAAACAGTTTAGAAATATTTAATCGATGGTTAGGGTCTACCACATTGTGTGTAATATGCGATGATCTACTACACCGCAGACAATAGTCTTTAGACTGTGTCTTCGCCTGGTTTACAGCTTAACGACCTTGAGTGTTGGAACATAACCCAAAACGGATACAAGACCGAACAAACTACTTGAAATATTAATCACTACTTCATGACCAACCATAATCTCTACCTCCGACTTGTTGGTGATCGCTTTGAAAAGGCGGCAGAGCAGCCCTTTCTGATTACTCCGGGGCGCCTGCCGCTGCTGTTTTCAGAGTTGCATCGAATGAGCGGTCTTGTGGCTGCAAGACTGCAGCAGCTCAATGTCGGGCCTGGCGATCGGGTGATGGTGCAGGTGGCGAAATCGCCTGAGTCGGTGCTCGTCTATCTGGCCTGTCTGCGGGTCGGTGCCATCTACATCCCGCTCAATACAGCCTATACCCCAGCCGAGGTCAGTTATTTTATCGAAGATGCAAAACCGCAACTGTTTATCTGTCAGCCGGGAGAGCGGGAGAACTTGGTGGCCCGTTCGAAGGCGGGCAATGTGCCTCACACCAGAACCCTGGGGAGTGAAGGCGATGGGGATCTGTTGATTGACGTAGAGCGTTTGTCACCTGAGGTGCCAGTGGTGGAACGCGAGGCCGATGATCTGGCGGCAATTCTCTATACCTCTGGTACTACCGGTCGCTCCAAAGGTGCCATGCTGAGCCATCACAATCTGTCCTCGAATGCGCAGGTGCTTCACCGCTATTGGCAATGGCAGGATAGGCAGGATGTATTGTTGCATGCACTGCCGGTGTTTCATGTGCATGGCTTGTTCGTTGCGTTGCATTGCGCCCTGTTGGGTCAATCCACGGTACACTTTCTTGCCAGGTTCAATCCGGATCAGATCATCGATTGTCTGCCTGACTGCACCGTCATGATGGGTGTGCCGACCTTCTATACAAGGCTCCTGAATGACGCCAGATTGACGGATCAGCTATGCGCGAAGATGCGGCTGTTCATATCCGGTTCCGCACCCTTGCTGGCGGAGACCCATCGTCAGTTTGAACAGCGGACCGGATTTCGAATTCTGGAACGCTACGGCATGACCGAGGCGGGTATGATTGCCTCCAATCCCTATCAGGGCGATCGCCTGGCTGGTACGGTGGGCTATCCACTGCCCGGAGTCTCAGTACGCATTGCCGACAACCATGGAAATGAACTGCCACGGGGTGAAACTGGCGTTTTGGAGTTAAAAGGGCCAAATGTTTTCAAGGGTTATTGGCAGATGCCGGAAAAGACGGCCAGGGAGTTTCGTCAGGGAGGATGGTTCATATCCGGCGATAATGCGGTGATGGACCAGACAGGCCGTATATCCATCGTCGGTCGTGCCAGGGATCTGATCATCTCCGGAGGTTACAATATCTACCCGAAAGAGATTGAAGCGGAAATCGATGCCATCCCGGGAGTAGGGGAGTCTGCTGTGATCGGTCTGCCCCATGAGGATTTCGGTGAGGTTGCGGCGGCCATCGTGGTCAAGGATGGCAGTCGTCAGCTCGGAGAACAGCAGATCATTGAACCTCTGCAAGGGAGGCTGGCCCGCTTCAAACAGCCCAAGCTGGTCATTTTTGTCGATGAGCTACCGCGCAACACCATGGGCAAGGTGCAGAAGGCAGAGTTGCGCGAAACCTACAAAGCGAGTGTTAACAGGCCCTAGTTCAAATGAATAGCAGCCAACTGGAACAACGCATCCGCGAAGGGATTCCGATCGCAGCACAGATGGCGTTTCGTGTGCGTTCCCTTACGCTGAGTGGGATCACGGTTGTTGGTGGTGGCGAGCAGAACCACAACGTACACGGCACCGCATTTGCAGGGTCTCTGTATGCGATCGCCGCGCTGTCTGCCTGGGGACTGGTTCAATCCCGCCTGCCCAAGGGGGCGGAATTGGTGATGGCCAGAGCTGAGATAGATTACCGTCTGCCGGTAATCGGTGATATCGTTGCCCACTGCAACATAGACAGAGAGACCTTCGACCGCTTTCTAGACGATCTGCAACAGAAAGGCAGGGCACGCCTCAAGGCGCTATCCATCGTAGGCAGCGACGGCAGCGTGGCCGCTGAATTCCGTGGAGTGCTGCATGCCCGCCTGCGGCAGTCGGCAGGCGGGGTCGATTGATCTCTCCGGCCCTTCGGTGTGAGCAGTCGAATGGGTCCATAGTGAAGTTTTCAGGAGTATAAGATGCCGACATATGATTACAGATGTGAAGCCAATGGCCGGGTGGTTGAGGTCAGCCACCGAATGAGTGAAGAGATTAAGAATTGGGGAGAACTCTGCAGCAAGGCAGGTATTGAAGCGGGGGATACCCCGGCTGAAAGCCCGGTGAAACGTCTTGCCACCGGAGGGAATGTGATCACCGGCGGAGTCGGTGGTGATCCGGTTCCTCCCTGTGCTGCAGGTGGCGGATGTCCCGGCGGCAGCTGTGGGATTGGCTGATCTCAGCCTGAACCCAGTAACGATTAACCTAAGCTGATAACTTCACAGGCTTTTTTTCTGCAACTCCAAACTGTATGAGCCTTCAGACCGGACTGTCCCAAAGGGCTGTTTTCCGGTATATTTGCCGTCATGGACCTGAACTTTCTAGAATTCGAACAACCGATCGCAGAACTCGAGGCGAAGATTGAAGAGCTTCGTCTGGTGGGCAGCGATAATGAAATCAATATCCAGGATGAGATCACCCGGCTGGAAACCAAATGCCAGTCGCTGACAGAGTCGATCTTCTCCAGCCTTAAGCCATGGGATATCTCCCAGCTTTCACGACATCCGCAACGGCCCTATGTGCTCGATTATATCGATCGGATCTTTGATGAATTCCATGAGCTGCATGGTGACCGGGCTTTCGCTGACGACCATGCCATCGTCGGTGGCATGGCCCGTCTGGAGGGGCGTCCGGTGATGGTGATTGGCCATCAGAAGGGGCGTGACACCAAGGACAAGCTGTATCGGAATTTCGGCATGCCTCGCCCTGAGGGCTATCGCAAGGCGCTGCGTCTGATGGAGCTGGCGGAGCGCTTCAAGCTGCCGATCATGACCTTCATCGATACACCGGGAGCCTATCCGGGCGTCGGTGCGGAGGAGCGTGGCCAGAGTGAAGCAATCGCACGCAATCTCAAGGTGATGTCCGGGCTGAGAACGCCGATTATCTGCACGGTGATTGGTGAAGGCGGTTCCGGTGGCGCTCTGGCGATCGGTGTCGGTGACCGTATCCTGATGCTGGAGTACAGTACCTACTCCGTGATTTCACCCGAAGGTTGTGCTTCGATTCTCTGGAAGAGCGCGGAAAAGGCGCCATTGGCTGCGGAAGCCATGGGGATCACCTCCGATCGCCTGAAAGAGCTGGGATTGATCGATGAAATCGTTGCCGAGCCTCTTGGTGGAGCCCACAGGGATATCGAAACCATGGCAAAAAATCTCAAGCACGCGCTGCTCGAAGGCATCGACAACATCACCAGTATGGCCATCGACAAACTGCTCGATACCCGCTATCAGCGATTGATGCAGTACGGCCAGTTCTCCGGGGAGTAATTCCCAGGGATCTCCCGTGTCCCTCTCACCAGACCAATTGAAACAGACGCTCGACAGCCTGCCACAGGCAGGCTGTTGTTACCTGGCATTCAGTGGCGGTCTCGACTCCTGCGTGTTGCTCCATTTATTGCATGAACTTGCTCCTCAGCTTGCCTATCCACTGCGAGCGATTCATGTCCACCACGGTTTGCAGGCCGGTGCGGATGCCTGGCAGCAGCACTGCGAAGCGGTTTGTGCCGGCTATCGCATCCCCCTGATCTCCCTGCAGCTGGATCTGCTTCCGGATAAGGGTGACAGCCTGGAGGCGGTGGCCCGCGAAGCCCGCTATAAGGCGTTGGCCCAACAGCTCTCACCGGGTGACCTGTTACTTACCGCTCAGCACCAGGATGACCAGGCTGAAACCCTGTTGTTGCAGCTGCTGAGAGGAAGTGGCCCGGCCGGTCTGGCGGCGATGCCTCTGCTCAGCGAATTCTCTCCAGGCTGGTTGGCGAGGCCCCTGTTGCAGGAATCCAGGCGGTCGATCGAGGCCTATGCAGAAGAGAAGGGGCTGGTCTGGCAGGAGGATCCATCCAATCAGGATCAGCGATTTGACCGCAACTTTATCCGCCACAGTGTGATGCCTCTGCTGCACTCCCGTTGGCCGTCGGCATCGTTGACCCTGGCCCGATCCGCCCGCTTCAGTGGTGAGATGTCAACCCTGGCTCGAGAAGAGATGGCTGTGGAGCTGGAGCGGGTGCAAAACGCCCTCACCGGTAGCCTCTCAGTGGCGTTGTTGAGGGAGATGTCTTCGGTGCGGATCAGACATCTGTTGCGCTACTGGATCGATCTCAATGGGGCGCCAATGCCCAACTCAAAGAAGTTGATGCGGATTGAGAAAGAGTCGATTCACGGGCGCGAGGATGCAAAGCCGTTGATTGCCTGGGGCGGTTGGGAGATCCGCCGCTATCGGGATGAACTGATCCTCAGTGAGAGCCGGTCTGTGGAACCCCTGCCGGAGCGCATCATCTGGCAGGACAAACAGAAACTGGAGCTGCCGGCTGGGCTGGGAACGCTGGTTGCGACAAATGGTTCATCAGGTCTGAATAGAGCGCGTTGGCAGCAGGGGGAGATTGAAGTGCGCTTCCGTCAGGGAGGTGAGCGCTGTATTCCGGCCGGTCGTGGTCATCACAAAACCCTGAAAAAGCTTTTCCAGGAGCGTGGTGTGCCGCCTTGGGTACGGGATCAAATCCCCTTGATCTATATCGATGGAGAGTTGGCTGCAGTTCCCGGAATGTTGATCTGCGACGGATTTTCAGTGGCTGACGGCGAGCAGGGAGTTCTTGTTAAAATCTCCTCAGGCAACACCGAATAGGGATGTTTTCATACAAGCGCCCTCTACTGCCATTATCCTCGATCGCTGATGAGGCTGAAAGATTGCCAGATATAGAAAAATATCGGTGCGCGCCTGAAAGCGCTGATATCAAACTATAATAAGGTAATAACCATCGCTAACCACCAAGAACAATGAATTACGATGCATTACTCGAAGGGCTTCGGGAGTTGTCGGAGACCGCATTCCCCAGGGTCTGTAGCAATTGCGGTAGGGAGTACCCCGACCTAAAAACCTTCATCTCAGAAACTCAGCAGTTGGAGGGGCGCAGCGGGCTGATGGAAAATATCGGTTGCCCTGAAGAAGGGGATGAGCCGATCGTCGAGTTGTATCGGAACTGTATTTGTGGCTCTACATTGATGGAGTTTTTTTCTGATCGCCGGGACACGTCAGATAATGGCTTGCGAAGAAGGCAGTTGTTTGATGATCTATTGGGGCAATTGGTTGAAATGGATATCGCAGAAGAGGAAGCGAGGAAAGAGTTAAAGCAGTTCATCGCGACAGGAGAGAGCGAACTGTTGCAGAAAATGGGTATTCCTGTTTCTCACGGAACCCCTGGTAAAACATCTGAATCCTCAGATTAAAAATTCAATCATCAGGTTAGCGGTTTGGCTCAAAGCTCACCCAGCAGACTCTCTATTTAAACCTCGATTACTGCCGGGATCCTTTATCATTGCCCTGGGGTGAAAGGATTTACCACATTAAATCATCAGGTACCTGAAACTCAGCGTATGGGTCATCCTCCGAGGTGGGTTTATCCTCCGCCAGGTCGATAACCAGACTGGGATTACGCTGACGGATTTTTTCGGCGATTTCCCCCGGAACCAACTCGAATACCCCATTGCAATTCACAATCACGAGTTTTTTGGAGATGATCAGCTTGTGTGTCTCCGCTGAAACATACATCTGTTTGACTTTACCCTTATTGTCGAAATAGAAGGGTTTGTCCTCTTCGTCATTGCTGCGAGGGTGGCGATGGGCTTCGACCAGCTGTTTGATCTGGCCGGCAATTTCCCGCTGTTTGCGAGCCTCTTCACGACGTAGATTGAGTTCCCGGTCCTTGGCGGCTTTCTCCTGCTGTTTCAACTGTTGTGCAGTGGGTTGGGTTGTCTCTTTCTTGTTTCGCTGTTGACGTGATTGTTTGCGAAGCTCTTTACTGGCTTTGTTGGCCTTGTTTTTGTCAACCAATCCAGCTTTCAGGAGTTGTTCTTGAAGTGTGTTTCCCACGGTTGCTCGCCTTGTACAGAGTCGATCTTATCGGTGGATCAGGAGGTTGGTTTTCTAGGGCCTGTTAACACTAATCCAATACGCCCTGCTGGGTCTGTTTTTGTGTCCAGCGAGGCAGAATGAGCGTCGTGTAGTCATTCTACATGAGCGAATGATAACGCCGCTGGGCGCAAAAACAGACCCAGCCCTCCGGGTTGCGCCTGAAAAAGC